>CALWMN010000054.1 GCA_944381935.1 uncultured Mediterraneibacter sp. | reverse complement strand
TTTCACACTAAATCCTCTCTTTATCATAATATGCCGTCCCATTATAATCGATATACATAGTGGGTGCAATGGAGATTTTTCCCATTATTCTTGACAAAAGTCATTTCTGTGTTACGATATCACAGTAAGTGTCCGCACGTCTATCGCGGACAGGCCGTTACACTGTCGACTGTAGCGGCAGATCAGTTCTAAAGGAGTAAGCACAAATGGCACTTTATAATAACAGGATTGTAGTAAAAGTAGGAACTTCAACGCTCACCAATGACGCAGGGAAAAGCGACCTGCGCGCCACAGACAGGCTTGTCTGCACGCTGGCAGATATCCAGAATATGGGATATGAGGTTATTCTTGTATCGTCCGGAGCTATTGCTGTAGGAAGAAATAAATTGAACATGCACACGAAACCGGACAGCATGCGTATGAAACAGGCTGCGGCAGCTGTCGGACAGTGCAGCCTGATGTATCTCTATGACAAATTTTTCGGGGATTATGATAAAACCGTTGCCCAGATTCTTCTAAATGCAGAGGATATCGAGCAGGAAGAAAAGAAAGAAAATCTGACAAACACATTTAATGCGCTGCTCGAGATGGGTGTGATCCCGATTGTTAATGAAAATGATTCCGTAAGCTATACAGAGATCGAATCCGAGGACAGACTGTTCGGGGACAACGACATGCTCTCTTCTGTCGTTGCAGTCCTCTGCCGGGCAAAAAAGCTGGTGATTCTTTCCGATATCGACGGATTCTATGACAGTGATCCGCGCCTGCATCCAAACGCAGAACTCATCGAACAGATCGATACCATTGACGAGAGCGTATACTCTCTCGCAGGAGGCGCCGGTTCCAGAAGAGGCACCGGAGGCATGCGCACAAAACTTCAGGCAGCACAGCTTGCGACATCCAACGGAATCGATACGATCGTCACAAACGGGAAACGCCCGGAAGCGCTCTATGACATTGTCAAAGGCGGAAAAGCCGGCACACTGTTCACAGGGAAATTGTAATACATCTGCTCACCAGCATACATACGGATATGGATAAAGCGGATCCCCAAGGGAACCGCTTTTCTGTTACTTTGTGAACGCAGCCTTCTCCAATGTGAGGAGGCTGATTTTTTTATCAATTCCGCCGGCATAACCGGTCAGACTGCCGTCTGTTCCCAGCACCCGGTGGCATGGTACGATAATCGACACAGGATTGTGTCCCACCGCGCCGCCCACCGCCTGAGCAGACATAGTCTTTATTCCCCGCTGTTCCGCAATCCTGCCGGCAAGCTCTTTATATGTAGTCGTCTGTCCATATGGAATCCCAAGCAGCAGCTCCCAGACAGCGAGCCGGAACTCACTTCCTGTCAAATGCAGCGGCGGTGTAAAATCCGGTTCTCGCCCCGAAAAATAAATATCCAGCCATTTCACTGTCTGTTCCGGCACAGAAGGTTTCTTCTCCTTCGTCTTCCTCGGTACACACCCATCTTTCAAAGTATTGACTTTTGAAGCTTCTCCTTTTAAATCTTCGTCCTTCAGTATTCCGCTTCCGAAATACTTCTGCCCGTCAAACCAAAGGCCGGTCAGCCCCTCTTCATCACAGGCAAGTGTCATTCCCCCCAGAGGAGAATTGTAATGACAGATACTGTACATGAAGCATTTTCTCCTTTCCGAATATGCACTCTCCAACAGTTCTATTACCGTACCTCACCGACAACCAATATCGTGCCGCTGGCCGTGTCTCAAGGAGTCTCAAGGAATTCTTCCACCGCACGGTTGAACTCCTGATACTCCTCTTTCGCTATAAAATGTGTGCCATGCACTACCCGGATCTGAGCATTTGGAAGGCTCGCATAGATCAGCCTTGTGTGCTCGTCCTTAATCATATCCTTATCCCCGGCAATGACCAGCTTTTTCATTTTTATAAAATCCGGATTTTTATTTTCAGAAAGCTCTTCCGGCCGGATATTTGGATCATTTACCATCAGCCCCAGCATTTCCGTATTTCTCCGCACCTTTTCGGCAAATGAGCTTCCGCCGCCTTTCTTCCTGTCCTTTTTGACGGACAGTTTTTTCCAAAAAGAGGCGAAAGCAGACGCCATCCGGTATCCGATAACGATGGGGATCTGGGTAGACGGCTTCACGCCCGATGCATCCAGATTCGCCCCGTTTAAGACAAGATGATCCACCCGTTCCGGATATTTCAAGGCAAAGACAAGCGCGATATTTCCGCCGTCCGAAAAGCCCAGGATATGCGCTTTTTTGATACCTTTTTCATCCATAAAATCATGCAGATCCTCGGCGAACTGCCGGATGGTGAACGGCTTCTCCCCGCGGGGCGACTGCCCGTGTCCCCGGGTGTCCAGAGCGATCACACGGTACCTTTCCTTAAAATATTCGATCTGATGTACAAAATAGCTGCTGTCCTCCCCGTTACCGTGGAGGAGAATAAGAGGTGTGCCTGAGCCCTGTTCTGTATAGTGAAGTGTGATATCCATAGTAATCTCCGCCTCCTGTTCTG
>CALWMN010000053.1 GCA_944381935.1 uncultured Mediterraneibacter sp. | reverse complement strand
ATTATGATGATCCAGATGAGGACAAGTGATGACTGCAATTAGCGTTGAGGGTTAAAAAACTCAGGAAGTTAAGGTTTTCGGGCAGGTCTGGACTCAGGTATTTTTCCAGGAAATTTTGTGTCAAAAGATGGGTCATACAGGGAATCATCTGAAAAAAATACTCTGTTCCGAAACCGTAGTCGATAAATCCGCGCACATACTGAAGCTGCTTGGCCACGTTGGTAATAGTCCGCAGGAGTGGGCGCGACCGGGTGAGATAGTCGGAAAACATATCCTGCAAAAGCTGTAGAAAATCCGGCTGGCGTGTCAGCAGCCCTTTCCCGAAATCATCGGATATCAGCAGCGCGCGGCTGTCCGTAAGGATCAGATAGGGGAAGAGCTGAAAAGAATCCAGTCTGGAATCGATATTGTCATAGTAATAATACGGCTGGTAATTGTATCCGCCGATACAGAGCGGCAGGATGTTCTTCAAGCAGTGGAGATTATAATTCTGATTCTCGCGCGTAACCTTCTCACTGTTGTTCAGGCACATGATATGGTCGACGGAAGCATGGCCGTTCCGCCCGACCAGAGGGTTTAAAAGCCGGCTGATGGATCTGGATTTGGGAGGGAGCATCAGGCAGAGCCGGGGGGAGTCTTCATCTGCCAGTCTCTCCAGTATGGTATATGCTGCCTGGCGGACTTCCGAAAATGTAGACAGCGGTATATTCGGGCTGTCGGATGAGGACAACTGCAGAGGAGGAATAGATGAGAAGCCCGGTTCTATAATATCGCGGAAATGATCCAGGAACTCCATGATATCCTGCCTGCGGTAATAGTTGTCACGTCCGTCGGCGGAAATGCGGAAGGCAGTGAGAAATTCTTTGTGTTCTGCGGGTGTCAGCTGCAGAAATTCGGTGATCTTATCAACTATTCCCGCGGAGGACGGCATCCTCTTTCCGTGGATGATCTTGTACATAAGGGAGCGGTCTATCCCGCAGTATTCCGCTAGGGAATAGATCCGTATATCTTTTCTGTGGATATATTCAGTAAGAAGCTGTGAAAATTCTGACATTTCAGTTCCTCCGGGAGATTTTTTTTGGGGTTACAATCCTGTCATTGCTGAACTTTTTCAGTATATCAGATAAGATAAATAATTTCCAGAAATTTAGAAAAAAGTCTGTCCACAAACTTGTCCACATCTTGCTAAAAAAACTGAAGAAAAGTAAAATTAAAAAAACAATATCTTGAAGGGAGAGAGGAAAATGGCTCATCAGGTAGTGGATATCACATGTCCGGGATGCGGCGCGCGGGTGAGCACAGGGCAGACCCAGTGCCCGTACTGCCGGGGACCGGTCGTGATCACAACGTTTAACAGCGTCTATGACATGCCGATGCCGGAAGTGAACAAATATGCAGCAGCGTACAGAAAAAACCTGGCGGAGGATCCGGACAACCAGGATCTGAATACATCCGTTGCGATGTGTTACCTGAAGTTGGGGATGTATGACAAAGCGTCGGAGGCTTTTGACAAAGCCCTGGAAAATAATTTTGATAATTCAGAGGCGTTTTTTTATGCGGCGATCTGCCGGCTCGGGGGAAAAAAGGCCTTCATTATCAAAGACCGTTCCGTTATCAATAAGATAGAAGAATATATCCAGGCGGCGCTGATGATCGAAGAACTGGGAATCTATTACTATTTCTGGGCGTATATCAAATATGATTACTACAAGAGAAAGTTCCTCAATACGACACCGACATGGCAGGAACTGCTGGAAAAGGCGCAGCAGACAGGGCTGTCGCCTACAGACGTCGATCAGCTTTACGCTATATTAAAGGTGGACAGACCGTCATGTCTGTGAGGATTGAAGTTGAGAGACTTTGATCCGGTATCATTTAAAGAGAATACAGGAGGAAAAAAGGAATGGGAATTTTGGACAAGATCGTGGGGAAAAGTGCGGAACAGGTGTTTATTGAGAACCTGAAGAGAGGAAAGTCCGAAGAGCAGAAACGTGTGATCGATTTCTTCTTAAAAGAGGCGGGATGCTTCTCCGGATGCACGGGGTGCCTGGGAGGGTCATCGACGATGACCATGGATGAATACCAACAGATGGTTGCGAACAGGCTGTACAGCCTGAACCTTCGAGAGAGGGCGCTGGAGAAGATCGGATTGGATGAGAGCGAGATTCAGGAAATCCCGCCGATCGTGCTCAGCGGATATGCTTTCGACGATGTGACGCCGACCAATGACGTGTGGGTAAAGATTGAGGACGATGTGGCAGTAGCGTCAAGATTTGCGGCTTCGTGGATCTTCTTCAGTGCAACACAGATATATATCTATACATACAAGTTTAATACGACGAGCGATGATACGTGGGAGACCACACAGGACTTCTTCTATCAGGATATCACCAGCTTCATGACAAGAGAGCGGGTAGTGGAGAAGATCGACACTCATCTGACAGGTTGCTTGAAGAAAGGCATCCAGGCAGAAAAGAACAATTATATTGTAAATACATTGCGGATCGTTGTTCCGAACGACAGCTTCAGTTTCTCAATGCGCAACAATGAAACACTGGAGCAGAGCCTCCAGGCAGCCAAAGCGATGCTCAGAGAGAGAAAGTTTGTGAAATAGTAAAGGCAGACAGGAGGAGTGCATGACATTTCTCCTGTTTTTTGCGCGATAAGCCCGGAGAGCGGCCGCATGGATGTGCAAGCTCGCTTGCACAGACAAGTGGACATTCAACGGGCAACGGACAGCGAGCGGGACTGACGC
>CALWMN010000052.1 GCA_944381935.1 uncultured Mediterraneibacter sp. | reverse complement strand
AATATCACACTCTACGGGGCGGATGACAGTGCATACGAAAGTCTCTGCCATTATCCCGGAGGATTTGAGAAGACGCTTAAAGGGATCCGCCTGTTGAAAGAGCAGGGGATAGACGTTAAAATAAACGGGAGCGTTACGAAGAGTAATCGTAATGATATGCAGAGAATCTATGATATCGGAAGATCGCTCGGGGTTCCGGTACATATGGATACTTATATGCTGCCGGGCATTCACGAAAGAGGGCTTCCTTTTGACAAGCAGTCTAGGCTGTCTCCGGAAGAAGCGGCGGAAGCCCAACTGGAAGCAATCCAGTCGGAGATGGATCCAGAACTGTTCCCGCGATATATAGAGCAGAAGATAGCGCAGATAGAAAATGGCACAATGACCTATCCGGAGGGGATTACCTGTATGGCTGGGAACTGCTCTTTCACTGTCAACTGGCAGGGAGAAATGCGCCCATGCGTAATGCTAGAAGAACCGTCAGTCCCTGTATTCGAGATTGGCTTTAAGGCTGCCTGGGAACAGGTGTCAAAGGCGGCGAAGAGGCTGAAAAGCAATGAAAAGTGTACGAAATGCCGGCTGCGTCCAATCTGCAAAACCTGCGTGGCGAGTGCGTGGCTGGAAACGGGGACTTATGGAGGGGTGCCGGAGTATTTGTGCCGGTATGCGGAAGAATATGAGAGAATGCTTTATGAGATATGGAACATGCTGAACAAGCTGTGAAAAAGCGGTCGGGAAATGCTTAAAGAGGAGAGAACCTATGAAGACAAACAGTGAATTTATACTCCGTGAGATTGCGGGTGAAGCAGTCCTCATTCCCACGGGTTCGGCTTCGCAGAACCTGAATGGAATGATTCGGCTTACGGAAACAGGAGTTTTTATCTGGAAACAGGTAGATACAGCGGCTGATCTGGAAGAAATCACATCGAGAATCATATCAGAGTTTGAGGTCGATGAAGAAACTGCGCGCCGTGATGTCCGTGGATTTCTGTATGAATTGTACATCAGAGGTCTGGTGACGGATATTCCGGAGTTTGAGCAGAAAATATCAGAAACAAAGAATTGAAAAGAGGCACAGTTCAATATGATGGGCTGTGCTTTTTCTGTGCCTTGATAGAAAAAAATCTATTAATGTGTTAAATGTATGTTAATTTTGAATAATATTACCAAATTGACGAAAAGATGTGAACATTTCCTAAAAAAACCGGCCCATTTCGCATTGACAATCAAATGAATTGTGCTATCATATTATATTGTATAAGAAAAGTGATAGGGAGGAATATGTTGGAGAGAAATGATCAGTCATCCGAAACGCTCTCCGGTTCCGAATCTCAGGAGCATCTTCCGAAAGGGATGGAAGAGAAAAGCGTCAGGGTGTTTAAAGCAAACCCGGATTTTCTTCTGCGGGAAGTGGCGGGCGAAGCCGTGCTGGTACCTGTAGGTGAAGCGGGAATATTTGAGAACAGCGTGATATCGCTGAATGAAACCTGCAGTTTTCTGTGGAAACTGTTCCAGCAGCCCAGGACAGAGGAAGAGGTACTCGCTGAGGCGAGAAAAGAGTATTCCGATCCCGATGGCGAGATGGAACAGGGAATCAAAGATTTCATAAGAGAATATTTGAAGTATGGTTTATTAAAGGAGGAGTAAAAAATGGAAGGAAGAGTATGGAGAAGACCTCTGACTGAAGTGCAGAAGTTTGAGGCGAATGAGTATGTTGCGGCTTGCGGAGATAGTGGTACAACATACAAATTTAAGTGTGACGCTGGTGGCGGCGTGAGCGGTAATGTTTATTTGGAGACTAACGGAGTAGAGGGGCTGCAGACTAGCGGAGAATGGGTTGGTGGCTGGGGTGGACACTGGCAGGAAGCAGATAGAAGCCTTGGAGGATATCATGCATGTGGAACTACTCATGAGGCGGATTCTGATGATAATTTTTTAGATGGTTATTATGTGCCGTATTGGTCAGATAATGTTACGAAGGTTATTGTCTGGCGCGGACCTTATAATAATAATGTCCATTGTACAACCAATCTTAATAAGGAATCTTGGGAAACAGGGAAATCATAATAATTAACTACATAATCAGTATAGACCGGAACAACCTTCCGGTCTATTTTAATTTCACGCGAAAGGAGACCACCTATGGAACCATTAGAAGGCGCAACCACCGTCGAGCGTATGCTTCTCGATCAGGCGAAGCGCACCCGTACCCCGGCAAACGGCAGTATCGAGCTGCTCCCGCTCTGCAACATGAACTGCGACATGTGCTATGTGCGCTTAAGCAGGGAGGAGATGGAGCGGCAGGGGAGACTGCGCACCGCGGATGAGTGGCTGGAGATCGGACGGCAGATGAAGGATGCGGGAGTCTTATTCTTGCTGTTGACAGGCGGGGAGCCGTTCCTGTATCCTGATTTCAAGAGACTTTACCTCGGATTAAGGCAGATGGGGATGATCCTTACGATCAATACCAATGGAACACTGATCGACGAGGAACTGGCCGAGTTTTTCGGAAAATACAAGCCGAGACGGGTCAATATCACACTTTACGGCACAGATGAAGAGACTTATACAGACCTCTGCCATTATCCCGGCGGATATGCGCGGACCCTCCGGGGGATCCGGCTGCTCCGGGAACAGGGAGTGGATGTGAAGGTGGGCGGAAGCCTGACACGGGCGAACAAGGACGATCTTGACAGACTGCTGGATATTGAGAAAGAACTGGGGAGCCCGGTCAGGGTGGATACCTACATGATGCCTGCCACAAGGGAACGGGAGCTTCCCTATAACATGCAGTCCCGCCT
>CALWMN010000051.1 GCA_944381935.1 uncultured Mediterraneibacter sp. | reverse complement strand
ATAGGGATCGTGCCGGCGTCTGCGGCAAAGCGGCTGTACCGTCTTGCTTTTTCGGTATTGCCCTCCATGTCCCCGGAGTACGGGGAACAGATATACACCAGCGGACGGTATCTCGCTGTCTTTTCCTCCTGGATAGCCTTTGTGAGGGCTTCATAGGCGGTCGGGTCATAGTAACCTTCACTGTTATATTTACTGACTCCCATAAGCGACCCTCACTTTATACATCTCGATCAAATCCGTGCGGCCAAGCTGCACCAGCCGCTCATAGCTTTTCTGCCTGTCTGCGTCACACTGCGCCGTGGTCTTAAAAAACGGGCAGTCCTTCCCGTGGAAGTCATTGTCACCCAGGCAGACGCACACACCGTCCCTATTGGCAAAGCAGTCCCTGTGTGCAGAGCAGTGCGGCAGGCCTTTTGATTTCGCTGTTCCCATAGTCTGTTTCCATCCTTTCTCTGAAAATTGAGCGGCTTACACCTCTCTAATTGTGAAAGGACAGAAATCCTCCGTTTCAGCGGTGGGTATTCAAACTTTTCAAAACTCCTGTGACTGACCTTTTATTTTTATATTGACAGTACAGTATGACATACAGTATAATAATGACAGGAGGTGACGCTGATGGGAGAAGAAAAAGATTTATTATCCTCTTTGCTTTTGGAACTTCGCAGAGGCACATTGACTATTAGCGTACTCAGTCAGATGAAAGAACCGAAATATGGGTATGCTTTGGTGCAGAGTTTGGAAGAAAAAGGCGTTGCCATTGACCCCAACACCCTATATCCTCTCCTTCGCCGACTTGAGAATCAGGGACTTTTGGAAAGTAGGTGGGAAACCGGTGGCGCAAAACCGAGAAAATATTATCAGCGGACAAAATACGGAACAGAAATTTATGAGAAGCTGAAAGCATACTGGCAAAACTTATCCGCCGGAATGGACCGGTTATTAAGGGAGGAAGAATCATGACGCCAAATGAAAAAGACTATATGGATCGATATATTTACCAGGTAATCCGTCGGCTTTCCAAAGCTCAGCGAGATGAAGTGCGTATGGAGCTGGAAGAGCTGATCAGCGATATGTATACGGATAAAGGCTCTATGGAAGAGGTGCTGACTGAACTCGGCGATCCTGCTGAATTTGCAAAACAATATCAAGGCGACCAAAGATATTTGATTGGCCCGGAATATTTTGACACCTATCTGTGGTTTGTTAAGGTTGTCATAGTCTGTGCTGCCATACCGATTTTGCTTATTTCTCTGATAAATGCCATAGGAGAAATGCCTGCGATTACTGCACAGAACTCTGCTTCTGTCATTATCCGAGCCATTGTAGATGGTCTAATCACCGGAATTACTGATGCTATTCTGTCCTGCGTGTCCGCATTCGGTGCAGTGACCTTGACTTTTGCCATTATGGAGCGGAAGAAGGTTCAATTCGAGCTGAAAAAGGAAGAAAAATGGTCCTTAGAAAGTCTGTCGGGAGAAGGCAAAACTCCAACTTCCCGCTCCCGTTGGACACCAAAATTTTTAGAGCCTGTACCCGATAAAAAAGCAATCATAAGTCGGGGCGACAGCATTGTAGGCATTATATTTATCGTTATTTTTAGTGTGCTGCTGATTTTTGCTCCTCATTTCTTTGCTGCGTTCTTTACAGAAGGCGAAACCGTAATGACCGTACCTATTTTTAATCTGGAACAGTGGGGCATCGTTCTTCCCGTCTTTATACTAAGTCTGCTGATTGGTCTTGCAGACGAGATATTACGCTTGGTTGTCGGGGTCTACTGTAGACTGGTTATGATCAGTAATATAGTGTGCGGAGTACTTCAAATTGTATTGAGCATCATTGTACTAAAGGTCTTACCCATTTGGAATCCGAATTTTGTACTTGAGATTGAACAGGCGTTGGGCGATCATGCAGATTCAGGAGCAAGATTTCTCACTTACTGGAACGCTGATATGGTGTCCAACGGGTTTCTTGCTTTTATTGTTGCAATTACCCTATTCGAGATTGGCGTAACAATTTATAAAACGCTCCGTTATGGTGTTGCCGTCAAAAGCAACTAAAAAAAGAGGCTATCATGTTTTCCAAGACATGATAGCCTCTTTTTTAGTATGCAAAGATTTATAAATCGTTATATTTTAATGGTTTCAAATATCAGATTACATTCATCTGCGTTTTCACACCACAGCTAACTTTGTTCAAAAAAGCACCGCTAAAAAATGCCGTCCTTGTCCTTTCAGAAGTGAGAGGCACAGGGACGGCAAAATTTTTCTCCGCTGAAAAATCCCGGTTCTGTCCTTTCAGAGACAGAGGGGCAGGAAAGCCGCTCAGAAACGGAGGTGCTGCGGATGCAGGAAAACACGGAGACAACCAGAGACAGGCAGCTTGACGAGGAACTCGCCGATGTGCTGATCGCCATCAGCGTGATCGCGAAGCGTCTCGCCAGAAAGCTGCAGACGGCAAATCAGGAAGGAGGAACGCCGGATGGGGAAAATGAGCGACCTGGACTTACAGATTAAAGAGCTTCGCTCCTGCGGGGAGACCATCATCGGAATCGCCAATACGCTGGCAGGGATGTTTTCTTCCGGGACAGCGGAGGATACGCCGCCGAAGGAGAAGCCGAAAGCACTCACCCTTGAGGAGGTGCGCCACCGCATGACGGTGATCGCCCAGGCAGGGCACTCAGCAGAGGTGAAAGCCCTCATTACGAAGTACGGAGCGAGGAAGCTGTCGGACATCGACCCTTCCAGGTTTGAAGGGCTTCTGAAGGAAGCGGACGCGCTCGGAAAGCCGGGGGCGGGAAACGATGGGTAAGCATTCCTTCCTTTCCGCCTCCGCAAGCCACAGGTGGATCAACTGCCCGCCATCGGCACGGCTCTGCGAGGAGTATGCGGACAGGCCCAGCGAATA
>CALWMN010000050.1 GCA_944381935.1 uncultured Mediterraneibacter sp. | reverse complement strand
AGTTTTTGTTATGATGTGTTTTTGTCATGGCAGTCGTCCTCCTTTCTTCGCTAGTTGTACGGTTACGGTTTAAAAATTGCATATCGGCAGACGGGTGGCAAGCCCCTTCCGTCTATGATTATCTATTATACAGAGCCGGATAGACAGAATGTGTCTATCCGGAAATTTCCAGCCCATCGAACAAAGCTTTATTGCCGCCAATCTCCAAAAAAGATTTCAGAGCGCAACGGATAAACAGTCTTCCAGGCAAAGGACTTTGCAATCCTCTTATTTATCACTGATTTTACCATCAGATTCATGGAATGGCAAATCAATCCGGACGACCGTTTTCTTCTGACTGCTCCACACGAATCATGATATCCTTCAGCATCTCTAACTCCTGTTCTCCCATATGGTCCGCATGCCGCATAATTGTACGAGTTATAAAAATTGTTTGTTCTGTCAAACTCCAGTCCGACCGAAAGGTGTCCGATTCGGACACCTTTTTCAATGCTTCCTTTACGGACTCAGGCAGCGAATATGAGCCTCCTTCCAGCCATTCCTGTATGATTTTCCCCTGGAGCGTACCGGTTTTCCTTTCTCCTCCCGCTTTTTCTTCGGTAACTTTTTCTTTCTGTCCGATCTCCTTTGCCTGAACGGATTTTCCTGAAGCCACATCCTCCGCAATCCGTTTCTGCTGCTCAGGGAGCAGCTTTGCCGCTTCATATGCAGCTGAAATCCCCATTCTGCCCTCTGCAAACTGCTCTTTGATTTCCGGTACGGCGCTCCGGTTAATAAGATCCATACGAGCCACGTTACTGCTGCTCTCATTCAGAATATCCGCAATCGCATCTCTCAGCTTGCCCTGAATCCTTAGCCCGTCCTCCAGTTTCGCCTTCTGAAGTGCCTCTTTCAGCTTCTGTGCCTGTTGTGTTTTCTCCCACGGCGTAAGCTCCCGGTTATATGCGTTTCCTATCAGCAATGACAGTTCAAACATGGTCTCTGTCATATCCCTGTACAGATAACGTGCCTTCTCAAACTCTTTATATCCACGTTCTATATTCAAAATAAGAGCGCGGTTCCGGCGATGTCCGCTCACAATACGAAATTCATCGTTATTTACCGTCTTTCTGCGAAAGACACCAATGCGTCATGAAACTATTGTGGTGGCCTTTCGCTTTCTAATCCGTTTCCCTTCTGATATTATTCTCTTAATAAGACTGACACACTACAGAACACGTGGAGGTGAGTGGCGGGGCTGTATAGCGGCGACCTCGTATCGTTATATGTTGTCGGTCATCCGTTTAAGGCATCAATGAGTGGCGCATAACCATAGCCCGTAAACTTATCTCTTCCGAAGTCGACTCGATCTCGCCGGATGGCCAGTCACTGTCAGTTTTATAACTATAAAATCAGGAGGTAGTTACTTGTCTTTTAAAATCTTAAAGTTCAACTGCTGTGGACTGGATGTCCACAAAACATGGATCTATGCCTGTATCGGTATTACAGATTCCAACAACCGTACTGAGTATAAGCAGGCTCGCTTTTCTTCCTTTACCAAAGGATTGAATGAGCTGTGTGACTGGCTTGCTAAATACAACTGCACGGATGTTTGCATGGAATCTACCGGTAAGTACTGGATCCCTGTTTTCAATATCTTAGAGCAACGTCAAATATGGGTTACTCTGTCACATCCCAAATACACGAAGCCGATGAAAGGAAATAAGACTGACCGTAAAGATGCTAAATGGATCTGCGATCTTTATATGTGTGGTATGGTCAAACCTTCCTTTATCCCTCCTGCCGACATCAGAGAACTTAGAGATCTCGTAAGATACCGCTCCAAACTCACCTGTATGATCACAGGAGAGAAGAACCGGGCTCAAAATTGTCTTACTGTGTCCAATTTAAAACTCGATGATGTCTTTTCAGATGTATTTGGTAAATCTGCTCGTTCTATTGCCGAGCACATTCTGCAACACCCTGGGGAAAAGTTTGATGTGGCACCTTTTGTTGACAAACACTGTAAAACCCCTATAGAAGAAATACAGACTGCCGTTGATGGTGCCATCTCGAAAGAACAGGCTGTGAAACTCAGACAGTGCCTTGATCACATCGATGAACTGAAAAAGCACATTTCAGAAGTAGAACGGGAAATCCTTTGTCTCAGTGATAAATACGAGCCCGCTTTAAATCTGATAAGAACTGTTCCCGGATTCGATAAGAATCCCATGACTGCTATTCAAGTACTTTCAGAGATCGGTGGTGATATGTCTGTCTTCCCCACAGCAAAACACCTTGTCTCCTGGGCAGGTTGTTGTCCTCGAAATGATAAAAGCGACCGCAAAATCAAATCCACTCGGATTTCCCGTGCTGGTTCCTATTTTAAACCAGTTCTGGTGCAAATTGCAAATGCTTTAATCAAATCGAAGAAGCACCCCGAATTTACTACCCGTTACAAACGCATCAAAGCACGCCGTGGCCACAAGAAAGCTATCATTGCGATCTGCCGTATGATCCTGACCGCTATCTGGCACATACTCTCAGATCTGAAGCCCTATACTCCGGAAGGCTTTCTTGAGCATCGTCCTATGAACGAGTCAAAAGTACTGACTACTTCTCAGGCACTTAATCTGCTTAGACAACGAGGTTATCTAATCAAAGATGATCCTATGCCTGCCTGATCGAGTGCTGCGTCAATATTCACTTTTCGAAAACCACCTCATAAGATGGTTTATTTGTTATGCTCTTTATCCTTTGGCTATCCACTACTTATTTGTTTCAAACTTTATCCTCCCCAATATGACAGGCTGCTGCTGTCCGACCGCCAGGAAGCTGTCCGCCAGCTCCTCTATGTTTTCCTGAGAGTAAAAATTACTCTCCGATGGTTTTACCTCATATGGACTCAGCCAGATTTCTTTAAAAACCTCTACGGACACGGTTCCGGATGTTTTACTTTTGGCATTCAAAAGCTCATTAAAGCCAAATTTTCCCATTAGATTCACCTCCCAATCCCGGTATACCATGTGACAAATCTTTTATAGTCCTGTGCGGCGCTGCAACGCGGGCTGTATTCATAAACCGGTTTACAACAAAATGTACTTTCCACCGCTTTTCGGGAATATCTGATTGTCCCCAAAACAGGGTAAATCCTTTTTCCTGAAATCTGTTCTTTCCCAGCCTGTTTTTCCAGCCACTCCCTTCCTGCCGCTTCTCCATCCG
>CALWMN010000049.1 GCA_944381935.1 uncultured Mediterraneibacter sp. | reverse complement strand
TTACCGTGGACATATACAATACGATCACCAGAGAGGGGAAAGACGCGTTCTATGTGTTTGACAGCCTGTCTTCACTTCAGTCGGTCTGGTATACGGATCTGATGATGGGAAATTTTTTCCGCGTGACATGTCCCTATCTTTTCCGCCTTGATACAGTAGCGTACTTCCCACTCCTTCGGGGCAGGCATTCCTTTGACGCAGTCGCAAGAATCAGGGATACGACCCAGCTTCTTATGGATGTGTATCGCGGGGAAGAGAGGATGTATCTGCATCCGCTGAAAGTGTGGAACCGGTATTCCACCAGGATGTTCCTCCCACATTCTTGTCCGCTGGGACCGCCGGAGGACTGTTTGTTTGAAACTGTGGACGGAGGCGTTGCCATGAGCAGATATTATCAGCTTGTGGAGGAGGAAGAGGCCCAGACCCAGGATCAGAATTATGACAGCCATGACCGTTTCTTTGCCCTGGCAAAGATGGAATATCAGAGAGGAACGTTCAGCCGGGAAACAGAAAAGCAGATCATAGAGAGCACGCTGACGAGAGATAAGAGGCTGCAGGATATGATTCGGAAGTATTTCCGCCCGAAAGACTATTTCCAGCTGCGGGACCGCATGATCGGAAGCGGATCCCTTGGAGGAAAAGCCTGCGGAATGCTGCTCGCCCGGAAGATCATACGCACTGAGCTGCCCGAATACAGGGAGTGCTTTGAACCGCATGATTCCTACTATATCGGATCAGATGTTTTCTATACATACATTGTATCAAACGGCTGCTGGGAGACGCGGATCGCCCAGCGGACGGACGAGGGATATTTTACAGAGGCGGGCGCACTCAGGGAGGCGCTTCTCACAGGAAGCTTTCCCGCTGACATTCGAGAAAAATTCCGCTCCATGCTGGAATATTTCGGACAGAGTCCGATCATCGTCCGATCCTCCAGCTTTCTGGAAGACGGGTTTGGAAATGCATTCGCGGGGAAATATGAATCTGTTTTCTGTGTCAATCAGGGAACCCCGGAGGAGCGTCTGGAAGCCTTTGAAGAAGCGGTGAGGACCGTATATGCGAGCACGATGAATCTCTCTGCTCTTGAGTACAGGAAACAGAGAGGGCTGCAGCACAGCGACGAGCAGATGGCGGTGCTGGTCCAGAGGGTCTCCGGATCCTATCACGGAGATCTGTTTTTCCCGGCAGCTGCCGGAGTGGGCTACAGCTACAGTTCCTACCGGTGGAATAAATACATGGATCCCTCAGCGGGGCTCTTAAGGATCGTAGCAGGACTTGGGACAAGAGCTGTGGACCGGCCGGATCACGATTATCCGAGACTTGCAAACCTTGACCGTCCTGCCGTACCGATGCAGAACAGCACGGCAGACCGCCACCGGTTCTCGCAGCGTGTCATGGATGTGCTCGACACCGGAGAAAATAACCTGAAAAGCATAGAGATCGATTCGATCCTGGAAAGTCTTCCTCTCTGGTACAAAAAAGCGGTCATGGAAAGAGATTATGAGGCGGAGGATGCATTGAAGCGGATGAACCGATGGCGGCAGGTCTGGTTTACGACCTGCCAGGGACTCCTGGAGAACAGAAAATTTACCGGTCTGATGCAGAGCGTGCTGAAAAAGCTGGATCAGGCCTATGGAAATCCTGTTGATATCGAATACACGGTCAATCTGGATGAAACAGGGGAGTTTGTAGTCAATCTGCTCCAGTGCAGACCTCTTTATACCGGGGCGCGGGGCAATGTCACTGAAATCCCGCAGCTTCCTGCAGAGGATGTATTCTTCCATCTGAGAGATTCTGCAATGGGCAGTTCCACAGAGGAGAAGATCGATGTGGTGCTTCAGATCGATGCGAAAGCCTATTATGAATACCCTTATGCTCTCAAACCACGCGCGGCCGATGCGGTCGGCGCAGTCAATGCCTGGTACAGGGAAAAGGGAAAAACATCCTTTTCATGACGCCCGGAAGGGTGGGGACCTCTTCTCCGGAGCTGGGCGTACCTGTAAGCTTTGCACAGATTTCCGGTTTCCGCGGCATCTGTGAAGTATCAGACAGCAGAGCCGGATATATGCCGGAATTAAGCTATGGGAGCCATATGTTTCAGGATCTGGTGGAGACTGGGATCTTCTACTGTGCGCTCTGGGGAGATAACAGGACAGCCGCCTGGCAGGAGAGCCTTTTTGACGGTCTGCCGGATCTCTTCCCGGAAATCTGCCCGGAAAGTGCGGAGCTCTTCAGCATGATCCGTGTGACAGAACCAGAAGACCTGTGGTACTGGAACAATGAGCAGACAGGGGAGACACTGTGCGGCTTTCTTCGAAAAGGAAAATAAATACAGACGGCGGGAATACAATACGGCGGTTCCCGCCGTTTTCCGTCCGGAGGCGGGAAAGGTTACTTTCCGGTAACCGGGTAATAAAAATGTGCGTACTTCATCTCCCCACGTGATTTTATTATAATGGTATCATAAAAAAAGAATGACTGACGGCAGGCGGAAGCTGTATGAATCCGCGTCCGCCGTCTGCGGGCTGAAGGAGGAGTTCCATGTTTGCAAATATATTTACAAGGAAAAATGCAGAGACATATTCTGAAAAGATCAGGCGGCTGAGAGAAGCGCTGGATGATGCCGACTCGGTCATCATTGGAGCCGGCGCAGGGCTTTCCACATCGGCAGGATTTACCTATGACGGTGAGCGGTTTGAAAAATATTTCTCAGACTTCGAGAGAAAATATGGATTTGGCGATATGTATTCAGGCGGATTTTATCCTTATGATACGCTGGAAGAGCACTGGGCGTACTGGAGCCGTAATATCTGGATCAACCGGTATATGGATGCTCCGAAGCCGGTGTATGAGGAATTATTCGCGCTTGTGAAGGACAGGGATTATTTTGTCCTGACGACAAATGTGGATCACTGCTTCCAGAAAGCAGGGTTCGACAAGAAGAGACTGTTCTATACCCAGGGGGATTACGGGCTGTTCCAGTGCTCTGAGCCGTGCTGCCAGGAGACGTGGGACAATGAGGAGACAGTCCGCAGGATGATGGAAGAGCAGAAGGACATGCGCATCCCGTCAGAGCTGATCCCGCGCTGTCCCCACTGCGGGAAGCCTCTGACCATGAATCTCCGGGCAGACGATACCTTCGTTCAGGATAAGGGCTGGTATAAGGCGTCAGAGCGGTATCTGTCGTTCTCGGAAAAGCATCAGGGAAAGAAGATCCTCTATCTGGAACTGGGAGTAGGATATAACACTCCGGGAATCATCAAGTATCCCTTCTGGCAGCTGACCGCCCGCGATGAAAATGCCGTCTATGCCTGTGTCAATGCAGGACAGGCGGCGTGTCCCCAGGAGATTGCGAAGAGGTCGATCTGCATCGACGGGGATATCGGGGAAGTATTAAAAAAATTAAAATGAAAACCAGCAGATTCATTGGCTATTCGTTACCGGGATACATTTTTTATCTTGCCATGATGTATGAAGAAGTCTTTTTGGGGGAACTCTTTACGAAAGGGGACAGGTCTATTGCTTTTTTGTCCTGAATTATATATAATAAACGGGACAAAAAGGAGGTGATACGCATGGCATACGGTTATGCGAAAGCGATTCAAAACCGCATTGGTGCGGCTCCTGACGGTACGATTTTTATTGTTTCCGATTTTTCGGATGTAGCGGACAGCGAGACCATACGAAGAAACCTGAACCGGCTTGTGCAGGCTGGTACACTCCGGCGTATTTTGAAAGGCGTCTTTGAAAAGCCGAAATTCAGTAAGCTCCTTGGGGAATATGTGGCGGCGGACCCGGATGCGGTTGCCAAAGCATTGGCGAGATGCTATCATTGGACGATCGCTCCCTGTGGAGATACCGCATTAAATATGCTGGGGCTGTCTACTCAGGTAACGGCAGTATGGTCCTATATCAGTGACGGACCGTATAAAACCTATGAATGGGATAAGACAAAGATTGAATTTAAGCACCGGACCAACAAGGAGGTCACGGGCCTGTCGCC
>CALWMN010000048.1 GCA_944381935.1 uncultured Mediterraneibacter sp. | reverse complement strand
TCTGCCAAGGTTCACCGGCGGAAAAACCGTATGACGCTGCTTTGCATCATTTTCGCTGTATTCATGGTTACAGCTATCTTCAGTATGGCGGAAATGGGTGTAAGAATGGAACAGTCCCGTCTCGCAGAAAAACATGGCGATTTTTCTCTCCTTAGCAGTTTGCTAAACACCACAATAGGACAGACTCTGCTAATGACGGCTGGGGTGATGTTTCTGTTGGTCCTTATTGCCGGAGTGCTGATGATTTCCAGTAGTATGAACAGCAGTGTTGCTCAGCGCACCCAGTTTTTTGGTATGATGCGCTGCATCGGTATGAGTAAACAGCAGATTATCCGTTTTGTGCGTCTGGAAGCTTTGAACTGGTGCAAGGTCGCCGTTCCTATTGGTCTTGTTCTAGGTGTTTTGGCATCGTGGGTATTATGTGCTGCTTTAAAATTCCTTGTCGGGGAAGAGTTCGTGAACATTCCGTTGTTCGGCATCAGCAGTATTGGAATTATCAGTGGCATTTTGGTAGGCGTGATTACTGTCCTGTTGGCTGCAGGAATCCCGGCTAAGCAGGCAGCCAGGGTATCACCTGTTGTAGCGGTTTCGGGAAATCTTGAGTCAGATAAAATGAGCCGTCATTGTGTCCGCCCAGGTTTTTTCAAAATTGAAACGGCACTGGGGATTCATCATGGGATAGCTGCCAAGAAAAATTTATTTTTGATGACAGGCTCCTTTGCTCTGAGCATTGTTTTGTTTTTGAGTTTTTCTGTTCTGATCGATTTTGTGGATTATCTGATGCCTCAATCGGCGGCCGCTTCTGATATTGACATTTCAAGCAGTGACGGGAATGATTCTATCAACAGCGATCTGGTGCAGACGCTTATAAATATGGAAGGCGTCAAACAGGTCTATGGACGCAGGAGCAGCTTTGACGTGGCTGCCGGGCTGGAGGGTGATATGACTCTTTCCAGCACTGTGGATCTTGTATCCTTTGATGATTTTGACCTGAAAGCTCTCCAAAAAGATGGAACGCTTCGCCGGGGCGGCGATTTGTCCAAAGTTTATGGCGACAGCAGCTATGTCCTTGTAACATGGGATCGGAACAGTCCCTGGAAGGTGGGCGATACCATTCTTGTTGGAAACGAGCAGATTACGATTGCCGGTCTGTTAAAATATGATCCATTTAGCGGGGATGGCCTTACGAACGGGAAGATCACGTTGATTACATCGGGAGAGACATTTACCCGGTTGACCGGTATTACAGACTATTCGCTTATTATGGTTCAAACAACTTCCAATGCCACAGACGAGGATGTTGCCGCAATCCGTCAGATTGTAGAGGAAAAGGGTTATACTATGAATGATAAGCGGGATCAACGCACATCTGGCACTTATTTCGCTTTTGTTGCCTGTGTCTATGCTTTTCTGGGGATTATCACACTGGTTACAGTGCTGAATATTGTCAACAGTATCTCTATGAGCGTATCAGCCCGGATCAAACAGTATGGCGCTATGCGGGCTGTTGGACTGGATGGGCATCAGATTTCAAAAATGATTCTGGCAGAAGCTTTTACCTATGCCTTCTTTGGCTGTGTTATCGGCTGTATGCTCGGCCTGCCGCTCAGCAAAATGTTGTATGATTTCCTTATCACAAACCGCTTCCCATACGCAGTTTGGAGTCTGCCAATCGGAGCGTTGGCAATCATTGTGTTGTTTGTCATTGCTGCAGCGGTGCTGGCGGCTTATTCCCCAGCCAAACGGATACGGACGATCTCAGTGACAGAAACTATTAACGAACTTTAAGAATACGAGAATTCAAATATATGAATTCTATCTTATGGAACACCATTGTAATAAGTAAAATGACAGTGACGGATAGGCCCTGAAGCTGCCTTCTTTTGCTGCAACGTAGACAAAAGAGGAAAAAAGTCTGCAAAAAGAACCTGAAAGAATATTGTAAATTGCTCCTTTGCGGACGGAATGATATAATTCAGGTAATAAGCAGGAAAATAGGATAATGAGCAGGAGGCGATAAGATGGAACTGCGTGTACTGAAATATTTTCTTACAGTAGCGGACGAGGGCAATATTACAAGAGCTGCAGACATTCTTCATGTGACCCAGCCTACGCTCAGCCGTCAGCTGATGGAATTGGAAGATGAGCTGGGCACTGTGCTGCTGATCCGGGGAAAACGTTCGGTTACCCTGACAGATGAAGGGCTTTTGTTTAAACAACAGGCAGAAACTATCGTAGAACTGGCAGATAAGCTGGAACATACTTTTACTGATCGGCAGGATGTGATCTGCGGAACGATCCGGATCGGTGCGACCGAAGCCATAGGAGGCCATACACTGGCAGTCTGCATGAAAGAATTTCGTGAAAGATACCCGGCTGTGCAGTTTGATCTTTATAATGGCATGGCGGATAATATCAAAGAGATGATCGAGCATGGGCTGCTGGACCTGGGGCTTGTTATGGAGCCCATTGATACCTCCAAGTTTGAATATGTCAGACTTCCTCAGAAAGAGACCTGGGGCATTCTTATCAGAAAAGATCATGAACTTGCCGAAAAAGAGACCGTGACGATCGAAGATATAAAGAAATATCCCCTGATCATGCCGGGAAGAGAAAATGCCAAAAATCAGATCCTTCACTGGATGCAGTGCGAGGAACGGCACTTAAATATTCCCGCTTATTATAATCTTCTTTCCAACAGCGCATTGCTGGTAGAGGCGGGTATGGGCTGTGCCGTCTGTCTGGACGGCGCACTGTCTATACATGCGGATCCGGAACTTTGCTTCCGCCAGATCTTTCCTACCCATGTTACCAGAAGCGTGATCCTGTGGAAAAAGAATCATCTGTTTTCTCAGGCAGTTTCCCTTTTCGTACAGACGATACAGGAACATTAAAAATGGTTATGGCACCCGTATAAAGCGGATGCCATAACCATTTTCCATTAACAAAAAGCCGCTATGGGGGTCAGGGATGATCTTTTATATAGATGATCTGGATTTGGCTGTTTCAAGGTTTTCTGCAAGATAGTCTCTGACCGAGACCGGATTCCGGTCCAGGATCTGTGTTATTGTAAAAGAATTCCCGCAGAAACTGCTTTTATTGTAATGGCGGAACATTGTGAGAAGGGTCTGACCGGCGTAGCTGTCTGGTGACATATGGGAATTTTCCAGAAAATCTTCATCGCTGATAAAAGCACTTGTGACTGTACGCCCGGTGAGCTGGGAAAGAATGTTTTCCATATCCGTCAGGGAGCAGGGGTCATTGCTGCAAAATTCGTATGTGCCATAGGTAAATGTTCCGGATGCGATGATCCTGGCAGCTGCCTCTGCATAGTCTTTCATGTCCACAAAACTCATTTTTGTCTGGCGAGATGCATAGAATTTCTGAATAAATGGACCGCCGTTTTTTACAGAGCGGATCGAGGGCAGCAACATCTGCATAAATACCCCGGGCTGCAGGATCACATATGGGATTCCCGAATCTATCAGTGTTTTTTCGACTTTTCTCTTCCGGTCATGATGAGGCATATCAGACAGCAGTGAATGTAAAACAGAATGGTAGATGAAAGTAATATTTCCAAGCTCTTTAGCTGTCCTGATCAAATGGGCGCCAATCTCGTCTTCCCGGGGGTTAGCTGTATTACAGATAAAGAAGACGGTATCTGTTCCTTTCATGGCTTTGGCAGCATTTTCCTTTAAAGCTAAATCTCCGATGTATATTTCAGAAGCTCCTGAGGATAATACAGATTCTTTCTGTTCTTCCCGGTGGATCCAGGCCCGTACAGAAATCCCTTTGGCGGATAACGCTTGTATGAGAGATCTTCCTACCTGTCCGCCGGCTCCGGTTACTAATACCATTATTCCTGCACCTCCTTATACCCTGTCTACGTGGATAGAAAGGGTAAGCTCTTTTGCCTCTACAGGCGTATTTTTGTATGAGCGTATTGCTCTTCTTGAAGAAATTGCGTTTTGTAATTCCATAATAAGAACCTCCTTTAATTGACAAGATATATTTTTTCGTGGTATAAAAAACATACCATGTTTTAAAATGCAAAACAAGTACGCAGATTATATGTACCAAGTATTATTTTTCGTACCAGGGAGGTTACTGTATAATGACATTTGAAGAATTTCAGGAGTATATTAAAAATGAGACCCCTGCCGAAAACTGTCCCGTATCAAAGACGCTGGAACTTTTCGCCGGGAAATGGACATCCCGTGTGATCTATGAATTAGAAAAAGCAGACCGGCTGCGGTTTGGTCAGCTGAAAAAGAAATTAGACGGGATAACCAATACAATGCTTTCCGGCACTTTAAAAGTTTTGGAAGAAAGGGGAATCGTACAGAGAAAACAATACAACGAGGTGCCGCTCCGGGTCGAGTATTCCCTGACAGAGGCCGGTAAAGCTATGCTGCACATCTATTATGAAATCGCCAAATGGGGAGATACCTATTT
>CALWMN010000047.1 GCA_944381935.1 uncultured Mediterraneibacter sp. | reverse complement strand
TCCCGGTTTATCGTTCTTCTGGAAACCTCAAACTTCTCCGCCAGTTCCGGCGCTGTACACTTTTCCTTCTGCAAAAGGATGGATAAAATACCGATCAGCCTGTCTGTCTTCATTTGCTCCACCTGCCTATATCATAACAACCCAAATACGACAACTGTATGTCATGTATATTTTAACATTCGTTCAAAAATAAAAAAAGGCCTGTGCGCATCTTATCCTTAAGACAGCAGCAAGCCTTATCCTTTATTTTATATCCGCATTATATCTAAAACATTCTTCACATTTTACTGGACATTCCTGCATTTCAAATACACTTGGATTTCTCATAACTCCCACATACGGGATCTGCCTCTCATGACAAATTTCTATAATTTCTTTCCGTTTGCCCGAATCCATTCTGTTGCCCAGAAATACCTTCGTTATTGGGAAAAAATCAATATTGTAATCAGAAATATTTTCACAGCGAAGCGGCAGCAATAATCTCCATTCGTTTTGATATACCCAGTCAATACTCTTCCTCAGCGCACCATGTGAATAGATGTCCCACAGCCCCGACTCCGTGATTTCTTTATCCTGCAAAGCAGTCAGCCTGTCTGTTATATTTGATCTCGTTTTACAATAAATCATCGGAAACAGATTTCGATATACACTTTGATATTTTTCTTCATTTGGCAGTATTGTATATTCAACGCAAAATCCCCTGTGGCAATCGGCATAAGCCCCTCCCCACATTAATTGAGAGTATGGTGTTGTTGCGAAACAGGACACTCTAAAAACATTTTTCAAATAAGACAAATACTGCTCATAGTCCGAAGAAATGATTTTTGCCACAGCATGTCCGAGATCTGCATCTTTCCTTAATTCCATATCCAATTTTAAAAAGAAATGTTCATTTGAAAGTTCTTCCATTTTGGATGTGGGAATTTTAGTGAATGCAGAAGAAAAATTCTGGGTAGATTCAAATGCTGCCATTAATGTCTGGACCAGGCGATTTCCAATTTCCTGTACTGACAGGCTATCCTCTATTTTAATTTCGCATCGTCTGCAATATTCTGACAGTCGCAACTTCTCATATTCTGCCCCGTCCAGGTTGATATCAGAATCATATACGTCATCAAACTGACTGGGCGCTTGCATAAAAACTGTATTATTTTTTAATGCCTCAATAGAATAATTACGTTTTTTCCCATCTGTTTCTTCGGCTTTGTTTGAAAAATATTTATACAGCTTCATCGGCATATTCATTTTAGACCTTAAGCTAAATTCTTCATATCCCATATTTTCAATTTCATTAAGTCCCATAAATGCACCGTTAACAACACAATATGATGATGCAATTTGCGGAGCAAGCTGCTGTAATGTGCCAAACATTTGATTAATATCCATCAGTATTCCATTCCTTCTTTCATGTTTCTCCATTCTTCTTTCGTCTGGCAGGATATGTGTTCCGTCCGTAAAACACCCTCTATCGCGCAAGAAACATTTTTACTTGTGTGATGATAATGAAAACCGCATTTCTCCTGAACTCGTTTGGATTTTTGGTTTCCATCAAAATATCCGCACCATATTTTAGACAGATTCAGATCTTCAAATCCATGTCTCAAAATTTCCCGAACAGCTTCTGGAATCAAGCCTCTTCCCCAATAGGGAACACCGATCCAGTATCCAATCTCACCTTCTGTCTTCGGAAGTCCGATATTACTGGTTTCACCGATCATCAGCCCTATACTTCCAACCGGATGACCGTTTTCTTTCAAAACCACCGCATAAGTCTCAGTCGCAGAAAGAACTTCCCGGATTATTTCCCGGCTGTTTTCCACACTTGTATGAACAGACCATCCAGCTATAGGCCCCACATCAGGATGACTTGCATATCGGTATAAATCTTCTGCGTCTCTCTCCTCCCATGGACGGAGAAGCAGTCTCTCTGTTTCCAAAATCATATCTTTGCACCTCCCTGTAATTCGCATACCATGATATATTCTTCTTCATTTTCATCCACTATTGCAAATCCGAGTTTTTTATACATCCTTACTGCGTAATTTGCCTTCTGTACGGACAGTGACGCTCTTTTATATCCCTGTGCCTTCAGCTGTTCCAGCATCTCCCGCATCATCCGAGATCCAATCCCACGACCTCTATATTCCCTGTATAATGAAATAGCGATAGACGGCGTCTCATCATCTACATGGCCATAGTCATCCATAATCCTTGCCCAAACCGCCCCTGCAGCCTTTCCGCCGAAATCGGCAACCAGACAGTTATCCCCTCGTCTTGTTCCAAATTCTTCAATATAAAGCTTCAATTCTGGCATTTCTATGATATCTCTTGCCGGAGGCATTACTCCCTCTGGAACATATATGGCCTCATAAAGGAAATCCTTCAATAATCCAATCTCATCATGACGCAGATTACGAACCTTGTACTGCTTCTTATTGTCTTTTTTATCCACTAATTTCTCCGCCCTATCTTTTCGTTTTCCCATAACTGCAAAAAATTCTCAAGTCCACTCTCAAAATTATCTGAAGCTAAAAATAGTCCATATGCTGTATCATACCATGAGATCCAAATTCTTTCTACTGTTCTATTCACAGAGCATTCATTGTCTAAATCAGAACAGTAATCTGTTGTTTGAATAGAAAAAATCCCGCATACAGCCACTCTTTTCAGACCAGCCATATGCGGGATTTTCAATCATCCTCTATATTATTAAATTTTCTTCGCATAATCCAACGAGATCCAACCGGCGCCGGATTTCAGCTTACCCCAGAGGGAAGCTCCCTGTCCATCCGCTTCCTCCACAATGGTAAAAACGCCTTTCCCGGTATACTTCCCGGTCTTCCCATAATCCGTCCCTGGTCCTTTCCGGATATTCAGATCCGTAATGGACACTTGCACCAGATAAGAGGAAAAACCGCTTCCCGATTCCTTGCCTCCATAGACAGCTTTCCCGGATTCATCGTATACCGAATACCCCGGATTCTCATCCGCACACTTCTTAGCATTGGCAAGCACTTTGAACGCCCCTTTCTGGGACTTCGCATCTGTCCAGGACTTCCTGACCCGGTACCATCCGCCGTTCTCCGGCTCCGTTGTCCCGGCCCCTCCCATAGCCGCCTTCACATCCTTCCGGAACCCGTCCATGGTATAGCCCAGGCCAAGCCCCTTCCACAGATGCTCCGGATCCCCATGGTTGGAAGCGATCCCCCGGCTGTGTCCTTCCCTATGGCTGATGATTACGCCGTCCGGGGCTGGGTTCAGATTGTATTGTTTGCACAGGTATGCAAACAATTCCACTGCCGCCTCGTAAGTACGCTTCGCCACTGCCCTTGCCGCCGCCAGATCAGAACAGGTAAAGTTTGACCCGGACGTATACCGGATGCAGGCAGGCTCGCACATCTCCACCCCGATATGGGTATTGTTCCCGCTGCCTTTGCTGCCGGAGCCGCAGTGCCAGCCCCGGTGGTTCCAGGGCAGGGTCTGGTACACCGTCCCGTCATTCCCGTCAATGAACCCATGCACACAGGCATTATCATAGGACGGGCTGTTCCAGGAATTGATAAACACAGACGCCTTGGGCTGGGGACAGCCCACCGAATGGAGCATCAGCCCTTTCACCGTGATCTTCCTTCCCGCCGTATAGCAGGGATTCTTCGTTAAAATGCTCTGTACTAACTTCATCTCATTTTTCCTCCGTTTCTGTTTTCTCTGCCCGGTCATGGAGCTGCTCCAGCACCGCCTTGATCTTCTCCGGCACCGGAAGCCCCAGGTGCGCCGCGTTCTCCAAAAGGCTCACGCCCTCATTGGAGATATAGAAAAAGATCACCGCCGTCCGAAGCACCGACCCGGTGCCGATGACATGGACATCCAGGATGTTGGCGATCCCCACCAGAAGGAAGATCAGCACCTTCCGGCAGATACCCTTAAAACCTACATTGCTGGACAGCTTCCGGTCACTGACCGCGCACATCACGCCGGTCAGGTAATCCGCCGCCGCGAAAGCCACCAAAGCCAGCAGCAGGCCGTCACAGCCGCCCAGGTAATACCCCAGCCAGCCGCCCACCGCGGCAAATACCATCTGGATCATGTTCCAAAATTCTTTCATTGCTTTTGTTCCTCACTTTCCCATAAGAAAAGACGCCCCAAAAGAGCGCCTGCCAGTCAGTTTCTCTATATAAAGTGCCGCCTGCCCTTTCCAGGACAGTTCTTTCCCTTACGGCACGGGATCGGGTTGTTCCGTCAGCGTGTAGGTGATCTTCATGGTTTTATCCACGGTCTTCACCACCGCTGAGGAAAGGTTGTTGATGGACGCCAGGTACGGCGTCAGGAGATAAGCCGTCCGGTACTCATTCCCATAGTTGCCGCCCCAGCCGATCAGGAAATTCTTGTACTGGAACAGGGGAGTAGCGGCATTATTAAGCCTTGCGCTCCCCTGGGTATGGACCACCGTATCCTCCGCCGTGATCTGGAAATCTCCGCCGATGATCAGATCCCCGATGAGCGTCAGGTACAGCTCGCAGGAGCCCGTCTCGCACAACGGCTTCCACTTGGACGTAAAGCCGAACTCGATCAGCGTCACATCCGTGGAGTTGGAAAGGCTGATCTTATAGATCCCCTTCTTGTCATAGGCAGGCACATACAGATACCCGCCCCGGATGCAGCATTT
>CALWMN010000046.1 GCA_944381935.1 uncultured Mediterraneibacter sp. | reverse complement strand
AGAGTCCCGCACGATATTATTCCGGCAGAATATAAAGGAGCATGACAATGGAGCAGAGGGCAGATCTTTTAGAAATATTGAACAGCATCCATCCCGCGGACCTGAACTATCAGGAGTGGATCAATGTAGGGATGGCGTTAAAACATGAAGGATATACAGCGGCAGATTGGGACCGGTGGAGCCAGGTAGATCCTGCCCGATACCATTCGGGGGAATGTTTCCGGAAATGGGGCAGCTTCCATGGATCTTCAGAACCCGTTACAGCCGGAACAATCGTGCAGCTGGCTATGGATCATGGATGGATTCCAGAACGGGATCCGGGACATGAACTGGACTGGGAAGATGAAATCAGCCGGGAAGGCGTTGTGATAGACAGTGCATGGGTAGAAGGAAGAGAAATACATGAACCCGACAACTGGGATCCGGCAAAGGAACTGATCAAGTATCTTGAGACCCTGTTTGAGGCGGGGGAGCATGTCGGGTATGTGACGCAGAGCTGGGAAAAGACAGACGAAAAGGGTACCCGGTGGCTCCCTTCCCGGGGGAACTGGGACAGGACGGCGGGGCAGCTGATCCAGGAACTGAACAAATGTAATGGGGATATTGGTGCGGTAGTCGGGGACTATAACTCGGATGCAGGGGCGTGGATCCGGTTCAATCCGCTGGACGGGAAAGACTGCACGAATGAGAATGTGACAGACTTCCGGTATGCGCTGGTGGAATCTGATGACATGGAACTGGAAAAGCAGAATGCACTGATCAGAGAGTTAGAGCTTCCGGTCGCCGCACTGGTATTCTCTGGAAAGAAGAGCCTCCATGCGATCGTGAGGATCGAGGCGGCCGACATGAAAGAATATAAGAAGCGAGTAGAGTATCTGTACAGCATCTGTAAAAAGAATGGGCTGAAGCTGGATACTCAGAATAAGAATCCATCCAGGCTGTCCCGGATGCCGGGTGTGATCCGGAATGGAAAGAAACAGTTCCTGGTAGATACCAATATCGGGAAAGAGTCCTGGGAAGAATGGGTGGAATGGATCGAAAGCGTAAATGACGACCTGCCAGATCCAGAGTCGCTTGAGTCTGTATGGGAGAATCTTCCGGAGCTGTCCCCATGTTTGATTGATGGAGTACTTAGAAAAGGGCACAAGATGCTAATTGCAGGACCATCAAAAGCCGGAAAGTCTTTCCTTCAGATCGAATTGTGTATTTCGATAGCAGAAGGGAAGCCTTGGCTTGGCTGGAAATGCGCCAGAGGGCGTGTGTTGTATGTGAATCTGGAACTGGATCGAGCAAGCTGCCTACATAGATTCCGGGACGTATACGATGCTCTTGGATGGAAGCCGGAGCACTTGAACAGCATTGATATCTGGAATCTGAGAGGAAAATCAGTCCCTATGGATAAACTGGCTCCGAAACTGATTCGGAGAGCCGCAAAGAAAGATTATGTAGCAATCATCATCGACCCGATTTACAAGGTAATTACTGGGGATGAGAACAGCGCAGATCAGATGGCGAATTTTTGCAATCAGTTTGATAAGGTGTGTACAGAGCTAGGATGCGCGGTGATCTATTGCCATCATCATAGCAAAGGCAGCCAGGGCGGGAAGAAGTCCATGGACCGCGCCAGCGGATCCGGCGTATTTGCCCGGGATCCGGATGCACTTCTGGATCTGATCGAGTTGGAAACCACGGATGTTCTTATGAAGCAGGAAGAGAATAAGGCAATCTGTCAAGTGTGTATAGATTGGCTGAATCACTATGATGGACTGATAGACGGCGTTTCTCAGGATGATATGTGTAGCAGTGTACAGATGCTGGACTACTGCCGTGAGAAGCTGCAATCCCTTGATTTTAAGGTTCTGAATACGAAAGTGCAGGAGGTTGTAGATAAGGTTCATATGATGACGGCATGGCGCATTGATGGGACGCTGAGGGAGTTCCCGAAGTTCCCACCGGTGAACCTGTGGTTCGATTATCCAATACACAGAGATGACGAATCTGGAGCCTTGAAAGATATCCAGCCGGAGGACGAACGGCCACCGTGGCAGAAAGGCAAAGAAGCGCGGCAGAAACAGGCTGAGAAGCAGAAGAAAGATAAACAGGCTAAGTATGAGATCGCAATTGAGAATTACAGGTTTGATCATGACAATACATACCCGACTGTTAAGGAATTATATGAGCAGATGAAAAGCGATTCTGAAGCTGTCGGAGAGAAGTATCCGGCAGAAAAAACGATCTGGAACTCTCTAAAAAAGCTTGGATATACGACTGATAAAGAGACAAAAAGACTTGTCCCGATACCTAAAAAATCAGGTGACGGGAATGAGGAATAAATCTTTCCCGCGACCTTAAATTTATGGTGCAGGGAATTAACGGTTTTTCTTCCCGATACCTAAAAAATCAGGTGACGGGAAACAAGATGTATTTCTTCCCGATACCATGGTGACGGGAATCGGGAGCATTCCCTCCCGGCACCTGTATATAAATATAACCCTTATGGGACGGGAATGTGCGGGCACCCACCCTTACAGTGTGGGGCGATATGAGCACGCCCCCACACACGGGAGGGAGCCCACCCAGCACAGCCGCGAGGTGAAGGGAAAAAAGAAAAATTTCACACGTTAAAGGAGTGAAGTGGATGGAATTTTTTATGGCGATGGTTCCGCCGACTGTTACGCATCAGGAAAAGCAGGTGCGTGTGATAAATGGCAAGCCAAAGTTTTATGAGCCACAGGAGTTGAAGACAGCCCGGTCAAAGCTGGAAGCGTTTCTTGCGCAGCATAAGCCGGATCAGGAGTATACAGGTCCTGTTGAGCTGGTCTCTACTTGGTGTTTTCCGCGGGGGAACCATCACGACGGAGAATACCGGATCACTAAGCCGGATACAGACAATCTTCAAAAGCTCCTGAAAGACTGCATGACAACGGTGGGATTCTGGAAGGATGATGCTCTGGTCTGCCGGGAGATCGTAGAAAAGTTCTGGGCAGATATCCCTGGAATTTATATCCGGGTAACAGAGTTATGATGGCAATCAGGACAGTTTTCAATCTCTTCTGTGACAGCTGGCAGCTGTATCGAAAGTACATCCTGAAAGAGAAGGATCTGGATGGATTTATTCAGGAGTCTGAAGAACTCTTCCAGAAGTACGGACAGGATCCTTTTGCAAAAGATCTGCTGCTGGCTGTAACAAATGAGGTTGAGAGAAAGGAAAGACAATGATTAAAGACAAAGAGAACCGCGCTGAGATCGTCCGCAAACTCGCCGCGCAGGGGATGAACTCATCCCAGATCGCACGGGAGACCGGGATCAGCCCCGGATGTGTGTATTACTATATGCATCCGGAGAAATACAAGAAAACGCAAATCTCGCTGAATTATAAGAATCCGGATGCTCGCCCTGGCTGGAATGCCGATCGGAGGAAATGCAAGACCTGCCGGTACAGGGCACGGGCTGACAAGGATGGAGGATGCGATTACATCGAGATTGCCGGGCATAGCCGTGGATGCGCTGTGGCGGACTGTGATCGGTACGTGAAAGGAAAGCGAATAGAGAGGAAAAAGAAATGAGCAAGCAGGAGAAGGAGCCTTCGGAGGTTCTATCAGAATTCCTGAATTACATAGACAAGATCCGATACGACTATAAAGCATCTCATGATGCGGTGAAGAAAGAAGAGAAGCGTCTTCAGGATCTGCTGCATGAGCTGGAGTTCGCTGAGGGAGAGAATGAGAAGCGTCGCGCTGCGACAAAGCTTCAGCGGAGCAGGCGGAACCGCCGCCGGCAGAAAGACGAGATGATGCGTCTCGAGTTGGTCGTGCAGTTCTTCGATGATCCGACCCCGAAGAGTACGATCAATAAGATGCGGCAGCTTCTCGGGAAACAGAGAAAGCAGGAAGAGTTTCTGGACGGGGAACGGCATTATAATCCACGGGTAAGGGAATAGCAGAACAAACGAAAGGAGAACTGAGATGCATATATTAAAATTTCATGGATACAGTGATGATACATTCGGAGAGTATGGAGAGACTGGACAGGATGTGGATAACTGTGGATGTCTGGATCCAATTCAGTGCGTTATAGACTGCGGAGAGCAGGGCAGGCTGATGGTGATAGGTCAGTATTCCAAAGCATCATTGGATAACGGCTGCTGGATGGTCGGCGTCAGCAAAGTAGAAGAATACGATGATTTCCCGGATTGGAATATAGTGGCAGGATATTGCGGAGGAGTCGAGTATTCCCCGGAGCTTGTTATCAAGATTCCGGACGGTCCATTTGAGCTTGAGTGGTACAAAAACGGAGTCAGAGTATAAGGGTGAAAGGAGAGCGGAGATGAAGCGATTAACATTTTACCGGAGTAACGGTATAAAAGAAGGACATTGGTCACCGAGCAAAAAGCAAGAGCTGGTCGACAGACTGGCAGGATACGAGGACACCGGCCTCACCCCGCCGGAGATTATGGAGCTGAAGGAGCGGGATACAGCGAAAGCACCAGTTGACATTGACGAAGAATTTGATATGTATGTATGCCCGTCATGCGATATGGCGATTGGAACTATCGGGGATAAGAAAAATCATCATTTCTGTTTGAATTGTGGACAGAGGATTCGACTGGAGGAATGAACATGAAAATTCACTATCAGTGCAGTAATTGTGGCAAGCGTTTTCAGATAAGCCCTATTCCGGGCGTACCTGACGGAATGTATCTCACGGGCTGCCGGGCAATTGGGGATGCATATTATTGTGAGGATTGCGTAAAAACATGGGCTGAACGCAACGGGGAAGAATTTGACAAACAGTACAAAGACCCGAGAGGAATGTTTGTGAAGTGGTGGAACAGAACTGTTGACATACAGTGTGCCGGAATGAATATTAAGAAATACCGGGTTGTAAATGGTATGTATGTGGAGGACTGATATGCAGGAATTAGAGAAGATTCTGGAAGAGATGCTCGGTCTGGAGAAAATATTGATCCCGGATACGATGCAACTTATGGTTGATATTGATGAAGTAGAGAAAATCATTCGAAAGCATTTATCTCGTGAAAAAGCCCCAGAAATCGCGAGATCGTCACGAGATACAGACGTTCTGATCGCGCTTGAAGTTTTAGACAAGTTGTCTTTCTTCGGCGGACAGAGAGCCGGAAGAGAGCTGTGGAACGATAAGCCAAGGAAAGTGCAGGATGAAGATATCGCGAGGTTTAACCGGGACGTTGAATGGCTCAGAGACTTTATCTGTCGCATGGATGACGGCTGGATCCCGGTGAATGAGCGGCTGCCGGAAGATGGAACATATCTTTGTACGCTTGCTGGAGAGCTATGCGGGATTGAAGAACCATTTACCGGAATGTGTGGGATAGAAAATGGCATATGGGATGAACCGGATTGTGTAATCGCCTGGCGTCCTCTTCCAGAGCCATACCACCCGGAGTATGAGACGAAAAAGCCGGACTGGAGGGAAGATATGCTAAGAAAATTTAACAGGAGAGAATAAAAATGAGCGGTGTTAAATTAAAGACCACACTAAAACGATGCCCATTTTGTGGAAAGGAAGTAGAGACCGAGATAGGGGTTGGAAGGATACGCTTTTTTAATTGCACGAACAAAAGATGTGGTGCAATGGTAAGCTTCCGGAATTACATAAAGGGCAGATCGGAAACAGAAAAATGGAATGGAAGGGCGGAAGGTAATGGATAGAATACGAAACTCGTTAATATGTATATCGAAAATCTTACCGAGGAGATCAAAGAAAGCCAATCCAGAATTGCACGAGAGGAAGGACGCTTGTCTGAAAAGAGAATGTGCCCTGGCAGAATGAAATCAATAAAAAGAGAAATCGAAGAAGAGGTGGAAAGGAGTGGGGAACAATGATAGAAAAATATTTTGAATGGAAAGCAATAGAGTATTTTGCGGGTTGGGGTATCATAATCGTTGCAGCGATAATGATAGCGATAGGTGCACTTGTCGTCTGGACGTATAAAAAGATGTGCGACAGGCGAAAGAAACGACTAGACAGGATGATGAAAAAGTGGGAAGAGGAAGAATCCCGAAATGAAGAAAAGAATAAATGATACTGGCAGCAGGCGCTGAAAGGGGAGCACATATGGAGACATGGGAACTGAATGAAAAGAAAAAGGAATACTTAAACGGATACAGAGATGCA
>CALWMN010000045.1 GCA_944381935.1 uncultured Mediterraneibacter sp. | reverse complement strand
AGTCCAGCGGTGATATGTCAAGAGGAAAATGAATAAAAATCAATAGATTTTTGCTGTTTTCCCCTAAAAATAGGAGCACTTTCCCAAGCCCCGCTATTTTTGAATTTTTAGCCGGGCATGACTTCACCGCTAGAATCCAAACCTATTTGGATTCTGGTGCCCTATACAGGCAGTTGTCTTTCAGCAGTCGAAAGACCAGCCGCACAAATTTACGGGCAGTTAATGCGAGGGCACGTTTGTGCTGGTACTTGTTCACCTCTTTATATTTGCGGTGATAGAAGCTGCGGTACTCTGCGTCGCATCTCACAAGAGATAAGGCAGCTTCACACAGGTAGTACTTTAAGTATCGGTTGCCGGATTGGATCATGCGCGTGTTCTGCGCTTCAAAGTCACCGGACTGATGCTGTGACCACACAAGACCAGCGTATTTGGCCAATGAGGCCTGATTTGGAAAACGGTTGATATCACCGATTTCCGCAATAATACCGGCTGAATAGACCGGGCCGATCCCATTGACAGATGTCAGGGTATTGGGAATCAGAGCCATCTGTTCAGCAATCGCCTTATCAAAGGCTTTGATCTGTGATTCCATAGCTCTCATAGAGCTTATGGATATAGAAAGCACCTGATTGACAGAGTCGTTTACCGTCTTAGGGAGACGATAGGAACTGCGGGCGGCTTTCTGGATGGCTTTCGCTACGGAATCGGGATCAGGGAAGCGATTTTTCCCTTTCTCGATGATAAATTCCGTGAGCTGATGTAAGTCCATGTTTGCTAACGCCTCAGCCGATTCAAAGGATTCATAGACGGCTAAGGCAGTAGTACTGAAGGTATCGGAAAATACCTTCTCCTGCGCCATCGTAGAATACTTCTTAAACAGATGGTTCATGAAACGCTGTTTTTCTCTGGTGAGATTCTGGACAGCAAAGAACCTGGCCCTTGTGAGGTTCTTAAGGGCAACATAACGGTAGTCGTCAAGATAGACCTCTTTGTTGATTCTACCGAAGCGCAGGCAGTCAGCAATGACAAAGGAGTCCACATAGTCATTCTTAGGCAGGTCGTTGTAAGAAAGCTTGAACTTATTGACCTGCTTGGGATTGAGGACATGGATCTTCTTGTTGTAGGGCGTAAGAGAGCCGTCTTCCCTTAAGAAGCAGACGAGATTGTCACCATAAACGGAGGTTGCCTCCAGACCAATGACAACGTCTGTAAGGGATTCAGAAATGATAGCTGAAAGGATGCGCTTCACAAGCTGCCGGGAACCCTCCCGGGAGTTGGGGACTGAGAAGTTACTGTATTTGGAGCCATCGGACTTCATCAGAAATGCTACGTTGGATTTGCTGCTCACATCAATACCGACGTAAAGCGGGTTCATAGGATCACCTTCTTTCGTAAGTAGATTAGCGGTCAATCGGCTTGGCAATACCCACGATCATGGAGCATCAACACCCTCGCGATATTAGAATTCAGCCGGAGATGGGCGGATGCGAACCCCACTGCAAAAGGGTCACCCATGAACTCCAACAAACAGCCAGCTGGTTTGAAGTTAACATCCATGTCAGGGGAACAGACTAATTAATGAAGTGACCACAGAGGTCCAACAGGAGGAATGAAGAACTATTACCTGATTGACACAGAGATCAATTATATCATGGGTATAATCAAACCGATTGATTTTGTCCCTTATTTATTCGGTTATCAAAGAACTAAGTAACTATTAACTATAAACTTATTATACGAGGGAGGGATGGCTATGCAGACAAGATCTAAAATGTTAAAGAAAGCTTTTACTACGGCATTCCCCTATACGATACCGATTTTTGCAGGATTCTGGTTTCTGGGGATTACATATGGGATCTATATGAATGTGTCGGGGTTCAGTTTCTGGTATCCAATGCTGATGAGTATTACCATATTTGCCGGCTCCATTGAATTCGTGACTGTCAATATGCTTCTTGGGGCATTTAATCCGCTTCAGGCCTTTGCTATGACGCTGATGATCAATGCGAGACACCTGTTCTATGGGATTTCCATGCTGGACAAATTCCGGGGAGTCGGCAGGAAGAAGTTTTATCTTATATTCGGGATGTGCGATGAGAGTTTTTCCATCAACTATACCGCAGATATTCCGGAAGATGTTGACCGTGGGTGGTTTATGTTTTTTGTCACACTTCTGAATCATTTTTACTGGTTCTCAGGTGCGACACTGGGAGGAATCTTCGGTTCCCTGATCCATTTCAACACGGAAGGACTGGAATTCGTTATGACGGCTATGTTCGTGGTGATCTTTATGGAGCAGTGGCTCAAAGAAAAGAATCATACGAGTTCGCTTCTGGGGCTGGCAATTTCCCTGCTCTGCCTCATCGCTTTCGGTGCGGATAACTTTATCATACCGGCAATGCTGGCAATCCTTGTGGTGCTGACTATGTTGAGGCGGCCCCTTGAAACCGGCGGAGCAGCATCCGGTAACGCAGAGAAAGATGCTGACGGCGGAGATGCGGGGCAATGCAGAATAGACATCAGTGAATCCGGGAGAGGAGGAGAAGCACAGTGACTTTGACACAACAGATCATAACAGTAGCAATGGTAGTCCTGGGCACGGCGGTGACACGTTTCCTGCCATTTCTTATCTTCCCGGCAGGGAAGCAGACGCCGAAGTATGTACAGTATCTTGGGAAAGTGCTCCCGGCGGCAGTATTCGGACTGCTCGTCATTTACTGTCTGAAGGATGTGAGTATCCTCACCGGAAGCCACGGTATCCCGGAGTTGATCGCGATATTGCTGGTAATCATGCTGCATGTGTGGAAGCGTCAGATGCTTCTCTCTATTGCGGGTGGTACAGTGTGCTATATGCTGCTGGTGCAGGTGGTTTTCTGATTCGCTGCAGGCTGTAAATTTATAAAACAGAACTGCAATCGTTTCATAGGAAAAACAATTTATCTGGTAACAGGTGCGGCAGGATTTTTAGGGAGCCATGTATGCGATGAGCTTCTGGAGCGCGGCGATCATGTGCGTGCGCCGGTGCTTCCGGGGGACAAATCGGTGAAATATGTATGGAAGAAGTGATGATAATATGCCCATTCTTCTGTGCCATGAACTCCGGCAGAAGAGCTCTTGTCAGGTCTGAGCAACCGTATCTGTCAGCTCGTCATTCTGCACGAACAGCCAAAGGACACCGATAAGGATATTTCCTGGCGGAAGTATATGGACGAGCGGCTGGCAGTGACATTTCCGGCAGATCATCCGCTTGCCGGAAAAGAGACGATCACTTTTCGAGATCTGACAGGCTTGAGCATTCTTGCAGGTATATTAAATCTGCAAACTGCTTTTTTCACGCTTCTTGTCCAGATTATAGAGAATCTTCACCATTTGTTCAGGAGTCTCTCTGTACCCGCGCAGAATCCATGCATTGACGATACCGTAAAGAGCATAGGCGGTCCCGTATTGCTTATAATAGGTAGGTATATCTTCCTCCTGCTTGTCAGGAGCTAATACTTTCAAATAAACATCCAGGATAACTTTCTGATGTCCGGTGCGATAGAGTATATCGTTAATATCCCTGATCGAAAGGCAGAATTCAAAAAAAAGGAGTGTGGTCTTATGCAGATCGGCCTGATGATCTGGGATATGATTTTCTTCTGAAAAGCGGTTCCACAGGCATAATATTTTAAATACCAGAACTTCGTCCTTTGTTTTAAAGTAACGGAAATAAGTGGAACGTCCGACGTCTGCTCTGGCTGTCATCTCTTCAATACTGATCTTTTCGATGGGTTTTTCTTTCATTAATTCCAAAAGAGCGGTTCCCATACATTCTTTCAGATAGTCTGTAGTAGCTGTTGATCTGCGCATAAAAAGATCTCCTTTTAGAAATTTTATATACAGTGGAACGATTTCGACAGATAGTCTCTTTGAAACTAAAGCGGCTATTTTGTTTCACTTTTTGAGAATGCTTGATTTCTATTTAAGCTATGATATTATTTTGTGTGGTACGATAGTATCATTTATACTAACATTCCTCATATGTGCTGTCAATACAATCGGTTAAGACGGCGTATAATAAAAAAGTAGTTAATGAAAAAGCGGGGGTGCTGTGAATGCTTCAAACGGTGTTATTTATTTGTATGGGGTATTTATCCGGAAGTGTATTATATGCTTTGATTTTCGCCAGAATATTTAAAAAGGGAGATATTCTTGAACAAAGCAGCGACCATAATCCCGGAACGGCGAACGCCTTTATGTACGGTGGATTCTGGTGCGGCTTATTTACGCTGCTGTTCGATCTGCTCAAAGGGTTCATCCCGGTATATTTGTTCATGCATTACGGAAATGCAGTTAAAGTCGATCCTTTTATGGCGGCTCTGGTAATAGCCGCTCCGGTGGTCGGACACGCTTTCCCGTTGTTTTATGGATTTCACGGAGGTAAGGGGATCGCTGTTACATTCGGCTGCCTGGCAGGGCTTTTCCCTGCACTGGGGGCATTTTGGGTTCTGGTAGTCTTCTTTATCGGTTTCTCGACTGTATTGCAGATTTCACCGCATTTCTACCGGACGGTTTTTGCATATGCCTTTTCTCTCGTGATCATGTTCAGGGAGATCAGAAATCCGGCTGTAGTCTGGGGGTTTTTCCTCATCACTGCCGTTGTATTAATACGTATGCTCACCAGCAAAGAGGAACGAAAATGTTTGGAGGTGAAACTGCTTGGATGCTCTCATACTCTCATGTGGGACAGGCGGCGGACATAATGCTGCGGCATCTGCGGTGGCAGAAGAACTCACACGCCGCGGCCATCGGGCGACGATGCTCAACCCCTACACGCTGTACAGCAATGGTCTGGCAGAAAAGATCAACAACTTTTATATAAAGCCGGTTCAAAAAGCGCCAGCTGCATTTGGAGCGGCTTACAGTGCAGGACAGTTATACAGACGTCTGCCTGTTCACTCTCCTGTGTATTTTGCCAATTACGGTATGGTCTCTCGCATGGAAGAGTACCTGAGCCGGAATCACTTTGATATTATCATTACGACACATCTGTTCCCGGCGGAAATTTTAACCTGCATGAAGCGAAAAGGAATCCACATTCCAAAGGCTGTTTTCATTGCCACGGACTATACCTGCATCCCGTTTACAGAGGAAACGGAGTGTGATGCTTACATTATTCCATCCGATAAACTAAAGGAGGAGTTTGCAGACCGCGGTCTGCCCGATGAAAAGCTCTATCCGCTGGGCATACCGGTGGACAGATGTTTTTCTCAAAAAGAGTCCAGACAGGTTGCCTGCAGACGGCTGGGGCTTGATCCGGATAAAAGATATATTCTTGCAGCCGGCGGCAGTATGGGCGGCGGGAAAGTGAAAAAAGTAATTCAGACGCTTGCCGATGAAATTGCCGCGCGTAAGGATATGGAACTGATCGTTATATGCGGTTCTAACAAGCAGATGTATAATGAATTGATCCAAAAGGCGCTGTCCGGTGTTACGGTCATAGGTTTTACATCGGATATGGCAGAGTACATGAAAGCAGCAGATCTGTTTGTCACAAAACCCGGCGGCCTGTCATCCACAGAAGCAGCGGTGTGCGGAATTCCGTTGATCCATGTCGCGCCCATTCCGGGATGTGAAACATACAACGCCAGATTCTTCAGTGACTATGGGATGAGCCGGTATTGTCACACATCAAACCGTGAGTTGGCGGATGCATTAAAAATATTGGACAGCGAAACAGAGAGTGACGCAATGGTAAGGAACCAGCGGAAGATGATCCGGCCGGATGCGGCTGAGCGGATCAGTGATTTTGCGGAAAGGATAGCGTTTGCTTCTCAGGAAGATGCTGTCATGAACAGAGAAATTTGCCTTTCAGAGTAATTTGGGAGGCAAATCCGGAAATTGAGGTGTTCTACATAAAGGATGCACATGGCGTTATCGCTGATTTCTCAGGAAATCCGCCATATGAGTTTTAAGCGATAATATACGGTATTTAATATTTGGAGGCGGTTTTCATGGAGACAAAAGACTATCTGAGGTTATTAAAAGAAGAAATTCATTCCACAGTGATCGCGACGGCAGACGGAGAAGGTAGACCGGTCAGCCGTGCGGGTACTTCATTACGGACCAGTGCCGCGGCTGCCGTATCTGTTACAGTAAATGTCCTCAGAAGTGTATCGATATGACTGCAAAACCGTTTGGCATTCAACAGGAGCACTGCCTGCATTGCGGGAACTGTATGGAGGTATGCCCGTTTGGAGCTGTAGTTAGGAGTTGAGCTGGAATCCTTCCCAATATACCAAAAATATGAACAAAGATACAGCCCCG
>CALWMN010000044.1 GCA_944381935.1 uncultured Mediterraneibacter sp. | reverse complement strand
CAGGGGCATCCACGCCCAACAATATAATTGAGGAGGTTCAAAATAATGTCAGAATTATCTTTTGAACAGATGTTAGATGAGTCATTCAAAACTATCCATAACGGCGAAGTGGTCGAAGGAACTGTGATCGATGTAAAACCGGATGAGATTATCCTTAATATCGGTTACAAGGCTGATGGCATCATCACAAAGAATGAATATTCAAATGACCAGTCTCTCGATCTGACAACAGTCGTTTCTGTTGGGGATACAATGACTGTCAAAGTGCTGAAAGTGAACGACGGAGAAGGACAGGTTCTTCTTACATATAAGAGACTTGCAGCCGAAAAAGGCAATGAACGGCTTCGCGAAGCTTTTGAGAATAAGGAAGTGCTTAAGGCAACCGTCACACAGATCCTTGGAGGTGGTATCTGCGCCACAGTAGAAGGCGTCCGCGTTTTCATTCCGGCCAGCCTTGTGTCGGATTCTTATGAGAAGGATCTCGGCAAGTATGAGGGACAGGAGATTGAATTTGTGATCAGCGAATTTAATCCCAGAAGAAACCGCGTAATCGGCGACAGAAGGCAGCTCCTGGTGGCAGAACGCGCAGAAAAGCAGAAAGAGCTTTTTGCAAAACTTCAGATCGGTGACCGGGTGGAGGGTACTGTTAAGAATGTTACGGATTTCGGTGCATTTATTGATCTCGGAGGGGTGGATGGGCTTCTTCATATCTCTGAGATGTCCTGGGGCAGAGTGGATAATCCGAAGAAAGTATTTCATGTCGGCGACCAGCTCACAGTCCTGGTAAAGGACATCCATGATACAAAGATTGCACTCAGCCTGAAATTCCCGGAGACAAATCCGTGGGCGAATGCTTCCGAGGATTTTGCAGTAGGAAAAGTGATCACCGGGAAGGTTGCACGTATGACAGATTTTGGTGCCTTTGTTGAACTGGCGCCGGGTGTTGATGCTCTGCTTCATGTATCTCAGATTTCAAAGGCGCATGTGGATAAGCCGTCGGATGTCCTCTCCATAGGACAGGAGATTACTGCAAAGATTGTGGATCTGAATGAATCAGAGAAGAAGATCAGCCTCAGCATGAAGGTTCTGGAACCGGAGCATGCCGAAGAGGCGGAGGAAGCATCTGCACAGGAAGAATAAGAAAAGTAGAGAAAACAGCCGGTTTTTGCCGGCTGTTTTTTTGCTGTGGGGAAATATCGCCATACATGAAACAGATCTGGATTGTGAAAAACATACAAGGTTGTGTTAAAAAAACGACAAAATGTACGTGTGAATATGCAATTTTTCTCGCCAAAATACTGGATTTTACGCGTATATTCTTGTACAATATTATTATTGCGGAAATGCAATGCAGATGATAAAGAGATTCTTTCGAGCAATCTGTATAAATAAGAAAGGAAGGAAGAGTAAAAATGGGACTTTTGACATTCAAGGGCGGAATCCATCCTGATGATGGAAAACGTTTTTCAAAGGACCAGGCAATTAAACCTCTTTTACCGAAAGGTGATCTGGTTTATCCGCTTTCACAGCATATAGGCGCGCCGGCAAATCCGATCGTAAAAAAGGGCGACCAGGTCTTAAAAGGCCAGAAGATTGCTGAGGCGGGCGGTTTTGTATCCGCGCCTGTATATGCCTCCGTTTCGGGAAAAGTAAAGGGTTTGGAGATGCACTTTAATCCAGCGGGCACCAAAACGGAATGTATCGTAATCGAGAATGACGGGGAATACAATGAAGTGGAATACGAACCTGTCAGGCCCCTCTCTGAGCTGAGCAGGGAAGACATTATCTCCCAGATCGGCGAAGCCGGCATTGTAGGAATGGGCGGCGCCGGTTTCCCTACTAAGGTCAAACTTTCCCCAAAAGAGCCGGATAAAATTGAATATATCATTGCCAACTGTGCAGAGTGTGAACCTTATATTACGGCGGATTACAGGCGGATGCTTGAGAATACAGAAGATCTTGTGAGCGGTATGCGGGTTGTGCTTGCACTTTTTCCCAATGCGAAAGGAATTTTTGCGGTGGAGGATAATAAAAAAGACTGCATAGATCTTCTGAGAAAAGCAGTTGCAGATGACCCCCGGATGGACGTGAAAGCGCTTGTAACCAAATATCCTCAGGGTGCAGAGCGCCAGCTTATTTATGCAGTGACGAAACGCGCGATCAATTCTGCCATGCTTCCGGCAGATGCCGGCTGCATTGTAGACAATGTGGAAACATTGATCGGCATACATAACGCAGTTATCAACGGGAGACCGCTGATGGAGAGGGTGGTTACTGTAAGTGGTGATGCAGTCGAAACTCCCGGAAATTTCAAAGTGCTCCTGGGAACAAACCACAGAGAACTTGTAGAGGCGACCGGCGGGTTTAAAGCAGAGCCGGAAAAACTGATATCGGGCGGTCCGATGATGGGATTTGCCATGGTGTCCCTTGACGCTCCGGTGACGAAGACTTCTTCTTCTATACTTGCATTTAAGGAAGATGTTGTCTCAAAGCATTCTGAGACGGCATGTATTAACTGCGGCAGATGTGTAGAAGTATGCCCGAGCAGGATCGTACCGTCCAGGCTGGCGGATCTCGCAAGACGGCAGGATGAGGAATCCTTTGTCGCAATGCATGGACTTGAATGTGTGGAATGTGGATCGTGCAGTTATGTCTGTCCTGCGAAACGTCAGCTAAAGCAGGCAATCGGATCGATGCGTAAGACTGCACTGGCAAACAAGAAGAAAAAGTAAGAGAGGTGACAGGGAAGTGAATGAGAATTATAAAGTATCATCTTCGCCGCATATCCGGGATAAAATAAGCAGCAGCAATATCATGCTTCTGGTTGTTATAGGGCTATTGCCTGCAACGATCTTTGGGATTTGGAATTTCCGGCATGAAAATGCATGGATACTTGTTGTTGTCACAACAGCGGCGGCGGTGTTATCTGAGTACATATATGAGAAATTGATGCATAAACCGATCACAATCCATGATTTCAGTGCTGTGGTCACGGGGCTCCTGCTCGCGCTGAACCTTCCGCCGACCCTGCCCTGGTGGATGGGGGTTCTCGGATCCGTGTTTGCGATCGTAGTGGTAAAGCAGCTTTTCGGAGGCCTGGGACAGAATTTTATGAATCCTGCTCTTGCGGCAAGATGTTTCCTTTTGATCAGTTTTACGGGACAGATGACGTATTTTGTATATGACGGCGTGACGGGGGCAACCCCGCTGGCAGATTTAAAAGCCGGTGAGGCAGTCAATACAATGGACATGCTGATCGGGAATATCAGGGGCACGATCGGCGAGACTTCTGTTATCGCGATCATGATCGGCGCAATGTTCCTCCTTCTGATGGGAGTTATTGATCTTACAATCCCGGGGACATATATTGTGTCATTCGTGATCTTTATTACGCTTTTCGGCGGTCATGGTTTTGATGCTCAGTATATCACAGCACACCTCTGCGGCGGCGGTCTTATGCTCGGGGCATGGTTTATGGCGACGGATTATGTGACATCTCCAATCACGACAAAGGGCAGGGTCCTTTACGGAGTCTGTCTGGGGCTTCTGACGGGACTCTTCCGTCTGTTCGGAGGCTCTGCGGAAGGAGTTTCCTATGCGATCATTATCAGTAACCTCCTTGTTCCGCTGATTGAAAAGATCACCCTTCCAAAACCGTTCGGCAAAGGAGGCGAGAAGTAATGAATAAAATTGTGAAAAATACATTGATCCTTACAGCGATAACGGTTGTATCAGGACTGCTTTTAGGCATTGTCTACGATGTGACGAAAGAACCGATTGCAGCGGCGCAGGAGAATACCAAACAGGAGGCTTTCCGGTCCGTTATGCCGGATGCGGCCACATTTGAGACGTATGAAGAGTTCAATGCAGAAGATGCGGCAGCACTCCTTGCGGAGAACGGATACACCTCGGATGATATTACGGAGGTGGCAGTCGGAAAAGATAACAGCGGCAATACGGCAGGATATGTCATCAATGTAACCTCCCATGAGGCATATGACGGAGACCTCCAGGTATCAGTAGGTATTATGGCTGACGGGACAGTAAAGGGAATTGAAATGCTCTCAATCAGCGAGACGGCAGGTCTTGGAATGAAGGCGGCTGAGGATGAGTTCAAGGATCAGTTTAAAGAGAAAAGCGTAGAACGATTCTCGTACACGAAGACGGGAGAAGATGGGGACGATAAGATTGACGCGATAAGCGGTGCTACGATCACGACAAACTCTGTCACCAATGCTGTCAATTCTGCCCTGGTGTATTTTCAGAATGAGTTAGGAGGCGGTATGAATGAATAGTTGTGCAGAACGGATTTATAACGGGCTTATCAAAGAGAATCCGACCTTTGTTCTCATGCTCGGCATGTGTCCGACTCTCGCGGTTACGACGTCAGCGATCAACGGAATCGGAATGGGATTATCCACAACAGCCGTCCTGGTTATGTCCAACATGCTGATCTCCATGCTGAGAAAGATTATTCCGGATTCAGTACGTATGCCGGCGTTCATTGTCGTAGTTGCATCTTTCGTAACGATTGTGGATTTTCTTCTGGAGGGGTTTGTTCCGAGCCTTTATGACTCTCTCGGACTCTATATCCCTCTGATCGTGGTTAACTGTATCATTCTTGGGAGAGCGGAGAGTTATGCCTCTAAAAATCCTGTCCTTCCTTCAATCTTTGATGGAATTGGAATGGGACTTGGATTTACCCTGGGTCTTACCTGCATCGGTATCGTAAGGGAACTGATCGGGGCAGGGCAGGTATTTGGATTTCAGATCATGCCGGATTCTTACCAGCCGATTACAATTTTTATCCTTGCACCCGGCGCTTTCTTTGTTCTGGCATGTCTTGTGGCACTGCAGAACAAACTCAAAAATTCTGCGGCAAAAAAGGGAAAACAGGTGGCCCGGGCGGCCGGATGCGGAGCGGGCTGTGCTGCATGCGGAAACCGCGCTGCATGCGGCGGCCATATGTCAGCCCTGCCGGCGGATGAGAAAGAGAAAGAAGAATAGGAGGGGAACAGAATGCAGGAATTATTGTTGATTGCAGTCGGAACTGCTTTTGTAAATAATGTTGTACTCAGCCAGTTCCTCGGGATCTGTCCTTTCCTTGGCGTCTCCAAAAATGTGAAGACTGCCGCCGGAATGGGCAGCGCGGTTGTGTTTGTCATTACGATTGCTTCCTTTGTGACTGGGCTGATTTACAAATTTATACTTGGAAATAAAAATATCATGGGCGGAGAGCTGGATTATCTGAACACCATTGTGTTCATCCTTGTAATTGCTGCCCTGGTACAGTTTGTAGAAATGTTTCTTAAGAAATCCATGCCGTCTCTGTACAATGCCCTTGGCGTATATCTGCCGCTCATTACGACGAACTGCGCCGTACTTGGCGTTGCCTTGACGAATGTGGAAAGCGGGTATGGGATACTGACCGGCGTCGTGAATGGTTTTGCCACTGCGTTCGGATTCCTTATCGCGATCGTCCTGATGGCAGGAATCCGTGAGAAGATCGAATACAACGATATCAGCGAATCATTCCAGGGGACCCCGATCGTTCTTGTGACAGCAGGGCTTATGGCAATTGCATTTTTTGGATTCTCAGGATTAATATAGGAGGACAGAGAACATGGGTATAACAGGAATTATTATAGCGGCAGTTATTGTCGGCGGTACTGGCTTATTCATCGGAGTCTTCCTTGGTATTTCCGAAAAGAAGTTTGCCGTAGAGGTGGATGAGAGGGAAGAAGCTATTCTGGATGTCCTTCCGGGAAACAACTGCGGCGGCTGCGGATATGCGGGATGTTCCGGGCTTGCAGCGGCAATTGTGGCAGGAGAAGCAGAAGTCGGAGGATGTCCTGTCGGAGGCGTTCCGGTTGCAGAGAAAATCGGTGAGATCATGGGAGTCGATGCAGGCGCACAGGAGAGAAAAACAGCATTTGTCAAGTGCGGCGGCACCTGTGAAAAAGCCAAAACTGAATATGAGTATTATGGGATACAGGACTGCGTCATGGCAAGCCAGATGCAGGATGGCGGCGCGAAAGGCTGTGCTTATGGCTGCCTTGGATATGGCTCATGTGTGAAGGCATGCCCGTTTGATGCGATCCATATCACAGACGGGATAGCAGTCGTTGACAAGGAGGCGTGCAAGGCATGCGGCAAGTGTGTCGCTGCTTGCCCGAAACACTTGATTGAGATGATTCCATATAAACAGAAAACATTCGTACGGTGCAGTTCTAATGAAAAAGGGAAAGCACTTATGGATGTGTGTGAAGTGGGATGTATCGGCTGCCGTCTCTGTGAAAAGAACTGTGAGGCAGGGGCGGTTACGGTCAAAAATTTCCTTGCCCACATTGATGCGGAGAAATGTACAAACTGCGGAGTATGCGCAGAAAAGTGCCCCAGGAAAATCATTCAGGTACGCGCTTCTTAAAGCCTGTGCCGGATAATCACCGGAAGTGCCAAAAAACAGGCTCCCGGACTGTATGGATATGCAGTCCGGGAGCTTTTGCGATGTGAGTTTCTGTATTCTATTCCGCGGTCATGTTTCCAGAGGCAGCAAGTCGCTGGAACAGTGTATCTCATAATCATCGGTAATAAATATGGCTTCCACACCGTCCAGGCTGCGGATCAGTTCCATCCCTTTCTCAAGTCCGAGGGCATAACAGGTAGTGCTCAGGGCGTCGCCGCCTACAGAGCTGTCTGAAAGAATTGTGACCTGATAAAGGTCATTCTGGATAGGCCATCCTGTCCTGGGATCAAGAATATGATAGATCGAA
>CALWMN010000043.1 GCA_944381935.1 uncultured Mediterraneibacter sp. | reverse complement strand
ATGATGTTCCGGCCTCTGGCCTTTGATTACCCGGAAGATCCTTTTGCAGACCAGGTAGAAGACCAGCTGATGATCGGAGACAGCATTATGGCCGCTCCCATCCATGAGCAGAACGCCGCCGGCCGCTATGTATATCTGCCGGAAGACATGATGCTGGTAACTATGAGAAGCCCTGAAGACTATAAGGTTCAGCCTATGGAAAAAGGTCACCACTATGTACCGGCAGCTATGGAAGAACTGACCTTCTTCATCCGGAAAAACCATGTGATTCCTGTAGCAAAACCAGCCAGAAATGTAGAAGACATGGATTTCAGACACCTGGATCTTCTGGGTTATGTAACGGAGGAAGCAGTCTATGAACTGTACGACGACGACGGAAGCAGCAAAGACTATGAAAACCCGGAGCACTATGAGATCATTACCGTTACTTCTCAGGGTTCCATCAGCCAGAGCGGAAAGATGAAAAAAGAATTTGGAAAATTCAACGGGATCCGTTAATCGTTTTCCATAGGAATATTTAAAAATATTAGATACCGTTTGACGGTAGGTACACGGTTCAGAATCCCATTTCAGGGTTCTGAACCGTACTTTTTAGTTTCATCTAATAAACCTAGCATATCTTTATTTCCTTCACAATTACGTCAATAATGCTTCACCAAGAGTATCCTTGTTCTTTCTTCTTGTGTTCACCTATCAAATTAAATATAATGATAAATATCCTCGGAGGTATGAACAAAATGAAAATATTAGTTGTGGAAGATGATTTAACCCTAAGCGCAGGAATATGTTTTGAACTGGACTGCAGCGGCTATCTGACCATCCCCGCTTATAACTGCAAAAAGGCAGTCCATCTTATTCAAAACGATCCTATCGATCTTGTGATCCTGGATGTAAACCTGCCTGACGGGAACGGTTTTGACCTGTGCCGCACCATAAAAGAAACCCATCCGGAACTGCCGGTGATATTCCTGACCGCAAATGATCTGGAGCAGGATATCCTGCAGGGATTTGATCTTGGGGCAGAGGACTATGTTACAAAACCCTTTAATATGAAAATACTGCTGCGGCGTGTGGAAGTAGCTCTTCGCAGAAATACACCTGCACAGCAGCCATCCAACTGCTGGAGCGACGGATTTCTTACTCTTGATTTCAGTAAACTTACGGCAGTACGAGGTGATGATAAAATCATTGTCACTTCCAATGAATACAAGCTGTTGAAAGCTCTGATCGATAATGCCGGAAATATCCTGACCAGGCAGACTCTGTTAGAACGGCTCTGGGATATTGATGGCAATTTTGTGGATGACCATGCACTGACTGCTACGATCAACCGGTTAAGAGCTAAAATCGAAGATGATACACATACATATATTAAAACAGTGCGGGGCATGGGCTATGCCTGGATGGGAGATGCAAGATGAAAGAAATAAGGCTGACCGGCTTTTGCCGAAGATTACTTTTTCTCCTTGCCATCTGTGCCGGAATGGCAGGACTTTTCTTTACCTACATTCCCCAAGAACTGATACGCGCCTTCCTCTTTGTCTTCTGCGCTGTTTTGATCATTGGAGCTGTACTGTGGACAGTATGGCAAAGATGCCTTCTTTCCGATTTTTCCAATGATGTATGTGAAACTGTAGATACCCTGATGGAAGGAAGAGAACTTGAAAACTTCTCTCCCTATGAAGAAACCGCATTTTCCAAGGTTCAGGAAAAACTGCTGCAATACTATGAAAAAATGAAAGAGGAACAACAGGAAAGCGCTCAGGATAAACAGACCATACAGGAATTAGTCAGTGATATTTCTCATCAGGTGAAAACCCCAACAGCCAACATCCAGATGATCGCCGGTATTTTAAGCCAACACGAGCTTTCCCGGGAGAAACAAAAGGAGTTTTTAAATCTGATGGCAGTTCAGATCAATAAGCTTGATTTTTTAATGCAGTCACTGATCAAGATGTCCCGGCTGGAAACCGGAACTTTTGTCTTGCATCCGGAAGAATGCAGATTAAAGGATACCATCGCCCAGGCTATGAGTACCGTACTGGCAAAGGCGGAAAAGAAAAATATACAGCTTTCCGCTGACTGTGACAGTAAACTGACGGTAAAGCATGATCCCAAATGGACGGCGGAAGCTATCGGCAACATTCTGGACAATGCTGTAAAATATACGCCGGAAGGCGGATCCATTACCGTTTCTGTCCGTCCCTGGCAGTTCTATACCCGAATTGATATAAATGATACCGGGATCGGAATTGATGAAGAAAACTATAATGCTATATTCCAGCGTTTTTACCGGGCTCAGGAAGTGGCTGCAGAAGAAGGTGTGGGGCTTGGCCTGTACCTGGCAAGAGGCATTATTACCCGTCAAAACGGGTATATCACGGTAAAATCAAAGAAAGGCAGCGGAAGCACATTTTCGGTGTTCCTGTTAAGCTGACAGAGGTGACTTCAATTATGGATATTGTAGAAATACGGCAATTAAAAAAATATTTTAAAGACGGTCCCAAGGAAGTTAAGGCGTTGGATGGCATTGACCTGTCTATTGAAAAAGGGAAATTCACAGCCATTGTAGGCGCCTCAGGTTCCGGCAAGACCACACTGCTAAATACCATTGCCGGACTATATGAACCCACGGAGGGAACTGTGATCGTAGACGGTCTGGATCTGTCAAAGATGACGGAAGAACAGCTTACCGTGTTCCGCCGCCGAAAGATCGGTTTTGTTTTTCAGGGCTATAATCTGATACCGGAGCTGACCATCCGTGAAAATATCCTATTTCCCCTGGCTCTGGATGATTCCCGGCCGGATACCCGGTATTTTTCCAGCCTTGTAAAAATGCTGGGGCTGGAGAACCATCTGGATGCTTTCCCTCATATGCTTTCCGGCGGAGCGCAGCAATGTACGGCCATCGCAAGGGCATTGATCACAAAGCCTTCCATTGTCCTGGCGGATGAACCCACCGGAAGTTTTGATATGAAGACCACGCAGAATGTTGCAGGACTTCTCAAAATGACCGCTGCCACATTTCATCAGACACTGGTAGTGATCACCCATAATCTGGAGCTGGCCCAGCTGGCAGACCGGGTAGTCCGGCTTAGGGACGGAAAAATCCTTTAATTAAGATTTGAGGGGCAGTCGCATATGTTAAGAATATTTATACATTTTATGCGAATTTGTCGAGCATAGCTTTGAGACTATAGGCTCAAAGCGGCACAGACTGAGCAATAAAATGTATAAATGTTCTCGATTTTGACATATGCCGCTGCCTCTCTTTTATTGTCACAAATTTGTGATTTTCATGTGCCTGAATTATGACATAGAGATACTATCCTTGTATTCAGAAACAGGCAAGGAGGAACACTCAATGAAAAATATGCTCAGTATTCTTGCCAGGCGCAGCTTCCGCGCCGGCAAAATGCGAAACCTGATCGCGGTGCTGGCGATCATGCTCACCGCAATCCTATTTACTACTGTTACCACCATCGGCATGGGAGCTATGGACTCTATGACCCTGACCATGCAGATGCTGAAAGGCAGCCGGTCAGACGGGGATTTCCGGAACATGACCGCCGAACAGTATGAAGCGTTGGCAGATGCCGACTTCATCGAAAAATACGGCCTGCGGATGCCGGTGGGATTTTTGACAAATACCAACCGTCACAACATTGAATTTGACGTAATGGACGAAACCCAGGCTGATCTGACTTTCTGCGCGCCCAGCCACGGCAATATTCCCCAGTCAGAAAATGAAATCGTGACCTCGGATACGGCTTTGGAAGACCTGGGCGTGAAGCCGGAGGTAGGGGCTGCTGTCACCATTGCCTTTACCGCCCATGGGCAGGAATATCAGATGGATATGGTTGTATCCGGCTGGTTTGAGGCTGCCAACGAACAGGTCAGCATGATGTGGGCCGGGACAGCCTTCCGGGACGCACATCCTGACATTTTCAAATTCACCTACGGCCAGGACCGGGATTCTGCCGGCACTTATTATTCTGATTTCATCGCCACAAGCAACGTGGGCCTTCAAGAGAAAATGGATAACTGGATAAGGCAGATGGGCGGCGACCCGGACTCCAATAGCTCCGACAATATGTCCGGCGCAGTCAACACCATGACCAATCCTACATTTGGGCTGACGACGATCCTTCTGGTAGCCGTTGTGATCATCTTGTTCATTCTCTGCGGTTATCTGTTGATCTATAACGTGTTTGATATTGCGGTCATGCAGGAGATCCGACGCTACGGTCTGTACCGCACTGTGGGCATGAGCAAACGGCAGGTGAAAAAGCTGATAAACCAACAGGCCATATGGCTGTCCTGTATCGGTATCCCTCTGGGTCTGTCAGCCGGTTACTTTATTGGCAGGGCCGCATTGCCCAGAGTAATGAGCATCCTATCCAGCAGCTATGAAAATATTGCCATCAATGTGGAACCATCCCCGGTTATCTTCTTTGGAGCCGCCATACTTGCCGCGCTTACCGTCTTTCTGTCCACAAGGAAACCAGTCCGTGCGGCAGCTAATATTCCGCCCATTGAAGCCTTCCGTTATGTGGAGGCGGCAGCATGGAAAAAGACTGCAAAGAAAAGCACGGAGGTTGTCAGCCTGCCTCGTCTGGCCTGGTCAAATCTGGGACGTAATAAACGCCGCTCCGTTTTCATCACAGCCTCTTTGTCCCTGTGTGTTGTACTGCTGAACTCCATGTGGATTGCCGGGGAAAGCGTGGACATTGAGAAGCAGGTATCCTACAGCATCCGCACGGACTTTGCTGTGGTAAATGCCGCCAGCACCAACGGCATGGAAGGTTTTACCCGCCGTGAACAGGGACTTAGCACGGAAGTGATCGAGGCGGTCAACGCTCAGCCTGGCGTAAACGGTGCTTCGGCCATTTATAAAAACACTTTAGATGACAGTAATGTGACCTACGACTTTCCAGTGGAATTTACCTATACCAATATCAATGAGGATACGGGTATTACCTACGCAGGTACTGAGAATGGCATCAATTTCAACTTAGGAGAGGATGGTCATGCCATTTGCAATGTTTACGGGATGGAAGAAACCGCCATAGCCCGTATGGATATTCAAGAGGGCGAAACAGATGCACACACTCTTTATGAGCAGATGCTGAATGGGGAAGGTGTTCTGCTGGGCATAGGGGTGGATCGCTCCACCATGAGGATCTTTGATATGTTTGATTTTCTTGAGATTGGGGATGTCATAACTGTCTATAAAGATGGAAAGGAAATTATGAACCTGCCGGTGCTGGCAAAGGCCGCTCTGAACGGTGATGACGAAGAGACCGGTTATACCTCCAACGGTCCTCTTGAGGTGGGCGGCGATGGACTTTACCTCTACCTGCCTGCCAGTGTCTATACCAAAATCTATGATGAGCCGGCAATCTACAAATATTCCTTTGATGTAGAAGAAAAACAGCGGACGGCTATGACAGACTTTCTGGAGGACTATGTAAGGAATGTGGATCCCAGCTTGAACTATGCTTCTGCCGAGGTCGCCCGCCAGGACGCTATGACCACCCGTACCATGCTCCAGTTTGTAGGTGGTTTGATCAGTGTGATCTTCGGCGTGGCCGGTGTGCTGAACCTGACTAACACCATCATTACCACCATTCTGGCACGCCGCCATGAATTTGCCACCATGCAGAGTATCGGCATGACCAGACGGCAGTTGACCAGGATGATGATCTGGGAGAGTGTCTTCTATGCCATCGGCGCCTGTATTGCCGGCCTGATTTTGTCCGTAGTACTGGCCTTTACAGTTGTACGGGCGCTCACAGGAGGCATTTGGTACTTCACATTCCACTTTACCCTTGTCCCTGCTTTGATGGCATGTGTTGTACTGCTGATCGTCGCCGCTATCGTGCCGGTGATCGCTCTGAAAGTTTTCAATAAAGGCAGCATTGTGGAAAAACTGCGTGTTGCCGAATAATCGGATAGGAGGATCTGAACATGAGTGCAAATATCATTTTACAGGCAAAAGACCTGAAAAAATATTACGGAAAAGGGGAAACAGAAGTCCATGCCCTGGACGGCGTAAATCTGGAGATCGAAGCCGGAAAGTTTGTTGCCATTATCGGTACTTCCGGCTCCGGCAAGTCCACCCTGCTGAATATGCTGGGCGGCCTTGACACCCCCACATCCGGGACAGTAACCATCGGAAATACAGAACTGTCTGGCCTGAATGAAGAACAGCTTACGGTGTTCCGCCGTCGCCGGATCGGTTTTATTTTTCAGAACTATAATCTGATCCCTACCCTGAACGTCTGGGAGAACATTGTTTTCCCTATTGCCATGGACGGTCAGAAACCGGATAAAAAGTTTATCCATGAAGTGGTTCAGATGCTGGGGCTGGAACAAAAAATCCATAGTCTGCCCAACAACCTTTCCGGCGGTCAGCAGCAGCGTGTGGCCATTGCCCGGGCCCTGGCTTCAAAACCTGATATCATACTTGCGGATGAACCTACGGGAAATCTGGATTCCAAGACCAGCGACAACGTAATCGCCCTGCTTCATATGACCAGTCAGAAATTCCATCAGACCATTATTATGATCACTCATAATCCGGAAATCGCCCAGCTGACCGATCAAACTATCCATATTGAAGACGGCCGGATCGTATAGACCATACTGTTGGGAAAACTTCATCATCAAACTGTAAGTAAGCCGGGAACCGGCTTACTTACAGAATGGGCAGCGTTTTCCGATACACTGGTTATTCTGGCTTCTGAAAGAGCATCGGATCTTGGGTCTTTCCATAGAAATCCCCAGATTTTCTTTCACAAAATCCACTGCTTGCAGGATAGAAAGATAGGAATCTCGTTTGCAGCACCTGGGACCTCCGATCTCTCCGATAGCATTCAGGGCACTGGCAGTCATTTTATGGGAAAGTCCAAAGTTCTCTTTTCCCAAAGGTGTAGAACCTGTAACAATGGAAATAAACATGCCTGCGCTGATCCCCGCCCCGCAGGCGCCCCAGAATCCACAGGCTCCCCCCGGCACCGAGCGGCCCCGGCTGTTCATCTCAACCAGAGCGTTTTTCAGCTCCAGTTCTCCGCCGGAATTTTTATAAGCAGTCAGAAGTGCCATTCCCACCATGATATGATGCTCCGGCCCATGCATGTGGCAAAACGGCTGCTCCATCATCTTATTAAGAATAGCTGCAGGATCTTTTGAAGTTTCCCTCAAACAAAGCCCCACAAGACAGTCGATCCCCTGCATATGACATTCATTACATACATAATGACCGTTGACACATCTTGTTTTGCTTTTTTCTTTCTTATGGCACAGCTGGCACTCCATTTCCACATCTTCCTGGAGATATTCCAGGGGCGCTTTGCAGATCAGACATTCTTCTTTCATTT
>CALWMN010000042.1 GCA_944381935.1 uncultured Mediterraneibacter sp. | reverse complement strand
AGAGAGTGATATTTTATTTGACAGGATTTACGAAACATACGGAATAAAGATCCGGGATGAAATCATTGATTTTCTTAAGAAAAACAGCAGAGGCATTCCCCGGGAAAAAGAACTTCAGGGAACAAAGGATCTTTTCGTGGCAAGTTTTGTTTCTGTCAGTGAAAAGGACGAAACAAATATTTTTTCTCTGACCAGACTTCTGAATGAAGAGAACCGGGACGCTGTATCTGTTCCTGTTGCGCTGGACGGTTTCGGCGGTATGTTTTGTCTCAAATATGTAAACAAAGAGCCGCAGGCGGTTGAATATATAAACAGGGAGTATGACAGAGAAGATTTTGTTTGTCAGAATTTTAAAGAATTTTTAGAAAAGCTGAGTCTTTTATAGGATGCAGGAGGTATTAATATGGGATTATTCAGTAAAAATCCAAATGAAGCGGCATTTGTTGGAGGAAAGAAACACTGGACCGATGTGATCAAAAATTCCGGTTCAGGGGAACTTCTGATCTGGAGGCAGCCGGAGGAAGATTTTAATACAAATTCTACATTGATTGTTATGCCCGGGGAAGAAGCGATCTTTATTAAAGACGGCACAGTTGAGCAGGTGTTTGAGAACGGTACATACAAGCTGTCCACGGAGAACTATCCTTTTATCAGCAGACTGAGAAACGCATTTTCCGGCGGGGTCAGCACATTCAACTGCGTGGTGTATTTCGTGAGACAGGCAGACAGCGAAGAAATCCTCTGGGGAACCCAGAGCCCGATCCAGGTAAGAGATAAAGTATGGGGGATCCGGACGGATGTCAGAGTGCGGGGAGCATATAAGGTGCGAATAGAGAATCCGGCAAAATTTCTTGAAAAACTGGTCGGCAACAATGTGCCTTATAAATTCCAGGAGGACCTGAACCTGTATTTCGGAAATGAGTTTCAGGGGAAGATCAGGGCTGCAGTATCAAAATTCCTGAACAGTCTGGAACAGGAGCTGATCGGACTGGACGAATATATCGTTGAACTGTCAAAACAGGTGATGCCTTTTATTGATGAAGCGTTTCAGGACTACGGGCTTCGGTGCATTTCTTTCTCTTTCGCAGGGATGGATGTAGATAAAACAAAATATGATGTGTTTGATGAGGCGCAGTTTGAGGCGAACCAGAAGATTAAGGGCGCACAGGCAGATAAGGCGGTCATGGGGATACTGGGAGAAGACTGGGCAAGACAGCAGTCGGCCAATATCCTTGGAGATCTGGCGAACAATCCGGGAGCAGGCGGAGTCGCGGCGGCCGGTGCGGGAATGGGCATGGGAATGGCGGCAGGCGGCGTATTCGGAAGCATGGCACAGCAGATGTTTGCGCCGATGAACCACCAGGAAACTCCGCAGCCGGTCCAGCAGGGACCAAGCGGGCGGTTCACTCAGAGAAGCGCAGGCACGCCCGGGATGCACCAGGCGGGACCGCAGAGCACACCAGCGGGAAATCCGGCAGGACCGCAGACACCGGCGGGAAGTCCGGCAGGGCAGCAGAATATGCCGGGAATGAACCCGTCCGGGCAGCAGCCGGGAGCGGGGATGAAATGCCCGGGCTGCGGGGCGGACTGCGCACCGGGAGCAAAATTCTGCAGCAATTGCGGCGCTCCGCTCAACCAGAAAGTATTTTGCAGCAACTGCGGCGCAGAGCTGGCGCCGGGAGCGAAGTTCTGCAGCAACTGCGGGACAAAAAGGGGGTAATTTCTGATGAGGAAGGTAAATGTATTATGGACGATTCTTTATCTGATCTTTCTGGCCGTTTTTAATCTGATCTTTTATATGGTAGGAGGGACAGACCACCCGGCGTCAGTTTGGATATCCTATTTCTTTATCCATTTCGCGTATTTGATGCTGGTCTGCACTCCGTTCCTGGTGAAAAAAGGAAGAGAAGCGGCGTTTTTCGGGTTTCCTCTGAGTTCAATCTCGGCGGGATATTTTTTGGTGGAATTTATCGCAGGGCTTATTTTTATCCTTGTAGCTCCGGAGGGCTTCAAAGTGACATTGATCGTCCAGGTCCTTATCGCGGCGGTCTATGCGGTGGCGCTCATTTCAAACATGATCGCCAATGAGTATACGGGAGCCGCGACAGAACGTCATCAGGCGGAACTCCAGTATGTAAAGGAGTCGTCCATGCGGCTGAAAGCCGTTATGAATGGGCTTGGAAGAGGGAAAGCGGCAAAGAAGGTAGAGCGGGCATATGACCTGATCCACAGCAGCCCGGTGAAGACGGACCGCCAGGTGGCGGACCTTGAATACGCAGTCTTTGAAGAACTGGGCCGTCTGGAGAGCGCCGCGGCTCAGAATGACGAAGAGACTGTATCGGAAAGTGCGGATAAGCTGGTGAAGCTGGCGAATGAAAGGAACAGACGGCTGAAACTTTTGCAGTGATCCGAAATGAGGGGGAAAACGAGAGATGAAAAAATGTCCATTGTGCGGAAAAGAATATGAAGACGGGGCTGTATGTCCGTACTGTAACGTCCTCCTGATTGATATGACGTCGGGAAAGGCAGTCGGCGAGGATAGCAGATCCGGAAAAGCAAGAGCGAAGAAAGCCAAAACAGAGAAACCAAAGACGGAGAAAATCAATACGGAAAAAGCCAATACGGAAAAAGTAAAAACCGGGCGGCAGGGACCGATACAGGGAAATATCCAGATTCCGCCTGCTGCGCTTCTGGGAGCGACCGTCATTGCCGTGATCGTGGTCATCTGCGCGGCGGCGTTCTGGTTTATGAGCAGACCCAAAACGCCGGATACTGATACGATATACGGGGAAAACCAGTATAACGCATATTCCGGGGAAGACGCCGGTTTGACGGACAGTTCGGAGGGCACAGGGCAGGCAGGTTCGGACAGTGTTACGTTAAATGAAGCGGACTTCGCGGATAACGAACCGGTCGAGACCGGGACGCAGGAGTATCGTTTTGAACTTCCGGCATACTGGCAGAATCTCTGTACCGCTGAGGCAAACGGAGACGCGATCTACTATTACCAGAACAGATCCAGGGTGTCGGAGGCGGGAGGATATCTTTTCTCCATTCAAAAAATGTCGTCTGAATATTATTCGCAGGATTACCTCTGGCTCGCGGAGACAGACGGGATGGTCTACGCTCTGGTCAGACCGGATGAACCGGCATATGATACGGCGGATCCTTATGCCAGGCTGGAGTATGAGAGGCTGGCGGAAGATATCAGTTATGTAAATAATTCATTCCGGCTTACTCAGACGCAGGAAGAGAGCGATTATATTTTTGAACAGAGCAGCTCAGAGTATCTTTCAAGATCTGATCTGGAAGGACTGACAGAGCAGGAACTTTCCTATGCGAGAAACGAGATTTACGCCCGGCACGGAAGAAGATTCCAGGATGCGGGGCTTCAGAGCTATTTTGATTCAAAAGAATGGTATTCAGGGACGATAGATCCGGAAGATTTTACCGAGAGTATGCTGAACGAATACGAAAAGGCGAATACGGAACTGATCCTGGAATACGAAAAGGACAGGGGATACAGATAGACCATAGAAGGAGAGGGTGAAGAGGTATGAAAAAATGTCCATTATGCGGCAGGGAATATGAAACAGAGACAAAATGTAAAAGCTGCGGAGTTTTACTGATCGCTACCGAGACAAACCGTGCGGTATCAGAAAACACCGGGAAGAAAAAACACATCCGGGCGGAGAAAAAGAAAGCGGACGACAAAAGCAGGTCAGGAAGCGGGGCGTCAGGGAAGGCTGCGCCGGGGAACTCTGCTTCGGCGGACGGCGATCCGATCATGGCGGCGCTGCTCGGCGGGCGGCCGGCTCAGAACGGAAAAGCAGAGAAAAGGGAAAAGAGGGAAGAGAAACCGATCCAGCCTGAGACAGAAGGTAAGATGGACCGGGAAATTCCGAAAGATATCCCGGAAGATGTCCCAGAGTCAAAAAAGACGGACTCTGAACCCGGGCAGGATTGGATCACGGAAGGCGTTTTCGGAACGGCGGGAAAAAAAGAAAGCAGTTCAAAAGGGATAGAAAAGCAGAAAAATGAACAAGAAGAGAAGGCCCCAAAAACGCCGCTGAGTGAAAAAAAGAGTATCACTGTCACGATAAATCCTGCGTTGATCGCTGTCGGCGCAGTCGTGATCCTGGTGATCGCGGCAGTTGTATTTATTGTAAAAGGATTGGGGGCAAAAGAGGAAGAACCGGCTGCTCCGGTCGTACAGGAAGACCAGTATGATACGACAGATGTGCCGGAAGCGGAACCTGAGCCGGAAGAGGGACCGGATCTGTCGAATGTGACACTCAATGCATACGATTCGGATTATATTGAAGTTACGGGGCATGTGGAGGACAATGCGGGAAATCTCCGGTTCGTATTTGATACCCCTCAGAATATCTACCTGTATGACAACTATGCACAGAAGGAAGAGGTTGTGGAAAATGTTGCTGACGTTTCCCTGGATCCGTCAGCTCCCTGTGCGCTGGATGGCTATGTCGGAAGGCAGATGAGCGTAAAGGGGGATATGTGGAAAGAAGGAACGAACGTCGTGCTTTCCGCATGGGAAGTGCTCTACGCGGAGCCGGAGCAGGACGACCCGGGGATCCATCAGTACCAGATCGTGACCGAAGACTGTACATGGTATGACGCCCTTACCAGGTGTACAGCCCAGGGCGGGTATCTGGCGCGGATCAGTTCCCCGGAAGAATACCAGTATATCGTTGATATGCTCAACAGTGGCGGTTATACGAATATCCACTTCTACCTGGGAGGACGCAGGGACGATACAGGTACGGAGTATTACTGGGTAAATGAGCAGAATGAATTTATGGGAGACTGCCTGAACAGCAGCGATTCCTGGATGAGTTCATACTGGTATCAGAACGAGCCGAGTTTCCGTGATACCGGATCGGACGCAAATGGAGAGATCGCGGAGAATGTGATGAACCTGTTCTGCGTTTCCGGCACATGGTATCTGAATGATTCGTCGGATGATCTGGCAGGACATTACCCGGATCTTCTGAGCGGGAAAGTAGGGTATATCATTGAGTATGAAGAATAGAAGAAAAAGAGGGAAAGGGCTGCCTGTCAAAAGGGTGGTCCTGACCGTTTTATGTATCTGTGCCTGCCTCTGTCTTATAGGATTTTTCCTGTATTACCGGATGAAGGAAGATAACGCTTCGGCTGAGAAGACGGAGGACTCCGCAGAGAAAAACAATGAAGAGAAGAAGTCCGGACAGCAGGGATCCGAACAGGAAGATGAACTGTCCGAGGAGGAAATCCTGCAAGAAAAGATTGACGAAATTCTGACGGGGATGACTCTGGAAGAAAAAGCGGCGCAGATGTTTATGATCACGCCGGAGGCGCTCACCGGAGCGGGGCAGGTTCTGGAAGCGGGGGACGTGACCAGGGAGGCGATCGATAAATACCCGGTAGGAGGGATCATCTATTTCACTCAAAACCTTCAAAATCCTGATCAAGTCAGAAAGATGACCGAAAACGTCCAGAAATTTTCCAGGGAAAGGACAGGCCTGCCAATGCTTTTGTCTGTAGATGAAGAAGGCGGCGCGGTTACCCGTTTCGGAGAAAATCCTTCCTTTGAGTATGACTCGTCGGCGGATATGAAGGCAATCGGCGCATCGGGCGATCCGCAGCAGGCGTATGCTCTGGGAGAGAAGATCGGGAAGTTTCTTGGCGGGCTGGGATTCAATATGGACAATGCGCCGGACGCGGATGTGCTGACAAACCCAAAAAATACTGTGGTGAGAGACCGTTCATTCGGTACGGACAGCAGCGTCGTATCCGAGATGGCGCTTGCAGAGCTGAGAGGGCTTGAGGACCAGGGAGTGAAAGGTCTGCTGAAGCATTTCCCGGGACACGGCGCGACGGCGGCGGACACTCATGAAGGATATGCTTATACGGATGCGACCTTGGAGGAAATGAAGGCGGATGAGTTGGCGCCTTTCGCGGACGGGATAGAGGCAGGAGTTGACATTATCATGGTGGGGCATATCTCCTGCCCGAAGGTGACGGGAAATGAAGAGCCGGCATCCCTTTCCGAGAAGATGATAACCGGAGTCCTGAGAGAGGATATGGGCTTTGACGGGATCGTCATCACGGACGCGATGAACATGGGAGCAGTCGCGCAGAACTATTCCCCTGCGGAGGCGGCTGTAAAAGCAGTCCTGGCAGGGGTGGACATCATCCTGATGCCGGAGGACTTTCAGCAGGCGTACGCCGGGATACTTAACGCTGTGAAGAGCGGGAAGATCACACAGGAGCGGATTGACGCCTCCGTGTCCCGGATCGTCAAGCTAAAGCTGGAGATGAGCAGATATCCCGGTAATCTGACGGATATGGAAAGCGCGGGGGAAAATGGTGCGGAAGAGACAGACGGAACCGGGACAGGCGTTCAGGGTACAGAGGCGACACCGCAGAATGACTACACGGTGGTGATCGACGCAGGGCATCAGCAACAGGGTAACAGTGGGCAGGAGCCGGTCGGACCGGGAGCGTTTGAGATGAAAGCGAAAGTTGCATCAGGGACCAGCGGTATATCAACGGGGACGCCCGAATATGAGCTGACTCTTGCGGTTTCAAAGAAGCTACAGACGGAACTGGAAAAACGGGGATATCAGGTAGTCATGGTGCGGGATACCAACGATGTGGATATCTCCAACGCAGAGCGGGCAGAGGTGGCGAACGATCTGGGCGCGGACGCCTTTATCCGGGTCCATGCCAACGGAAGCACAGACAGCAGTGTGAATGGGATGATGACGATATGCCAGACCCCGGACAATCCGTATAATGGGGATATGTATGAGGAAAGCCGAAAGCTTGCAGATTCGGTCCTGGATTGCGCGGTCGCAGCTACTGGAGCGCAAAAAGAGCGTGTATGGGAGACGGATACGATGAGCGGGATCAATTGGGCGCAGGTGCCGACAACGATCGTGGAAATGGGATATATGACAAACCCGCAGGAGGACGAGAAGATGGCGGAAGAGGAATATCAGCGTCAGATTGCTGTAGGGATCGCGGATGGGATAGACAGATATTTTGGGATATGAGCAGGGCGTATGGCTATGCAGACAGAGGGCGCTGATCTGTTGGCATCGCCCGCCGGAGCCAGCCGGACTTTTCAAAATTGATTTGACGAATCCGGCTGATTCTGTTATAATTCAGAACGTACATGAATACAATATATGTGTGTCGTACAGAAGTGATTCTGGTCTGGCCGCTGAGTATTCACAGTAAGGCGCAGTAGCCAAGCGGTAAGGCGTGGGTCTGCAACACCCTGATGCACCGGTTCAAATCCGGTCTGCGCCTCTTGTCAAAATAAGGAGAAACGTTGGAAGATCAGCGTTTCTCTTTATTTTTTCCTTTTATTCGTTTGAACGTAAGTAGGTAATCATCCGTACCTACAAATTCGTTTCCGCATTTGATAAGATAGTCTCAAATGATGGAGGTAATACC
>CALWMN010000041.1 GCA_944381935.1 uncultured Mediterraneibacter sp. | reverse complement strand
CATCCGCTCCAGGAGAACCCTGTGAAACAGAGGGGACAGTAGGAGCGGGCTGTGCCTCCTGCGCCGCTTTGATCTCATCTGCTGCCCCGGACGCGCCCAGGCTGTCAAAAACCATGGCAATGCCTGTGAACGCCATCTTCAGTCCCTGACTGAACAGCTCCGCGTCCACCAGGACCATGCTGCCACTGACATTCTCATTCTTCTTCGTCATCGCTTTCCTCCTCTTCAAAGCCAGTCTCCACCTTGGCATCACCACTGGTTCCATGCAAGACAGTAGCCACACTGCCGGAATGGAAGTTGTATGTCTCCATGTGGTCATCCATATGGACGTGCAGTTCACGGATCTTGACCTGTACCTCCGGAATAAGGGTCAGGCCAAGCCCATCCATGCAAACGGCATCACTTGCTTCAACAATTTTGCCGCCCGTATTCACTTCACAGCAGGATCCATCACAGGTGTGGGTATGCTCCCCACACTGGTGTTTCCCGGAGTAACGGGTCTGTACATTACGGTCGCCATGGCGGCGGGGTGTGCTGTGCTGCGCTCTGTTCTTCTTGCTCATAAATAAATCCTCTCTTTCCCGGTTTCTTAACCGAAGTAATCCTCTTTGTCAGTGCCTATCCTGGCTTTCCGTGCCCGAGTGCAGATCACGGACAACCTGTTTCATGACTTTTCCCAACAGCCCGGTAGTCTCACAGAACATCCGTACTGGAAGTCCAAGGCGGGAGGCTTCCTGGATCTCTGCCATCATCCCTTCAGAGATATATTCCGAAAAGCACCAGAGTTCGTCCGCGTCTTTGAGCATCTCAAGACCGATGCGCTTTCCCTGTTCACGTTCTGAAGCGATGCTGTCATCCAGGAATTGTGTACAGAAGAGATGGCTGCAGATCGGAACCGCCCCCATATCCGCAACCAGGCGGCAGGCGGTTTTCGCCCGGTCGATATTGTCCGCCAGCTCTCTTTTTGCCAACTCCGCTGACTCCATCCTGGAGCGGTATGGAGAGCAGACATAGATGCGTAGCCTGCGGTCCGCCGCCATGGTATCTTCTGCTTTGTGTCCCGAGGGATTGTTTAATGTTGCTGTGTCCATAGTGTCCTCCTTCTCATAAATTTCGATTGGAATAACCTTTCCAGAAAAGTTCCTCTCACCTAATAGCGTGGGAGAGGGTGTTTAAGTAGTACCATCCAAAAATTTTTCAAAATTGAATTGCACTTAGCCGGACTTTTCTTTCAGCAGCATCCAATCGAAAGTCCACGGCCTTTTGTGTAATCCCCAGCATCTCCGCTATCTCAGCCTGTGTATATCCGCACTGGTGATACAGAAGGAACACCTCCCGCTGCCGGTCTGTCAGTTTTCCAAGCTGCTCCCAGAGCATTTCCTTCCGGATTAGGGCCCGTTCCGGGCTTTCAAAGCGATAGCCGGGATTCCACTCGGCGGCTTCCTCTTCTTCCTCTGTCACATAGTCCAGGGAAATGTTTTTGTTCTGACCACGGCGGTCACCCTTGCGGTCCATACTGTTTCTCTCCACCTGATGGTCCCCGCGCAACATTACTGCCATAAACCAGGGCTGGCTCTCCAGAACATCTTCATTGATGGTGCTTCTCTGCGCCATGTAATTCTTCTCATTTTCCTTCAGATCATCAAATTGATAGGTGAAGGAACGGCAGTCCGCAAGCCACAGCACTGTAGTTCCCGTGATGTTGGAATATACAGCATATCCGTTGCCATAAACCTTGCAGCCACCGTCCGATGTTTCTGCAATCGGCAGGATATGTTCCACAGTACCATCCTTGTGTTTTCTCTCCCTGAGCGCCTTGGCGGTCGGTGTTTTCTCCGCCCTGCACACAGTACCGATCATCTCCAGCAGTTCTCTTAAGGTGGTATTCTCCGTTACGATGATGTTTGTGGTGTCATTTCTTCTTTCCATGATTACGTCCTTTCTGCGGACGCTCCCGGCAGAAGGATGTAATCATGGAAAGAAAACCAGAAATCTTCCTGACACTTCAACAGACTCCCAGGCTTAGGGCATAAAAAAGGATGCATAAGGCCAAAGGCGTCCTCTTACGCATCTTCCCGATCCGCCTGTGATTAATTTCCAATCACCTGCGTATCTGGAAAATCCCGTATGAAAACATCCTCTGCCGTATGCATCCGGCTTTGAGATATTATGTTTTACTCTATCCTTAGGGCCGCCCATAGGACTTACCCCTTTGGAGTAACTATATTGTAAGATAGCTTAGTTCCGTTTACATTCCCTCGAAATAAGAATTCGGTAATCAAAACTCTACATATTTGTAGAGTTTTATAACTGAACGGTTTGAAGGCATAAAAAAAGACTCACATAGCCTGAAAACCATGCGAGTCATATTGCTTTCTTATTTTCTTCAAAACGCAGCCATCTTGCCATTTGGAGAAGTTGGGTCTTTTTTTCTTCACTAAGTTCTGTAAAAATGCTGTCTAATTCCTGTTGATTTTCATCAGCCCTATGTACCTGTAGCCGGTCTGGAACCAAATCATTTACCGGAACTTCCAGAGACTCAGCTATATCACATAGGGCCTGGACTCCCATCTCAACTCTTCCATTTTCATATCGGGAAATGACCTTGTTTGTACAGCCGCCGCCAATTTCTTCTGCCAGCTGTTCCTGCGTTAACTTCGCTTTTTTACGAGCGGCTTTTATCTTTTCACCGATAATTTCTGGATCTGATTTCCATTCTGCACCCAACAAGGTCACCCCCTTTCTCATTCGTTAAAATAATACAAAAAAGCCGGAACAGTTTAAGTCTGTGTACTTCCGATTTCCGATTCGGTCTTTAGTACACTATCCTTAACTGCTCCGGCTCTAAAAGGGGATCCGTGTGCAATTCTTGGTTGAAATTTTCTACCAATCCTCGAACAGGCGTACTACGACCATTACAAATTGAAAATAACATCATTTAATTTCTAATTAATCTCACATTTGATTCCGAATGGAATCGACTATTCTTTAGATGATATTTCTCAATTATGTAAAATCATTAGCACGCCTTATCCGTTAAGTCATTATGCACACCTTCCTTTCCTGTTCATTAGTAATTCTAATAACCTATACTTCTTAAATAGCGAAATATATATTCTTTTTCCCAACAAAACTGGGATTATTTATATTATACTATCTAGAACAGCTATCGTAAAGTATTAGTTGCCATATGTTGGCAAATATTGTCAGAAAAGAACGACGTCAGAATACACTATTCATAAATTAGACGTGCTACCTATAACAGTTCATATCAAAATCTCGAACCATCAAGAGAATACCGATACATCCAATTAATGGGTCAAAAAATAAAAAGGAGCCGGAAATATCATGCAAATATGTATCACATTACCTGCATTGATATTTCCGGCCCCACTCAGCCCTTCGTTAAGCCCAATCACTTAACGGATACCATATTTCGTTTTATTTCATACACTGCAAATGTTCCATCTCGCTTTTTTCTGACCTCTGCATCGTTTCCCCGGCCAGTAATCTCCCGTATTGTATTCAGAACCTGAATATCGCCTGGCAGCAGATGGTCAGCTTCTGGACAAAAGTCATTCTTATTGCACTTTTTATGATCCAATCGGTTTTCCCCCTTCCGGTAATACGCTCCTGTCAGCCTGGGTATCAGCATTGGATGGTATGCCATCATCTATCCCATAATAGTCTTTACTGGATATCTGTAAATTTAATCCGTCATCGGGCAATCCTATAAAATGGATCTGCGGATGCGAAATCAAAAACAATTCTAGCCTTTCACGTTCTTTTTCACTATATTCTTTTTTCTCAGGCCTCACACCTCCTGCTGCATAAGTCACTTCATACACTTTCTTGTTCTCTCTGTTTTGATTGATAATCACTACGGTGTACTTTCTCAAAAATTCATATTCTTCTGGTAAATCTTCAAGGTACTCATACCATTCATACACACCTGATTGGTAGCCCCGTCCTGGAAGTTCAGTCAATTCAGGGATCAACCATTCTCTGCCTCTTTTTTTAGCATTTCGTATTTTGCCTCGGCGTATCCATTGCCTTACTGTTCCTACCCCGACACCATACATATTAGCATATTCTTCTACTGTAAGATTTTTTGCAGGTATTATAATCAATGGAAGAATTTGTCCTTGTCCGATTTGAATCACATGGCCCTTTTCATTATATTCGCATTTATCCGCATAGCAGAGGAATAATTTTGCCCCTGTGTCCGAAAAGGATATCATATAATACCAGAAATCTTCTAAACGGTTAAATAATTTAATTTGCTTTATCCGATCATAAAACTCTTCCAGCATCTTCTGGTAAATATGATAGTACGCTGCGGAGTGCTTCTTATCTTTTTCTGACTTCCTAATAATTCTTTTTCTAGCTTCTTTTATCCAATCAAGAATATCTTCCTTTGATGTAAATCTTTGCTTTCGGAAAACATCCGCCATGTTTGCATCCATATCTGCACCTCCGTATATAATGTATATTATCACTACATTTGTATTGTGTCAATACGTTTTATCTATGGTGCAAATTTTCTTCTACATATTACAAGAACATTTGTTCTTTTACCCTATTGACATCTATCGCACTCAATGTTATCATAAAAGTACGTCAACCGTGTTTATATGATAGCACACAGGATTGAGCAAGTCAATACAAAATACGCATAAATGACGTATTTATTTCCCTTGACGCCTAGCTGCGCGTATCCCACTGTTTGTATCGCCTTGTACCTGCGGTTATCGAAAATATTCTATCGGCTGCACACATACCCCTGGCCAATATGGCTCGTGCAGTCCAACTTATCAAAAAGGAGCGTATACAAAATGAGTGAAAACAATGATTTCGGCATGAAGCTAAAGTCCTACCGGAAAGCACGGGAGATGTCCCAGGCGGATTTTGCCGCGTTTCTGGGGATCCCATTCAGGACCTATCAAAACTATGAGTCCGGGCACCGCTACCCGCGGAACATGGAAGTCGTCAATAAGATCGCTGTAGCTCTTGGGATTACCGCGGAAGACCTTCTGGGCGCTGCCGGCGGTTACATTGTGGAAGCAAATGAAAAAGGCGGCTCCAGGGACCGCAGACGGATGGAACAGATGGTAACACAGCTTTCCGCCATGTTTGCCGGCGGTGAGATTGACCAGGAATCCAAAGACGCCGCTATGGCTGCGCTGAATGCGGTATACTGGAAACACAAAGAAGAAAACCGTGAACGGTATACAACAAAGAAAAATAAAGGAACTCCATCGGATACGTAAATCCGGGATACCTGCATCAGAATCCAACCATGAGCTGGAGGTGCATGATTATTGAAAGCCGCAGAGAGCTATGCGTTAGCTCAAAAGATTATTAAGAAATGTGATGGAAGCCGTGACCCGGAAATAATCTATCAATGTCTTGGCATTGAACTGGAGGATACCTTTGACCTGGCAAATCTCAAAGGAATGTATTCTTCCGCCGACCGGCACCGCACAATCTATTTACATAAACGTCTGACAGGGTATCTGCGCAGATTTGTCCTCATGCATGAGATCTGCCATGATCAGATACCGGAACATCGGAAACGGGCCAGACGGATGCCTTATAAGGAGATCCAGTTTTTTGGTGGTGCAAATCAGTCAGAGAGGGAGGCTAACTCTGTCGCTGCGCATGTTCTCATTGATGATGAGAAGATGGTCAATTTAATTATGGAAGGAAATACCGCCCAGGCCATCGCTGCAGAACTATATGTTCCAGAGGATTTACTTTTGATTGCCATTGAGGACTACCACAAGCTGCACCCGGATTTTATTGTCCGTCTACCCCGTTCCGGCCGTGGTAATTACCTAAAAGACTATGATATTTGGGAATAAGTTGTTTTCAGCCAAATCGGAGGTGATGATAGAATGAACTGCTATTTTTGTGATGCCTGCCATTATTGTTTCACAGCAGAACAGCTCCCGGATCGATGTCCCGATTGTGGAAAGCAGATGCTCCAGGGACACCCTGCTGTACGGATAGCAACTGAAGCAGAAATCACAGACTATAGACGGATACAGATGGAACTGAATGAAGAAGAATTACGCACTGCAGAAAAGGAGGCAACCGACTATGAGAGCCATTCCTACATCTCACACGGAACGGATCTACGTCAAAGTCACGTCCGACTTTGATTCCACAGGATATATGCAGCCAAAATCCATCACCTGGGAAGATGGGCGTACTTTTCCTATTGAAGCTGTAAGAGATTTCCGGCCAGCCGGAGCAGCCAACAATGACTTCTCCGGAGACTGCTTCACGGTTCTGATCCAGGGTCAGGAGAAGCATTTGTTTTTCGAACACATCGACCGACGCTTTTCCGGGCGAGTGGGCCGGTGGTTTGTGGAGAAAAATGCGAATTAACCATATAGTCAGGAGGAACAACGATCATGAAACAAATCTTAGTCATTCAAGGAGGCGGACGGCCGAAGGGGAATACCGCGCAGCTTGTTGTTTCTTTTGTAAAAGGCGCAGAAGACGCCGGCCATTCTGTTGAAATCATCTCTTTAAATAAAACTGAGGTTAAGGGATGTCTTGGCTGCAACGCCTGCCGTTACGGGAAACCATGTATCCAGAAAGACGGCTTTAATGACCTGGTGCCCAAGATCAAAAGCGCCAACTGCATTGTCTTTGCATCTCCGCTTCTGTTCTGGACGATCTCATCAAAGCTTAAAGCGTTCATTGAGCGCTTTTACTGTATCGCAGAGGAAGACCCAAATCCTCCACTGGGACGCTATGAGAAATATCCCATCAGGGACAGTGCCCTGCTAATGACATCTGCCGACAACTATTTCTGGACATTTGAACAAGCCGTATCTTACTATCAATTTGCCGTTGTCAATTACATTGGATTCCATGACAGAGGTATGCTTCTGGCCGGCGGCTGCGGTGATACGAATGGAAAACCGCAGATTGATAAAACCGGACATCTGGAAAGAGCATACGAATTTGGAAAACACATTTACTGACTAAATTGCTGAAAGAGACCAGTAAAATCAGGCACCGAAGGGAGGGAATGCTATGTCAGAAATTCCGAGGACCTATCTGGCGATCGACCTGAAGTCGTATTACGCTTCCGCCGAGTGCGCCGCCAGGAACCTGGATCCTCTGACCACCAACCTGGTGGTGGCTGACTCCTCTCGCACGGAGAAGACCATTTGTCTGGCCGTTTCCCCATCCCTGAAATCCTATGGCATTCCCGGCCGGGCACGGCTCTTTGAAGTAGTCCAGAAAGTCAAAGAAGTCAATGCAACCAGATTGCAAACTGCCATCCGAAACCATAAGGCTGTGTATAAGGATGGCAAACCTTCCCTCTCTTCGCCATCCTATGATGCAAACGCCCTGGCAGCCGATCTGTCCCTGGAGGTCTCTTATCTGGTCGCGCCGCCGAGGATGCGCTACTATGAGAAAGTCTCCCGTAAGATCTATGGGATCTATCTGAAATACATCGCGCCGGAAGATATCCTGGTCTATTCCATCGACGAAGTGTTCATCGATGCAACGGCATATCTGAGCCATTACGAGATGTCCGCCCACGATCTCGCCATGACGATGATCCGGGAAGTCCTGTATACTACCGGTATTACCGCCACAGCCGGCATCGGGCCGAACCTCTATCTTGCCAAGCTGGCCATGGACATCACAGCGAAACACACACAACCGGATTCGGATGGTGTGCGTATCGCTGAGCTGGATGAAGAATCCTTCCGGTATCTGCTGTGGGACCATCAGCCGCTGACAGACTTCTGGCAGACCGGGCCCGGCACGGTGAAAAGATTGACCAGACTCGGAATCCACACCATGGGGGAACTGGCCAGAGCCAGTATCAGCCGTGAAGATGAGTTGTTCCGTGAGTTTGGGATTGACGCGGAGATCATGATCGACCACGCCTGGGGCCTGGAACCCTGCGGGATGACTGAGATCAAAGCCTACAAGCCAAGTACGAACAGCCTTTCCGAAGGGCAGGTACTTGCGGAGCCATACTCTTATGATAAAGCCCGGATCATTGTCGCTGAGATGGCGGATTCCCTGGTTTTCCAGCTTACGGATAAAGGGCTTGTCACAGACGGCCTGACCCTGGACGTAGGCTATGACCGGGAAAACTGTGATAAAGGATCCTACCGCGGCCCGGTACACATCGACCATTATGGAAGATCCGTCCCCAAAGGCACCCACGGCAGCACACACTTTGGCAACGCTACAAATCTGGGAAGCACGATTGTGACGGCGGCTGTGGAGCTGTTTGACCGGATCGTCAATCGGTCGCTCACAGTACGCCGGGTCACGATTGCCGCAAACCGTGTGGTGAAGGATGAAGGTATCTATCAGTTTGATTTGTTCACAGATACGAAAAAACAGGAAAAGGAAAAGAGCCTGCAGAAAGCCCTGCTGGGTATTAAAAAGAAGTATGGGAAAAATGCAGTCTTGAAAGGTACAAACTATTTAGATGGCGCTACCATGCGGGAAAGGAATCAGCAGATCGGCGGACACAAATCCGGGTGATTGTGCATGCGGCTTCACCAGTTCACTTATCCCATGAAACTCCCATCCCTGGAAGGAGCTGAGGCATTATGATAGATTATAAAAACACACCAGAAGGAAAAGAAGTAAGCCGGAAGTATGCTGACATTCTCCCTCTGGCCCGGCCGGAGCCATCGCCTGCGCATCCCCGGATGAGTAAGCT
>CALWMN010000040.1 GCA_944381935.1 uncultured Mediterraneibacter sp. | reverse complement strand
ATAGAAAAGCGATATTTTTATACTGATTCTGCACTGTTTTTCATTACTGTAACGTAAAAGGGACCGTCCTTTTTTGAACGGTCCCCATGTGCTTTAAAAGACGATTTTGAACATATCTGGATATTGATTACATAAGCAGTACATATCAAAATTCGTCCAGATATGCTCCTTTTTCTTGTCCTCTGTCGGTACACTTGAACGCAGAAATTGATAGCAATGCCACTCCGCTTTTGACCGCTTGAAGTATCGGGAATACATATCTTCTTTCTCGGAATCCCTGTATCCGCACAGGATGATTTTTGCCGGATAAACCTCTTTTGACAACAGCTGTATCAGTGCCCGATGTTTGCGTTCATTGAACTCCAGCCCATAGCTGCGCTTCTGCACACGGTACGTATCTTGATAAGGCGGGTCCAGCACAATCAGCATATCCTGCTCATCCAGCCCATTAACCAGTACTTTCCTGTAATGGAGGTTCGTCAGTTCTATTGTCTCATACAGTTTATGTGTGTCCGTCAGTGCTTCGATATGATTGGAGGGCGGCAGTCTCGTTCCGCTCCATCCTCCCTGCCACTGGAACGCATAATGCTTTATCAGGTAGAGCCGCATTGCCTTTTTCACATCCGCGGTCTGCACTTCCTTGCGTATCTCACAGCCTTCATACTGTTGGGCGTGACTTTCATCTTTTGCGTAATCATCGCTGTTGTAAAGGTTCTGACGTATCATCATAAATGCGTCCCTGTTCAGCTGAGGGATAATCTCCAGCTCCCTGATAAACTCCTGAAACGTCTTTTCGCCTTTCATCACGCAATGGTAGTTATAAGTCGCTGGCGACGCCTCATTTGCCTGTATGGTCCTGAACTTCTTCCCTTTGCTTGCCAGCAGACTCAGCACTCCAGAGCCGGCAAAGCACTCCATGAAGCGGGAACAGCCCAATCCATCTGCGGTATAGTTAAAAATGAGCTGATATTCCTCCAGCCATTTCCGCTTGCTCCCATAGTAATTGATTGTTTTGATTCGGTTGACTTGAAATTTCCTGCGGTACTTCCTCTCTATGATTGGAGCAGGCTCCGCTATGCTCAGCAGCACAGGTATGCTGTATGCGTACCGGTTCCCTGTTGTCCTCCCCAGACAGCTCGTCATTTTGTTGAATGTCTGTAGGGTGACCCCGTATTGCTCCAGGAACCGCCTGATTTCTTTCCCCTCAATCCGCAGTTCCATCGGGACTTTCTCATAGTCCCGAAATTCATCACAGAACGCCTTTATCATCGTCCGATTCTGTTCGGTCAGCATATCCCGTTTTCGGAGCATATACTTTGTCTGCTTTTGTATCGTGTGTTTCGCCATTTCATCCTCCGGTAAACTCTTTTTCCCCGCAGACTATTATATCGCCATCTTCGGGACTGCGCAATCGTTCCTTTCTCTATCCTTATTTACCGAGAGGACGCCTTCCCCTTGCGTCTGGATAAAAGAAAACTCCTGTGTTTCCACAAGAGTTCCCTTAAAATCCCTATATACATGATGAGGTTCAGAACCAATCGTCCGTATCGTCCCCGAACATGTCCTCGTCATCATCTTCTTCTACGTCAAACAAAGCCTCCAGTTCTTCCGGGTCTATTTCCTCTATCCGATTATCTGCGTCCTGCTCCAAGGATGACTTATCCCCATAGTAGGTAATGCCATAAATTTGAGGTGTCCCGTATAAATCCACATAGTAGTCTATCAGATGTGTCTCCCGGAAGTCCTGGTTGATACGCCTGTATAAATCCTGACTGATTTCATGTGCGGGCGCTTCTTCTTCATCCGGCTCACTGTCCAGATACCCCATATCTTCCGCATAGTCAAAAATTGTCTCATATTGTTCTGCGGAAAGCTCCGTTCCGAACGGGGAATGGACCTGTATGTGCGGCCTGCCTTCCCTGTCCACTTCCTTGCTTATGATGTACTTTCCTCCAACCACAAAGCAGTCGGGAAACAGTTCTACATGATAGATACAAGAGGTGCGGTTGCAGCTGCAGGTCGGCCAGCCCTCTTTTGCCCTCTGGAGGTTCTCCCTGAGATAGTAGTTACTGGAAAAACTCCCCGGTTCACGCTCAGAGTCCTCCGACTCCTCCTCATCAAATAAACTGTCATTCCATTTCCATGAGGTGATGGTATCTCCCTGACCGGCCCTGTTGGCCCAATAGTTCAGTTCGTCCATTATCTCTCCATAATGCGTGACAACCGTTCGGGTCTCTTCTGAAATGATTTCTGCCTCGATTTCATCTGAAGGGCCAATAAATGTCTGCTCGTTTTCCTCGTGCCATGCCCCGTCTTTCCCTACGGGCAGTTCCACACGTTCCGGCAGATAGTAGATGAACGACTGGTCTCCTTCGCAGAACAGCAGGAAGATGAGCGTAGCTGCTTCCTTTGTCAGTCCAGAGGTCGTATATACCATATCTGGATATTTCCTTGCCAAGATGAGTGTCTTGCAGCTGGTACTCAATTTCAGCATGTCATTCATGTCTTTTAGCCGTCCCATGTCATCGGAGCAGAGTATTTTCTTTATCGGCCTGCAATCCTCTATGCTGATTTCACCCTTCCGCACCTTTTGGTTGAAATATGCGTTTGCGTCCTGTATCAGATGAATGTTTGGTCTCTGCTGGTCATTCAGCAGGGCCAGCTTTGATGTGTAGAGTGTAAGCATATATGTCCCTCCTATTACATGAATTGCCTGGTTTGCAGTTCTGCCGCCAGCGTTTGAAACATCCCGTTTATCAGTGCCAGTGCGTCCACGGCTGGCATCCCCTCGATTCTTGCAACCCGCAGTCCGAACCGCAGTGCAACACTGTCCAGCATTTCCAGCTTGTAGGTCGTATACCGAAGCTGCGGGAACAGAACAACCGTGAAATATTCCTCCGTGCGTCCGTTTTCTGTCTGTTTCCAGCCGTATACCTCGCTGTCCTCCACGGGCTTGCCTTGCAGATAGGCCGGGCCGATAAACTTGACCTGTTCCGCGTTCTGCTCCTTCAATAAGTGCAGAAGGCTCACTGCCGTAAACGGGTCACACTGTTCCAGCTCCCGGACCCTGCTTAAATTCTCCGTATCCGCTAAAAACAGTTTCGTTTCCCCTGTGAATCCTGCGGCTTCTGCCTTATCCGAAAATATCCTCATCCTTCCGTATTCCAACAATGCCTGTACGGAGAGACTGTCCCATCCTGTGACATCCAGCACTTCATATTCGGAGAGACTTTCGCTGAATGGTTCCGCTGTTTCCTTGTCCCATACCATCTCACGGTAGCTGTCCCTGCTCACCAGGTCCATACCCGCATAGTCCAGCATGTCCCGGTCAACAAACAGCCATGATACGGGCGCTTGATAATCAATCCGGTTGCGATACGCAAGCCTGATTTCATTGCAGAGATTCCCGTCCTTGTCCCGCTTCTTTATCCGGGTCAGATACCCGATGTTCCGAGCTGTTTCCTGTAGCGTATGCCGCTTTTCGTGCTCCATTGTGAAGTCCCGTACAATCATCTGGTTGGTCCTCAGCAGCTCCCTTAATACCTCGCTGTTGATTGCCTTGTCTGACAGCAGGGTGACACCCGTGTTGTCAATAATGATGACTTTCCCTCTGGCTGCGAGCAGTTTCTCCCGGTTGTCCATGTATTCCTTATGGGAGAAAATGAAGATGTAATCATCCCCCGTTCCGGCTTCCTCCACCTCCTTTTTAAACTGCCGGAAATACCGTGTGAAACCTCCGGTAGACTGTGCCTTATCCAAGGAGCTTGCTATCCTTGTAAAGCTCGTATTCAGCCTGAACCGAACAAAAGTTTGCTTTCCGACTTCCATCTCGATTTGCCTTAAAATGACTGCCATAGTACCCTCCTTTTCGTTTAATGGGGGGAAGGGTAAGGCAGAAATTTCCTGCTGTCAAGCGCTTTCTACAATTTTTTCACTGACCGTTAGTCATCAAATGTTGAGCCGAACATTTCCAGAACTGCGTCCATATCAGGCTCCGTTCCTTCTGCTGAGACAGACACAGAACCCATTGCAGGAGAGCCTGTGTTTGCTGTGGGCTGTGCAGAAGATGACAGCTGCGCCGTCTGCATTTGACCTTGTGCCGCCTGTGCTTGCGGGACACTGTTCATCATCCTCATAAACTGCTCCATCATCTGGGAGAGTGCGCCCGTCATATCCACTTGTGTTTGTTTCTGCTGTTCTGTTGTCTCCTGTGCAAACAATGACCGCAGTTCCATAAGGTTGCCTGCGTAGTGCTCCGATAGATACACCATGACCTCATGGGCCAATTCCGACAGTTCTTTTTTGCCGTTGTCCTGCCCGTTTGTGCGCCCGAACATCGTAGGTCTGCCCGCTTTGTCCCATATGTCCTTTTGAATCTTTTTTGCCAGCTCTGAAACCAGCAGTGCTTCTGTATGTACCAAAGGTGCCCTTACCTTCAACTCTAATAAGTTTGCGCTGTCTGCGTAGACATAGAGTTTCGTCAGTTCCTTCGTTAGATTGTCTAAGGTCTGCTCCACCTTCTGTTCCCAAATCGCAACGTCTGCCGCTAGGTCCATGATTTCGTCCCTACGGGCCTGACTGTCCTCCCTTAGCTGTTCCAAGAGCGTTTCCCGTTCCGAGTCAACGGGGAAGCCGCCTAACCCGTTTTCAAGCTGTTTGCGTCCCTCTTTTGTACTCAGACAGACACGGAGCGCAGCTTCCAGCAGACGGTTCAGCCTGCGCTGCTCACTGCATTCCTGTATAAGCCGGAGGATATCCTTTTCCACTGTTTCATCAAATTTGACCGTCGTGTTGACACGGATTGCAGTCTTTGCCATTTTACCACCTCCTGCTTGCCATCGGGAAAGACAGCCTGTGCAACAGCCGCCGCCCTTCCTCGATATAGTCCTCGATTTCTTCCGGGTCATAAACAGCGTGTGCCTTGGCTGGGTTTACCAGCCCTAATTGCTCCCGTTCCGCTACGGCGGCTGACCCTCTTGTCCCCATAAACAGCCTGTCCAGATTTCCCGTGTCCAGTGCCAAGGTACTCTCCATGACTGCGCTGGAACGTCCCTGTTCATCCGTCATCACTATCATCCGATTCGGGCTGTCCTTCCATATGCTGATTATCCCCAGCTGCCGCAAGGTCTCCCTGCTTGCTTGCAGGTCCTCTGTCTTCAGCCGGAAGGCCGCATGGCTTAGTGCCAGAAGCTCCATGGCAGTAAAGGTCAGCATGACTTTCTGCCAGCTGTGACCGTCCCATTTCATCAGGTACTTTCTGAGTACCTTCCGCTTGCCGTCCTTGATGATGAAATGTGCCTCTTTTGTAGCTTGGTAAGTATCTTGACTGTGAGGTGAGCTGATAAACCTTGCCTCCCACATACTGGCCTTGTGAGGGTCGCTCATGTCTATCACGAGTGCCTTTTTGCCTGTCCCGTATATGATGATTCCGGCCGGACAACTGACTCTGCCCATCGGCACCCGATAAGCCGCTCCGTCCTTCTCCACCAAGTCAGAGGATTGCAGTATCAGGTCGATTTTTGCCTGCCGGATTGCTGTCTTTGACTGATAGCTCTGCTGTATCTGCTCTTTAATATCCTGTGCCGTAAGGGGCTGTCCTTCTCTCATAATCCCTGTCTCCTTTACCCTTATCATGCAGTAAAAAGCTGCGGGCTTCTCCTGCGTTTTGAAAAGTCTTTGCCTGATGTGTCAGATATTCTACTGCGTCCTCCCATTCATGCAGACTGAACGTCTCCGGGCGCAGCTTTTCGATTTCGGGCTGTATTTCTGCCAGCGGCAGAAATCTCAAGTCTGACAGATAAACACAGCCTTTCGCTTTCTGTAATGTCTCCAACAGTGGTATATGCTGTTTCTTCATATAATTAGTAATCCTTTCCCAAAGGGCAGTACAGTCAGCTGTGCAGGGCTGTAATTTGCCTGTTTTTGGCTGTACTCCGCCTATGTTTTTTACCGTATATACCGATTGGAGAACATGTCCCGCTGCGGGTGTGCTTATACTGCGATTCCTTGTATTCTGCATTCCTGGAGAAATATCTCAGCGTCTCTCATCCGCAATGCTCTTTTGAGGGCCCTGCGTATGTTCTTTCGGTTGATAGAAAGCATAGCGCTGAAACCATTGAAACATGTGCGGAAGATAAGTCCTGCCTCCCGTAATGTGTTGATTCCTTTCTCTATCAAGTCATAATTGCTGCGGTGGACTCTGTTCTTTGAACGGGTGCAGATTTCAAGGTTATCCACATCCCGTGTGTGTTTATCCTTGTTTTTATGGTTTATCTCAACCTCTGTCGAACGGCTCGCACCCCAATAGTCTAATAAACGTGCCTTCTCTGAATTAGAGTACCTGTCACAGAAAAGGTCTGTAATCAGTATCAGTTCATGCAATGACCATTTATCTTCAAAGTTGATGTAATTTTCCGGGTCACTGCTGTTTCCTACAGAGTCGCCTGTTATTTTGTAGGTATCATTCTCTATGTATGCTCGGTACGTCATTACCTTGTGGCGGTTGCTTCTGTCAATGATATAGCCTACTTTTCTGCCGGCTTCGAGATATTTTTTAACAGGAAGAAAGATTCCGTCTGATAAACCATTTTTCTGCTCATATTCCGTTGCAGTCCTGTAGGTTCCGTCCTCTGTTGTTTTTATCATAATGCCATGATTTTCTATCATCCTGCATTTCTCTGCTCTGTTCATAGGGCAGCTCCTTTCCTATATAAAAAAGAGCCAGATACAGAAGCGGTAAGCATACTTCCCCTAAGGGAAGCAACTGATTCGCCTGGTTCTGTATCCAGCTCTGAGTTTAAGTAACGGGCTTGAATATCTGTTACTCTTGGTTGCTAATTTTTTGTGAATTTAGCTATGTGTGTGTCAGTAGATAGAATTGTGCTTGCGAACTTAAAGTATCTACACTATATATTATATGGGCCTTTTGCCAAAAATCGAAAAAATATTTTGAACTTTATGAAAGTTTAAGAATTGTAAGAAAATAGTAAGATTTGCGGTTTTTGAGACATTTCTTGAGGAACATATGTTCTGTATATTTGGATTTTCAATATTGATGAATTTCGTCCCTAGTCTCGTTTGCTCCTTATCGCTGCCGGATATAGCAGCTTACCATCCCTTTTCTTTATCACAGTAAAGCAATAAAAAATAGCTTCCTCGGAGAGCCTATTTTTTCCCTCCTGAGAAGCTATTTTTCATCGTTTTGTTGTAAACCTGTTGTAAAAAACCGGCCTACACTATATCAATGGGAAGCCAAATACCTCCTATTTACTTAGTTTTTCCGCATTTTCGGAAAAGAATTCATTTATCTTTTCCTCCATCAAACTGATTCCTTAGCGCGGCCCTTTTAATTGTCAAATAAATAGGTCTGGTTAAGTATCTCTTTCTTGTTACGCTTATATTATAGCACTGTTGTCAAGACAATTTTGCACAATTTATTTTTTAATTCAGACCTTTTTCTTGTGTTTTTTCTATCAGCAGAAAAAAATTTTTTTAAGTCGATTTTCTAAAAACGGTGGAATGCTTTCCCGGTGTATATGGATTTATTTCATCCCTATAAAAGCTTTGCCTGTTTCAGAATACTTCGAATCTCCTCTGTCTCCCCCTCATCCGCCTCCCGCATGGGCTGAGCGCAGAAGGGTTCCATCTCCATGCCGCGAAGAATCATGGCCTTCTTAATCATGGGGATAAACTGCTGTCCAACATTGTAAATCGACATCAGTTCATCCACTTTTCTCTGATAAAGGCACATGGACTTTAAATCGTCCGTCCGGGCAGCTCGCGCATATCCGGCGGCAACTTCCGGGGCAAAATTAGATAATCCCGCGATGCAGCCATCGCCGCCGGAAAGAGCATTGTGTCCGAAAAACTCATCGAATCCGGAGTAAATCTGAAAATTTGGAAAATCCTTCTTCACCTTTTGAATCATCGCCCTGGTGTGTGCCATATCCCCCACCGTATCTTTCAGGCCAATGATATTTTGATAGTTCCCAGCCAGTTTCCAAACTAGGTCCGGCCTTAAATCATAACCGGTGCGGGCCGGAAAATTGTAGAGAATCATATCTCCCTGAATATTCCGTGCAACCTGGCCATAAAAATTCAAAATTGCGGAATCTGGAAGATTCATGTAGTAAGGGGAGATCACCACTACCGCCCTGGCCCCCTTTCTCAGGGCGTAATTGGACAGATTTACACACTCGTCAATCTCCATATGGCCTGTTCCGACATAGAGAGGAACCTGGCCGTTCACGGCTGAAACAGCTCGGTCGATCAACTGCTTTTTCTCCTCCAGGCCGATGGCATAAAATTCACCAATACTTCCCAAAATCAGAATTCCATCCATACCGTTCTCAATTAGGTTCTGGTAAATTCTTTCATTTGCCTCAAGGTCCACATGGCCATCCCGGCTCATAGCCGTCACCGCCGGGGTAATCCATCTCACATTCATTGTCTTTCCTCCCGATTTGCTGAATTCGAAAAAGCCGCCGGAAAATTGCTCCCGGCGGCTTCCAATTTCTGATCTTTTATTCTGCTACTTCTACAACCTGGCGCTTGTTGTAAGAACCGCATGCCTTGCAGACTCTGTGAGGCATGGTCAGGGCTCCACACTTAGAGCACTTTACCAGATTCGGCGCGCTCATCTTCCAATTTGCGCGGCGGCTGTCTCTTCTGGCTTTAGAAGATCTGTTCTTCGGACAAATAGACATGGTTTACACCTCCTTCAACTGTTT
>CALWMN010000039.1 GCA_944381935.1 uncultured Mediterraneibacter sp. | reverse complement strand
TTTTTTGCAAATAAAATACGCCCTGATCCTGCATCCATAAGGACTGCTGAACGGGCGTACAATTCGGACGGTTTTATCTCAGCGCCGCTGTCACCTTCCGCTTCCTGCGCCTTCACAGCGCATGGTACGGAAACAGCGGCTGATATGTATGCCATAAGGCATAAAATGAGAACTAAGACCGCTTTTATTCTGTTTTTTCTTATAAACATACAGGATACCTCTCCATCCCGTCTTATTTTCACTATATGTATCCGCCTGCACGGATAGAACATCAGCGTATCCGCGGATACCGCCCGGCTTAAACGCAGCCTGACATCGGGATATCCGGGGTATGATATCCAAAGTCAGATATCCAGAAGTCAGATATCCAGCTTGAGCTGTGCTTCATCCTCAGCTTCCTCTTTAAAATGCTCGATCTGCTCCTGGTCGAGCACAGGGAGCTCGTCCAGGGAATGCACGCTGAACCGCCTTAAGAATTCCTCTGTCGTCCCAAAGAGCAGCGGGCGTCCCGGCGCATCAAGCCGTCCTGTCTCCTCAACGAGCCCATATTCTACCAGCTTATTCACTGCATGGTCGGATTTCACCCCGCGGATCTTCTCGATCTCCAGCTTCGTCACCGGCTGCTTATACGCAATGATCGACAACGTCTCCAACAGGACATCCGTGAGCACATAGCGCTTCGGCTGTTTTGCAACACGGATCAGGTATTCATACATCTCCTTTTTCGTACAGAGCTGATAGGCATTATCCAGCTCGATAATGCGGATGCCCCTGTCAGCCGCCTCGTATTTATCCATCATGTTGTGGATCAGCTTTCTCGTTGTCTCTTCGTCATGCCCGATCGCTGACGCCAGCTTTTCAAGCTCCACGGAATCTCCCATCGTAAAAAGGATCGCCTCAATGGCGCTCTGCAGCTTCTCAATCTCCATCTGTATCTCCTGTCCTTTCAATCATGATCTCACCACAGGTATCCTCCTGCTCTACACGTATGTCCCCCTGCTTCATCATCTCAAGGATCGCAAGGAAAGTAACGACTATATGCATCCTGCTGTGCTGTTTTTCCAGAAGCTGGCGGAAGCTGAATCTCTTATGGTCCTTCAGGTAGCTGTGGATATAGGTGAATTTATCTGAGAGGGTCACTTCTTCCTTCTCGATCTTTCCGAACTTACTCCTCACCGGGTCAATCTTTTCCACCTGCCGCTTCATTACGTCCTGAAAGATCTCATTCAACCGGACCAGAGTAAGATCCCCCAGAAGCCGGTCAAGGTCTACCGGCTCTACATACTCCTGCACCTCTGCAGGGATCGTAGGCTTTTTGTACAGGACATAGTCCGCATCCAGCTGCCGGTCTTTCAGCTCATTTGCCATATACTTGTACATCTTGTACTGAAGGAGCTGTTCGACCAGTTCCTGGCGCGGGTCCTCTTCCTCGCCTTCTTCCGTAACTTCCTTTGGAAGGAGCATGCGGCATTTAATGTCCAGAAGCGTCGCCGCCATGACAAGGAACTCGCTCATGACATTCAGGTCTTCTCTCTGCATGTTTCGGATGTATTCCATGTATTGATTCGTGATCTCGACGATTGGAATATCATAGATATCTATTTTATTTTTATCGATCAGATGAAGCAGAAGATCCAGGGGACCTTCAAATACTTCCAGTTTCACCGGTATTCCCATGCGTTCTCTCCGAATAGTGTTTTTAAAAGATACCAATATTGTATTATAAGGGAATCCAACAGCTTTTACAATCTTTTTCCTGCCGCTGTCTTCTCTTCGGCTGTCTTAACTTTACTCATTGATCCCCGCCGAGCTGTATTGAGATCAGCTCAGGCGTATTAAAGAGACGGATATTCAGTGTATGCGTGCCCAATCCCCTGCTTACGATCACAGTCTGGCTTCCTTTCCGGGTCATTTCTCCCGAATACCTGGGGAACAAGAATCCCTGGGGAGTGACGATCCCGCCGATCCCCGGCACTCGTATCAGCCCTCCGTGCAGATGTCCTGATAGGACCATATCAGCGCCCCACTCCAGATAGGCGTCCATATATGCAGGGTTATGCGCCAGAAGGATGGTATATGTATCTGCTGATGCCGGAAACCCGAAATGTCCCTCGATATCACTTGCCGTGATCCTGTCTTTCCTGAATTTTTTATAGGTAGAGGACGGCAGCTCCAGGCCGCAGATCTGCAGAGACACATCCCCCAGCTCAACACGGATCCGCGAATCCTCGAGGAAATGCACTCCTCGTTTTTCCAGAGTATTTTTGTAAACTCTGTATGCATCCCCATAGGTCTCTATATCTTCCTTCATCCTCAGCTCATGGTTGCCATTGGCATAAACCGTAGGGCAGATCGCCGGAAGCTGTTCCACAAAATGCAGCGCGGTTTCATATGGTGCTCCTGCTTTTCCCACAAGCATGTCCCCGCCGATCAGGATCAGATCCGGTTCCTCGTCCCTTATACTCCGGAGCAGCCTCTCATTTTCATTTCCGTAAGTACAGTTATGAAGGTCGCTCAGAAAAAGGATCTTCACATTCCTGAGGATCCCCGCCAGCTTTTCCGCGGGCACTTTATACCGTGTCACCCGGAAGCAATGCGTCTCTCTGTATATTTCCGCCGCGGCAGCGGCTGCTGCCAGGAGCAGGATGATAACCACAGCTCCTGCTTTTGCATAGTCCATATTTCTTCCTCCACGAAAGGGAACTGTCTGACACAGCAGGCAGTTCCCGGTTTGCCTATCTATTATAGACCAGGAAAGCGCATAAGGACAAGTGCGTTTTTACATCGTCACTCACAGTTTCCGCTCCAGCCGTCTCAGCACGAGCCTGTCAAATGCTTTTTTCAGATAGTCCGGGAATCCGGCTTTCTCCACATCTTCCCCGGCCGTAAGTTCCATTCTTCCGATCTCACTGCCGTCGATAGAATATACGATATAGCCCACAGCATCTCCTTTCTTTACCGGTGCGGAAAGATCCTTGCTCACCTCCGTCTTTTTCTCCACCTCTGCCAGATTTGCCCCTGTCATATCCAGATAGGAAAACGTCCCCGAACGCTCCACGCTGACATTTCCCGCGACTCCGCCCTTCACATCCACGCTCTTCACGGCAGGTGCGCTGTCATCTGTATAGAGCTGGCACTTTCCGAACCCGTGATTTAAGAGTTTGACCGCGTCTGCGAACCGCTCTTTTGAAGTTTCCGCTCCCATGATCACTGCGATCATCTCGATCCCGTTTTTCTTCCCTGTCGCTGAAACACAGAACTTCGCCTCGCCTGTGGATCCGGTCTTAAGCCCCGTAGCATACTCATACTGACGGACCAGCTTATTCGTGTTCGTAAGCCCAAACTCTGATGCGCCTTTGCTTGTATTGTGGGTGATATTTTCCATCCAGATCATCGAATAGTCATGGACCTGGGGATATTTCGTGATCAGCTCCCGTGACATAAGAGCAATATCCCTCGCGCTCGTCACGTGTCCTTCCGCATCCAGGCCGTTGCAGTTCACAAAGTTCGTGTTGTCCATCTCCAGCCCTTTGGCCCGCTCATTCATCTTCCGGACAAGCTCCTCCTCGCTTCCGCATATGTATTCAGCCATTGCCACACAGGCGTCATTCGCGCTCGCCACTGCAATACATTTGAGCATCGTATCCACGGTCTGGGTCTCCCCCGGCTCCAGAAAAACCTGGGACCCACCCATGGACGCCGCGTACTCTGATGTTGTCACCTCATCCTCCAGATGAATACTCCCCGCCTCCAGCGCGTCAAAAATAAGCAGCATGGTCATGACTTTCGTCACACTTGCCGGAGGGCGAGCTATATCCGCATCTTTCTCATAGATCACAGTGCCCGTGGAAGCTTCCATGAGCACGGCGGACGGAGCACTGATCTCTATCTGCGCCTGCGGTTCTTCCGCTTTCTGCTCTTCTGTTTTCTGTTCTTCTGCCTGCTCTCCGTCTTCCTGCTGTCCTTCCTCCTGCTGCGGGTGATCTGTCTGCTCTCCTTCCTCTGCCAGACTCTCAACCGGAAGGCAGGTGCACGACAGCGCCAGTGCGATCCCCAGGACTAATGTCTGGATCCGTTTTATCGCCAAACGACTCATTCCAAAACCTCTTTCAAGATTCGTCTGTTAAAAATATAAGCGGACAGTACGGGAATTATTCATATTTTGCCTGGGAACAATTGACTTTTCAGGACCCCCGGCGTATATTAGTCACGGGAGTTATAAATTGTCAATTTAATAAGGAGGTCATCCATGATAGTGCGCACTTATTATGATATTTTAGGTGTTTCAAGAGATGCGACATTCGAAGAGATCACGACCGCCAAGAATGCATTGGCTAAGATCTATCATCCCGATGCAAATGTACATAAAGATATCGATACCACTGCCCTGATGCAGGAGATCCTGGAAGCATACCGGGTGCTCTCTGATCCCGAAAAGCGCAAAGAATACAACCGGGATACATTCGGCGAGACAGACCGTGTGTTCCGTACTTTCAAAGTAGGACCCGAAGATGGCGAAGAGGAGGAAAAGACATCCTTTGTCACCTACTGGAACACAGTCAACCAGCTCAATGACGTCCTGAAAAAGAGCCTTCGCCTGATGGAGCGCGAAGCCCATAAAAAAACTCTTCCCCAGCGGATTTTCAAGAAGATCGGGAAAGCCCAGAAAAAGGAAGAGACCTTCCGCGGCAGACAGATCGCAGAACTGTCTATGAAAGCTGTCCAGTACATCACAGTCATGAAGATGTCCGGCATCCCCATGGAATACTGGAACCCGGACGCCATGAACTGGGTCCTGATCCGCTGGGGGCAGAAGCAGTCCGCGGATTACCGGGTACTGTTTTCACGCTATGACGCCTTTGTGGAAGAGACAAAATCCGGCACGGAAAGGCTCCGTCTCAAGAACCAGAACCGTCAGTTCCATCACAATTTAAAAAAACTGCTCTCCTACGCTTTAGAGGCGTAGAAGGCAGTCATTCAGGAGGGCTTCGCAGCCCTCTTTTACATCTCTGTAAGTGTCGTCAAAATTCCCCGTATACCATGGATCGGCAATATCCCGGCCCTTTCGGTCCGTAAAATCCAGAAGCTTATATACCTTGTGATCCGGATCATTATTTCCGATGATGCGGTTGATATTCCGGATATTCCAGGAATCCATGCCAATGATGTAATCAAACTTGTCATACTCTTCCCGGCACATCTGGCGCGCCCGGTGATCCCCGCAGAGAATGCCCACTTCTTTTAATTTCCGGCGCGTGCCGTGATGGACCGGATTGCCGATCTCCTCGCGGCTGGTGGCGGCGGAGTCGATGTGGAAAGAATCGGAAAGGTTCATCTTGTTGACCATATCTTTCATAACATATTCAGCCATTGTTGAGCGGCAGATGTTGCCGTGGCAAATAAAAAGTATTTTTATCATTGTTTTGTTTCTCCTTGTTTTGCCCCGGAATGCCATGTTTTGCAAGGGTTTCTGGGATTATGGTAAAATGCTCTGAAATTACAGATTGTGGCAAATCAGAGCAGAATTAGGCATGTTATTACTACCTGTTAGTAGTAAAATTGGTAGTAAAAGATTATGCCTTACTACTAAGCATTTTTTCATTCTCCCAGACATCTCTTCTAATATTGCTTCCATCCGGGCACTGTTCTAAACACTGACCTAAAGCTTGGTAATGATCTATATAATAGCATTCTCTCGAAGCCATAAACTGAATATCTTTATAATAGTTTTCATAATTAAACATTATTTGTTCAATCACTCGTACTTCTATTCTTTTATGCTTATCATTTAGTGCCTCAATCACCTTATCATTTTGTAATAATCCTTTTCTAAGTTTAACAAAATGTGCATCATCGCCTGTCAAAAATCTTTTATAGATATTGACTGTTCTTCCTACATATGCACAATATTCCGTCTGCTGTTTATTATCAATAATGAAAATACCATATATCCCTCTATTTTTTGTACCATCTATAATTCCTCTTTCAAAAACAATCTTGTTATTTCCAAGAGTGTCTATCCATTTTAACGTAAGATTTTTATTATCCATAGAATTCCTCTTTATTTAATACTAAAATGAAAATTGTACTGTGTGCATCCCTTACGGTAATTTTATCGTGAGAATCAAGCATAATTTATAAATATCTCACCATTACAACATGTCTTTCTTTATAAAAAAAATTTGTACAGAGTTAACTTCCTTATCACAATTTAACAAATAAGTTATACTGCAACATATTTATATTTATGATAACGCAAAATAGAGTTTTCTAAACAATCACTATCCATATGAAGTTCCCCAACCTTATCTTTATTTATTATAACTTCAATTGATGTAATTCCATCAAAATGTTGACCAATTGTTTTAGAAGGTGACAACATTATTTCAATATCACTATCATTCTCAAATTTTATATCTTCTACCCAATATTTCTTAATATGTATGCCATCACTGTCAAACTCTGCATAAAGTACAATGTCTTGTTTATTCTCGCACTCTCCCATAGCATGCCCATCAACTACCATTTTCCCTACATGGTATCTATTACAAACAGGCTCTGAGTTTTTTAACACAAAATCAACGCTCTCCATCACATCAATATATAATCCAATAAAATTTTCATAATATCCAATCAATTCACTTGTACTTTTTGACTTATATATATTACCACGATACTTAAAATCAGGAATCCGTATATCTCTTTGTCCAGAAATTACATCCGCAAATGATGAACCTCCATATAAGTCAAGTGTATGTTTTCCATAATTATATACAGAACGTATATAGCAAACAATCTCATTCTCCCATAATTTTTCTACATAGCTATTTATCTGTGGCATTTTTTCTAATTTTCTATGCATATTTCCTTCAGTAACGGCTTTCTGTTTCAGTCCTAAATTAAGTGACGCATTAATATATTGCAACAAACAATCTAGTGAATTTGAAATATGCGATACCCACTCCAATGTCAATTTGTTCAAAATTGTATGAGCATTGTAATTCCATCCCAATACCTCTACGCTATTATAAAACGGATTTTTTTCACCCTCACTAATATTCTTTTTCCCTATGTCTTCATAAAGTTTTGCAGTAATGATGGCATAGTTTAAGTATAATTGTGATGAATATAAAAACTGACGTGCATCTAAGACACATTTTTCTCTCAAAAAATTTTCATATTCTTTTCCTTGATAGTATTTCATTTTGTCTGTATATTCTTGTTTCATTAAAATACATCCTTGTCTTAAATTTAATATAAACATTATATCGTCATTTTCACTTCTTTTCCATAGAAAAAACGCCCCAGCCTAAGCCCCGTTTTCCGTCGTAGTACTAGGAAAATTCCGTCGTTTTTATTTTCCCACTTTGTTCATCCATTCCTCTGAGCTTCGATTTTTCCCATTTTTACGGTAAATTTTCAATGCCCCTTTTAGGGCTGTTAGCGTATAATTATTATTGGCAAAAATAGGAATTATTCCTAAATAAAAAGGGAAGCAGAGAAAATCCCCACTTCCCAATCATACAGTTTTTCTTTATGATGTTGTTGTCCGGCAAATTAAATGATGCTCTATCAGGCAGATTATTTTATGCCGATTTCGGCTCCCATGGGGGGAACAGTCACTTTAAAAATGGCTGTTTCTGCGAATTGTTTTCCTAAAAGAAAAACATCCGCAAATTAATTGCGGATGCCTTTTCAGCCAAGCGTGCTGTCGTTGATCGCCTGCATGACAATGTCGGATGTAATGCGGCCTGCAGATTGGCTGTGTCCAATCACAAGTGAGGCATTGCAGAGCTTGCTGATCACACGGGCTGTCCCATCGGAAGCGTTCAGGATCGCTTCAATTGCTGCGTCGTCAAAAACAGAGTCTGTACAGCCTGCTTTTTTCAGTTTCCACTCAATGTAAGCGCGCCCCTCTTCCTTTGAGTACCCGTCAATGTTGTAGTTCATAATGATACGCTGGCGGAGTGGCTCATGGATGGAAAGCTGGAGCGTATTGTTCAGTTGGGGCAGTCCAACCAGAAGGATCACTGCCCGGTCCCGGGAATCCATCTCAAAGTTGAACAGGATCTTCAGATCGTTCAGGACGGCGTTCTTGATATAGTTCGCCTCATCAATGATGATCACAGGGGTTTTCCGTTTGTCCAGGGCGAGGCGGTTGATCTCCTCCTGGATGATATGGAAGTTTTCTGTTTTACGGTAAGAAGCCTGCGCACCAAGGGATACGGCAAGATTGCGGTAGAAATCATTTACCGTAACCGTGGAAAGGCTGGTATAGATGACTTTGTATAAGGAAGGATTCAGCCCGGCAGACCAGGAACGTACCAGTGTTGTTTTCCCACGGCCGGGGGCGCCGGTAAGAAGGCCGAAGCCTTTCGTCTTTGCGAGGTAATCCAGCCGGAACCTGGCTTCCGTATATTCAGTACCTTCAAAAAGGATCTCTTTGGAATTCTTTAAAAATGGGTTGAATTCAAGTCCGTAACGCGCGGTAAGCTCCATCAGTCCTCACCTCCTGTCAGACGTACTTTGTCACGTTTTACAAAGGAGTTGTCCTGTTTGTTGAGAAGGCGGATCGGCGTAAGGGAACCATCGGCCTCCACAACAAAGATGTCTTTCATGTCCGGCGTATAACGCAGGGTGATGCGCTGCTTTGCAAAACGGTAATCGACCTCATACTCTGTCTGGTCGATCACGATGACCGAGTCCGCCGATACCCTGCGTTCGATCTCAAGAAGGAAAGAGGATTCGATCTGTTCATCCGGCAGGCGGCGGATCAATTCCGGCTCCTGAAAGAAGCGTTCCTGCGGGGAGATCCCTTTCAGGGAGGAATGGGGCCTCTGGTTATAGCTTCTGACATAGGCCAGCAGGCTGCCCCGGAGCTCTTCGAGTGTGTGGAAGTCCCTCATATCCAGGGATGCCATCCATTGGTCCTTCAGGGTACGGAACCACCGTTCGATCTTGGCCTTCTGCGTGGGAGTATAGGGGCGGCAGTAACTGATCACAGAGCCGATCCGGGCAGCCAGCAGTTCCATCTGCCGGTTTTTATAGGCCGGGCCGTTATCAAAGTTGAAAACCTTGGGCTTGCCATACTTTGAGACGGCAGACTTCATGACGGACATCAGGTTCACGAAGGTATCGCGGAAGAAAACATCCGCGCCAAGGATAAACCGGCTGGCATCATCGATCAGGGCGATCACGTAGACACGGTGTTTCCTGCCGTCTGCGGTCTTGAGCCATGGGCCGGCACTGGAATCGCCGCACCATACCTCATTGATGTGCGGCCTCTCGTAACGCCGCATATCCTGATTGTTTGTCAGGCGCTGCTGCAGGACGAGCTGGTTGATGAAACGGCAGACCGTAGATTCTGAGAGCTGCCCGGAACGGATGCTGCCGTTGTCCTGGAGCTGCTTATAGATTGCTGCGGCAGACATCCGGGGATACTGGTGTTTGAGATAGACCAGCGCTTCCCTGCTGAACAGCTTCGCCACCCCGCTGGCCTTGATCCCGACAAACAAGGTCACAACGTCTACTACGGCAAAGACCCCTTTCAGTCCTCTCTCAAAGTCTGTCAGGTCCTCCCCTGTTATCATAT
>CALWMN010000038.1 GCA_944381935.1 uncultured Mediterraneibacter sp. | reverse complement strand
TCAAATATTATTTTTTTCGGATTGCAGGCTCCGAAAAGCCTTGTATTTACAGCGTTCCTAATAAGAAACAATCATATAAATTTGAGGATACGCATCCTTTAATTCTCGAATAATTCCTATCGGGAAACAAAGATTCGGAACATAATGACCATCCATCAAATCAATATGAAAAAATTTTGTTCCTCCTTTCACCAGTTTATCTAAACCTTCTCTCAATTCCATAAAGGGGATATTTGCGATTGAAGCTGTATTAATCATCCTTCCTTCCCCCCTTTTACTCCAGTTTCTCTCCGTAAATTTTCTGTGTACGTAAATTCATGAAATCCCGATCTCCTTCCGTCACGGAAACCATGCAGTATACATATCGCAGTCCGCCGCAAGGGCAGCCGACGTTGGGATGATAGCCTTCCGGTATAGAAATCAAGTGTCCATCAGTAACAACATACGCTTCCGCAGACTGGAGATCATTATATACACACTGAACACCAAAACTATTTCCCATGTTAAAGTATACATAAATTTCCTCTCTTTCCGCACCGTGCTCGTGCGGCGGCCAGGCTGTCCACCCGCCATTTTTTCCATAGCAGATACCAGTCAAGAAACGGCCAGACGGAAACGACTCATCGATAAAATTCCATACATCGCGTAAAGTTCCATTCTTTTCTTGGCCATATATCTTGTGGCGGGAATCTTTATCCACCTCAGCAAATGGAATATGGCGAAATCCATATTTTTTAGAACATGGGGCGCCAAAACATATGAATACAGCATTTTCTCCCTTCAGGATAATCTTCTCTTCAATTGGCACATACAGCATATCCGCCATCACTACCTTGCCTGTTTCATCCTGACATTTGTAGAATGCTTCCCCAGAAATACATACTAGACACAGTTCCCTGTCCCCACTCTTCAAAACCACCTCATCCATCACATCCACCCGCATGGCCGAACCATAGGTCAATCCCAAGTCTTCAGGGGATAGGTATCTTTTTGTTTCGTCTGGTTTTAAATGAACTGCCATGATTCTTCTCCTTTACATCCTAAATAAATTCTTGAAAGTTTCAGTCAGATAAACCTTAAGCTTTTTTAAGTTTTTTTATCTTTCTCGATTTTCCAAGCAAATCAAAGCTAACTGCTGCCACAATAATAATACCTTTTACAATCTGCTGTACATACGATTGTACACCGCAAAGATTTAGTATATTGCTGATTACACCAATAATAAAAGCTCCAACAATTGTACCAGTCGCAGTTCCAGTACCTCCAGTAAAACTCGTTCCTCCAATTACAGCAGAAGCTATGGCATCTGCATGATAACCCTCTGCCGTATCAGGTAAACCAGAATTCAAACGAGCCATCTGTAAAACGGCTGCAATTCCAACAAAAATTCCTGATACAACAAAAGCCATTCTTTTAGTTCTTCCGACGTTGATTCCCGAAGCTTCAGCAGCATCCACATTACCTCCGCAAGCATATAAGCTACGTCCGAAGCGTGTATACCGTAAAATCAAATAACAAATAATTCCAACGATTATCATAATAATAACTGGAAGAGGAAATACCCCTACATAGGTCGTTGATATAACACCATAATCTCCTATTTGATAAATCGGGCTTCCTCCTGTATATAGATAAACCGCACCTCTTACAATTGTATCCATAGACATTGTTGCAATAAAACCTGGCAGTTTCAGTGTAGTTATCAAATGCCCATTAATATAGCCAATTAAAGCTGCTACTACACAAGCCACAATAACAGCAAGTATATAGGAACCTGTTGCCAAAAAAGCATTAATAGACACCATACCAGCCATTGCAATAGTAGAGCCCATCGACAAGTCAATCTGCCCCGAAATAATCAGAAGCGTCATTCCAAAGGACATGACTGCAGTTACACTGATCTGTTTCGAAACGCTAATCAAGTTCCTATACGTCATAAAATTGGGGCTAATCATCGTTGAAACTATGATAAGAATAATAAACATTAAATATATCCCATAATGATTAATCAAACTGCCCACCTTACGACTAACTTGCTTTTCTCCCATCTTCTTTCCTTCTTTCTTTTTCCTATATTGTTTTTTCTGATGTAATCAACTGCATAACTCGTTCTTGCGTCATTTCCTCCCGTTGAAGTTCTCCTGTAATATGTCCATTGTACATGGTGTAACATCGATCACACATACCTATAAATTCCGGTAATTCTGATGAAATCATAATAATACACATACCCTTTTGCGCCATTTCTGTCATTAATCGATAAATCTCATATTTCGCACCAATATCTATGCCACGTGTAGGTTCATCAAGAATCATGATTTTAGGATTAGCTAACAAGCATTTACACAAAACAACCTTTTGCTGATTACCTCCTGAAAGGGTATCAGCCCTTACATTAGTAGAGGCTGCCTTTACTCGGAGTTTTTTCGCTATCGTATCTGTTGCCTTCTTTTCCTTTTTTAACCTCATAATTCCCCATTTCGAAAACGCTTTTAGATTAGCTAGTGAAATGTTCTCACGAATATTTCGGCACATCACTAGACCATATCTTCTTCGATCCTCTGTGGCCATCGCAATTCCATTTGCTGTCGCATCTGCCACCCGATGAATTGCTACTCTTCTGCCCTCCACATAAATCTCTCCACTAGTTATTGGATCAAGACCAAATATAGCGCGTACTGTTTCTGTACGCCCAGCTCCCATTAATCCCGCAAGTCCTAAAATTTCTCCCTTTCTAGCATAAAAATTAATATCACGTAAGCCAGTAAAATCCGAACATAAATTTTTTACTTCTAATACCTTTTCTCCAAGAGGGAATATCTCTTTTGGATAAACATCACTAATTGAGCGACCAACCATCATCGTAACCAAAGAATCTTTTGTGAATTCAGAAGCTGGCGCAGTATGAATATGTTGTCCATCACGCATTACCGTAATATAATCAGCAATTCGGAAAATCTCGTCCATTTTATGAGAGATATAAATCACTGTAATTCCCGACTTTTTCAATCTCTCAATATTAAGAAATAAACGCTCCACTTCACTATTCGAAAGAGCTGATGTAGGCTCATCCATAATAATCACACTGCATCTCTCTGTACTGATTGTTTTTGCAATCTCCAAAAGCTGGATATCTGAGACACTCAGCGTTCGAAGTGTTGTTTTTAAATCATACTTTAGTTCTGCTCCCTCAAGGATTTTTTGGGCCTCTATGGAAACTTGCTTCCAATTTAATGCATCCGAATTTGCCTGGCTCACGGCCTAGCATTAAATAACGCTCTACCGTAAAATCGGGCAAATACTTTAGTTCTTGATATATCATTCCGATTCCATGTTTTTCCGCTTCTCCAGGATTCTTGAAATTTACACTTTTACCATCCAAAAGCATTTCTCCATCTGTCTTTTCATGCACCCCATTAATAATTTTCATTAATGTGCTTTTTCCTGCACCATTTTCACCCATAATAACATGAACGCAGCCGGGATATATTCCAAAACTAACTTTATCCAAGGCTAATACTCCCGGAAACGCTTTTGATATATCTTTAAATTCCAGTTTGTATTCTTTCATGGCACACTCCTAACTATTAATATTTTTACATGAATCTTAATGGAAAGCTTTCGTTGAAATGGGAACAGAGTTTTGTTAAAATATTCTATAGATATATTACTGATATTTTATATTATATGCATTTAATATGCCAAGTTGAAAAATACACAGATGCATTTGTGCAATATGCTGTTTTGTTTTTGACTTTTATATGATATTATGTCATATATGCATGTATTTTTTCTGTTTTTTAATTTTTAGTTATGGTATTACTTTTATTGGTGATATATCTGAACTTTTTCAAAAAACATGTAACATTTCATTTTCTAATATTTCCATTAGGCTGGGGGATTTTTTTTAATGTTTTACTTTCGTTTCTTGACTCTTGATATTTCTAAGAATATAATTAAAAAAGATTTTACTTTTTGGGATGAGGAGGCTTTGTTTTGAAAAAGGATAGTATGATGCTTAAAGCGTATACGGCTATCAAACAGATGATTATTTCGAATGAATTAGCACCTGGAACCGTTGTAAATGAATCAGATCTTCAAGAAATCCTTGGCATTGGACGCACTCCAATTCATGAGGCCCTTTTAAGATTATCAGTAGAACAATTTGTCACTATTATTCCACGCCGCGGAATTGAGATTTGCAAATTTTCCCCCAAGATCATACACTCTATTTTTGATGCCAGACTAATTATAGAACCGAACACTCTGAGAAAGACCTACTCTATGCTAAATGTTGACTGGCTGGTTAAAATGCGTAAAAATTTTTCTTTAATCCGTGATGAAGATATGCTTTCTAATATGGAAGGACTTCAACAGTATATCCAATATGATTCAGAATTTCATTCTAAGATTGTTACAGTTTTAGATAATCCATACTTATCTTCACTAGTAGATAACTATCTGAATCAACTAACCGCTATTACTATTGCAACTACTAAGATTTCAGAAAATTCCTATACAGCCAATGAAGATCATATTGTTATCATTGATCACATACTTTCAGGTGATGTAGATTCAGCCTGCTCTGTCCTCGAAAGTCATATCCGCAAATGTCATATTGATGTCATTAATACCTATCTGACTGCTTATTAGACCCGCCACAAAATTTTTGCTCCATAGAAAATATTCCAATCATCTATGGAGCAAAGATTTAATTTCAATTGTTTAAACACCTGACAGGTTATATACTCACAATACAATACTCATATAAAACATTCCCCTTAATTAACACTGCCCACTAGTTTTATTCTCAATTTTCTCTTGACTCTACAATAGAGATAGAGTTTATAATGTAACGGTAACGGCCGGATAAGAAGATCACCGTCCTGAACGGCTGCAACAAATGAAGAAGGAGAATCCCAACATGGAACAGAATCGCACAACCGGCAGTGTTTTTCAAAATATTGTATTTTTTTCCCTTCCCTACCTGCTGTCCTATTTTCTCCAGACCTTATACGGCATGGCGGATTTGTTTATCATCGGACAGTTTGAGGGCGTAGCCAGCACCACGGCAGTATCCATCGGTTCTCAGGTCATGCATATGCTGACGGTCATGATCGTGGGCCTTGCCATGGGCTCCACCGTATCCATCGCCCAGGCGGTAGGCGCCTCGGACCGGAAAATGGCCGCCTCCAGCATCGGAAACACCGTCACTCTTTTTATGGCCTTGTCCCTGGTGCTGACAGCCATCCTGCTGGCCCTGTCCGGCTCCATTGTCGCTGTTATGTCCACTCCCCAAGAGGCGGTTTCCGGCACCCTGGAATATCTGACCATCTGCTTTATGGGAATCCCTTTCATCACGGCCTACAACATCATCAGCTCCATCTTCCGGGGAATGGGAGATTCCAAAAGCCCTATGTTCTTCGTTGCTGTAGCCTGTGCGGCTAATATCATTCTGGATTACCTGTTTATGGGGCCCCTGCACATGGGACCGTCAGGAGCGGCTCTGGGCACCACCCTCTCTCAGGCCATCAGCGTCATCCTCTCCCTGACGGTAATTCTTCGCCGAAACAGCGGAATTTTTGTGAAAAAAAGTGATTTTCGTCCCTCCGGGGCTGTTATGGGCAAGCTCTTAAAAATCGGAATTCCCATCGCCTGTCAGGACGGCTTGATTCAGGTAGCGTTCATCATCATCACCATCATCGCCAACCGGAGAGGCTTAACAGACGCCGCCGCCGTAGGCATCGTGGAGAAAATCATCAGCTTCCTGTTTTTAGTTCCCTCTTCCATGCTCTCCACTGTCTCCGCTCTGGGTGCACAGAACATTGGAGCAGAGAAGGAGGACCGGGCCCGTCTGACCCTGCGCTATGCTGCCATGATCGCCATATGTTTCGGAGTCTGCGTATCCCTTTTCATGCAGGTGGCTGCGGAACCGGTTGTTTCTCTCTTTACGGACCCGGCTCAGGCCGACGGCGCTCAGGTCGTCCGCCTGGGAGGCCAGTATATGCGGGGCTATGTGTGGGACTGCGTCTTTGCCGGGATCCATTTTTCCTTCAGCGGCTATTTCTGTGCCTGCGGCAGATCCGGCCTTTCCTTCCTGCACAACATCATCGCCGTTATGCTGGTCCGGGTCCCCGGCGTCTATCTGACCTCCCGGCTGTTTCCGGACAATCTCTTCCCCATGGGCCTGGCCACATCCACCGGCTCCCTGCTGTCCGTCATCATCTGCCTCATAGCCTACCATATCATCACCCGGAAAACGGATGTAAAAGGAACAGGAGTTTAACCCGCATATGGACCATTCCCAGCTTTTTCAAATCGGACAGGTGGCAAAGCTGTTCTGTTTAAGCGTCAGCACCCTGCGCCACTACGAGGCTGCAGGGCTTCTTTCACCTGAATACATCGATCCTGATACCGGCTACCGCTATTACAGCGTCCGCCAGTTTGAACCGCTCAACATTATCCGCTATCTGAGAGCGCTGGACATGCCGCTTCCGGAAATTGCGGACTTTATTCAGAACCGGGATATCAACAAAATGGAAGAAATGCTGCGCCAGCAGAAAGAGGCCGTATCAGCAAAACAGCAGGAGCTTCAGCGGATTGAACGGAAAATTGATAACCAGCTGCACCGGCTGATGGATGTAAAGAACTCTCGTTTTGATGTCATCGAGCAGATCGAAACCCCGCCATGCCGCATCATCTCCATGCAGGATTCCCTGAAGATCCATGGCTTTCTGGATATGGAGGAACCCATCCGCAGACTGGAGCAGTCCCAGCGGGAAACGGCGGTGTTTTTTGGCAAGGTAGGCGTAAGCATCTCCTCCTCCCATCTTTTGGAAGGACGCTTTGACCAGTACGACAGCGTGTTCCTGATCCTGGACGAGGAGGACCGTTTTGAGGGGGAGACCATACTGCTGCCGGGGACCCTCTGCGTCTCCGTCCGTTTTCACGGCAGCCACACGGAAGCTCCTCCTCAGTATGAAAAACTGATGGACTATATCCACAGGCATGATCTGAAGGTTACCGGCTTTTCCCGGGAGATCACCATGGTCGATTACGGGCTGACCAACGATACGGAGCAGTTTGTGACGGAAATCCGGATACCGGTGGCGGAAAGCCCGCCGCAAAACGGATGAAAACTTCGGTCATGCATACGCAAAAATGGGGGCAGCCGCCCCCACTTTCATTTCTAAACTTGCGTATGATCTTGCGTACTTTCTTCCAAGATCCCTGCCAGCCTCAGCACATCCTGGACCTGATGAACAGGGATGATCTCCAGTTCCTGCTTCACCTCCTCGGCTACGTCCCGCAGGTCGTCCGTATTCTCCTCCGGAATCAGGACCCGCTTGACCCCAGCTCTCTGGGCCGCCATCAGTTTCTCCGGCAGGCCGCCGATGGGCATCACCACGCCCCGCAGGGAAACCTCGCCGGTCATGGCAAGCTCCGGGGGCACCGGCTTTCCCGTCACCAGGGAAGCCAGGGCGGTGGTCAGGGTGATCCCCGCCGATGGGCCGTCCTTGGGCACAGCCCCCGCCGGTACATGGATATGCAGGTCGTTCTTTTCAAAAAGCTCCTCCTTCTCCGGGAACATGGCCTTTACCAGGCTGATGGCAATCTGCACCGATTCCTTCATCACATCCCCCAGCTGTCCGGTAACCGTGATTTTCCCGCTTCCTTTTGTGAAGAGGGTTTCAATAAACAGGATTTCTCCTCCCGCCTGGGTCCAGGCCAGTCCGGTTACGATTCCGGGATTTTTCGTCTCCAGGATGTGGTCGTGGCGGATAGGCGATACTTCCAGAATATCCCGCAAATCCTTAGGCTCCACCGACACCCGGCTGCTGCTGCCGCTCACGATCTGAACCGCAGCCGCCCGGCACAGAGCGTCCAGGCGGTTTTTCAGGCCCCGGACCCCCGCCTCCATCGTATAATCGGAAATCAGAGCCTTCAGCCCCTCATCGCTGATGGTGAAATCCTCCTCCCGGATTCCCGCCTTCTCCATAGCCTTGGGAAGCAGATGCCTTCTGGCAATCTGGAACTTTTCCAGGGCGGAGTATCCCGGAAAGGAGATAACCTCCATCCGGTTTAACAGCGGCTCCGGTATGGTATCCGTGGTGTTGGCGGTACATACGAAAAGCACATCGGACAGATCATACGGTACATTCATATAGTGGTCCGTAAAAGTGGAATTCTGCTCCGGGTCCAGGACCTCCAGAAGGGCGCTGGAGGGGTCTCCCCCGTAATCCCGCACCAGCTTATCCACCTCGTCCAGCACCACTACCGGGTTGGAGGCTCCGCTGCGCTTGATGCCGTCCATGATGCGGCCCGGCATAGCGCCGATGTAGGTCCTGCGGTGTCCTCTGATTTCCGCCTCGTCCCGGACTCCTCCCAGACTGATCCTCACATATTTCCGGTCCAGTGCCCTGGCAATGCTCTGGCCGATGCTGGTCTTGCCCGTGCCAGGAGCGCCAACGAACAGCAGAATGGAGCCGGACTGCTTCTGGTTCAGAGCCATCACCGCAATCTGCTGGATAATCCGCTCCTTTGTCTTTTTCAGTCCGAAATGGTCCTCATCCAGAACCTCCCTGGCTGCCTTCAGATCAATTTCAGCAGCCTTCTCTTTTTTCCAGCTAAGGCTGGTCACAAAGTCCAGGTAGTCATAGAGCATGCCGTATTCATGGCTCTCCTGCCCCTCCTGCTTCATGCGGTTTAAGACTTTCTCTGCCTCTGCCCGGGCCGTCTCATTCATGCCGGACTCCTGTATTTTCTGTTCAAATTTCCGGATGTCCGTCACATTTTCCGGATGCAGGTCATCCAGTTCCTTCTGGAGAAAATCGATTTGCCGGCGGAGAGCCTGCTCTCTGTAAAGCTTCTCATTGGACTCCTGCTGAGCGCTCTGAGCCTCGCTGCTGACCTTGTAGAGCTCCAGGGACTCATAGAAAGCCTTTTCCATCAGCTCCGTCCGCCTTGCCACGGAATCCTCCTCCAGAATGGCATACTTCTCCTCATTGCTGATCTGGAGCAGCGCTGAGGTAAAGGTAACAATCTCGTTCATATTTTTCCAGCGCTGCATGTAACTGCGGTCCCCCTGCATCCACTGGGTTCCCTGGAACGTCTGGAGCATGGCGGAGCGCATCTTCTGGAACCGCTCTTCCTTCTCATCCGGGTCTAGGTCGTTTAGATCCGGCCTCATGCGCATCTCCAGCCGAAAACTCTTCCCCTCTACCTGAATGGAATCCAGATTTACCCGGTTGGTGGTATGTACCAGAGCCCACTGATTGTCAATGCTCTCCACCGCCCCGCGGACGGCAATGGGATAAATATCCTCCGCCTCAATTTCTCCTCCCTCTCTCTGCTCCTTCAGCATCAGAAAGAGGACCTTATCTCCGGCCTTCACCGGCTGGTCCGACATGCCGTTTAAATAATCCAGCCGAAAATAGCAGGACACATCCGGCAGCGTCAGTACGTTATAACATGGAATGTAGATCATTTCTTTCACCTCTGTATCTTTCGCTAAGTCCGAAAACGATCTAAATATCGCCGGAATCCATCTGTCATATAGAAACGGAGCAGCTGAAATCTTTCCCAGTCCTCCTCCTGCAGAGCCTCCATCATCTTCCGGCTGTTTTCCATCGCTTCATCAGGTTCAAAAACGTCCGTACAATCGCCAAATGCCACCATGGTTTTTCCGTAAAGTACATCCGTCATATCAGAATAGAATGCATTTCCCGTCATATTGGACGGAACCTCCGCAAAATCAAGAAACGCTTTCAGCCGTTTTGCCGCCGTATTTCCCACAAGTTCCAGTTCTTTCTGATAAAATGGCTCCATCTTTTCCCGCATCTGTGAAATAGTCCCATTGTTCATCATCAGGCGGAACGACATGCGAAGCAGTTCCTCGTTCAGGTCCACCAGCTGATACTGTTCCGTCTCCGTCATGGCAATCACATTTGCCGTGGCGGAACACTTTAAATCCACAAATCCGAAATGATACAGTTTGTTCAGCGCATCACGCACCGGAGTGGAACTGACAGAATAAGTGTCCTGGATCGTTTTTATTACAAGCTTCTGGCCTGGCAGAATCTCTCTCCTTCGGATTTTTTCCACAATATCCTGAAAAATCTGCTCCGAAGCCGACAAACGGTTTAGCTGCATATGAATCGTCTCCATCTTGTTATCGTTTACATGAATGATCGATTGTAACAATCATCCGTCAGCAAATTATGCATAATGCATTATGCATAATCACTACTCTATTAAAGCAGACTTTAAGGAAAATGTCAAGTAACGCGGTTTGGTCCTCTGAATTTCAAAAAATAAGTTTATTTTATGATTTTTTTGTGATATGATAAGATTTGTAAATATTAACTTTCAACTGTATTTTGCCGGTGCAAAGGGGAGGGATTGATATATGAATTTAAAGGAACAGCAGTATGTATGCGTACTGGCCAAGTGCCAGAACCTGACAAAGGCGGCCCAGGCCCTCTTTATCTCCCAGCCCGCTTTGAGCATCTATATTAATAACCTGGAAAGCAATCTGGGGGTAAAACTTTTTGAGCGCATCGGCAAACGCTTTGTTCTGACCTATGCCGGTGAACGGTATGTAGAAACCGCCGAGCAGATGCTGGCTTTAAAAGAAAATTTTGACCGGGACATTCAGGAAATCACCGGCAATTATAAAGGGAGGCTGCGCATCGGCATTCAGACCCGGCGCTCCACCTGGTTTCTCCCTCCGGTCATCGCCGCCTATGAGAAGGAATTTCCTCACATGGATGTCATGATCATGACGGGAAATATGGATTTTCTGAAGGATAAGCTCCACAATTACAAGCTGGACCTGTTCCTGTGCAATGCGGCAGATACGGACCCTTCCACCATGATCACCCACCTGATTTATAGGGAACAGCTCCTGGTGGCCGTTCCCCCGGACCATCCGGTCAACGAAAAGGCTGTTTATGTGCCGGGAAAGCGTTACCGTTATCTGGACCTCTCCTATCTTCAGGGGGAGACACTGGTGCTCCAGCGTCCGGGGCAGAGCATCCGCAAGGATGCAGAGCGCCTTTTGAAGGAAAAAAATGTGACTCCCGGCAGGATCCGGGAACTGGAAAGCATCGAGACCGCCATGCAGTTTGTGGCTGAGGGCCTCGGCATCGGCTTCAACCGGGAAGGCTATACCATCAACATGAAATACAACAAGGCCGTCAACTACTATGCCATCCTCAGCAAGGAGGAGTCGATCGACTTCGTGCTGGCTCACCGAAAAAATTTGCCGATCGATACCCCCACTCAGCGGATGATTGACATGCTAATCGAGCAGGGACAGCGATATTATCAGTAAATATTGCCATATTCTTAAGAATCTTTAATAAGTTTATAAAATCATTCTAAAATTAATGATAAAATAATTAAATTTTACAAACACCCCTCCTTGTATTATGATAAAAATAATCATTTTATACAAGGAGGTCTTTCTATATGTCAAAATCGACCAAAAAAGGGTTTAAGCTGCCCCACACCTTCGTGATTATCATCTTTATCATTCTGGTGGCGACAGCAATGACCTGGGTAATCCCAGCCGGTGAATTCGTCCGTTATGAGAACGCTTCCGGCCGAACCGTAATCGACCCCAATCAGTTCTCCTACATCGAACGGACTCCGGTCAATCCTCTGCTGATCCCGCTGTACATTGTAAACGCTATCTGCAGCCGTATTGACCTGATGCTGGTAATCCTGTTCTCCGGCGGTGCTTTCAGCTTGATCAGCAAATCCGGCGCCCTCCATGCGGTTGTTGCCAAGATTGCAAAAATCTTCCAGAACCGTCTGTATGTGTTCATTCCCATTATGACCACCGTGTTCGCGCTGATCTGTACCACCCAGGGCGTTAACCAGTTCATCGCCTTCGCCCCCATTACGGTTATGATCACCATGGCCATGGGACTGGATTCCATCGTAGGAGCTGCCATTATCCTGCTGGGCGGCTGCGTTGGTTTCTCCACCGGTACCTTAAACCCCAGCACCACCCTGATCGCTCAGGATATCGCGGAACTGCCGCCCTATTCCGGACTCGGCTATCGTGCCGTATGTTTCGTGATCTTCCTGGTAATCACGAACATTTACCTGGTACGCTATGCATTAAAAATCCGCAAAGACCCCACTCTGAGCCCCATGTACGAGCTGGACAAGACCAGTGATCTGAAGGAAACGGACCTGGATTCCTTCGGAACCCTGACCATTCGCAAAGTTCTCATCGTAGTTGCTCTGGTTGTGGCTCTGGCCGCTATGGTTTACGGCGGTATCGCTTACGGATGGGATATGCCGGAGCTGGCAGCCGTATTCATCGGACTGGCCGTTGTAGTTGGATTCCTTTCCGGCGAGACTCCTTCTTCCATGTCCGTTATCTTTATCGATGGATGTAAGAAAATGCTGACCGCTGCTTTGATCATCGGACTGGCTACCACCATCGCCAATGTCATGACCGCAGGAAATATCATCGATACGGTCATCTACGCTCTGGCTTCCGCTATGTCCCTGGCGCCTGATTTCCTGATGGCTCCTGTGATGTACCTGGCCAATACCGTGATCAGCTTCATCATCGTATCCGGAAGCGGCATGGCCTCCGCTGTGATCCCCATCACCGCTCCTTTAGGCGACCTGCTGGGAATCAGCCGCCAGACCACCGTTCTGGCCTACAACTTCAGCGATGGCTTCTCCAACTACATCCTGCCCCACTCCACCGCTCTGATGGG
>CALWMN010000037.1 GCA_944381935.1 uncultured Mediterraneibacter sp. | reverse complement strand
GAGAACTGGAACGGCAGGGGGTGGAGATTACAACCTGCGGCACCTGTCTGGACTATTATGGGATCAAGGACAGGCTTGCGGTCGGAACTGTGACAAACATGTACAGCATTGTGGAGACCATGCGGCAGGCAGGGCGGATTCTTCGTCCGTAAAAGCAGGCATATCAGGGAAAGGAGGTGAGGGCAGATGTATAAAGAGATCCATCTTACACAGATGACAAAGACAGCCGGGTGAGCGGCAAAAATAGGTCCGAAGACCCTTGCCCAGGTTCTGGGTAAGCTGCCGAAATTTACAGACGGGCGTCTGCTCGTCGGACTTGAGACATCAGACGATGCCGCGATATACAAAATATCCGATGATATTGCTGTCATACAGACTCTGGATTTTTTCACTCCGGTTGTAGATGACCCCTATATGTTCGGACAGATCGCTGCAGCAAATTCGCTCAGTGATGTGTATGCGATGGGAGGGGAGCCGAAGATCGCGCTTAATATCGTCTGCTTCCCGAACTGCCTTGATCCTGAAATCCTGGGAGAAATCTTAAGAGGCGGGGCGGACAAGGTGAAGGAAGCAGGAGCAGTCCTTGTAGGAGGGCATTCTGTGCAGGATGAAGAACCGAAATATGGTCTGTCCGTCACCGGATTTGTCCATCCTGATAAGGTGTATAAAAATGCCGGATGCTGCCCGGGAGATGTGCTTATCCTCACAAAGCAGATCGGAAGCGGCGTGATCAACACAGCGGTGAAAGCGCAGATGGCGTCCAGGGAAGCAGCGGAAGAGGCGGTCCGGGTAATGTCCGCGCTGAACCGAAAGGCGAAGGAAGCGTCGGAGGGACATACTGTCCATGCGTGTACAGACGTGACCGGTTTTGGCCTGTTGGGACATTGTACCGAGATGGCGAAAGCAGGGAATGTCACACTGGAAATCCATGCGCGTGATGTGGCTTATATGAAAGAGGCGCCGGATTACGCCCGTATGGGGCTGGTTCCGGGAGGAGCATACAGGAACAGGGAGTTTGCAGAACCATATCTGGAGTGTGGAGGGGTAGAGGAGGTCTGGCTGGACCTGCTCAGCGACCCTCAGACTTCAGGGGGACTTCTGTTCAGTGTGCCCTGTGAAGAGGCGCAGGATTTTGTGGCTGATTTAAAGAAGGCGGGGATAGAGACGGCAGTCTCCGTAATTGGAAGAGTTCTGGAAAAACAGGATAAACTTATTTGGATAAAATAATCCCAGGAAGGTGTATATCACGGCGGCAGGGCATGTTTCTGACATGCCCTGCCGCCGTGCGCTGAAAAGAGGAGGTCGGGCAGTGCGGAGATGTCAGACGAAGAAGGAGCGATTTTGTTGGATAAGAATCTATTATACAGAAGGATCCCCCGCGTGGACAGCCTGATGAGGGAAGAAAGGCTTGCAGAGCAGATCCGTAAGTTCGGATATGGCAGTGTGCTTGCTGTTGTCCATGATGTGCTGGGTGAGGTAAGAGAAGCCCTTGACGGATGTACTTTGGCAGAAATGGCAGACCGAGAACTTGCAGATATTCCGGAGAGGATAGGAAGAAAGCTGGAGGAATGGTTTGAGCCGGAGATGAAACGGGTCATAAACGGGACGGGAATCATCCTCCACACCGGACTGGGGCGGGCTCCCCTTGGAAAGGGCGTGATGGAAAGAGCAGCGCTGGCATCCGAAAGCTACTCGAACCTGGAATATGATCTCAAGAAAGGCATGCGCGGCGAGAGGAGCGCGCATTTTGAAAGGCTTATCTGCCATATCACGGGGGCACAGGCGGCTGTGGCAGTAAACAATAATGCTGCGGCAGTTCTCCTGATTCTGACTGTGCTGGCAGAAGGGGGAGAGGTGATTGTCTCCCGGGGGGAACTGGTGGAAATCGGAGGGAAATTCCGTGTCCCGGACATGATGGAATTAAGCGGGGCAAAACTTAGGGAAGTCGGGACGACGAACCGCACCAGGATTTCAGATTATGAAAATGCTGTGTGTGAAGAGACGAAGATGTTTCTGAAAGTGCATACGAGCAATTACAGGATTGTAGGCTTCACGGAGGAGGTGCCAGTGGAGGAACTCTGCCGGATGAAGAAACGCTATAAGATCCCTGTGGTGGAGGATCTGGGGAGCGGAGTACTGCTTGACCTTGAAGCGTACGGGTTAAAACATGAACCGACCGTGCAGGAGGTGATCCGCCAGGGAGCAGATCTTGTGTGTTTTAGCGGGGATAAGCTCATGGGAGGACCGCAGGCGGGGATTATCGCAGGAAGGAAAGACTATATTGAAAAGATAAAGAGGCATCCCCTTATGAGGGTGCTGCGGATTGATAAAATGACAACTGCAGCACTGGAAACAGTTTTGCTTGAGTATCTGGAGCCGAAGAAAGCAGTAGAAAACATTCCGGTGCTGCGCATGCTGACAAGAAAAGAGGAGGATATCAGAAAAGATGCAGAAAAACTGGCAGGGCTGATGAGGGAATCAGCCGCAGAGACAAGGGAAAACAGGGCGCAGGCCAATCATCTGCATATAACTGTGGAGAAATGTGTTTCCCGGGCAGGGGGAGGCGCGCTTCCGATGGAAGATATTCCAAGTTTTGCCATAGCGGTTTCTCCGGAGGAGATTTCGGCGGGGGAACTAAGCAGGAGGCTTCGGCATCTTAAGATTCCGGTGATTGGAAGAGTGTACAAAAAGAGGCTGCTGCTTGATGTGCGTACATTGGAAGAAAAGGACTTTCCATACCTGGCAGAGGTGTTTTGCGGCAGTTCTCTGTTTGGGGGAGAGATAGGATGAAACATATAATCATAGGTACGGCAGGGCATATTGACCACGGCAAGACAGCGCTGATACGGGCGCTGACGGGACGGGATACAGACCGCCTCGAGGAAGAAAAAAGGCGTGGGATCACCATAGATCTCGGGTTCACATATTTTGATCTTGACACGGGAGAACGGGCAGGGATCATCGACGTACCTGGGCATGAAAAGTTTATTCACAATATGGCTGCCGGAGCTGCAGGCATGGATCTTGTGCTGATGGTGATCGCTGCGGATGAGGGAATGATGCCCCAGACAAGGGAACACATGGATATTCTCGGTCTGCTGGGAGTCGAAAACTACATCATAGTGCTGAACAAATGTGATCTGGCAGATGAAGAATGGCTGGCTATGGTGGAAGATGAGATACGAAGAGAGGTTAAGGGGACGCCCCTTGAGAAGTCCCCGCTGGTGAGAGTATCTGCCGTGACAGGGGAGGGGATAATGACTCTGAAAGAGGAGATCGGGAAGATGTCCCGAAATACCCGGGAACGCAGTGTGCATGGCGCCGTAAGGCTTCCGGTTGACAGAGTGTTTTCTGTGGCAGGATTCGGGACCGTAGCGACCGGGACTCTTCTGGAAGGACGGATACAAAAGGGGGAGGAACTCTGGGTCCGCCCGGGAAAAGAAAGCTGCCGTGTCAGAGGAATACAGGTGTATAATGACGAGATGAAAGAGTGCTTTGCAGGACAACGGGTTGCCCTGAACCTGTCAGGAATTGAGAAAACGAAGATCCGGCGGGGATGTGTCCTGACAGATGAAAAGGAATGGAGTTCAGGGAGATTTGTCAATGTCAGGCTGGCAGTCCTGGCGCATTCCTCAAGAACGATAGAGAATCAGATGAGGCTGCATTTCCACAGCGGAACCTCAGAAATACTCTGCCGGGCGGTTCCCCTCGACCGGGAGGCGGTCAGGGCGGGAGAAAGCGGATATGTGCAGCTTCGTATGGAATCAGATACAGCCCTTCGGCGCGGGGACAGGTTTGTGGTGCGCTTTTATTCCCCTGTTGAAACAATCGGCGGTGGCGTTATCCTGGAGGCAGGCGCGCAAAAGGAAAAAAGATTCCGTCCTGGGGTGATCGAGAGGCTTGGCAGGCTGGAGAAGGCGGATCCGAAGATGCTCGCAGAGCTCCAGATCAAAAATCATGCCGCGTCAATGGTGCCGCTTGACAGTCTCGCCGCAGAACTGGGAATGAGTGAAGAAGAGACTGCTTCGTATGCAGACATCCTGTGCCGGGAGGGGAAAATACGATGCTTTGATGTGAAGGGAATCCCCCATTACTGGCACAGAGAGGATGAAGAAGAGACAAGAAAACAGATTCTCGGGATACTCTGCGGCTACTTAAGGGAGCACCCCTACAGACAGGGATGCCCGCTGGCTGAGGTCAGAAGCCAGGTGTTGAAGGCGATGAAAAAAGCAGCGGGGGATCAGTATTTCGTCTGGCTGACAGAAGAAAAGGTTTTGCGGCGGGATAACGAGATGCTTGCTCCATATTCATATAAGCCGCTGCAGGATGAGAGATACAAAAAGATACAGGAGCAGATTGCGGACGGGGCAAAACGTGAGAGGGATCATCTGGTGGAATTTCAGGAGCTGGATTTCGGAGAAGTTCCGGAGCATACCGCGAGGGAGATTTATCTGCTTCTTAAAAACGAGGGCAGCATAACAGAGCTTGTACCGGATATCTGTACACTGCCCCAATATGCGCGGGAAGCTGAAGACAAAATAAAAGACATCCTTACATCAGAAGGAAGGATCACGATCTCTCAGGTGAGGGATCTGTTTGGAACAGGCAGGAAGTCCGCGAAGATAATCCTGGCTTATACGGACCGGATTGGTCTTACGAAAAAAGAAAAAGCTGAAAGTGAGAGGGTGAGCGGATGATCTATATGGACAGCGCAGCGACGACGATGCAGAAACCCGAATCGGTCAGACAGGCTGTGATGCATGCTATCGGCACATTGGGAAATGCCGGGCGGGGCGCTTCCTCCCCGGCGCTTGACGCATCCAGGGTGATTTACGGGACGAGAGAGAAGCTGGCACGCTTTTTTCATGCGGAAAATGCAAACCGTATTGTGTTTACAGCCAATTCGACGCAAAGCCTGAATACTGCCATAAAAGGATTGTTTGTCCCGGGGGACCATGTGATCACGACGGTCCTTGAACATAATTCTGTACTGCGTCCCTTGTACGAGTGTCGGGAAAAAGGAGTGGATCTCACCTTTCTCGGCTGTGATGAAAAGGGAAATATCTCATATGAGGAGATGGAGGCGGCGGTTCATGCCAATACAAGGGCGATTGTGTGTACACATGCGTCAAACGTGACGGGCAACCTGGTTGACCTGCAGACGGTGGGAGAGATTGCAGGGCGCCATAAACTGCTTTTTGTAGTGGACGCATCCCAGACGGCAGGAGTCTGGCCCATCGATGTGCAGAAGCTGGGGATCGATGTGCTTTGCTTTACCGGGCATAAGAGCCTGCTTGGACCGCAGGGAACGGGCGGGATGTATGTCAGAACAGGAGTGGAGATCCATCCCCTGATGTCAGGAGGAAGCGGGATTGACACATACAATCCCTGCCATCCCCGAAAGATGCCGACTGCATTGGAGGCAGGTACGCAGAACGGGCATGGACTTGCAGGGCTTGGCGCTGCCCTTGCCTATCTGGAGGAGACGGGGATTGATAAGATCCGGGAGAAAGAGCTGGCTTTGATGCGGCAGTTTTATGAGGGCGTTTCCCGCATTTTTGATGTGAAAGTGTACGGAGATTTTGGGACGGACCAGAGAAGCCCTGTTGTGGCGCTTAATGTCGGGGAGTATGACTCTTCGGAAGTCAGTGATGAACTGAATATGACATATGGTATCGTGACCCGTCCGGGAGCGCACTGCGCGCCGCTTATGCATAAAGCACTCGGGACTGTCTCACAGGGAGCAGTCAGATTCAGTTTTTCACACTACAATACGGAAGAAGAGGTGAGAATTGCCATACAGGCAATAAAGGAACTTATACAATAGGAGGATGGAAACAAATGAATTTATCTGATTCAAAGAAGAAACTGGCGTTCGCAGGCGTTGCCTGCGGGTTGGTGGCTGCATGCCTGGCGTATTTCGGCAATCCGGCTAACATGGCATTTTGCATCGCGTGTTTTATCCGGGATACAGCGGGGGCGCTCGGATTACATTCGGCAGAGGCGGTCCAGTACGCGCGGCCGGAGATCATTGGCCTGGTTCTGGGCGCTTTCCTGATATCCGTGGCGACCAAGGAATACAGGTCAACGGCAGGGTCATCGCCTATGGTGCGTTTTGTGCTGGGAATGATCCTTGTGACCGGTTCCCTCGTGTTTCTGGGATGCCCGCTGCGCATGATTATCCGCATGTCTGCGGGAGATCTCAATGCGTGGGTAGCGCTTATCGGCTTTATTTTAGGAGTCGCGACCGGGGTATTTGCCCTGAAAAGAGGCTTCAGTCTGGGGCGGGCACATCTGGCTAATTCGGCCAGCGGGGGAGTGCTGCCTGCTTTGATGCTCGGTGTGCTGCTCCTCGCTTTGGGAACAACATTGTTAAAGAGCAGTGAGAGCGGTCCGGGAAGCATGCACGCTCCGATTATTCTGTCGCTGACCGGGGGAATGATATTCGGAGCGTTCGCCCAGAAGGCAAGGATGTGCTTTGCGGGAAGCATCCGTGACGTAATCCTGATGCGAAACTTTGATCTGCTGACGATCATCGTCGGATTTTTCGCAGTGATGCTTATCTTCAACATTGCGACTGGAAGGTTCATTCTGGGATTTGACACACCGGGAATCATTGCCCATTCGGACCATCTCTGGAATATACTCGGCATGTACGCGGTAGGATTTGCGGCAGTACTGGCAGGAGGATGCCCGTTGCGCCAGCTTATTCTCGCAGGGCAAGGATCTTCTGACTCGGCCGTGACAGTACTTGGGATGTTTGCCGGGGCAGCAATGGCGCACAATTTTGGACTGGCGGCAAGCGGCACGTCACTGGATGCCGGGACGCAGGAAGTAATTGCCGGTTCTGTTCCGCCTAACGGGAAGGTGGCAGTTGTAATCTGCATTATTGTTTGCTTTGTGATTGCATTTACGAATAAAAGAGAGGTGGGAAAATGAGAGAAGTAGACGCAAGGGGGCTGTCTTGTCCGGAACCGCTGATGCTCACGGCAGATGCGTTAAAGAGTGAGAAAGGTCCGGTAAAGGTATTGGTGACAGAGCCTCATCAGAGGATGAATGTAGAGAAGTTCGCAAAAGATCATGGGCGGAAAGCAACTTCGTCAGAAATGGAGGACGGATTCGCTATTGTCATCGAATAGAGATTATGAGAAAAAAAGAATTAAAACTGGTTGTCACATTTCATACCACCGCAGATGCTATGGCGATGGAAAAAGCCTGTCAGGGGCAGAGGGTCCCGGGGAGGCTGATCCCGGTTCCCAGGCTGCTCTCAGCCGGATGTGGGCTCGCATGGTGTGCGCCGCTTGGAGAAGAAGAAAAACTTTTGGAGATCATGGAGAAAAACGGGATTGAAAAGGAAGCGCTCCATCAATGTATGGTGTAATGAAACAAAGCAGGAAGCTTTCTGCCCGGCTGCGCCTGATGCTCCCGCCTTGAAATAAATCCCGTGTTCTGCTACTATTAAGTAGACGATGAATATGGAAATTTTATCGTCCGAGGCATATATGGGGGCAGAAAAGTGGCTGGTGTGCTTCCGGGTCTTCAAAACCTGAGTGGGGCGTTTAAAGCGTCCCGGGTGGGTTCGATTCCCACATGTCCCCGCCAGAGAGGCTTCAGACATCCTTGGGGAAGACAGGAGGTTAGAATATATGGGCATGAACCAGACACCGATGGCAGAACGTGTGCACATCGGCTTTTTCGGAAAAAGGAACGCAGGAAAATCCAGTGTGATGAATGCGGTAACCGGCCAGGATATTGCGGTCGTTTCTGAGGTCAGAGGCACGACGACCGATCCTGTGTACAAATCTATGGAGCTGCTCCCCCTCGGTCCCGTCGTGATGATGGATACTCCGGGAATTGACGATGAGGGCGGCCTGGGGGAACTGCGGGTGAAGAAAAGCTATCAGGTCCTGAACAAGACAGACACCGCAGTGCTCGTCATAGACGGGATGGCAGGGGCTTCGGAGGAAGACAGGCTTCTGCTGGAGCGTATCAGGAAAAAGAATATTCCTTATATAATAGCGGTAAACAAAAAAGACAAGATACCAGATGGGGCAGAACGGCAGATCAGAGAATTTCTCGGCACAGAAGAAGATGAGACGATCTGCGTGAGTGCCCTGGACGGGGATGGAATCAGAGAGCTAAAAGAAGGAATCGCGCGGATTGCCAGGACAGAGGAGCCGGAGAAATACATCGTAAGAGACCTGATTTCCCCATCAGATTTTATTGTTCTTGTAATCCCGATTGACAAAGCGGCGCCGAAAGGCAGGCTCATCCTGCCCCAGCAGCAGACGATACGGGATATTCTGGAGGCGGATGCAGTATCTGTTGTTGTAAAGGAATATGAGCTGAAACGTACGGTGGAGCGGCTTGGGAAGAAGCCCAAGCTTGTGATAACGGACAGCCAGGTGTTTGCTAAGGTAGCAGCGGACACGCCGCAGGACATACTTCTGACGTCATTTTCCATTCTTTTTGCAAGATATAAAGGAAATCTGGAAAGCCTTGTAAGAGGCGTGACCGCTCTTGACACGCTCCAGGATCAGGATACGGTCCTGATCAGCGAAGGCTGCACACATCACCGCCAGTGCGATGATATCGGAACAGTGAAGATCCCGCGGTGGATCAGAGAGTATACGGGAAAAGAGATCCGGATTGAAACGACTTCAGGGACCCAATTCCCGGATGAACTCGGCAAATATAAAATGATTATACACTGCGGCGGCTGCATGTTAAATGAACGCGAAATGAAATACCGGATGAGCTGTGCGCAGGATCAGGGCATCCCAATGACAAATTATGGGGTACTGATTGCATACATAAAGGGGATATTGAAGAGAAGCGTGGAGATTTTCCCCGAGGTATCCAGGCTTCTTTAGAAAGAGCGCAGGCTCAGAAGGACCATAGAGGACAGAGGAGGCTCTGCCTTTACGGATAAAAAAGGAGGAAAGAAGAGATGAAAGATCAAAACTGTGCATATTGTATGAGAGGAGAGCTGTTAGATAAGTTTGGCATCTACATCTGTGACCTCGGTGTGAGCTCCCTGATTCTGTTCAAAGAGCAGAGCAAACCGGGACGCTGCATTGTGGCTTACAGAGACCACGTGAGCGAGATCGTAGATATCAGTGATGACGAAAGGAATAAGTTCTTTGCAGACGTGACGAGAGCGGCACGCGCGCTCCACGCGTCATTCCATCCGGATAAGGTCAATTATGGAGCGTACGGCGATACAGGCTGCCATCTGCACATGCACCTTGTCCCCAAGTATGAAGGCAAAGACGAGTGGGGCGGAGTTTTTCAGATGAACCCGGACAAGGTTTACCTTACCGACAAAGAATACGGGGAGATGATCCAAAAAATCAAAGCAAACCTGTAGGAAAGAGTGTGAAAGAAAAGGAGGACGGTTTTGGCCGCCCTCCCTTTCCTTTGGTATGTAATTGAGAGGATTCTCTCTGTCCCATATATCTGCGCGCTGTATATTGGGGAATATCCTGCATAGCATAAAGGGATAGTACAGCTCTATAGTGCCCGGCAAAGATGCCTTGGGGAAACATCCGGGACGGACATTCTGATATGGGACACAGACCTATAAAAAGCAAAAGGCAGCCTTCCGCATGGAAAACCGCCTTTGGTTACTCTTTATAAGTCGTATATACTATACCACTTCAGCGTGTTGATGTCAAGAAAATGAATTGTATGAAAAAAAATACAATATTTCCAAAAAACCACTTGAAATCTGTTTTTGTATCAGATATACTTAAAAAGCTGTGACATGATAGCTGTGAAGCGTGAGGTTGCTGTCAGGCGAAGACATAAGTGCTGGCAGGTTTTCCGTGGAGCGAATGTCAAGTTAGGAAACTGGCGACAAGTCACTGTACGAAACTACTATAACGGCTGCTGAGATGCAGTAACAACGTGTGGGTTTCTCACGACACACACGGGAGAGTGTACAGTCACCGCTTGTCGTACTGAGGTCAAAAGTACGAAAAGGAGGCGACTTTTTTTATGGCAAGTCAAGTAATGAGAATCACATTGAAAGCGTATGACCATCAGCTTGTTGATGCATCCGCGAAGAAAATCATCGAAACTGTAAAAAAGAACGGGTCACAGGTGAGCGGGCCGGTCCCGCTGCCGACAAAGAAAGAGGTAGTGACCATTCTCAGGGCGGTACACAAGTACAAAGACTCAAGAGAGCAGTTCGAGCAGAGGACTCATAAAAGACTGATCGATATCATTACACCGACGCAGAAAACTGTGGACGCGCTTTCCAGACTGGAAATGCCGGCAGGTGTTTACATCGATATCAAGATGAAATCTAAGTAAGACAGTAACAATCCTAAAATTTAGGATGAGCGCGCGAGCGTTCCGCTGTAAATAACAGGAGGTAATTATAATGAAAAAAGCTATCTTAGCTACAAAAGTTGGAATGACTCAGATCTTCAGTGAAGAGAACGGGGCTTTGATTCCGGTAACAGTACTGCAGGCTGGACCGTGCGTTGTCACACAGGTTAAGACGGTTGAGAATGACGGTTACAGCGCGGTACAGGTCGGTTTTGTTGACAAGAAAGAAAAGATTGTTACAAAGGATAACAGCGGCAAGAAGGAGATTGCGCACAGGAATGGTGTGACAAAAGCGGAAAAAGGTCATTTTGACAAGGCTGGCGTATCCGGAAAAAGATATGTAAAAGAGTTCAGATTTGACAATGCAGAGGAATATGCGCTTGCTCAGGAGATCAAGGCTGATATCTTTGAGGCGGGAGACCATGTGGATGCCACCGCGATTTCCAAAGGTAAAGGCTTCCAGGGCGCAATCAAGCGCCACGGCCAGAGCAGAGGACCTATGACACATGGTTCCAAGTTCCATCGCCACGCTGGTTCCAATGGAGCTGCATCTGATCCGAGTAAAGTGTTTAAGGGCAAAAAGATGCCCGGGCAGATGGGTAACAAGAGGATTACAGTTCAGAATCTTGAAGTGGTAAGGGTTGATGCGGAAAACAACCTGCTCCTTGTGAAAGGTTCTGTTCCGGGACCGAAAAAATGCCTTGTGACAATCAAAGAATCTGTCAAGAGCATTTAAGGTGACTGGTTAAGAAAGGAGGAACACACAGATGGCAAAAGTATCTGTTTACAATATTGAAGGTAAAGAAGTTGATACAATCGACCTGAATGATTCTGTGTTCGGTGTTGACATAAACGAGCATCTCGTACACATGGCGGTTGTGAGTCAGCTCGCAAATAATCGTCAGGGAACACAGAAGGCAAAGACACGTTCTGAAGTTTCCGGCGGCGGAAGAAAGCCGTGGAGGCAGAAAGGAACGGGCCACGCGAGGCAGGGTTCGACAAGGGCTCCGCAGTGGACAGGCGGCGGCGTAGTATTCGCTCCGGTTCCGAGAGACTACTCTTTTAAAATGAACAGAAAAGAGAAGAGGGCGGCCCTGAAGTCTGCACTGACTTCCAGAGTAGAAGAAAACAAATTCATCGTCATCGATGAACTGAAATTTGATGAGATCAAGACAAAGAATTTCCAGAATATCCTGAACAACCTGAAAGTAGACAAAGCACTGGTTGTACTTGAGGATGGGAACACAAATGTTGAGATTTCTGCAAGAAATATCCCGGATGTCAAGACGGCGCGCACGAACACAATCAATGTGTATGACATCCTGAAATACAACACAGTGATTACGACAAAAGCTGCTGTTGAGGCGATTGAGGAGGTGTACGCATAATGGCAAACGTTCAGTATTATGATGTAATCCTTAAACCGGTTATCACAGAAAAAAGTATGGATCTGATGGCAGACAAGAAATATACATTCCTTGTACACACAGAAGCCACTAAGAATCAGATCAAAGAGGCTGTCGAGAAGATGTTCGAAGGAACAAAGGTGAAGAGTGTCAATACGATGAACCTTGACGGCAAGAAGAAAAGGCGCGGTATGACATTTGGAAGAACCGCCAAGACAAAGAAAGCGATCGTACAGCTTACAGAGGACAGCAAAGATATCGAGATCTTCGAGGGCCTGTAGACTTAACGAGAGCAAGTCGAAGACGCAGGTCGAGTTTTAGTCGGGGCACGTTCGCGAAGCTTGGCGATGCATTGAGTACTTGTCGAGGTTCTTTCGAGCCTAATACGAAAGCAGATACTCCGAATGAAATGAGGAGGATCCTCATACGAGCCTAGCGCAGCGAACTGTAAGCCGATTGATGCAATAGTAACCGATAAACAGGGCACCCTCGAGGCAAAAGCCTCTCGGTCGCGTTACACGCTCAGGTAATTTCATATAATCCTGCTCATGCAAGCATGGCAGTCTTATTTGAAATCATCCTCACTCTGTTTATCCCGGATATACGGTGCAAATCCGTGAAACGAATAATTAGAGCAAACGAAAGGAGAGAACGTAATGGGAATCAAAACATATAACCCATATACACCTTCCAGAAGACAGATGACAGGTTCTGATTTCGCTGAGATTACAAAAAAGACTCCTGAGAAATCACTCCTGGATTCCAAGAAAAGAAAAGCAGGACGCAACGCCCAGGGTAAGATTACCGTGAGACATCGCGGGGGCGGAGCAAAGAGAAAATATAGAATCATTGATTTCAAGAGAAAGAAAGACGGTATTCCGGCAACCGTAGTGGGAATCGAATATGATCCGAACAGAAGTGCCAATATTGCACTGATCTGCTATGCTGACGGTGAAAAGGCATATATTCTTGCACCGGAAGGTTTGAAAGACGGAATGACTGTTATGAACGGACCGGAGGCAGAGGTGAGGGTAGGAAACTGCCTGCCGCTGTCAGATATCCCGGTTGGTACACAGATCCACAACATTGAGCTTTATCCCGGGAAAGGCGGACAGCTTGTCCGGTCTGCCGGAAACAGCGCACAGCTTATGGCAAAAGAGGGAAAATACGCAACACTGAGACTTCCGTCCGGTGAAATGAGAATGGTTCCGATCGTCTGCAGAGCTTCTGTTGGAGTTGTGGGTAACGGAGAGCACAACCTGATCAACATCGGTAAGGCAGGACGCAAGCGTCACATGGGTATCAGACCTACAGTACGCGGTTCTGTCATGAACCCGAATGACCATCCGCATGGTGGTGGTGAAGGCAAGACAGGTATCGGCCGTCCGGGTCCGTGCACACCGTGGGGCAAACCTGCATTGGGTCTTAAGACTCGTAAGAAGAAAAAAGCTTCCAACAAGCTGATTGTAAGAAGAAGAGACGGTAAAGCGATTAAA
>CALWMN010000036.1 GCA_944381935.1 uncultured Mediterraneibacter sp. | reverse complement strand
TGGAAGAAAGGGAGCCGAAACTGGAGCTGGAAGTGCTGATGCTCAACATCAATGCGGGGCATAACCCGGACCTGATGGGAGCCAGCCACACCCTGTGGGAATACGCGCAGTACACGAGCCGGGTAAGGGAGTTCCTGGAAAAACACCGGGCGGAGGCGAAGAATATGGGCATATATGAATATGATGAAGAAAAGCACATGCTCCAGGAAAGAGAGGCTGCGTGGGAAGATGGACGAAGTGCAGGTCTGTAAGAAGGCAGAAAAAGCTGGCAAAGGGAAAGCCTGTTTCCGAGATTGCGGATGCGCTGGAAGAATCGGAGCGTGAGATCGAACGGCTGATACAAGAGATGCAGCAGAAATAAAATGAAACAGAGTATGATTTTAACTGCCTGAGTTGACAACAGCTCAGGCAGTTTTTCGGTTGTTTTTGCAGATTTTTTCACTTTACACAGATTTAACAATCCTCTGATTTTATATTTAACATTCAGTATATATGATAAATACCGTGATGAAACACAACAAACAAAACTCATTTGGAAATGAAAAAGGAGATTATCGGACAATGAAAATGAAAAAGTTTATCGCGGTTTTAACAGTTGCAGGTATGATGGCAGTAACTGCTGCAGGATGTGGTTCAGATTCAGGCAGCACGGCTGCTGCGGCGACAGATTCCGGGTCATCATGGGATGCGGCAAGCGCAATCACAGTAGTGTCCCGCGAGGAAGGATCAGGAACGAGAGGGGCGTTTACAGAGCTGTTCGGCGTTGTAGATGAAAACGACAACGATATGACAACGCTTGACGCTCAAGTCACAAACAACACGTCCGTTATGATGACGACTGTATCTGAAAATGAATACGCGATCGGTTACATATCTCTCGGCTCACTGGATGAGTCTATGGTCAAGGCAGTAAAGATCGATGGGGCAGAAGCTACTGCTGAAAATATTGAGAATGGGTCATACACAGTATCCAGACCGTTCAATGTTGCAGTGAAGAAAGATCTCGACAACGCGGTGGCTACAGATTTCATGGCATTTATTATGAGCACGGAAGGACAGCAGGTTGTGTCTGACGAGGGGTACATCCCGGTATCTGAGGCAGAGGCGTATGCAGGCGACGCGCCGGAGGGCAGCTGCGTAGTAGGCGGTTCCTCCTCTGTATCTCCTCTGATGGAGAAACTGGTGGAAGCATACGGTGAGGTAAACCCGAACGCATCCATCGAGCTTCAGACATCTGATTCCACAACAGGTATGACGTCAGCGATCGAGGGAAGCTATGACATTGGCATGGCCTCCAGGGAGCTGAAAGAAGATGAGGCTGCGGAACTTGACGGCACGGTTATCGCTACGGATGGCATCGCAGTAATCGTAAACCAGAACAACCCGACAGACGACCTGTCTGTAGATCAGGTAAAATCCATCTATCTCGGGGATGTTACAACATGGGATGCGATCTGATCGGGCAGATACGGACTGAAAATATACTGGAGAAATTCTTGAAATAAAAGACTTTCCGATTTGAATTTATGAGCCGGGCAGAGACACAGTATGTCTTCCCGGCTCATTAGGAGGAAAAAATGAAATCAAAAGCATGGACTGAGAGATTCATGCAGGGTGTGTTTTTTGTTGCCGCATGTGCATCTGTGCTGGCAGTGGCACTCATTTGCATCTTTTTGTTTGCAAATGGTATCCCTGCGATGAGTGAAATTGGGTTTATCGAATTTATTACGGGCAAGGAGTGGCGGCCAGGCAGCGAAATGTTCGGGATTCTTCCGATGATTGTCGGGAGTCTTTATGTGACGGCGGGAGCAATTATTTTCGGAGTACCGATCGGGATACTGACTTCGGTTTTCATGGCGATGTACTGTCCGAAACAGATCTACAAGCCGCTGAAGGCGGCGACGGAACTGCTTGCCGGAATCCCGTCTGTTATCTATGGCTTTTTCGGCCTGGTGGTCGTGGTGCCGCTGATCCGCAGTTTTGGAGAAACACTGTACAGGTCGGGGATCGTGAAGAACCCGGGAAATGGAAACAGCATTCTGACCGCTTCTTTGATCCTGGGAATGATGATCCTGCCAACGATTATTGGAACGACAGAGAGCGCGATGCGCGCGGTCCCGGCACATTACTATGAGGGGTCGCTTGCGTTGGGAGCGACGAAAGAGAGAAGCATTTTCCGCGTCATCATCCCGGCTGCCAAATCGGGTGTGATTGCAGGTATCGTGCTTGGAATCGGCCGTGCGATTGGGGAGACGATGGCAGTTATCATGATCGTAGGGAACCAGGCGCGCCTTACCGGGAGTATCCTGCAGGGAATCCGGACCCTGACCGGAAATATTGTGATTGAGATGGGATATGCGACGGGTCTGCACCGCGAGGCGCTGATTGCGACGGGAGTCGTGCTCTTTGTATTCATCCTGATTATCAATTTCAGCGTAGCGCTGCTAAAGAGGGGGGCGGACCATGAGTAATAAGACCACAATGGCTGATAAATTCAGGACTTATCTGAAGCATCCGGGATCATTTATTGTAATGTTGCTCGTGATGTTGTCCGCGATCATTACTTTTGCGGTCCTGATCTTTCTGATCGCATATATTCTGGTCAACGGTGTGCCGCATATTACACCGTCCCTTTTCTCGCTGGAATATACTTCTGAGAACGCATCGGTAGTCCCGGCACTGGTTAATACGATCACGATGACTTTTCTGTCGCTGCTGATAGCGGTTCCTTTTGGGATTTTTTCCGCGATTTTTCTCGTGGAGTATGCGTCCAGGGGGAATAAATTTGTGGAAGTCATCCGGCTTACGACGGAAACGCTTTCCGGTATTCCGTCTATCGTGTACGGACTGTTCGGCATGTTGTTCTTCGTAAATGCTTTAGGATGGGGCTTCTCCCTTCTGGCAGGCGCTTTTACGATGGCGATCATGATCCTTCCGCTGATCATGAGGACGACGGAGGAGGCGTTAAAAGCTGTTCCCGATTCCTACCGGGAAGGAAGCTTCGGGCTTGGGGCAGGAAAACTGAGGACGGTATTCCGTATTGTCCTTCCGTCTGCGATTCCCGGCGTTCTTGCAGGTGTGATCCTGGCGATCGGGCGTATCGTCGGGGAGACGGCAGCTTTGATGTATACATCGGGAACAGTGGCGCAGATTCCGGAAAGCATTATGGGATCAGGGCGTACACTGGCGCTGCACATGTATAACCTGTCCAGTGAAGGGCTTTACATGGATCAGGCATACGCAACAGCGGTTATTCTTCTTATCCTGGTAGTAGGCATCAACGCTTTGTCAAGTGTAATTGCAAGAAAACTCACGAAAGCATAGAAAGGGAATGGAAATGTCGAAGATAAGTATTAAGAATCTTGATTTATATTACGGGGATTTCAAGGCTCTGAAAAATGTGAATCTTGAAATAGAACCCAATAAGATTACCGCTTTTATCGGTCCTTCCGGCTGCGGCAAATCAACGCTTTTAAAATCGATCAACCGGATGAACGACCTGGTGGAAGGCTGCCGCATCGAAGGAGAGATCCTCCTGGACGGTCAGAATATCTTTAAGGGCATGGACGTGAATATGTTAAGGAAACGAGTCGGAATGGTATTCCAGAAGCCGAATCCGTTCCCTATGAGCATTTATGACAACATTGCATTCGGACCGAGAACACATGGGATCCGTTCCAAGGCAAAGCTGGATGATATCGTGGAGAAATCGCTGCGCAATGCTGCGATATGGGATGAATGTAAAGACCGGCTTAAAACGAGCGCCCTGGGCATGTCAGGCGGACAGCAGCAGAGGCTCTGTATTGCGAGGGCACTGGCGGTAGAACCGGAAGTGCTGCTTATGGATGAGCCTACCTCGGCGCTGGATCCGATCTCAACCTCTAAGATTGAGGATCTTGCGATGGAACTGAAAAAAGATTATACTATTGTCATGGTTACACATAATATGCAGCAGGCGGTCCGTGTATCTGACAATACTGCTTTCTTCCTGCTCGGTGAAGTGATAGAATACAACGACACAGAAAAGTTGTTCTCTATACCGTCGGATAAGAGAACAGAAGATTATATTACAGGGAGGTTTGGTTAAATGCGTAACAGATTTGACAGGCAGCTGCGTACTCTTGAAGACCAGCTTACACATATGGGAGAACTGTGTGAGGCGGCAATTACAAAGGTGACACAGGCGTTGAAAGACGGCAGTGTCGAACAGGCGAAAATTGTCATGGCAGAGGATGAAGAAATCGACCAGATCGAGAAAGACATTGAGAGACTCTGTCTCAAGCTTCTGCTCCAGCAGCAGCCGGTGGCAAAAGACCTCCGCAGAATATCAGCGGCTCTTAAGATGATCACGGATATGGAGCGGATTGGGGATCAGACTTCAGATATCGCAGAGATCATAATCTCATCAAAGTGGGAATCTGCGACAGAAGAGATCCACGTGATCGGTACAATGGCGTCGGAAGTCAGCAAGATGGTCCGCGACAGTGTGACCGCTTATGTCAATAAGGATCTTGAGCTTGCGCGGAGTGTAATGAAAGCGGACGATGAGATCGATCAGTATTTTGAAGAAGTGCGGGATGAGATGATTGAGTTTATCAAGGACGAGAAAGGCCAGAATGGAAAGAAGATCTTCGATCTGATCATGGTGTCGAAGTACCTTGAGAGAATTGGCGACCATGCGACAAATATTGCAGAATGGGTAGAATTTTCCATCACCGGAGTACACAAAGACAGTGCAGTCATACAGGGGAACTAGCTGCAGCCGGATACATGAGACCGGCTGTAGGGGTTTCTCTAAAAAAGAAAGATAAAAGGAGAGCTTAAAAATGATATATTGCGTGGAAGATGATGACAACATCCGTGAACTTGTAATATATACATTGGAGACAACCGGGCTTAAGGCGAGAGGGTTTGCAGAGGGATCTTCGTTTATGGAGGCTTTGGCGTTTGACACGCCAGAGCTTATTTTGCTTGATATTATGCTCCCTGGCGACGATGGACTGGAATTGCTGCGAAAGCTGAAGACTTCCTCCAAGACAAAAAATATACCGGTTATTATGGTAACGGCCAAGGGATCAGAATACGATAAAGTGATCGGGCTGGATTCAGGGGCTGACGATTATGTCACGAAACCATTTGGGATGATGGAGCTTGTGTCCAGGATTAAAGCCGTGCTGCGCCGCAGCGGGAAAATAGAAGACCGGATTGACATGGATGTATCCGGGGTGCATGTCAATGTAAAAAAGCACGAGGTCACAGTGGATGGGAAACCAGTCTCTCTTACCCTGAAGGAGTTTGAACTGCTGGAGAAGCTGATGCGAAATCAGGGGATCGTGCTGACCCGGGATCAGCTTCTCGCAGAAATATGGGGGTATGATTTTGATGGAGAGACGAGAACCGTTGACGTGCATATCCGGACTCTGCGGCAGAAACTGGGAAGCAGCGGCGCGATCATCCAGACGGTGCGTGGGGTCGGATACCGCGTAGGGGGAGACGTATGAGAAAAAAGATCCAGCAGAGTATGGTGCTCATCCTGTCTGTAACTCTCGTGATATTTTATGTAATTATGGCTTTGATCCTGTATACGAGCAATCTGTCCCTCCTCCAGTCAGAGGTGAAGCAGGAAGCCAGATATATTCGGATGGCGCTCCAGATATCCGGCGCACAGTATCTGGAGGAAATAGACAGTGTGGACTGGAATACCCGTGTGACACAGATTGACCAGAATGGAAATGTTCTTTATGATTCCGGCCAAGGCGAAAGTGCGCTGGAAAACCACAGTGCGAGGAAAGAAGTACAGGATGCAATTGCCACCGGAGAAGGGGAAGATATCCGGGTATCCGATACGCTGGGGCAGGAACTGTACTATTATGCGATTCTCCTTGACGACGGTTCGGTGCTGCGTGTGGCAAGGGGCATGGATGGACTTGTAAAGACGGCCCTTAACGTTTTCCCCGTCATCGGGATCCTGGCAGTGGGGATGACAGTGTTTGCGCTGTTCCTTGCCAGATGGCAGACGGAACGCCTGATTAAGCCGATCAATGAGCTGGATCTGGAGAATCCTCTGGATAATTCTGTGTACGAAGAACTGACTCCGCTCCTTGAGGCGATGGACCGGCAGAACAAGGAAAAGGAAGCAGTCTCAAATATGAGGAAAGAGTTTTCTGCCAATGTGTCCCATGAACTGAAAACACCGCTTACCTCCATATCCGGTTATGCGGAAATTATGAAGAACGGAATGGTAAGACCGGCAGATATCCCCCAGTTTTCTGAGCGGATTTATAAGGAAGCACGCCGCCTGATCACGCTTGTGGAGGACATTATCAAATTGTCGAAGCTTGATGAAGAATCTGTGGAGCTGGAAAAAGAGCAGGTTGATCTTTTTTCGCTTACGCGGGAAACCGTAAGCCGGCTTTCTCCACAGGCTTCCATGAAAAATATTCGGATGGAGGTTACAGGGGAACCCGTGGTGTACAATGGGATCCGTCAGATACTTGACGAGATGGTCTATAACATATGTGAGAACGCGATCAAGTATAACCATGACGAGGGGCGGGTGACTGTGTGGGTCGGGGCGACGCTTGACGGTCCGAAGGTCAGCGTGACAGATACCGGGATCGGAATACCGGAGGAACACCAGGAGCGGATTTTTGAGAGATTTTACCGGGTGGACAAGAGCCATTCCAAGGAGCGAGGAGGTACTGGCCTGGGACTCTCCATTGTAAAGCACGGTGCAATCCTTCACGGTGCAAAAGTCACAGTGGACAGCAAGCCCGGGAAAGGGACGAAGATTGAGATTCATTTTCCCCGGGAAAAAAGGGGAACACCGCCTGATTGAAAACAGGACTGTTATCTGCGGACAGCCGCCACTATTGCAGCAGTGGCGGCTGTTTCTGTTTCTTCCTGGAGAGCCTGTATGGCTGACAGGGAAGTGCGGCATTCCCCTTTGAGCTTGCCAGAATGGCAAGTCTGTGCTAATATGTGTATAACACAGCGCTGAAAGGAGAACGACATGCTGATAGAAGTTGATTTTAACAGTGATGAAGCCATTTATATCCAACTCTGTAATCAGATTATTCTGGGAATCGCGACTTCTGTGATACGGGAAGGAGACTCCCTGCCGTCGGTCAGGCAGCTTGCCGATACGGTCGGAGTGAATATGCATACAGTAAATAAGGCATACAGTGTCCTGAAAAGGGAAGGATATATCAGCCTGGATAAGAGAAGGGGCGCTGTGATCGCGCTGGACATCGACAAGATGGAACAGCTTGAAGAGATGAGGCATCAGCTCAGGATCGTGCTTGCCAGAGGATGCTGCAAGAGCATTTCGCGGCAGGAGGTTCACGATCTGGTAGATGAGATTTTCGACGATTATGAATAGATCAGGGATGATGCTTTTTCATTTGACATCATTAAAGTTGACAGGAGGATATTATGCAGAAGGCATATACAAAACAGGCGGAGAATGCTATTAAATATGCGGCTAAAACTGCCAGGGAGATGAAGCACCCATACATTGGCACAGAGCATCTGCTCCTTGGACTGCGGGAGGAATACACAGGCGTTGCCGGACAGGTCCTGGCTCAAAACTCAGTGGAAGGAGAACAGATCCTTCGTCTGATGGATGAGCTCATTGCCCCGTCGGATGACATGCTGGATGGAAGAAAGCCGCAGGAGAGCCCGAGGCTGAGACATATACTGGAAAACAGCAGGAAAGAGGCGCAGAGACTCCATATATCCCGCGTGGGCACGGAACATCTCCTGCTGTCCATGATCCGGGATGTGGACTGTGTTGCAACAAGAATACTCATTACGTTAAATATCAATCTCCAGAAAATTTTCCAGGACATTATGGGCGCTGCCGGGATCGATCCGAAGGAGTACCAGGAAGAACTCCAGGAGGAGGCAAAAGGCAGCGCTTCCATGATCGAGCAGTACTGCACGGATATGACGGAACGTGCGGAAAAGGGCAGACTGGATCCAGTTATTGGGCGGGAGCAGGAAATGTACCGCCTGATGCAGGTCTTAAGCCGCAGGACAAAGAATAATCCGTGCCTGATCGGAGAACCGGGAGTCGGAAAGACTGCCATTATTGAAGGCCTGGCACAGCGAATTGCATCGGGGGTTGTCCCGGATAAGATGAAAGATAAAAGGATTTATACACTGGATCTTCCGGGACTGATCGCCGGCTCCAGATACAGGGGAGAGTTTGAGGAGCGCATGAAAGGCCTGATTGCGGAAGTGGAGTCTGCGGGCAATGTGATCCTTTTCCTGGATGAGATACACACCATGATAGGCGCGGGCGGCGCAGAGGGAGCCATTGATGCCTCCAGCATACTGAAACCCTCCCTGGCAAGGGGGGAGCTGCAGCTGATCGGCGCCACCACGATCTCAGAATATAGAAAATATATCGAGAAGGATGCAGCGCTTGAGCGGCGCTTCCAGCCGGTGTCGGTGGAAGAACCGGACCGGGAGCAGTGCCTTATGATTCTCAGGGGACTGAAGGAAAAATACGAGGCGCATCACAGGGTGGAGATCAGAGAAGAAGCGCTGGAGGCTGCGGTTCGGATGTCTGAGAGGTATATCACGGACAGAAATCTGCCCGATAAAGCCATTGACGTACTGGATGAGGCGTGCTCCAAGGTAAGCCTGAAGGGATATAAAACTCCGGAAAACCTGGCTTCCCTGGAAAATGCCCTAAAGGAGCTCTCCGTCCAAAAGGAAGAGAGTATTAAAGCTGGAGACTTTGCAGAGGCGTCTCTTATTCAGAAAGAGCAGGAGACAGCCGAGCATAAGCTGGAAACACTCAGAAAAAGGTTTCAGAAGAAAAACCAGTCGCTGCATCCCTTTGTGACGGAAGATGACATAGCAGAGGTCGTTTCTGCCTGGACGAAGGTGCCGGTCCAGAAGCTGGCTGAGAGCGATACAGACCGCCTTAAGAGGCTGGAGTCTGTCCTTCACAAACGGGTGGTTGGACAGGATGAGGCTGTAAATGCGGTCGCAAGGGCAGTGAAACGGGGGCGTGTCGGGCTCAAGGACCCGAAACGCCCGATCGGTTCCTTCCTCTTCCTCGGTCCTACCGGGGTGGGGAAGACAGAATTGTCAAAAGCACTGGCAGAAGCATTGTTTGGGAATGAGGATTCCATGATCCGCGTCGACATGTCAGAATATATGGAGAAACATTCTGTCGCGAAGATGATCGGGTCTCCTCCGGGATATGTAGGGCATGAAGAGGGGGGCCAGTTAAGCGACCAGGTGAGGACGCACCCCTATTCTGTGATTCTGTTTGACGAGATCGAGAAGGCGCATCCCGACGTGTTCAACATCCTTCTCCAGGTCCTTGATGACGGGCATATCACAGATTCGCAGGGACGCAGGGTAGATTTCTCCAATACGGTTATTATCATGACGTCCAATGCGGGGGCAAAAGCAATCATAGAACCTAAGAAGCTGGGGTTTGCGGCAAAAGATGATCCGTCCGGTGACTATAAGCGGATGAAACAGAATGTGATGGATGAGGTCAAGATGATTTTCCGTCCCGAGTTTTTGAACAGGATTGATGAGATTATCGTATTCCATGCACTGGATAAGACGCATATGAAGAGAATTGTGACACTCATGTGCAAAGATTTTACAAAACGGCTCGCAGACCAGATGAACATCCGCCTTACCTTGCGGGAGTCAGCGAAAAACCTGATCGTAGAAAAAGGAACCGATGCGAAATACGGGGCGCGTCCGCTCAGAAGGGCGCTCCAGACAGAGCTGGAAGACAAACTGTCTGAAGCCATCCTGAACGGCGAGGTCAGACCAGGGGATAAGATTGAGGCAGGCACGGCAAAAAAGGAGATAAAGTTTATCCGGGTGAAAGAATAATTCAGTAGAAAATCAGAATTTTTTATTATATAATATCGATGTAGCAGAGATATTCTGAAATACTTAGGAGGAAAATTAAGATGGCAGCAGTGAAAGAGTTATTGCGTGCAGAAAGTGACGGAACGCTCAGCTTTGGAGATTACACACTGGCTTCAAAGACGAAGAAGGATAATTATGAATTTGAGGGAGACGTCTACAAGGTTAAGACATTTTCCGAGATCACAAAGCTGGAGAAGAATGGGATGTTTGTCTATGAATCAGTGCCGGGAAGTGCAGTTGAGAATTTTAAAGAGACAGACCATGAGGTCTCATTTTCTGTTTCTGCTCCCGGAGACGTCCAGTTTACACTTGAACTGGAGCCGGAAAGTGAATATGAAGTTCTGATCGATGGAGAATCCTCGGGCAGGATGGCGACTAATTTAAGCGGGAAACTCAGTGTCAGCGTAGAATTAAGCAGCGGACAGAGCGCACAGGTAAAGGTTGTCAAATGCTGAAAATAAAATAACGTATGGCGGACGGGGTGAATGATTCATTCACCCTGTTTTCCGTCTTTCTGCCACAGGGGCAGAAAAAGCGGGAAAGGAAAAAGAATGGCAAAAGGAAAGAAAAGCGTATTCTTCTGCCAGAACTGCGGACATGAAGAATCCAAGTGGCTTGGGCAGTGCCCGATGTGCAAAGAATGGAATACCTTTGTGGAGGAAAAAGCTCCTGCCGGGGTGACAAAGGGAACGACTGCAGCGGCACGTTCAGCGAGGGAAGCGAAGCTCATCCCGCTCTCCGAGGTGGATGCGGATGAGGACGTGAGGTATGCGACCGGCATCAGGGAGCTGGATCGAGTGCTGGGCGGCGGCATCGTCCCGGGATCACTCGTGCTGGTGGGCGGCGATCCCGGAATCGGAAAGTCCACCCTTCTTCTGCAGGTCTGCCGGAAGATGGCGCAGATGAAAAAGATTATATATATATCGGGCGAGGAATCCCAGGCACAGATCAAACTCCGCGCGAACCGTATGGGGAGCTTCAGTGAGAATCTTCTTCTTTTGTGTGAGACAAACCTTGAGGTCATACGGAGTGTGATAGAGAGGGAAAAACCGGATCTGGTCATCATTGATTCCATCCAGACCATGTACAGTGAAGATGTGGCGTCAGCGCCCGGAAGTGTCTCTCAGGTAAGGGAGTCGACGAATATTTTCATGCACCTTGCGAAAGGACTGCTCATCCCGGTCTTCATTGTCGGGCATGTGACAAAGGAAGGAACGGTGGCAGGACCGAGAGTGCTGGAGCATATGGTGGATACTGTCCTGTACTTTGAGGGGGACAGGCACGCCTCTTACAGGATTCTGCGCGCGGTGAAGAACCGTTTTGGCTCGACCAATGAGATCGGGGTATTTGAGATGCGCCAGAATGGACTTGTCGAGGTGGAGAACCCGTCGGAATATATGCTGAACGGGAAACCGGAAAATTCTTCCGGCTCCGTAGTGGCATGTTCTATGGAGGGGACCCGCCCCATCCTGATCGAGATCCAGGCGCTTGTCTGCCGCAGCAATTTCGGGATGCCCAGGCGCACAGCCGCCGGCACAGATTATAACAGGGTGAACCTGCTCATGGCAGTGCTTGAAAAACGGCTGGGAATGTCATTGTCCAACTGTGATGCATATGTCAATATCGCCGGAGGGATCCGGATGAATGAACCGGCTGTCGACCTCGGTATTGTGATGGCGCTCGTATCCAGTTACAGGAACCGCCCTGTCGATGAGAAAGCGATCGTGTTCGGGGAGGTGGGACTAAGCGGGGAGGTCCGTGCCGTCAGCATGCCGGAACAGAGGGTAAATGAAGCGAAGAAGCTCGGCTTTGAAACATGTATCCTGCCGGAAGTGTCGCTGAAAATGGTGAAGGACATCAAGGGGATCAGGCTTATGGGCGTGAAGAATATCAGCGATGCAGTGGGATTTATCTGAAGGCTCTGTGGCCGTTTAACCTATAGTGGAAATAGAAGAACATTCAGAAGGAGGACAAAATGGAGGCATATACAAGAACAGCAAAATACCACGAGACAGACCAGATGGGGATCATACATCATTCCAATTATATCAAATGGATGGAAGAGGCGAGGATTGATATGATGAACCGCCTTGGATATCCTTACAGGAAGTTCGAGGAGATGGGTTATATCAGCCCGGTCCTCCATGTTGACTGCGAGTATAAGAAAAGCGTAAAGTTTGATGATGAAGTGAAGATTGTGGTAAAGTTAAAAAACATGGGAAGGGTCAAATTCTCCCTTGGGTATGAGATCTATAATATGAGTGAAGGCGGACAGCTTTCTGCCTGCGGGTCGACGACTCACTGTTTTCTCACAAAAGACGGGATCCCTGTGCTGATGGAAAGAGAGATGAAGGAGTTTTCCGAGGCGCTGGAGAATATGGAGGAACAGGGAGGCGGCAACAATGGATTATGAGGCACTTTGTAAGGCCAGAAACGAACAGAACGCTTTCGGTAATCTTGTAGGTGTCAGAATTGTGGAGATACGTGAGGGTTACGCAAGGTCAGAGCTTGAAATGAGGGAGGAACTGTCGAACCCGATCGGCTCCCTGCACGGTGGATGCCTGTTCACGATGGCTGATATAACCGGAGGCTCTGCGGCTGTATCCCACGGGGAACAGGTGACGACGGCAGATGCAGACATCCGCTATCTGAGAGCGGGAATCGGGGTGAAGAAAGTGACGGCAGAAGCATTTGAGATCAAGAAGGGAAAGAATCTCCTCATATACAGGGTGGACATGAGAGATGAGAACGGGACACTGCTGACTACCGGCACGCTCACCTATATGTCGCTCCATAAGAAAATCATTATCTGACGTTTGTGCCGTAATGGCGATCCGTAATCATCCGGCAGGCAGAGACTTAAGGTATAACACCGGGACGACCGGGAGAAAGAGTGAAAATCGAAAAGGAGAGAAAGAGATATGGATATAGAAAGGCTGATTACAGATGAAATATATGATAAAGTTTCTACAGAGTCATGTGGTACATCCAAAAGCTCTGAGTCAGGCATAAATATTGCAGGATATCTGGATGACACGCTTCTGAAAGCGGATGCAACTCCTGACCAGGTCATTAAGATCTGTGAGGAGGCAAAGGAGTATAAGTGTGCATCCGTATGCGTGAACTCGGGATATGTTCCGCTTGTGTCCAGAGAACTTTCCGGTTCTGGGGTAAAGACTTGCTGCGTAATCGGATTTCCTCTCGGCGCATGTACGACAGAGACGAAGGTGCAGGAAACAATCGACAGCATCAAAAAAGGCGCTGACGAAGTGGACATGGTCATCAATGTAGGAATGGCAAAAGCAGGGAACTGGAAATATGTGAAGCAGGATATAGAGGAAGTCGTACTTGCCGCACGGGGAAAAGCTCTTGTGAAGGTTATCATTGAAGCGTGTCTGCTGACAGATGAAGAGAAGGTAAAAGTATGTGCCGTTTCCAAGGCGGCAGGAGCGGATTTTGTGAAGACATCTACAGGGTTCTCAACAGGAGGAGCTACGGTGGAAGATATCAGGCTTATGCGCCAGACTGTCGGACCGGACATGGGCGTAAAGGCTTCCGGCGGGGTACGGGACTATAAGACTGCGATGGCTATGATCGAAGCAGGCGCCAACAGGATCGGCACGAGCAGTGCAGGAACGATTGTCAAAGGGGCGAGCTGAAGACTGGAATGTGCGTAATGATGGGAGAAAAGGTACTTTTCTTGTATACGTCAAAAATAATCGGGAGTGCAGTGTGAACTTGCATGGAGACAGTCAGATATAGATAGAGAAAGTATTTGAGGAATATAAGAGAGGAAACGCGTGATGAAAATAGCAATTGGCGCAGAATACAGCGGATATGAAGCGAAGGAAAGAATAGAAAAGAGTATTACAGGAGAACTTTGAGTATGAATGCGTGGACATTGGAATCTTCATAGGTATCAGTCAACACATACTGGATATGGGAAATACAAATATCAGAGGGATCATCCCCTTGCTGACAATTATCTGGATTATTGTTCTTGTTGTCATCTGGTTTGTGTTGAAATATATAGTCTTTGGCAAAAACCTATATGCTATAAATAGAAAACATAATACCATATGGAAAATGGGAATGGATTAAGGGATGACAGATAGCGGGATATGGAATCTCTTATTTTGAGAATTGCGTGAATTGTCTGAAATATATAAAAAACTAAAAATATATTGACAATTCCTCTCCTGGATGATAATATACCACTTGTCACTGAAAACGGATCCATAAAAGTAAATCATCCAGCTGATGACGCGGAGGCGGAACGATCAGGGGAGGGATAGGGATGTGATCCGAATCTGGTAATGATTTTTGAAAAAATCATTGACAGACAGGCGATGATGTGATAATCTACATAAGCTGTCGTTTGAAAGCAACCTAAAAAAGCTTGATAAGAAGACGGCAAACAGAAAAAGAAAAAAGTCCTTGACAAAGCGGTAAGCGTTTGGTACAATAGCAAAGCTGTCGCTTCGAGGGGGCAGCAGGA
>CALWMN010000035.1 GCA_944381935.1 uncultured Mediterraneibacter sp. | reverse complement strand
CATATTCATATACATAACAAATACCGGGATTCATAGTATACCTCTGGTCTTGTCTCTTTTGAGTCTAGTCTATTCAGGGCAGGGGAGAAAAAGAACCGGGGAGGGATAAGACTGATGGAAGATATTATTCAGAATACAGAACAGACAGATATAAAATTTATGAAGGAGGCTCTGCGCCAGGCAAAGAAAGCGTATAAGCTGGACGAGACGCCCATCGGCTGCGTGATCGTCCATGAAGGGAAGATCATCGCAAGGGGGTATAACCGCAGGAATACAGATAAGAGCCCTCTCGCCCATGCGGAGATCACGGCGATCCGGAAGGCAAGCCGGAAGCTGGGAGACTGGCGGCTGGAAGAGTGCACGCTGTACGTGACGCTGGAACCCTGCCAGATGTGCGCCGGGGCGATCGTACAGTCGCGGATCCCCCGGGTGGTGATCGGCTGTATGAATCCAAAGGCGGGATGCGCCGGGTCTGTGCTGAATCTGCTGCAGGTGGAACGCTTTAATCACCAGGCGGAGATTGAGACTGGTGTGCTGGAGGAAGAGTGCAGTGGGATGATGAGGCAGTTTTTTAAGGAGCTGAGGGAGAGGAAAAAGCGGGAGAAAATGACATTGGAGGAATAACATTAGAAAACATCCCTGTAAGTGATCAGAGATTATAAATCTTGATCCTTACGGGGATGTTTTTTTGTTGTGCCATATAATCAGCTGTACAAAAGCTGTTCGGATTCCCGGGGCGCCGCGCAGCTGCTGCGTTCGACAAGTTTCGTGGCGATATATGTTTTTTGCGGGTAACGACACGGCTCCGATGAATACTGTCTGATAATATTCAACGCGCATTCTACCATTGCGTTTATGGAAACGTGGATCGTGGTCAACGGCGGAGCCTGATACTGAGTGGATGGCAGGTCATTGAATCCGATGATGCTGACATCCTCTGGGATTCGAATCCCATTGTTGATCAAGATGGACTGCACTGCGATAGCCATGGAATCATTTGCGACGAAAATGGCCGTGGGGAAAGGCATATCCTTGCAGTTGAGCATATCCTGAGCGATTTGGCAGCCTTCTGCGTAGGAAAACCTCTGTCCTGAGTAAATAAGCCGGGTATCATAGATTTTTTTCTGTTTCATAAATACCTGATATGCTTCCTGACGTACATCGAGTCCTTCGATCTTACTGTTTTCCTGGCTGTAGCCATCACCGATAAAGGCGATCCTTCTATGCCCGAGGCGATAGAGATAATCCATAGCTACGTAAGCTCCCTGGTATGTATTGGCTACGACGCTGTTAAAGCGGGATTCATCGGGGGAACTATCCATAAAAACAAGGTTTTCTGTTATCTGAGCCAGATTATCGATGCTTTTTTCGTCAAATCTTCCGAATGCGATGAGTCCGTCTACTTTCAAGTCAGAAGTACTTTTGTACAATCCATCGGTCTTCATAAATTTGATTGCGTTAATATTTTGAGAGATGCAGTATTTTTCTACCTTATTGATCAGATAGAGATAATAAGGATCATCTGCGAGAGCCCGTCTGGTATATCCTTCGATAATACCGATGTTCAGCTTTTTTTTATCGATCTTGGCCTGTACTTTTTTCGTTGTATACTGCATTTCTTCCGCAATATCGAATATTTTCAGTTTCGTCTCCAGGCTGACCTTCAGGTTCGGATCGTGGTTGAGAACCCGGCACACAGTTGCCTGTGAAACGCCAGCTGCGTTGGAAATATCTTTAATTGTTGCCATATCTATTTTCCTTTCATAAATCTTGGCTCTAATTCTGATTAACCGTCCTGTTAATACTATAACGAATAATGGTAAAAATTTCAATAGATTAGTAAAAAAAGAATAAAATTTACTAAATATCAAAATAAATATTTACTAAAAACAAAACGCGTGCTATAATATCGACAAAACAAAAGGGGAAAATGAAAAAAATATGTGCAGGATGGATAAAGATATGGGTGTTGAAAAAATGATGGACTGGTTACAAGACCCTTTAGTTTATGAAAAATTTACTCTTAAGCCCCGGTCGGATCATGAGATGTACGGATCTCGGGAAAATGTCAAAAATCTAAATGGAGTCTGGAAATTTAAATACTATACTGCTCCTGACAAGGTCGATCCGGACATTATGTGCTGTGAGAAACAGGAATTGCTGAACTGTGAGATAAGTGTTCCTGGTCATATGCAGATGCAGGGGTATGGAAGTCCTCAGTATGTAAATACTCAATACCCGTGGGACGGGATTGAGGATATCCATCCGCCGGAAGTTCCGAAAGAGTATAATCCCACGGGAGTATACGGAAGAGTGTTTGATCTTCCGGACGGATGGAACGGCAAAAGAATCAGGATCAATTTTGAGGGTGTGGAAAGCTGCTTCTGGCTGTGGCTGAATGGCAGGTTTATCGGATACCATGAGGACAGTTTCTGTCCGGCGGAATTTGATATTACTGAACAGGTGAGAGAGAAAGAAAATTATCTGTGCGTTATGGTGGTACATTTCTGCAGTGGAAGCTGGATGGAGGATCAGGATTTTTTCCGATTTTCGGGAATCTTTAGGGATGTAGAGCTTCGTGCGGTGGAGGATATCTATATCCGGGATGTGGAAATCAGACAGGAACTGAACGATCCAATGAGTGAAGGAACTGCAGGGGTGACGCTTCGGTTTGATAACCGGATCCAAAGGAAAGAATCGTTCTGGATTACGATGAAGATTGTGGACGGGGACGGCTGTGAGGCTGCAGGGAAATCAGAACAGAGAGTACTGAGTGCCGATTCGGAGCTGGAAACAGTTGTGAAGGTAGAAAATCCGAAGCTGTGGAGTGCGGAAGAACCGAATTTATATAAATGTATGGCTGCTGTTTATGACAAGAACTGGAAAAAGGTGTCTGAAGCCATTTTAGAGTTTGGATTCAGAAAGCTTGAATTGAAAAACAGGGTCATGTATTTGAATGGGAAGCGGATCGTATTCCGGGGAGTCAACCGGCATGAATTTCATGGAGATAAGGGAAGAGCGCTGACGGCAGACGAGATAGAACAGGATATCATACTTCTGAAGAAAAATAACATCAATGCAGTCAGGACATCACATTATCCGAATCAGAAGATATTTTATCAGTTGTGTGACCGTTATGGTCTGTATGTGATTGACGAAGTGAACTTAGAAAGTCATGGGACCTGGCAGAAGGTAGACGGGGTTGTGGCTCCGAATGATAAATATCTTGTCCCGGGAGACAATGCCATGTGGGAGCCGGCCGTAATGGCAAGGGCAAAAGCTATGGTTGAACGGGATAAAAATCATCCATGCATATTAATGTGGTCCTGTGGAAACGAGTCCTTTGGGGGCAGCATTCTTTACAGGATGTCCCAGTGGATGCGGAAGCGTGATGGCAGCCGGCTGATTCACTATGAGGGGATATTCCGGGACAGAAGATATGACGGGACTTCTGATGTAGAAAGCAGGATGTATGCAAAACCTGAGGAAGTTGAAAAATATCTGACAGACAATCCGCAGAAACCGTTTATCCTGTGTGAATACGCACATGCAATGGGAAATTCCTGCGGCGGTGTAAACCGATATATTGAGCTTGAAGATCGATATGAACAATACCAGGGCGGTTTTATCTGGGATTTCAGCGATCAGGCGCTGAAGAAGAAAACTGAGGATGGGAGAGTGTTTTATGCAGCGGGAGGTTCGTTTGATGACAGACCCACGGATGGGTATTTCAGCGGCAATGGTCTCTGCTTTGCAGATCATACACCGACTCCCAAAATGGAAGAGATTAAATTTCTATATCAGCCGCTGACTTTCAGGAGGGAGGATGAAAAGCTTTATATCAGAAATAAGAACCTGTTCATAAGCACGGAAAGATATGAATTTGTCTGGTCTCTGTATGAAAACGGTATCCTGAAGCGGCAGGGGAAATTCCGGGCAAGGGTCGGGCCTCAGGAAGAAAAAGCAGTTCCGCTGCCTGTGGAAAAAAAGCAGTGGGAAGAATTGGATGGAGAGATTTTGTTTGATTGTGAAGCCAGACTGAGTGAACCCCAGCTATGGGCGGATGAAGGAGCTCCTGTAGCGTTTGGACAGAGCATATTGAGAGATAAAAAAATGCGGGCAGAGTACCGGCAGCCGGCAGTACTGCTGAAAGGAGACTTCAATATTGGCATAAAGATGCGGGACTGCAGAGCAATCCTTTCCAAGGCCGATGGCAGGCTGATTTCAATTAGTAAAGATGGAAGGGAATACATGGAAGACAGCATAAGACCGGATTTTTGGAGAGCCCCTACTGACAACGATGGAGGGAACGGCAACACGGAGCGATGGGCTCAGTGGAAGCTGGCTTCACTTTATCAGCGGTGCGAGGAAATTACGGTAGATGTGGAAAATGGATGGATCTCTACAAAGTTCAGACTCAGTACAACGCCAGTTACATATTGTTATGTGAATTACCAGTGCTCTTATGATAACCGCATAGATATAACTGTCCAGCTGGAACAAAACGAAGCTCTTGAGATGCCGTGCATGGGCTGGGTATGCAGGCTGAAAAAGGAATTTGATCATCTTAGGTGGTATGGAAACTGCCAGCAGGAGGCTTATCTGGATAGAAGGAGCGGGAAAAGACTCGGAATCACAGAAGGAGTTGTGGCGGAACAATATGTTCCATATCTGAATCCGCAGGAGAACGGAAATAAGACCGATCTTCGATATTTTATAGTGAAAACAGAGGATGGCAGGGGGCTGAAAGTGTCGGGCGAGATTCCATTTGAGGCATCTGCACTGCCCTACACAAGCCATGAGATGGAAAATGCAGCAAATATAGCATGCCTGCCGGTTTCGCAGTGTACGGTACTGGGAGTGTACAGCAAAAAGAGCGGAGTGGGAGGTGATGACAGCTGGGGAGCTCCTGTAGAGGAAGCTTGTATCGTGCATCCCAATGATACCGACTGTTTTACAGTGGGAATTGAGATAATCTAGGAAAAATTGTCAATGTAATCAAGGAGGAAGAAAGAAATGAAGAAAAAACAGTTTATTGCAGTATTATTAAGCGCAGCGATTGCCGCAACATTGCTTGCGGGATGTGGCAGCGGAGGAGAAACCGGGCAGGAGCAGGAAGATAAGCCTCAGGTGAGCGGCGACTTTACCAAAGCAGATGAACCGATCGTATACTGGTCTATGTGGGATGCAGGATCCAACTCTGCAGTAGCGATCCAGGAAGCGATCGATGCATATTGCGAAGCTTCTGGAAATGAAGTTCAGGTAGAGTGGAAGGGAAGAGATATCCAGACGATCATCGGCGCATCTATTGATGCAGGTGAACAGATTGACATCTATGAAGATGATTTCCAGAGGCTGTCCACAACATTTGCAGATTATGCGCTTCCGCTGGATGATATGGCAGAGGAGTACGGATATTTTGACAAATCAAACGAAGCGCTGACAAGCGCGGTAGAAGGATGGGCAGGATCCTTGAAGTGTATTCCTTATCAGGGCTATGCTTCCGGTGTGATTTACAATAAAGCCGCGTTTGAGGCAGCTGGTATAGAAAAAGAGCCGGAGACATGGGAGGAGTTCCTGGATGTATGCCAGAAAATTAAAGATGCCGGATACAATCCGCTGGCGCTTGACAGCGCATATACCACGCTGAATCTCGGTTACCACCTGGCGAGATATATCGGACAGGATGGAGTAAAGGATGTCGTTGACAACGGAAAATGGGCAGAGACACCGGAAGTGCTTCAGATGGCACAGGATATGGAGGAACTGGTATCAAAGGGATATTTCTCAGAATACGCTCCCGGCGCATTCCCGGAATGTGAGAATGAGATCGGATATGATGAGACAGCTATGATCGTAAATGCATCCTGGATTCCGGATGAGGTTACGAACAACACAGGCTGTGACCTGGAATGGGGAATGTTCTCTTATCCGTCGGTAGAAGGCGGTGTTGATGGAACAGAAGCGATGATGGTAGGAGCCCAGGGAATGTCTATCAACAAAAAGTCTGAGAACGCGCAGGCTGCGTTCGAGCTTATGATGTTTATCACAACAGGAGAATGGGATGCTGAGATCGCTTCCCAGACAAATGCGATTCCGGCAGATCCGGCGAATGGAGAATGGCCGGAGATTATCCAGGATTTCAAACCCGCATTCGACCAGGCAACCAAAGGATATGAGTGGGCATGCGGTATGGAGAACAACGCGGACATGACTCCGATCATATCAGAGTGGGGCAACAAACTTTTCGGCGGCGAGTGTACAGCTCAGGAGTTTGTAGACGGTCTTGAAGCAGCAAGCAATTAACTTACAATTCGTATCCTCATAAAATTGGAGAGAGACATAAATATAGAAGTTATGTCTCTCTTCAAATAAAAAGGAGTCTGAGAGATGAAGAAAGATAAAAAAATGATGGTTCTGTTCCTGGGACCGGTAGTGATTCTCTTTGCGGCAGTCTTTGTATATCCGATTATTCGAACAATCATGATGAGCTTTTTTGCGGTCGAACGTCCGAGCATGAAGATTGCTGAGTGGAGCTTTAATGGTTTTGACAACTATATGAAGATATTTGAGTCTTCTTTTTTTAAAACATCCATGGTCAACCTCCTGAAGATATGGCTGATCGGAGGAATATTTGTTTTATGTATAGCACTTCTGTTTGCGGTTATTCTGACCAGCAAGATCAGATTCAGTAAGTTTTATAAAGCGGCGATCTATGTGCCGAATGTGATCAGCGCGGTAGCTGTTGCTACAATGTGGATTTATTATGTATACAATCAGAGATTCGGGCTGCTGCACAATATCTTTGCGGCGCTTGGACTGGAAGAACTATCCAAAACAAAATGGCTGGGGGCAGATATGATTTTCTGGGCAATGCTGTTTGCATTCTGCTTCTCGGCGGTCGGATATTATATGCTTATATTTATCAGCGGCATCGAAAAAATTCCGTCGGATCTTTACGAAGCGGTTCTCATAGACGGGGCGGGAAAGTTTAAGCAATTCTGGTATATCACACTTCCCCTGCTCAAAGGAGTATTTAAAACGAATATTACATTCTGGACGATCAACACGACGGCATTTTTTGTATGGACAAAGATGTTTTCACCGATCCAGTCAGAAAACGGAACGATTGTTCCGCTTGTGTATATGTATGAAATGATTTTCGGAAGCAAAACGATAAGAACAACAGATGCCGGCGCGGGAGCGGCAATCGGGTGCGTCCTGACGGTATGTGTCATGATCGTATTCTTGTTGATTAACAGATTCATCAAGGACGATGACCTGGAATATTAGGAGGTGCGGGATGTCAGCGATAGATAGAAAAAAGAAACAAAAAGAGATACCTGAAAGACTAAGCTGGCGGAAGGAGCTCCGAATGCTCCCGTGCCATATACTGTTATGGCTGTGGATCGGTTTTGCCATTGTATGCGTGCTGTGGATTCTGGCGGCGAGCCTGTCCACATCCGGTGAGATCTTCCGGGGAGAGGCGCTGAAGTTTGCGACAGGATTTCATTTTGAAAATTACATAAAAGCATGGACGCAGCAGAATATTTCTGTATATTTTATGAACTCCCTTATCTATGCGAGCATATCCAGCGCCCTGCTGATTGTGATCTGCGCTCCGGCGGCGTATGTGCTTGCACGGTATACCTTCCTGGGAAATAAAGCAATGAAGAGCGGTCTGGTCATGGCAATGAGCATCCCGTCCATTATGATCATCCTGCCGATTTTAAATATTACAACGGCTTTAAAGATTAACGGAACAAGAGGGCTGCTGATCTTCCTGTACGTTGCGGTAAGCGTTCCATATACGGTGACGTTCCTTCTGGATTTCTTCAGCCATCTGTCAAGGACATACGAGGAGGCGGCGGCGATCGACGGATGCAGCCCGATCAAGACCTTCTGGAAAATCATGTTTCCTCTTGCACAGCCGGGAATTATCACAGTGACTATTTTTAATTTCCTTGGTATCTGGAATGAGTATTTTATGTCCCTTGTATTCGCGAGCGTGGATGCAAAACGTTCCGTTGGAGTTGGGTTATTTACGATCGTATCAGCGATGAAACAGAACGGCGATTATGGGGCGATGTTTGCGGCGGTTGTTATTGTATTCCTGCCGACGTTCCTAATCTATCTGCTGTTGTCGCAGAAGGTGATCGCAGGTGTGACAGGAGGTGGAATTAAAGGATAGAAAGAAAAGAGGCAAAGAAGAAACAGATTGACCATGATAGAGGAAATGCGAAGGAGGAAGACGGTGAAAAAAAGATTAGCTACAAGAATAATGACGTTGTCTTTGACTGCCATCATGACTTTGACAATGATGCCGTATCAGGTGTTGGCAGAGGAGGCGGATAATGGAGGCGCGGTGGAACAGCCGGAAACTGAGGGATGGATACTTCAGCGGCAGAGCGATAATACTGATATGGAAATCCAGGAAGGCTGGATTGTTCCTGGTGATGACGGCAATGGTGTGACGATTGACTATGGGAAAATAGTCGAAGATACCGGAAACGAAGGATGGGTTGTATTCGATGGTGATGCGCCGAAGTATAAGGATAGTATACTTGAGTACGACATTACGTTTTCAGAGCCTACACAGGGCGACTGGGTCGCGGTAGCACCAGCAACGCGAGTTACAGATGGAAAGAACTATGAGGGATTTGCGATTACGGAAGGGGCTGGGCTGGAAAGAACCGGACGTATAAACGGCTCAGAGTCCTATGCAGGAATTGATAATCTTCCGGGCATAAAATTTGAATATGATAAAACATATCATTTAAAAATGGAAACGATAGGGAATAATATTACAGTCTATGTCACAGCGGAAGGAGGAGAAGAGCAGCTGCTGACTTCATTTGTAAGTCCTATCGGTCTGGGAGAAAGTACATATGGTTTCAGAATCTGGAGAGGCGGGAAAAAGATAACGCTGGACAACATCGAGAGAACAGAGATTATTACTTCCAGTCTAGACAGAAATATTGAGCAGATTGAAAAAGAAAAATGGGGCATGGAAGATGTGTCCATTTTGGTCCAGTTTGGGAAAGGCGATTCTATCTCGGCAATTTATAACGGGGATCAGCAACTGGCAGCGGGACAGGATTATGAGGTCTTGGATAGTGAATTGATTCTGAAGAAGGAATATATCGCATCCGCGAGCAGCCCGATCCAACTGAATGTTGAATTTGCGCTGGGAAGCGAAGCGTCGCTCTATGTCGTACAGTATGAACCGGGAGTCGCTCAGGAATATGTATGGACACCGGATCAGGGGATCGATATGTGGGAGAGCATCAGCGGTAATGGAAGCTATGAACTCCAGGAAGACGGTCTGCACATCAAGGGGACTCAGGCACTGAAAAACACACTGTCGCCGTTTATAGGCAATGGGGAGATTGAAATTACTTTTGAGTCTCTTTACGACTATGAAGGAATTGATATGGGAGCTGTGTTCCGCGCAGGCAGCGGCAGCTGGCAGGGTGTGGCTTCCACTGGCAGTGAAGGAGGAGAAGGTTACTGGGATTTCCTGGACAACGGCAGCAAGAGCCGTATAATCTGGGATGGAAACCAGAACATGTCCCTTGGAGGCGTGGCGGACAGCAAGGTAAAAGTTCGTTTTGTAAATGATTCTATTACATTTTGGATGGACGACCAGTTTGCGCATACATCAAGTATTTCACAGGCAGATCCTGTTGCAGGAAATATGGGGCTGTATGTAGATAACAATGGAGAAATCGTAGTGAAAAAAGTGGTGTTCCGTGAACTTCTTCCTTTTGAAGAAACGGAAGGAGAGCGCCAGACTGAAACCATTGAGAATGACGGACTTTCCGTGCGCCTCGATACAGATTTCCCGCATATTGTGGATTACACGCTGAACGGAAAAACATTAAATGGTGCAGAAGTGCGCTATAACTATGTATCGATTAATACTGTGGATTATCCCGCGACCGCAACATATGAGAAATCCGAAGACGGAAAATCGGTTACTTATCATGTGGTTCCGGAAGGTATTGATGTAACGTTCGATGTAGTATTTACTGTTAAGGAAAATCAAATCGTGGAAATGCTCATCAAGAATATTGTTGAGCCTGAGGGGATGCTGGTGAACACGATTAATCTTCCAGATCAGCCTTTGATTTCTGCTAACAGCACACAGGACGAAGCTGTATTGGATGCTTCCTGGGTGGAAGAGAATGCCCGGCAGTTCAGAGATTTGAAAGAAAATATATCTGATAAGAATGTTTCCACTACGGCGAACCGTTCAGTTTCCATTCCGATTATTACGGCAAACGGACTGTCTGCATCTATGTATAATAATGTAATGTATGGCGGTGAAGAGTTTGTTTTCCGCGGATTCGATTTAGAAAATGGAGAGAAGAGTGTTGGCGTCTGGAACCAGGACTTCATGTACCGCGGACTGGATGGAGAAAAAATGTTCCCGTTCCCGTCAGAACCGGATGAAGAGGATCTCTACTGCCGTATTGTTATAACAGAAGACACGAATGACGACGGCATTATGGACTGGCAGGATGGCGCCAATGCGCTGAAGAAGCTGACAGATGGAATTATTCCCGGCGGAGATACAGCTGCTCGTAGTTTCTTCCATGTAGGCTATAACTTTGCAAGCGGGGCACAGCAGCCGTTCTTGCAGGTGGCGGATAATATGAAACGCCTGTCAAATTATTTGGATGGGTTTAGCCAGCAGCTTGTATTTAAAGGGTATCAAAATGAAGGGCATGACTCCTGCTGGGGCGATTATCAGGATGTAAACAGCCGTGCAGGCGGGGCAGAAGCTATGAATATTGCTATTGCTGAAGCAGATAAACTGGATTCCAATATCGGTATCCATCTTAATAATACAGGAGTGACTCCGGAAGCGAAGATATACGGAGATCCTACAACAACCAGTGATGAGCCGGGATGGGTGTGGATGGATCAGTCAAGAATATTAAGGCGATATGCGGATATGCTGACTGGCGGTTTTGATGACCGTATGAATCAGCTTTTTGATCAGGTTCCGGAATTGGATTTTGTCTATGTAGACTGCTGGGGAGACGACCGCTGGGGAGAGAAAAAACTGGTCAAGAACCTTCTGGAGAACGGTGCTGAAATGTTCGGTACCGAGAATGGTCCGGATTTTATCCGATTTGGCGCCTGGGTTCATCATCCGGACTGCGCGAGTGCCATTTCTCAGTTTGTTTATAATACACAGAGAGACGTTTATAACTCTAGTTCGGTTTATTGGGGAGGATATTCCAGAAGTGTTTCTATGATGTCATGGCAGCACAATAATAACATTAATTCGCTGGTAGAACAGTTCTATACAAATCAGCTCCCGCAGAAATATCTGATGTGTCATGAAGTATTAAAAGTAGAAGATGACATGGGAACCTTCGAGGGAAATGTTACGTCAGGAAACTGGGTGATCACAAAAGATGGAAATAAGATTACCGACGGACAGGGCAAAATATTCATTCCGTGGTATGCAGAAGATAGTGAGACAAAGAATCCTGATGAAGCTGCAAAGATTTATCACTGGAACAGTGACGGTGGCGAAACTACATGGACTCTGCCGGAGAATTGGTCTGATTTAGCAAATGTATATCTATATGAGACTACGCAGACAGGGAAAGAACTGGTTGATACGATCAGCGTAGTTGACGGAAAGATTACTATTGATGCAGAAGCAAAGACACCGTATGTGGTTTATCCAGGAGAAGCGAAGAAAGACGAGACGGAATGGAGTGTCGGAAGCCCGCTGAAAGATACCGGATTTAACAGCCGTGATTTTTCGATATGGGAAAAGGGCGGAGATGCAGATATAGAGTTTAATGATGACGGTAATGGGGTATCGATCCTTACTATAAGTGGAACGGAAGCCGGAGAGGTCAGCCAGACAATGGAGGGACTCGAAGGGGGACAGAAATACCGCGTTGTAGTTGAAGCTGGATCCGCAAACGGCAAGACAGCCCGCTTGACAGTAGAGACACCTGACGGAAAGATTCATGAGAACTATGTGGACCAGGTTGTTATGAGCAATCAGTACTTCGATAATTATGCGAAGGGCAAAATGGTTCAGAGGATGTGGGTTGATTTCGTACAGCCGGAAGGTGAGACGACGGCAAAAGTTACCCTTTCTGGAGATGCATGCAATTCTTCATACGGTGTGGCAACATTTATGGAGACCCGCATTGTGAAGACGGCGGAACCGGATCTTCCGGAAGGATATGTGGCAAATGAAACATTTGAGTATGTGGAACAGGGTGCATACGGAATCTTTAATCCGGAGCGCTCAGCAGACGGTGCGCCGCATCTTTCTGAGACACATGCGCCGTATACAAATGATACAATTTCCGGCGACTGGTCGCTGAAGCTGTGGGGAGAGCGCGGACAAGGTGATGTGACGGTACGTACGAGCCCGTCAACGATGCGGCTGGCCCCGAATACAGAATATGCGATGGAGTTTGATACAACCTCAACAGGACGTGTCTATGTACAGTCTGAGTCTGACGCAGATGATCAGGTTCTGAATGAATCATTTGAAGGCGGACACAGTTCTTATACATTTATCACAGGCGACAAGACGGATTATATTGTCCGCATCGAGGGTGGAAAAGTATTAGATAACTTTACAGTGCAGGGAGCAAAACCGATTGACAGAAATGCGCTCGGCGAGCTGATTGCTAAGGCGAAAGAGCTTGATAGAGAAGCATACACGCCAGAGAGCTATGAAGAGATGACAGCTGTTCTGGAAGAAGCAGAGGCTGTGCAGACCAATGTAGATTCGTCAGTTAATGATGTCAGAGACGCATATGACGCGCTGCGGAAAGCGATGGACGCTCTTGTGACGTACGCAACAGATGAAGAAAAAGCTGAACTCGAAGGAGTTATTGCAACGATGAGATCTCTTTCGTCAGAAGATTATGCCTGCGATGCGGCATGGATGACATTTCAGACTGTGATTGCAGAAGCAGAAGTGTTGGTCGCAGATGACCAGGCTACGTCGGTCGGAGTTGCAGAGACGATCGGAAGACTTTGGGATGCGAAGGATGCTCTTAACGCAAATGTTGACAGGACGGCGCTCAAGGAGATTCTTGCTAAGGCACAGAGAGCAGATGCAGGAACCATTGTGGAAGGAGAAGAACTTCAGAGATTCCTTACCGCGCTGGATGCGGCGCAGGCGGCCGATCTGAAGGCAGGTGTTACATCGGAAGAGATCGATGCGGTGGTATCCGAGCTGACAGATGCATATGGAGCAATCATTCTGCAGGATGATGCCAAGAATAATCTCATGGCGGATGCAATGCGAAGAGCAAATATTGACGAGACAAGATTTTTGGCGGAAGATATTCAGAGAATGGCAGAGGTGAGAGAGGCGCTGAGCACAATGCAGTCTCAGAGTGGTGTTCTGGTCAAAGATTATTTTGAGATCATAGAGATATTGGAAAATGTGCTGGAAAATAAACTGAGCAGTTCTGTTTTAAAAGACAGTGCGGAGATTTCTTCGGAAGATTTCAGCTATTCGGCTAATTCGGAAGAGCGGGATCAGGCCGATAATGGTATCGAAATGGCGTTTGACAAGCAGGGAAGTACATTCTGGCATAGTGCATGGAACGGCTTTACCGTATCCGCGTCTAATCCTGCGCAGGTGACGATCGACATGGGCAGGACCTATACGATTAATCAGTTTGCATACCAGAGACGTCCGGGCGGAGGAAATGGAAGTGTTAATCTGTATAACTTGTATGTAAAACAGAATGAGGGAGACGAGTGGACCCCAATTATCACGGATGGAACATTCGAGGATGTGGATGGACTCCAGCACGTATCCTTCGACGCGACGGATGCCAGGTATGTAATGTTTGAAGTTACCAAGGGTGTAGGAAACTTTGCTTCAGCGGCAGAATTGGCGGTATACGAGAAATCAGCGGACTTTACGGTATTACAGGCAGCAATGCTTGAGGCAGAAAAACTGACTAAAGAAAATTACATGTCAGAAGGCGTAAAAGTGCTGGAGAATCTCTATCAGGAAGCGGAGAGCATGTTGAAGGTACCATCTACAGCTCAGGAAGATGTTGATGCGCTGGCAGCGGCAGTTCAGGAAGCTGTTACAGCATTAATTATGAAGGCGGACGAGACGGATATTCACATGCTGGAAAGAGTTGTAGAAGAGGCGGAGAAAATAGATCTTCATGAATATGAGGACACGAAAGCATTCGAAGAAGCATTAGCAGAGGCGAAAGCAGTGCTTCAGAAGGCAGAGGAAGGAGAAGTGCCAAAAGCAGAGATTACTGATGCGGCGGATAAACTGCTTGAGGCCCAGAGAAATCTGACACCGGTAGAACCAGAAGAGCTTTCCACTGCAGTTCTTGAGTACACAATCGAACTTGCAAAAGAGGCTGACACAACAGGCGTTGTAGACTCTGTCGTGAAGATGTTTGATAAGGCGCTTGCCGATGCAGAGAGCCTTATGGAGAGGATTAACGCGGGAGAGACCGGCATCACCCAGAAATTGGTGGATGAGAGCTGGCAGAACCTGCTCAAGGCGATGCAGTATCTGTCGTTCAAGCAGGGCGACAAGACAGATCTTCAGAAGGTGATTGATCTTGCAAATTCCCTGGATCTGAGCCAGTATCTGGATGTAGGTCAGCAGGAGTTCAAAGATGCTCTGGCGGCAGCGGAAACAGTCCTGGCAGACGGCGACGCAATGCAGGATGAGGTAGACCAGTCCTGGAGAAATCTTCTTAAGGCGATGAGTGAACTCAGGCTGAAACCGAATAAAGATGCGCTTAAGGCGCTGATCGATGAGGCAAATGGCCTGAGCACGGAAGGCGCTGATGAGGAGACCGTTGAAGCATTACAGAAAGCACTTGCGGCAGCTGTCGCGGTATTTGATAACGATCAGGCAACGGAAGAAGAGGTTGCGGCAGCTGAAGCAGACCTGCAGGCAGCAGTTGACCAGCTCAAGGCAGAGACGGGAGAGAATACCGGAGATAACGGCAGTACAGGTGATGCTGGAAATGTCGGCAATGGAGAACAGAATGGTGGCTCGAGCTCCGGCGGGAAAGATGAAGACGGATCTGCTTCTGGAAATAATGATGTACAGAATAGTACAAAAGCAGCTAAGACGGGCGACACTGCTCCGATTGTAGGAATTATGGCGATGATGCTCCTCGCAGCAACGGCAGGAATCGTAGTTTATAGACGGAGGAATGAAGTAAGATAGTTTTTCGCATAATTCGTCCAAATAAAAGAATATAAAAGATGGCGGTACAGAACGAAATTTAAACATCTGTACCGTCGTCTTTTACACAGAAAAACGCAGCCGACACAAATGTGACGACTGCGTTAAATCAACTCTTTTTACGTGCATTGCGCTTCGAACTAGGCTATCAGACGTTACCCCGGCAGTTAACTCAGCCCAGGCACCCTCACGGCACCCGGAAGGTTCTGCTTAGTGCTGCTCCGTTCCCGACCTGACACGGTTCACAGATTCCCGTCGCGTGAGACCCAGACCTCAACGCCACTTACCGGGGGCAGCTCTGCCGGCTGTCGCCCTCCGCGCAATATCACCCCTGCTATAGCGGATTGCAGGTACAAGGTACCGCTAACACCCCGGCTGCACGAGTCTTAATTGTACATGGTTTTTCCCGAAATGTCAATGCATGGCGGCGTTTTTTTGCCTGTCGGGCAGCAGCCGCAGAAGCGCATGTGCGCGGTTTCACGGATGGCGCGGGATGAACCGTTACTTTACTTAGAGCATGAAATATAGTAAAATCTTCAATTGGGGGGATGTCGGTTAATACCGATTTTTAACCCTTGATATGAGAGGAAGAGGCAATCCCAGAGAATTCGTGCTTTTTCA
>CALWMN010000034.1 GCA_944381935.1 uncultured Mediterraneibacter sp. | reverse complement strand
TCAGCATCTTTTGCGGGTCTTCCTCCCTTTGCAGAGGTTTCGCTCATTTTTGAGCAAAAGTCCTTTCCCTCCTCGAAACCATATTCACACATTCTCGGAAACCAATCCTTAAACGCAGTTCCAATATTCAGTTTTTCGTGTAGCTCTCTTGCCGATACTGTCGGCTGCTCTGTGTCGTAGTTGATTTTAATTAATTCCTGCATCCGTGCTCCTTTCATTTGGTTAAATGCTATTCCACTCATTAGGGCAATCCCTATCATCTGATTTAATCGAGCAAGCTCTTGATACGTAAATTCCATTACATCAGTCCTCTCTACTTATGTTATAATCTCCTTACAGGCACTGCCATGCCGAGTATTATGAAAGGAGATTGCTGTATATGCAATTAACTAGGGATACAGACAAAATGTTCTGCCTCATTTACGAAGAATATTTGAACCGCAGGAAAGCAAATGAGCCTAAATCATCAGCTGTTCGATTCAATCATCCTGAGGCATTGCAGTCCGAATTTTTGCAGGGTATCCATGAAGATGATATTTATAGCGCTTTATCAGAACTTGGGAAAAATAAGATGATTAAGCGGTTTGTTGATGGTGGTTTTGTTTTAACCGATCAAGGTATCATTTACATGGAAAGCCGTTTCAAAAGCGGGATCAAGGAAGTCCTTGAATACATATCCTTGCTCAAATAATTTCGGTTGGGCGCTTACTGTGTATAAAATTCATCCTTTGTAACCAGAAGCGTCCATTTCCCATTATCAAAATCGATGTCAAGTCTGGAGACTCCTTTCATATCTTCTCCATTCAACTTAAAAACGTTTTTCTCGATATCGATTTCAATAGACTTCAGCTTCTTTCTCTCTACCACCACCTATATCACCCCCTGTCTCTGTTTCGCCGAATAAGGTGTCTACATCGAAGTTAGGAAAAAATGCGTTTCTTATTGCCAATGCTTCATCAATAGAAAACTTACTTTCTCCGTTTATTTTGTTGTAGACACTATTGCGATGGATTCCAAGAAGATTAGCGATTGATTCATTTGTAATATGTTTTTTCGCCATCTCCCCTTTTAAATTCATGTATGCCACTTCTTCAGTTCTCCTTTCCACTCACTTGAGTAATTTTACATTTTTAATATACACGCACTTGAGCATATTGTCAACAAATATTTTTTCACTTGAATATATTTTTATTTACTTTTCTACTCATCTATGTTATGTTGTTCATATAGGAGGGATAATAGCATGGGAATTGGAAGTAAGCTGACAAAATTAATGAAAGAACAAGACACGAACGCGAATGAATTAGCCTCTAAGGCTGGCGTTCCGCCAACAACTATATATTCTTTAATCCGAAGGGACAGTAATCGAGTTGATATAGACTCATTAATTAAAATTGCAAGGGCGCTTGGAGTTACAGCCGAATATTTTTGCAATGAAGAATCTCAGCCTCACACCCGTGCAGCACACTTTGACGGGACTGAATACACAGAAGAGCAACTCGACAGAATCGAAGCATTTGCAAAATTCATCAAACAGGAAGATGATAAGTAAGTCCGGTTTATTACACACCTATTCCAATATACTGTAAAATATGGAGGGATTGCTGTGAATAAACTGGAAAAATTGGAACAGGAAGCCTTTGAAGATAGGATAAAAGTGCACGATTACTATTTGGGCGAAGAAAATCTGAAAGGCATATACATAGATGGAAATGTTGCCATTAATACATCTGTAAATAGTAATACAGAAAAGACCTGTGTCCTTGCAGAAGAGCTTGGACATCATCATACATCAGTCGGTAATATCCTTGATATGAATGATGTCCGCAATCGAAAGCAGGAAAGACAGGCTCGTCTGTGGGGATACAATAAGCTGATCGGGTTGTCCGGCATCATTAATGCATTCTGTGCCGGATGTCATAGCCGACATGAAATCGCAGAGTTTTTGGATGTGACAGAAGAATATTTGCAGGAATGTATTGACTGCTATCGAGATAAGTACGGAGTATACGCTGTAGTGGACAATTACATAATTTACTTTATACCGAATCTGGCAGTCATGGAAAAGGTATAACCGCCACGGCGATTATTAAAATGTGGTGTTTTCTCGGGGAAAGAGAGGGAGTGGCGAACAAGAAAGAGTGGAAACATAACATAAAAATTGGTAAACTTATTTATTCGGAATACTTGACAAGGCTACATCATATGCTATAATACTAATTGCAATTAGCGAATGACTGCTGGGCGGTCGCAAATTGAGTCTTGGGATTGTATTCCAAGGCTCTTTTTGCTTATAAGGAGTTTATTTATGGCAAATGATGAAATCGAATATACAACTGTAGAACAACAAATAGAAAAACTGAAACAGCAAAATCTTATAATTGATGATGAGGAATTTGCTAAAAAATCATTAACTCTTTTTGGGTATTCCAATTTAATAAAGAGTTATCGGGAGCCATACACAGTCATCAGTAACGGGAAAAAAACATATCGTTCAGGCGTCACTTTTAATCAGCTTCATTCTTTATATTCCTTTGACAAAAATTTACGAAATGCCGTTATGGCCGCAATGCTAGATTTGGAAGAACATATAAAAGAAGCCGCCGCCGACACCATCGCTCAATCATTTGGTGTACATCAAGATGACTACTTACAATATCGTAATTATCAAAACAAACGCAAAAGTAAACGGCGTTTCACCTTGCCAGGAATACTTGACACTTTAAAGGGCACTTTAAACACTGATAAAAATCCCATTTATCACTACAAAACCGAACACGGAATTGTACCGCCGTGGATTTTATTCAAAAGTATTTTTTTTACTACAACAGTAAACTTTATTGATTTATTTAAGACACCTGAACAGGAAAAAATGGTAAAACGATTATATGATATTGATATGCTCAAACTTCCAATCAACTCATTAAAGAAATTAATGATGGACACATTGTTTATATGCATAGAATATCGAAATGCAGCTGCACATGGAGGACGTATATATAATTACACTTGTCAGAGTACACTTCGGGCAAATGAAATTTTTGGGCAGCAAATACAAGGCAATATAGGCGGGTTCAGTCAATTGCTTTTCTTGCTTGATTTATTTCAATATTCAAGACCTTATGATTATTTGACTCAAGTATTAGAAACCGAAGTATCTAAACACTGCTCCTGTTTTCCTCAAGATATTACATATCTCGGCCAGGTACTAAATATGAATATAATTCCTAAAGATACTGTGTTTGTCTCTGAAAAAAGCAATAAATATCATAAAAATCCACATTGCAGTGGAATACAAAATGTATGGGAAATTCCTTTAGACAAGGCTAAGGATGCTGGGTATTCACCTTGTAAACGTTGTTGCAGATAATAAAACCACCCCGGCGCTCCTCCGAGCCGCCGGGGTCGTCCTAACCAAATAACGTATTTACCCGGGTAGCCAGAGGACGAGCTCCCACCCGTTCCGAGAATCCTGCGGAGGGGGTGGTAATTATGAGTACATATGAGGAACTCAGCCTAATCGTGAGCATTGCTCTACTGATTATAGCCATTCTGAATTATACGCATAAAAAATAGCCGTCCTGCCCTGACAAAGCTGACGACTATTTCATAAATCTTAAGTTTCGCCGGGTCGGGTGAGGTGCAGTCACCTTCCGGCTATCCTGTTAAGTACATTATAGCAAATGTGCTTAAAAAGTCAACCGCCCGATGCGCCAACACCGGACGGTCCAGGAGTATATCCCGAAGGACATACAATAGTTTATCACACAGAGTATTGTATCATCTTCGGGGCAGCCATTCAATCCAGAACATAAGTTCATCGTCTGGCTGTTATTTTTGTATTTGTTACACATACAAATGAATAAGGAGATGATATCATGTCAGAAAAAATTAAACGCTGTGCAATCTATATCCGTGTCTCGACTTCGGAACAGCTCATGCACGGGAAGTCGCTTGAAGCGCAGAAAGATTACCTAGTATGCTATGCAAAAGAGCACGGCATGGTCCCGGTAGGGGTCTATGCGGATGAAGGGAAGACGGCGCGGAAAGAGCTGAAAAAGCGGAAAGCGATCCACGCCCTGCTGGAAGATGTCAAAGCAGGAAAAATCGACGTAATCCTGTTCTGGCGCCTGGACCGATGGTTCCGCAACATGTCGGATTTCTATAAGGTCCAGGATATCCTGGACGAATATAATGTCCACTGGATATCCGCCTCTGAACCGGGAATTAATATGGAGACGAGGGACGGGCGCCTGCAGCTCAATGTAGTACTCTCGATTGGCCAGAATGAGGTTGACACGACTTCTGAGCGTATCAAGTTCGTGAACGAGGCATCGGTTCGCCAGGGAAAAGTAATCTTCGGGGATGCGAATATGCCGCGCGGCTACAAGGTGGGGATCGTGGATGGGAAAAAATGCATGGTCAAGGACCCGGAACAGGAGGAAATGGTAAATGCCTTCTATGATTACTTTGAAAAACACCAGAGCAAGCAGGGGACCATCCGGTACATACAGAGGAATTATGACCCGACGTTTTCCTACGGAGTGCTTAGGACTATGCTTTCCAGTGAGTTTTACAAGGGTACATACCGGGGGATCCCCTACTGCCCGCCCTATGTCTCAGAGGAAAGGTGGGGCCGCCTGCAGAAGATCAGCAAAAGGAATATCAAGCACGCCCCTTCCGGCCGGATCTATTATTTTTCAGGCATGATCAGATGCCCTTCATGCGGGCAGCTCTTATGTGGGACCGGCTGCAAGTCAATTATCAACCGTAAGACAGGGGAAAAGCGGGATTACTGCTACTACCGCTGCAACCGGGCGATGATCGACCGGATCTGCACCAACACCCACCGGCTGAGCCAGAACATCATGGAGAATTATCTGCTGGGGAATCTGGAGCAGGAATTTGCGGCTTACAAAGTCCGGGTGGCAGACATCAGGCAGCGGAAAAAGAAACCGCCGCAGGTCCGGACAGAAGAACAGATCGAAAAAGAGCTGGAACGCCTGAACATCCTCTTCCAGAAAGGGCGGGTCAACTGGGATTACTACAGCCGCGAATATGATTCGCTGGAAAAAGAGAAGGGCGATCTGAAAAAAGTAATTGTGGAACCAGAGCCGGATTATTCTTTTATTGAGGCTCTCCTCCAGAAAGACTTCAGGGAGATCTACTCTTCCCTCACCCCGGAAAACAGGCGGGCGTTTTGGAAGAACACGGTTCGGGAGATCTACCTCAAACCGGATAATTCGGTCGACCACGTGGACTTTTTATAGGTTGTCTCTGCCTAAATTGCTAACTCCGTTTGGAGCTGATAAAACAATGACCGCCGTGATATCCGGCGAAGCAGACATCGGCTTTATGGGGTCTGAGGCTTCTATCTACACTTACAACGAGGGCGCCACCGACTATGTTGTAAACTTTGCACAGCTGACCCAGCGGGCGGGAAATTTCCTCGTTGCGAGGGAGGAAATGGCAGATTTTACCTGGGATGACCTGAAGGGCCATCTTGTGCTTGGCGGCAGAAAAGGCGGTATGCCGGAAATGGTATTTGAATATATTCTGAAAGAAAATGGGATCGATCCTGAATCAGACCTGGAAATCAACCAGAGTATTGATTTTGGTTCCACTGCCGCTGCTTTCGCTGAAGGAAGCGGAGATTTCACGGTCGAGTTCGAACCGGGAGCAACAACCCTGGAATCAGAGGGGAAAGGCTATGTGGTCGCCTCTCTGGGAGAAGACAGCGGTTATGTCCCTTACACGGCGTTCAGCGCAAAGAAGAGCTACATCGATGAGAATCCTGAAGTCATTCAGGGATTTACCAATGCCCTCCAGAAAGGCATGGACTATGTCCAGGCGCATACTCCTGAAGAAATCGCCAAAGTGATTGAACCGCAGTTCCCCGAAACTGATCTGGATACGATCACGACTATCGTAACCCGTTATTATGGCCAGGACACATGGAAGAGCAATCTGATCTTTGAAGAGAGCAGCTTCGATCTTCTGCAGGACATTCTGGAGAGCGCCGGGGAGCTTGAAGAGCGTGCCCCTTATGAAGACCTCGTCACAACAGAATTTGCCGCAAAAGCAGCACAATGATATTTAACCTGGATTTATTCCAACAGAAAGAGGAGATTTCTATGATTGACAAAAGACTGATTCCTGTCGGAGGATTAAAAAAAGAACCTTTCTCCGGCAGCCATAACGGAATGAGATATCTTTTTACCGGAGATGACGGCAAAAACAGCACTACTTTTACGGTCTATATTTATCCTGAACCGTGGTGTTTTGAAGATACCCCAGATGAAGAAAAAGAAAAAGCCGTCTTCCCTTTGACAGAAGACGGCATGGATCAGGCAATTGGCTGGCTGCACGAACGCTTTGAGGCTGAGCGTGCAAAATGGCTCAGCGCTTCAAAGGAATCCATGCATACTGTGAATTTCACGAAGTTTTAATAAACTTCAGGAATTTTTCCATTTATTGTCACATTCGATTCACATTTCGCTGGTATCATAAAGGCATGAACAAAGAAGACAATGGCTGTACATACAGTTTGTGTGCACGGCCATTGGGCTTCGCCTAATACATATCTGATATCTTTTCATTTTTCTATTTGAGCAGCAGGATCTTTTCTTCATCGAGCTCCAGATAGTCCGGCATCCCCTTCTTTTGTAAGATATCCAATTTTTCTCTCTGGACAAACCAGCATATAACAGACGCGCCATTATTTCCGTTTTTCGGTTTTAAATAGTAATTCTGTTCAAAGGGAAGCGCTGCAGTGCTCTCCAGTTCAAATTTCAGCATGTTTTCTCCCCTTTCGCCCCATACGGGGATAAAGTCATGGGCACGGTACCCTGCATACGCCACGTCATCAGGTACTTTCCGTTTCGTTTTCAGGACTGTTCCCCACTCTTCTGCCATAACCGTATGGTCATCAATCCTGGTTACTCTGGTAAAATTTTTGCAGCCTGTCAGCCGTGCAGCCTCTTTTTTTACAGGATTTCGGAACAGTTCTTTTGTCGGTCCCTCCGCCACAATGCAGCCTTCGTCGATGATCAGGAGTTCTTCGCTGAAACGGTATACCTCATCCCTGTTATGGGAAACGAGGATCACCGTCCCCTCATAGTCCTCCAGCATCTGGATCAACTCCTGCTGCAGCCTGTCTTTCAGATACATATCAAGAGCGGAAAAGGGTTCGTCCAGAAGGATCACGTCCGGCTCATATGCCATGATCCTGGCAAGGGCGGCCCTCTGCTGCTGCCCGCCCGAGAGCTGCCCGGGGAGACGTTTCTCCAGACCCGTAAGATGGAATTTCTCCACCATCTCCCTTACCCTCTCTGCATTTTCCTTTTTGTTTCCCTTCAGTCCCGCAGCAATATTTTTCTCCACGGTCATCGTGGGAAAAAGCGCATAGTTCTGGAAGAGATACCCGACATTTCTCTTCTGGGGCTTCAGATTTATTTTATTCCCCCTGTCAAAAAGAGTCCTGTTTTCCACTGTGATCCTGCCGGTATCAGGCGTTACGATTCCGGCAATGCTTTTTAGCGCCATACTTTTCCCGCAGCCCGAAGCGCCAAGTATCCCGATCCTTTTTGAGTTGCTTTCAAAGCTGATGTCAAGCGAAAAGTTATGCAGTCTTTTACAGATCTCTACTGAAATCGCCACTTCCTACCACCTCCCGATATTTTTCATCTTTTTCCCTGAAATAAGATTCATCAGAAAAATAACAAAAAAGGCGATCACCATGACAATCGCCACCCATATCCCGGCAGCCAGATAATCTCCGTCCTGTATGACCATCGCGATCTTCTGCGATATTGTCCCGGTCTTTCCCGGAATATTCCCGGCAAGCATGGAAGTAGCCCCATATTCTCCGAGCGCCCTGGCAAAGGTCAGGATCGTTCCCGACGCAATCCCGGGTCCCGCCGTAGGGACGATGACCTTCCAGAAAATCCGGGTGTCTGACATGCCCAGTGTACGACCCGCATAGACGAGATTGGCATCAATCTGCTCCATCGACGCCCTCGCATTCCGGTACATGAGCGGAAACGCGATCACGGTCGCAGCGATGACGCAGCCAAGCCAGGTCTGTACCACTTTGAACCCAAATTCATCAAATAAAAATTCCCCAAGCGGTCTCCTTCTGCTGAACAAAAGGAGCAAAAAGAAACCGGCAACCGTAGGCGGGAGTACCATAGGCAGCGTCAATATCCCGTCTATCACGGCTTTTTTCCCCGGAGATGCCTTTACGACTTTTCTTGCCGCAAAGATTCCGAGAAAGAATGAAATAACCGTTGCCACAACGCCTGTTTTCAAAGAAATAAAAAGCGGACTCCAGTCCAGTTCCTCTAAGATCTGCATAATTTCTCCCGGTCCTACTCTACATTTGTATCAAAATAGTAAGAATCAAATACTGCTTTCGCTTCATCCGACAGCACATACGCCAGGAAATCTTCTGCCGCTGCCGTCTGCGCATCATCCGCCTCTTCATTCACAACACGGGCGATGGGATAAATCACGTCCCCTGTCAGGTCATAACTGACTGTCTCGAGGATCTCAAGATTGTCCTCATATCCGTATGTATCGGAATAATAGGTTGTCCCGACCTCGCAGGAGCCTTCCGCTACCGCTGTCAAAACCTTGCTCACATTGTCCTGCTCACTGATCTCTACTCCGCCCAACGCCTTGGAAACCTCCTCTGTCGTGATAGACGCAGGGTCATCATTTTCCGGGAGCATGCCAAGGCTAATCAATGCCTGACGGGTATATCTTCCCACCGGAACACTCCCTCCTGCAAGCGCAATACTCTGTGCATCCCCGATATTTTCAAGCCCTGTCACGCTTGTGCCGCTGTCCTTGCGCGTCACAACCACAACCTGGTTATTCACCACATTCTCCCTTGTCCCTTCTACCATCAGTCCGTCTGCTTCCAGGTCATCCATCTGCTTCTGTGCTGCTGAGAAGAAAATATCACATTCATACCCTTCCCGGATCTGGGTCAGTAAAGTACCCGAACTGTCTGCATTATACGTAATCTTAACTTCCGGGTGCTCCTCATTGTACTTCTCGGCAAGCTCTGTCATAACCCTATTAAGGCTCGCCGCTATAAATACCTGGATTTCCGTTTCTCCTGCACCTGTACTTTCTTCGCCATCCTGTACCGGTGTGTCGTCTGCCGCCTGGGTGTCATTGCTGCCGCTTGAGCATCCTGCCATAGACAGTACCATAACCCCTGCCAGCATTGCTGCAAAAATTCTTTTTTTCATAATGATTATCCTCCTGTTTTCTGGTGTTTCCCTGTACTGCGGCCCAGTCTATGCGCCTGCCCTGCTGGCTGAAAGACAACTCTTATTATATTCGATTATTTTTTAAAAAACAATCGGTATCCGCAATGAACCTTCCTGATATGAAAAATCAATACTTGCCACCAATTAAACGCCGCCCGGCATTCCATCCCCGGATTCCGCAAAAATCTCCCGGTACTTCTCTTCCACAATATCACTGACCGCTCTCTCAAGCTGTTCATAGCGCCCCATAAGGAGCCTGCCTTTTTCGCTGAGTCCTGCCATGCCGCCTGTCCTTCCTCCCGGGCTTCGTTCCACCACCCGATACCCGAGCTGTGCCTCTGCGGTTTTGATCAATGACCAGCCTTTGCTGTAGGACATTCCTGTCTTCTCACATGCCTCACGCACAGAACCGAGAGCGTCAACCTGCCTGAGCAGGACCATGATTCCGGGTCCGAAGAAGGGGGTATCCTTCACAAGCTGCAGCTTTACTCTCGGATGGATTGCCGGAGGATGTTCCTTCTGTGCAAGTTCCTCAAAGTCTTGTTCATAATGCGCTCGCACGATTACTCCGCTGTCATCGACCGGGAGCAGGCAGACCGGCGCCTTTGAAGCATCGATGGCGCCCTTGAGTCCCCGTTCCCCGCTGTACGTGCCGATCTTTTCCGTAAGGGTGCTGTCAAGAAGGACAGGATGCCCCTTTCTGCCCTCATACACAGGTATGACGACCGGGGCATCCGCCTTTATCATGCAAAGCAGCGTATCTTCGGTAAAAAGCGGCACATCCGCCGGGCAGAAAAATATCCTGTCACATGTCTTTGAGAGATAGGACAGTCCCCGCACAGCGTAATCCAGCATCTGCTCGGACTCATAGTCCGGACTTCTTAAGAAAATGGCGCCCAATTTTGCAAGCCTTTTCTCCGTCTCTTCTGCCCTGTATCCCGTTATGGCCACGATATCCTCCACCCCGGAGCGGCGGAAGCTGTATATCATTCTCCTGACCATACTGCTGCCGTCTATATTCTCCAGATAGTCATATGCCTGGAAACCGCCGGGAATCCCTGCCGCCGCTATCACTGCCCCGATTCTCATGAATGGTTCACCGTTTCCCTTCCTGCTATTTTACTGCTTTTTGCTTTCTCGAATAATATGTGTTTTCCATTGGAAGCTTTGCCCTCAGCTGATGATCCATAGCGTAGTACGCCCCCTGTACAGCCGGAGCTGTCGGGATCGTCGCAATCTCTCCAATTCCCTTTGCCCCGTATGCAAAAGGCAGAAGTTCCTCTTTCTCTACATAAATCGCATGGATATCCGGGATCTGCGTAGAACGCATCAATCCCAGGGTGCCGTATCTTGCCTGGGGCACGGAATCCTTAAGCGGGAAATCCTCCGTAAGAGCATATCCCAGACCCATCAGCACGCCTCCTTCTATCTGCCCCTGTATGGAGATGGGATTCACCACTTTGCCGGAATCATGGGCAGCGTAGACTTCTTTGACTCTTCCCGCATCATCCAGGACGACCACATGGGTTGCAAAACCATATGCCACATGGCTCTTGGGATTGGGCACATCGGCTCCCAGTTTATCCGTCGGATCGAAAAACTCTGCGAAATACTCTCTTCCTTCCAGCCTTCCCAGGTCGCCGCCTGCCTCCTTAAGCTCCCTGTTCAAATCTGCCGACGCCATCCTGACCGCCTCCCCTGTTATCAGGGTCTGCCTGGAACCCGAGGTCGTACCGGAATCCGGCGCAACCTCTGAATTGGAACCCATATTCAGGATCTTTTCCCTGCCAAGTCCGGTCGTCTCCGCGACCATCTGGACAAACACGGTCGCACATCCCTGCCCGATATCGGACGCCGCACTGTACAGCTCGACCTTCCCGTCATGGACGATCAGCTTTGCCCGTCCCTTATCCGGAAGGCCCACGCCGACTCCCGCATTTTTCATCGCACAGGCAATGCCTGCCCTGCCCGGATTTTTCTCATATGCGTCCCTCACTGCCAGAAGGGTTTCCTTCAATGCCGTCGAGCAGTCCGCGATCTGTCCGTTGGGGAGCACCTTTCCCGGCTCAATGGCATTGCGGTAACGTATCTCCCACGGCGAGATGCCGACCTTCTCTGCAAGCAGGTTGATATTGGATTCCAGTGCAAACTCGCTCTGGCATACCCCAAAGCCGCGGAAGGCCCCCGCCGGAGGATTGTTCGTATAATATCCGTATCCTCTGATATCCGTGTTCTGATAACAATAGGGGCCGACAGAATGTGTGCAGGCTCTCTCCAGGACCGGACCGCACAGCGAAGCATAAGCTCCCGTGTCAAGGTATATTTCGCAGTCAAGTCCCGTAAAGATTCCGTTCTCATCGCAGCCAAGCGTAAAAGTTCCCTCCATCGCATGGCGCTTCGGATGGAAATTGATGGACTCCTGCCTGGAGAACACGACTTTGACGGGCCGGTTCACCTTCACTGCCGCAAGTGCTGCGATATGCTGGGTGGAAACATCTTCCTTGCCCCCGAAACCGCCGCCCACAAGCTTATTCTTAACAACCACTCTCTCCGGCTCCCATCCGAACATGATGGAGATCTCTTTTCTCGTATCATAGACGCCCTGGTCTGTGGAGTAGACCTTCACCCCGTCTTTATAGGGAAATGCCACCGCGCACTCCGGCTCAAGGAACGCATGTTCCGTAAACGGCGTCCGGTAGGACTGTGTGACCACATACTTAGAATTTTCCAGAGCTTTCTTTACATCCCCCCTGGTCACATGGCGGCTCTGGCACAGGTTCCCCTTGGAATGGACCCTGGGAGCATCCTCCGCCATAGCCTCGCGGACAGAAGTGACCGGTTTCAGCTCTTCATATTGTATCCTGACCAGTTTCTTGGCCTTTTCGAGAATATCCCTGTTCTCTGCGACCACAAGACAGATCGCATCGCCTACACATCGGGTGATATCCCCCTTAGCGATCATGACATCCCAGTCCTGCTGCAGATGGCCCACCTTATTGTTCGGGACGTCTTGTGCTGTGAGCACCGTCAGCACCCCCGGGAGATCCAGTGCTTTTTCAAAATCAATGTCAAGGATCCGTGCCCTGGGGTATCTGGACCGCACTGCAGAAGCATACACCATCCCCTCCATCTCCACATCATCAGGATATTCCCCGTATCCGAGGACCTTCTCTCGCACGTCCAGCCGGAAGGCATGTTCTCCTACCCCGTACGCATCGCCCCTCTCCAGATTTTCATCAATCCTTTCATCTCCCCGCAGGATCGCGGCAGCAAGCTGGATTCCTTCTATGATCTTCTTATATCCTGTGCAGCGGCAGATATTTCCCTTTAACGCTTCCTTAATCTCTTCTTCTGTCGGATCAGGAACCCTGTCGATCAGAGCCTTTCCCGCCATCACCATACCCGGGATACAGAATCCGCACTGCACCGATCCTTTCGAGCCAAAAGCATATACAAATGCTTCTTTCTCTTTCTCGCTCAATCCTTCCGCAGTGACGATCGTCTTTCCGGCAGAACGCTTCGTAGTCAGGACACAGGATTTGACTGCCCTGCCGTCCACAATAACCGTACATGTCCCGCACGCTCCTTCACTGCACCCGTCCTTTACAGAATGAAGATGGAGGTCATCCCGCAGATAGCGCAGCAGCGGCTTATCCACACTGGTGCTGTGCAATATTCCGTTTACTGTAAAAGAATAGTTTTCTTTCATGTCTCCTCCTATATTTCCCGGGATGTGAAGATCCCGTTGTGATCTTTGATAACTCCTCTGGGACATTTGACCGCACACATGCCGCATGCAATACATTTTTCCTCATCTATCACCGCATGTTCCCGCTCTATCGATACGGCGCCGACCGGGCAGTTTTTCACACATATCCCGCATGCAATGCATCCTGCCCCGCAGTTTTTTCTTGTCTGTGCTCCGGATTCCTCATTGATGCATGTCGGCTGGATATTATATTCCGGTGTGGTAAGCCGGATCAGGCTCTGTGGGCATGCCTTCACACATAATCCGCATCCCACACATTTCTCCCAGTCCACCTCAGCGGTTCCGTTTCTGTTTATACTCACTGCCCCCAGCCTGCAGGCATTTACACAGCTTCCAAGACCCAGGCACCCCCATCTGCATTTGAGGATGCCTTCCGGGTGATCCGCGGCTGCCTGTACGCAGTCTTTCTTTCTTTCCTGTTGCGGAACGAGAGCCTCCGCGCGGCATCCCCCTGAGCACTGCACAATCGCTTTCTTTTCCTTACGCTTCTGTACCATGTCGCCCCACTCCTTTGCATCAAATGAATCTCGATTTTGTTCCTGTCATTCATGCAGGTCTTCTCTTCTGTCAATATCCTTAAGCTCTTCCTGGTCTGCCTGGACAATGATAAGACGGTCCAAATGGTTTTGTATCACCTGTCTGCCACCCTCATCCCCTGACAGTTCCATAAGTTCAGGGAAATACGCGCGGTCCCATAAGACGGGATTCCCTCTTTTCTCCTGACATCCGGCACATACGATACTTCCGGGATGGCGCACCGCCGTATTGAAAATGCGCTGCATCGTAGATATGCGAAGTCCCGGCTGGTCACATACAGAGAACAGCACGCCTGCAAGATCCGCTCTGTACCGCAGCGCCTCCCGCAGGCCGAGGATCAGGGAGTGTGAGATTCCTCTCTCCGGTTCGTCATTCCACACCGTCCTGACGCCTCTTCGCTCTGCCTGCTCTGCAATCTCTTCCCTGCCCGTCACAAGAAACGCGGGGAACGACCCAAACGCCTCCGCCCGCTCAAGCGTATATTCATAGAGCGCCTTATTCCCGAGCATGGCATGCAGCTTGTCCCCTCCAAACCTTATCCCCTGCCCTGCCGCCAGTATGACAATCGCGTAACGTCCCTTCATCCGTTCAAACCTGCTCACTGCCTCGAGGACGCCTCCCCCGATTGCGCGCGCCTTATCGGAGATTGTATAACAGTGTTCCGTCTCTGTCCTGGCGTCAATATCTCCGATCTTCAGACCTTTCCAGACCTGTATGCCCCCCTGGAGCATCCCTCTTACAATGCCGGACATCCGGGCATATACAGGCTGTCCCCCTGTCAGCGCAACGGTCTGTCCTTTTTCCACACAGTCGCCGATCTCTGCTTTTGGCACCATTACTCCGTCAGCCGCTGCCCGGATCAGCCGTTCGACCGTATATCCTGCCACATTCCCCGGCACTCCTGTATTGGGGATTGCGCTGCCCTGCCAGATAGTGTTCCCGAGGGTATGCCCCCGTTTCGTCTCCACAACACAGTTGCAGTCCTCCCCTGCGGTAAACCCCGGCCCCACCCCCACGACAAAGGGGGCGTCCGTGATCTTCGTCCCGAGGTTCCTCTTTGCCAGGATCGCGTCAACGATAACGTCAGGCTGGAACCATTCTTTACAGGAAGCATCAGGATCTGTCATGACCGCGATATCCCCCCGGTCCATAACCGCCTCGGCTCCCTGCCGCCCTTCGGCAAATATCCCTCGCATCTCTTCCACCTGTGCGCTGCCTTCATAGACTGCCCTTGACAGGGCGACTGTCCTTCTCACTGTGAGCGGGACAGGGATCTCAGTCATAAGGAGCTGATGCCCGGCGCCGTACAGCCGTGATGCGATCCCGGTTGCCAGATCCCCTGCCCCTCTGATCAGTATCTTCATTCTTTATGTCTCCTTGTGGTTTGACACGATGACTCTCGTATCCCCCATGCTTTCGATCATTTTACATATCGCAAGCGCAGTGTCCATCCGCGCCTTGTCATCCGCCTTATTTAAAACGACCGTATATTCCGCATCTGCGGGACATCCCTTTCTCCCCGCCTGTTCAGAACAGGCAAGGAAGGCAATGTCGTGTGCAGTAATACAGTCTGTAATGTTCTTATCCAACAAATCTGCCGCACGCTCATACCGGAAGCAGACATCCGCTATCCTGCATCCCACTGCATCCAAACCAAACACATAGAAGACATGCGTCGTTTTATCCGGGATGACCGGTTCGTGCTCTGCCGGGACTTTAAGAGGCAGGCACTTTGCCCCGTCCGCCTCGATGAGAACCGGCAGCTTCTGCTTCCATAATTCTTTGAAAAGCTGCTCCGGGATCCCCTTCATCTTTCCCGGCTCTGCAGGCAGTCCCGTCCACACCTGCCCGTACCGGGATAGTTTTTCCCGGATTGCATCTGCCGTCGGTTCCAGAAGGAACCAGGGCAGCTCTTCCATTCTCATATGCGTCGTAGTCGTGACCACAACCTGCCCTCCGGCCCGGACATATTCCCGGGCAAGACAGCGGATTGTTGTCGTCTTCCCTCCCGCGCCCGCCACAGAGACGACCGGGCATTTCACACCGGTAAGTCCTGCGGCATCTCTTAGCGTGGGAGCCTTAAATAATTTATTTTTTCTGTAAAGATAGAGCATTTCTATTATATTCCACACAGGCTGCCCTGAATCACTGAATCAGAACAGCCCGTAAATCTTAAAGTCTTAACAGGTAAGAATATGTCGTACAGACCTCTTCCATCACTTTCTGGAGAGCCTCCGGGATCCTTGTCTTATCGCCCCTGGTCCAGACTTCAGTTTCCCCGAGAAAGCGTACCCTGCATGTCACCGCTTCTCTGTCCAGTACAGTGAATCCCTGGTTCTTACTCTCTTCCATGTCTTTTTCATCTGCAAACAGGGTAAACTTATCCAGATAAGGGGCGCTGTCATACGGGCAGAAGCTTTTACAGTTCCCGCACTCGTTGCACATATAATCCACATGGATGATCTGATGCTTCTCCATACCCGGAACACGGATGGCAATGTTTGCCCTGTTCGGGCAGACTTCTGTACAGTTCTCGCAGATACCGGAGCAGGTAAGGCACCTGCCGCACTCTTCTGCTTTTTCCAGTTCATCCGTGATGAGCCCTCTCTTTTTGTACACTTCTTTCTCATCCATATGCGGCTCGTAATCCTGTACAAGCTTTTCTCCGGCGACTGCTTCGGCTGCTTTCAGTCCGTCCCGGATGCCTTCCACTACTGTGGCAGGCCCGCCCAGGCCGTCCCCGACAACGTAGACGCCCGGCAGATTTGTCTCACATGTCTCCTCATTGACGATTGCACGGCCCCTGTCATTGACGTGGATGCCAAGAGACTCATAGAAACCAGTCGGAACTTTCTCCCCCACTGCCGCAATGACAGTAT
>CALWMN010000033.1 GCA_944381935.1 uncultured Mediterraneibacter sp. | reverse complement strand
GTACTTTTAGTATATGTCATTTGCACGAAGAAAACAATACTTTGCACGAATATTTAATGGAGATTACCGCAGAAATCCGGGCGCTGATCGACAAGGCAGCCGCAGGCCCATGATAATCACCACCAACCTGAAACCGGCCGAACTCAAGAACCCGCCTGACCTGGCCCACGCCCGTATCTATGACCGTATCCCGGAACGGTGCGCCCCGATCCTCTTTGCCGGGAAGAACTCGCCGGGGCAACCAAGCAGGCGGCGAAAGACAAGACATCGTGAACCGTAAGCGTCCATTCGCCGTTTCTGTTATCGGCTTTTTCAGCATAATATTTGTCACATATAAGCAGAACTTTATCGGCCATTATTAATTCATTTGTCATCCGTTGCGGCAAGTCTTGACCAAGTTTTAAGTAAAACATATCCAACCGCGCATTAACACCACACTCACGCAACCTACAAGCAAAATCCTTTACCCATTTTCTACTTGGCTTATGATTGTGGGAATTGCCAGCGTTGCAACTGCTTTTGCCACAGGCATCCGTTCAAATAAATATTGTTCTGATTTTTCCTCCATCTTTCGTTTCCTCTTAACATTTCAAGCCCCTCCGCATTTTGATGCGAAGAGGGCCATTTCTATTTAAAAGAGAGTTTTGTGCTTTATCCTACATTTTCCTCAATCCAAGTTTCAATGTGATCCGCTATCACATCGTTATTGAGATCCTGGAACATAAAGTGATCATTACCGGTAATTCCTTCTTCGGGAAGATCCACTACCGTGCAGTTTCCTCCCTGTTCGTTATATGCAGTCTCGAAATCATAGCAGGTCTGCCGCATACTCTGCCATGCCGCAGTCGCCTGGATTGCAGGATCGCCGTTATCAATATAATCTCCAAAATACATCGTTATGGGGATGTCCTTCTCAAGCACAGCGCTGAAATCTTCTGAATCCGGAGCAGGAGCTCCACCTGGCTCAATGGCTACAATGGCGGCTATGTGATCGGTATACTTTGCAGCCGTCCAGCCGGGACCGCCTCCCTGAGAATGGGTCACAAGAATCGAGTCCTTTCCCGTGCGTTCATAAACCTCATCAATCGTTGCTGCTACAGCCTGCGCCACAAGATCATTGTCAAAGTCTGCTCCCATATCGCTTGTCATGCCTGTATCCGGTGTCATCTGACGGAAGAACTGGTCCACAGATTCCGGATCATTGGGAAACTGAGAACCGTCATTTACGACCGATTCTCCATTTTCCCATCTGCCGATACGGAACTGGGTATACCATCGCTGATCCAAAGTTTTCGTACTGATATCACCGCTTACGGATGTTGCCCCGGCCTCTCCTCTGTGAGGCTCATCGATCAGCCATACACTGTGTCCCATACGGAGGAACATATCCGACCATCCTTCCCTTCCATCCGGAGTCGTCATCCAGCCCATACGCGACTGCCCGTATCCGTGAAGGAACACCATAGGGAGCCCCGTTTCCTCAGCCGGTATCTGATAAAGCACATTTGCATGATCTACATGGGCAGTTTGTCCTGCTCCGCTCTCCTCCCAATGATTCTCCGGATCGAAAGTTCCTTCAGAAGTAACGGTGGTTCCGCCGGCAGAGAAAATACCCTGATCTGCTATCATAAGCACATCATCGCCATTTGTTGAATCTCCATCTTCCGCTATCTCTGTCTCTGCACTATTTTCCGTTTCAGCTGCCGTTGTCTCTTCTACGGCCTCTGCCGTCGTCTCCTCCGCTTCCGCCGCACTCGTCGCAGCTTCCGTCCGGGCACTTCCTGATGAATTCGCACAACCGGTCATGGATGCTGCAGCGATTGCTGCTGTAATGACCAGTATAGCCGTCAAATTTTTCTTTCTCATATATCTTTCTCCTTTTTATTCATATCAAAGATAGTATTTTTTACCCGAAAGCTACAATGCAATACCATTTTCGGAAAGCCAATTACTTATGATACTATCATCTATGTAATTAGCCGTAAGTCCTGTACCAACTCTAGCTCCCCTCGCATTCGCGATAGCCGTCAGATCCGGCATGCTTTCACTGATATCACTGCCGCCGCTGGTGCAGAATGGAAGAACCAGTGTTCCATCCAGATTATGGCTTTCCAGAAACGTGTTGATAATCATAGGCTCTGTGTGCCACCAGATGGGATAGCCCAGCAAAATCACATCGTAATCCTGTATATCATTCATATCCGAAGCAAGCGCAGGTCGTGCATTCGTATCCAGTTCCATTCTCGCTCTGTCAACAGTTGCCTGATAACTCTGGGGGTATTCATCTGCAGCCGTGATTTCAAACATATCAGCCCCTGTAATATTTTGTATTGCCAAAGCCGCCTCTTCTGTATTTCCGGTCTTGGAGAAATATGCAATCAGGATTCTGTTCCCTTCTTCCAGATCAGGTTCTTCCCCGGTTCCAGCAGAAGAAGCGGCTTTGCCTGTCCCAGCATATCCTGCTGCTACCCCTAAGGTCTGCACAGCGCCATTGACCGTCCAGGCTCCATTCGCATCGACCGTATAGCCATCCGGAGTTGTAGTATCCGCATACATCCAGCCCTCACTGTCAAAAGCATAGCACTCTGCTATGCCATCCTGATTTCCGTCAAGCCACTGCCATTCCACCGGCTGCCCTGACTGGCCATAGTACTCTCCGTTTCCAAGGTCATACCACCATCTTGTATGGTTTTCTCCCTGTCCGGAAGTCCAACCTGCGGCAAATACTGTCATGGACATAGCCGCTGTCATCATAACAATAGCTGCTGCCATTCTTAAAAATATTTTTTTCATTTTCATCTTTACCTCATTTTGCCTTTAACGTTGTATTTCAAAATTTTGTCCAAGTGATAGCCGATCCACATAAAAAAGATCATAATCATAAAATAATCAAACAGATAAGAGGCTAATGTTTCATCAAAACCCAGCATCAGAAAATGAGTCTGTAAAAACAAATAGGAAATGATCTGTCTCCGATAAAAGGCACAGGCTCCGTAAACCACTGCCAAAAGCGCACACAGGCTGAACATGCGGCCTTCTGTTTTTCCTCTATCCTTATGTATCATTCCGGCGATCATTTTAAGATGCATGCCTCCATGAAGGCACATCAGGATAAATCCCCAGAAAGCGAAAAACATATGTACTGCCCTTCCTGTCTCCCCGGCTTCAGGGCCGAATGGCAGAAAGGAAAAAATATGTCTTGAGATTACGATCCCGCTTAACATGGAGCCCAACATAGTAAAGAGGATAAGCATATCTATGACAGTGCGGACCAGACGGGATACTGTATATTTCCCGCCTCTCAGGTTTCTGATCCAGGAACTGTTTATTCCATGATGAAGGATAAAGAGAAGGAACATAACGATTCCGATCCACTCATGAGCCGTCTCTCCAAGAAGAGAATATGACATCAATAAGAGCAATACAATAACCATTGAGAGATCTGTTACGAGCCTAAGTTTTGTTTTCCATGGCATACTTCTCTTTACCTCTTCATTTTAATGCTTTTTATATCCGGATCCTGATCTGTTTATTCTTTTGGAAGTTCTGCATATTCTTCATCTGTAATACGGTCTCCCCAGGTAAGGCCCGTAAGTTCCGGATTGGTGTTGATCGCAATATGGGCAAATGAAGTATCCGCGCTTCCCCCATGCCAGTGCTCTTCTCCGGGCGGACAGAATGCCACGTCACCCGGATGCATCACCTGCACTTCTTCGCCCCTGATCTGGTGATAACCAACGCCATCCGTCGCAATCAGGATCTGCCCTCCTTCATGGGTATGCCAATTATTGATGACACCGGGATCAAATACAACATAGTGAAGCCCAGGAGCTCCTGCAGCATTATCCTCTCCCATAATCTCAGAAACGTAGGCCGGCCCGCTGAAGGTATCCGATTGCATAGGTTCATCTGCACGAGCAAACATAAATTCATCTCCGGCTGATGGTGAAGGTGCATATTCAGCTACTTTAAGGTTCTGATATTCTTCATCAGTGACCTCTTTGCTTTCAAAAGCAACATCGTCAGGGACATACTGAGAATCAAAGATTACAATTTGCGAGAACCAGCTGTCCGGCGCAGCGCCATGCCAGTGCACCACACCTTCCGGGCACTGTACAACATCGCCTTTCTTTATGAGCTGTGCCGGTTTTCCTTCCTCCTGATAATAACCGACACCTCCGGTTCCGATGATGGTCATGCCGCCGTGAGAATGCCAAAAACTTCTGGCTCCGGGTTCAAAAATGATATTGTTTGTTGCCGGGAAGTGATAGGTGTCATCCAAAGGGATCAGTGGTTCCAGCCATACACTTCCGGTAAATTCGCCGGAAACAGGCTGTCCCCTCTCAAAGGAAAGTTCATCGGCAGACGTAACTGTTCCATCGGATGGCTCTCCCGCCTGCGCTCCATCACCGTTTTCAGAAAGCAGTCTCCAAGCCGGTGTATATCCGGGTACCAGCAGGGAAAGGAGCTCATCATCATGATGATATGCCATATATGAATCCGTATCCAGGATCATGGTAGCCCCTTCGTTTAATGTATATGGTTCCCAATCAGGAAGCCCTTCTGCCGATGGAATCCCATTTCTGGCAAAATTGATCCATGCTTCACTCATCTCATCCGCAAGGGCCTGCTGCTCCTCTGTCGCATTCTCCACGTTGTTGAATACATATGGTATCTCTGCTGTATGGTAAGAATCTCCGTATGTAAACATATATGCATATACAGGCGCTCCATCCTGTGCGGCCTTATGATCCATGATATTAAGAATAGGGATCCTAATAGTCGTAGTATCTACCATATCTGCCGTAAGATCAGGTTTATCAGGATAAGCTGACCTCAAAGCGGCTGTGATCTCAGCCGTTTCTTCTATCGGTTCCGCTTCAAAATATCCGCTCCACTCATTCAGATTACTGCCAATAAGAAGCGGTATATCTCTTCCTGTGTCAGCAAAGGAATCTCCGTTTACAGGATTGGTAGGCAAGAAATCTCCGTCTATTACCGGCTGCCAATCCATAGAATATCCTCCGCCAAGTGCAGCCGGGATCTGGAGTTCATTTCCTGTTTCAGAAAGTGCTTCTGTGGCGGCTGCCTGAAGTTCATCAATCGGCACATTCTGGATTTCATCAATATTTTCAGGATCGATATCCAGTTTATCCAGGATATTTTCTGCAAGTCTTGTGCTGGCCTCCTGTGAATTAAATACCGGACCCATCGTTGCAGTAGCACCGCTCTCTACGATCCCTCTTTCAAATAATCCCTCAGCATAAGGCGATGACATCAGGGCAAGCACCTTGGCTCCGCCTCCCGACTGTCCAAAAATAGTTACATTATCAGGGTCTCCGCCAAAAGACTCAATGTTATCCTGTATCCACTCAAGGGCATCCACGATATCCATTATGCCTACGTTGGCTGAATATTGGTATTTATCATCATATGCAGAAAGATCAAGGAATCCGAAGGTATTGAGCCTGTGATTCACGCCAACAACCACTACATCCCCTGTTCGGCTCAGATTCTCCCCATCGTATCCTGGTTCATTTGCCGAACCTGTAGAGAAGCCGCCTCCATGAAGCCATACCATAACAGGACGCTTTTCTTCGTCATTGATGCCCGGAGTCCAGATATTAAGATTCTGGCAATTATTGTCTGTCCCCTCCTGATCGGAATCTCCGCCCACTCCGGAAATGGAGCCCTGAGGAGACATTGGGCCATAACTGTCAGCTGCGTAAATACCTTCCCATGGCTGTACATCTTCTGCAGGGACAAAGCGCTCCGCAGTCTCCGCGTAGGGGATACCCAAATAGCGGTAGATACCATCTTCATCCGTTCCCTGCACAAGTCCTGCTGTTGTTTCTACTACGCCATCAGCCAGTTCTTCCTCTTCCGTTTTCTGTGCTGTCTCTGCGTTGGCGGCCGTTGATTCTGAACTGCCGTCTCCGCAGGCCGCCAGCAAAAGCATTGCTGCTCCCGCTATAACAGCGAGAGGAAGCTTTTTATTGGATTTTTTTATCATATCGCACGTCATCCTCCTTTTTCCAATTACAGATTCAGTCCGTCAAGCCATTCCTGCACATCTCCTTCAGAAACACGAGAGCTGAATCTCATTCCTTCCTGCCAGTCTCCAGTACCTGCCATTTCAGCGAGCAGATTTCCGCTGTCTCCAATTCCTGAACTGGAAGAAGTACAAAACGGAATTACCGTCTTTCCGGTAAAATCATTATTTTCCACAAAAGGGTTGACGGGCCATGCTACTATTCCCCACCAGATAGGATAGCCGATAAATACTGTATCATAGCTTTCCCAGTTATCTACCGTATCGGCTGCCAGTTCTACGTTCCTCAGGCTCTCGTCCTCATGCTCAAGAGTGACCCTGCTGTTATCATCCGTCCAATTCAGATCCGCATCGGTATAAGGCTCAACCGGCTCCAGTTCAAATAGATCTGCTCCCGTAAGCTCAGCAATGTAGTTAGCTGCAGCTTCCGTATTTCCGGTGGCGGAATAATATACAACCAAAGTGCCGCCTTGCTGTCCACTGCTGTCTCCGGCTGATCCTGCCGTTTCCTCTGAAGCCGCTTCTGTTGTCTGTAAAGCTGTGCTTTCAGCTTCAGAACTTCTGCTGCACCCGGCAAGTCCCATCATAACTGCAAGGCTCAAAATAATGGTCCATTGTTTCTTCATAATTGCTGTTCTCCTCTCTTAGTCTGTCCTTTTTACTCATAGCACTCTTCAAAAATCTGAAGGATTTCTTCGTGAGTCATGATCTTATAACTTCCCTGAGAGATACCGCAGGAATCGGCAATCTCCTTTAACTGCTCTTTCTTGACTCCAAGTTCCTTAAGGGTCGTCGGAAGCCCGATCTCTTTAATGAATTCTGACAACGCATGGATGCCTGCGGCAGCGATCTCTTCCTCGTTCTTTCCCTCACTGCTGATTCCCCATACGTTCTCCGCAAATCTTACGAATTTGGCAAGCCCATTTTGATAAATATGTCTGTAGTAAACTGGATGAATCACCGCCAGCCCCTTACCATGGTTGCAATTTGAATATGCCCCCAGCTGATGTTCCATATTATGACACTCGAAATCACACTTCTTGCCCATCTTAATGACTCTGTTCTCAGCCATAGTCGAATCCCACATCAGATTTGAACGTGCCGTATAGTCCTTCGGATTCTTGATAGCGGCTCTGAGGTTCCGGATGACGCTTCTCATCAGTGCCTCCATGATATCATCCGATACATTATCTTCATCCGGCTCACTAAAGTAAGTCTCCATAATATGGCTGAGGATATCGAAACTCCCGGATACCATTTGTCCTGTTGGTACAGAAAACGTATAGGTTGGATCCATCAGGGCAAATGCCGGGTTCAGCTTCGGATAATCACGGCCCATCTTAATCTTTTTTTCTTCATTTGTGATGACTGCCCCTCCATTGCACTCACTGCCTGTACCGGCCACAGTGACTATTACTCCCAGGGGAAGGGGTTCACACTCGATCACTCCCTGGCGGACCCAGAAATCCTCCCAGATATCTCCTTCATATTTCGCCTGCAAAGAAACCGCTTTACAACAGTCCATGGTGCTTCCGCCGCCTACCGCAAGAATCATATCTGCATGATTTTCTCTGGCAAGTCTTGCCCCTTCCTGGACCTTGGCATAAGTAGGATTTGACATGATTCCGGAAAACTCCACGACAGTTTTTCCTTCCTTATTTAAAATATCCATGATTTCATCGTAGACACCGTTTCGTTTAATGCTCCCTCCACCGTAAGCCAACAATATGGTATCAGCCTCTTTTGTAAGGCATGCCAGGTACTCCTTCACACATCCTTTTCCAAAATAAACCTTCGTTGCATTCTGAAAAATAAAGTTATTCATATTGATTCTTCCTTTCTTTTTTATCTGCTTATTTCAATGATTCTTCTGCATGTTCAAAAATAAAACTAATTGCCCGCGCCAAATCCTCACAAGCAGTTTGTGCACCGGGACGATAAATGAGAGCAAAAGCATTATAACCAAGTTTGGAAAGTTCCAGAGCGTGAGGGAAACTGTCCTGCATGGCCCCCACATAGACAAAGCCTCCGCCCGCATTGCATACCGCAAATTTTGCTCCCGGATTACCCTTAAAGAAAAACAGCCCGGTATCTTCCTTTGCCGGGTCGGAAGCCTTTTCTTCATCCGAATATATATCGTAAAAAATCGTTTCGCCATCATTTGCCCGCTGCCACAGTGTATTTACGATCTCTACGGTCTCCTCGGAATCGATATGGCTATACCAGGTAAGTCTCAGCTTCCCCAACGTGTCTCCATCCATATACCAGTCATTTACCGGAAACAAGAGATGGCCATAATTGCGAAATACCGGATCCTTCTTTACTGTATCAATCGGTGTGTCTTTATCAAACGGCGCTTCCATTCTTTCGTCATCTTCCCGCACAGAAACTATTTCCAACTCCCTTTGTCTCATATTTGAATGTTCAAAATCTAATTCCGCAGCTTGGTTTCGTCCGCTGCATCCGCTGAGGTAAAGTTGGATACAAATAAGTCCAACAAGCGCTTTCTTAACTTCCATGCTCCCCCTCCCTTCCTCTTGGATGATTTTATTATAAAAAAAAGAGACTTCCAAAGAAGTCTCGATTCGTTATGCAGTATTAACCCAAAAGTTATCAGTTTTCCTTTGTCACGGATGTGCTATCTTTTCCACCGCGTGGAGAAATTTACGCACGACAGGGGAAGGGTTGATTGCATGGAGCAGTCCGTATGGAATGGAAAAATTCCAGTCCACCGGCACGATTTTCAAAAATGGATGCACATACTGCCATTTCTGTATTGCCATCAGCAAATAATTATTATTTTCGCATTCATTAAATACGTCCGTATTATAAAAGTCAAAATCCACGATTTGGATTTCCGGATGATTTTTCCATATCTCATCCCGCAAAAGATCTACATGGTGACTCCAGTTGCGCCTGATCAGCATCAGCTTTTCCCCATAAAGATCCTTTATCGTCAGCTTTTCTTTTTCGGCCAGCGGATGATGGATCGGGATAGCGCAGCATATCGGCTCCCTAGATATCTCAAGGCCGGCACACTTACGCAAAGCCAGCATCGTTTCATCAAAGATACCCGGCACCACATCAATGTTCTCCCCCAGATTTGCAAGAATCTCCCTTGCATTTTCAGGAGTATTGTAGTAAGGAATCAGCTGAAACTTGATATCCGGACATTCATCTTTGATCTTCGGCCATAAATTAACAATAGCTTCTGCCGGCGTCATGGGCGAATTGCCAATGCGAATAACTTCTTCGCCTTTCTGCATGGCATTTCTGGCCCGTGTTACCGATGCATTGCAGTACTGAATAATATATCTGGCATCCTTTTCAAGGGACTTGCCCGCTTCAGTGAGTTTTAGTCCTCGATGTGTACGAATAAATAGCTGAAGATTAAGACTCTCTTCCAAAAGATTGATCTGCTTGATCACTGCCGGCGGGGATATATATAATTTCTCCGCCGCTTTATTAAAACTCCCGCACTCAGCAACACAGAGAAAGGTTTCTAATTGAGGATTATACATTAAAACGTCCCACCTTTCTAAGGTTCCGGAACATTTTTGAAGGGATTCCGTCGTTTGTCTGCAGGCTTATCAGAATCTTTAGGAATCATCCAAGATCTTCCAAATCTCAACACCCCTTTAATTCGTCCGGACTCACAAAGTTTTTGAACTCGCCTTTCAGAAATGTTCCATTTAACAGATGCATCTTTAACTGATATGTAATCCATAATGATTTTTTCTTTTCTATAAGAATTCTACACATAGTATATTATTCGTTTATGCGTATTTTTGTCAAGATTTTTATTAATTTTATCCATGTTGCAACATTGAAGTTGTAAATGCACCCCGCTTGGATGGCGTTTTTCAGATTTTCTTTGTCCTGCCTCCCTATATGTATTTTTTGGCTTACTTCTTCAATAAAGCCGGTGTCAGATGAATGGAATCGGTCAATCACGCATTTTATCTGCCCGGAAAGGCCATGATAATAAATCGGAGAAGCGATCACCCGCATCTCTGCAGATTTCAAGAGGTCATAAATCTCCTGCATCTCAGCTTTCTGGACACAGGCGCCATGTCCCTTTTTTAATACCAGTCGTACTTCTCATCCCGGTTCAGCGCGGCGATCTGCGCCATTTCTTCATCCGTCAGCTCAAAGCCGAACAGGTCAAGGTTTTCCCGGATGTGGTCGGGGTTGCTGGAGCCAGGAATAACAACCACGCCCCGCTGAAGATTCCACCGCAAGATCACCTGGGCGGAAGTGACGCCGTGACTCTCCGCTATGGCGGAGATGGTTTCGTCTCCCAGCAGTTCCGAGGTATGGCCCCGCCCGCCGAAGGGATACCAGCCCTGCGCCGTGATACCCAGTTCCTGGATATATGGCACCACGTCCGGCTCCTGATAGTAGGGATGAATTTCGTTCTGCACCAAAGCCGGTGTAATGTTCACCTGCGGCAGAAATTCCTTCAGTTCCTCAATGTACCAGTTGGAGAGGCCGATGGAGTGAATTTTTCCGTCCGCCACCGCCTGCTCCATAGCGAGATAGGCTTCCACATCTCCATCGCCGGGGTGATGGAGCAGCACCATGTCGATGTAGCCAATGTCAAGGGTATTTAGCGCAAGCTGGATGGCGGCTTCCGGATCATCAAACTGGCTGGGATAGAGTTTTGTGATAACGAAAATTTCTTCCCGTGGTACATCGGAATCCCGCACTGCCCGACCGACAGCAGCTTCGTTGTGATACATATAAGCCGTGTCGATAAGTCGTCCGCCCGCTTCCAATAGAGCGGTGACGGAGTTATAGCACTCCTCATCGCTGAGGGAGTAGGTGCCCAGGCCCATAATAGGCATTTCATAGCCGCTGTTCAGTGTGACCGCAGCGGTTTCTAAATTGAAATGGCCCGGATTCTCCGCAGCAGGCGCTTCTTGCGGAGTCTGAGCACAGGCATTCATGCCCAATAGAAACATAAACATCAGGCTTAATGCCAAAATCCGCTTCATTCGTCTGCCTCCTTTCTGGACGGAATCGTTTTGATGATTTTTGCCGGAACACCACCCACGACAGTCATGGGCGGCACGTCCCTGGTTACCACAGCCCCGGCTGCTACGATGGCACCATCGCCGATGGTCACGCCGGGGGTGACAGTCGCATTTGCACCGATCCACACATTCTTGCCGATTGCGATAGGGGCTGGACAGGTATGCTGGCGGCGCTCCGGGTCTATCTCATGATTGAGCGTTGCCAATACCACATTGTGACCGATCAGAGTGCCATCGCCAATGGTGATGCCGCCTTGGTCCTGAAAGTGGCAGCTTGTATTGAGAAACACATTTTTTCCGATGGTGATGTTCTGCCCATAGTCCGTATAAAACGGCGGGAACAGGCAGAATCCTTCGCCCACAGGCTTACCGATCAGTTCCGAAAACAGGCGGGTAACTTCCCCCGGCTCATGGTACTGGAAATTCAATTCCGTGGTAAGCCGGATGGCCCTTTGGGCTGTAATGCGCTGATACTGGTAAACAGGAAGGCCCATCTCAGCGGCCCGTTTTTCGATTTCCTCATAACCCAATGTAAACACCTCCCGTTCAGTACCAGCCAAATAGGGAGCGCCCCTCATTCAGACTGGCCAACTGCTCCATATCTTCTTGTGATAGAGTAAAGTCCAAACTGTGCAGATTTTGTTCCATCCGATCCCGGTGAACCGATTTAGGAATGACCGCTATCCCGTTCTGGGTCAGATAGCGCAGCGCCACCTGACCGGCGGTCTTGCCGTATTTCGCGCCGATCCGGTTCAGCAGCGGATCGACAAAGATGTTCCTCCGTCCCTCGGTAAAGGATGCCCAAGACTGCATCTGCGTACCGTGGCGGGCAAGCTGCTCTTTCAGTTCCAGCTGCGGATAATAGACATGGGACTCCACCTGATCGACGGCGGGCACGACACCGCAGCGCTCAAGAAAGCGGTCATATTCCTTCTGTCCAAAATTAGAAATACCGATGGCCCGCACCGTGCCCGCTTCATAGGCTTCCTTGAGCGCATCATACATTTCCAGAGCGTTCTCATAGGGTTCGTGGATCAGCAACAGGTCAATGTAGTCCGTCTGCAGCGCTTGCAGAGATTTCTCAATGCCAGCCTTCGCCTTTTGATAGCTGCTGCTGGGGCGGTAGAGTTTGGTGGTGATAAAAATGTCCCGCCGGGCAAGGCCGCTCTCCCGAACAGCCTCGCCTACAATAGTCTCATTATCGTACATCTGAGCGGTGTCAATTAGACGATAGCCTAGCTCCAATGCAGTCAGAATTGCGTTTTTACCTGCTTCGCCACGCACATCCCAGGTGCCAAAGCCCACAGCCGGTAACTTTACGCCATTGTTCAAAGTAAAGTATTCCATTTATTCCTCCTTACCGGACAAAGTTCGTCCAATGGGCTGTTTCAGGGGTGGCAGGGACAATTCCCTTTTCTTTGCCTGCCTCCAGGCATTTCAAAATCCACGCCATGTTATGTCCAAGGTTTCTCATAATCTGCAGCCCTTCCTGATCCTGTTCCAGTTGCTCCGGGGCGTTACCGTGAGCCATATTCCAGTATGTGGAGGATACCACAGGCATACAGGCGTCCGTGAAATACTTGTTCAAAACGTCCAGGGAAGCTGTGGTTCCCGCACGGCGGGCCGTCACCACAGCGGCACCCGGCTTAAACTGGAAATACTCACCACCGGCGTAGAACATCCGGTCCAGCAGGGACAGAAACTGACCTGTAGGATGAGCGTAATAGACTGGAGAGCCAAAGACGAAACCATCCGCCTCGGCAGCCTTTTCCAGCCAGTCATTGACCATGTCCTCATGGACGCACCTGCTATTGCCGCCATTATGGCAGAAATCACAGCCCATGCAATCCCAAATGGGTTCAGCTCCCATTTGTAAAATCTCCGTATCAATGCCTTCCTGATTCAGCGCAGACGCGACCTCAGATAATGCCCGGTAAACACAGCCGTCTTTCGTTGTGCTTCCATTAAATAAAAGAACCTTCATCATCAAAACCTTCCTTCCGGCTTACGCCATTTCCTTTTCCCATTCCCGCAAGGTGGTGGTTGGAAACGCCGATGGTCTTAATCTGACCGCTCTTTGCCAGCGGGATCAGATCCGGCGCCCATTCCTCGTTCGTTTGTTGCATGTGCCATATTCTCACCTTCATGCTAATTATATATTCAGCCGCAAGAAATGTAAAATATCTAAAAATAATTTCTAGTTATTCTTTATTCAAATAACTGTTTGTGCTATACTGACCCCAAGGAGGTTTACCTATGGAACTACGAGTTTTGCGATATTTTTTAGAGATTGCAAGAGAGGAAAACGTAACGCATGCTGCACAGCGGCTGCATGTTTCTCAACCTACGCTTTCACGACAGATTAAGGAATTAGAGGATGAGTTGGGGAAAAAGCTGTTTACCCGAAGTAACTACAGCATTAAGTTGACAGAAGAAGGAATGCTTTTGCGGAAAAGAGCGGAAGATATTCTGGAAATGGCCGACAAAACACTTGCGGAATTTAAGTCGCTTGATGAAATCAACGGCGGAGATATTCATATTGGATGTGCAGAATCGAACGGAATTGTCCACTTTATCCGGATCATTAAATCCATGCGGGAAAAGTATCCCCGTATCCGTTACCATTTTTATAGCAGCGGTACAGACGCTGTAAATGAGCGATTGGATCGGGGACTGTTGGATTTTGCAATTATTGTTCAGGAAGTGGATCTGTCAAAGTATAATTATTTACGGGTTCCTGCTTCAGATCAGTGGGGACTCATTATGAGGAAAGACAGCCCACTTGCAGAACACTCCTGTATCCATCTGAACGATTTAATGGATATTCCCCTCATTCTTTCCCGCCAGGCTATGGGAGAAGAAATGCCGAAATGGTTTGGAGAAATGCAGGATAAGCTGAATATTGTGGCAACCTATGATTTGCTTTTTAATACATCTGTAATGGTGCGGGAAGGTTTGGGCTATGTTCTCGGATTTGACGGCCTTGTCAATACTGGACCGGACAGTGACCTTTGCTTTCTCCCTTTGGAGCCGGCACTCACATCGCCTATGCATATCATCTGGAAGAAATACCAGGTGTTTAGCCCCGTGGCTTCGTTGCTGCTTGATGAATTGAAAAAGATGTTTGGATAAACCGTATAGAAACCTATTTTTGACCTTTTCGTTTTCAATTTTACTGAGCTTCTAACGCAGTCAGAATATCTCCGATGTCTCCGTTCACACAGATGGATTTTCTTTTGATCTCATCAGGTGCATACGCTTCGCCATAATTCAGGCAGGCATACATCGCGTCCGGCCAATCATGCGTCATCCGCCAGAAACTGTACTTTACGATGGTTGGCGTATTGCAGCCAACGCCCAGTTCCAAAAACAGCACCTTCTGGTTTTGATGCCGCCGCAGGAAATCCTCGTACCGGGCAGCGGCCTGATGCCACCCTGCATCCTCTACAAAAGTATCATCCGCCCGCAGGTTCATCGTCATAGGTTTATGACAAAGGGGACAGTATGGAATCAGTTCAGTGGGGACTTCCATCTTCCGTTTCGTCCCATCCGGCACATAGAGATCGCCATTTTCTGCAAAGGCGAAGCCCTGCGCTGCCACCATTTTATAAACGGTTGCCTCATTATCATAGGTTTTGTTATGGCAAGGTACGCTGCACTGCCACAGGCCATAGTCCCCCTGGGTGTAAAACAGCCGATGCTTGTCGAATCCGGCTTTCTGGAACTGGTGGTCCACGTTGGTGGTCAGCACAAAGTAGTCTTTGTGCTGTACCAGCTTCAAGAGATTGCCGTACACTGGCTTTGGCGCATCCATGCAGCGATTGATATAGATGTACCGGCTCCAGTATGCCCAATGTTCTTCAAAGGATCCGAACGGATAAAAACCGCCGGAGTACATATCGCCAAAGCCATACTTTTGAATAAAGTCCCCAAAATACTTCTCAAATCGTTCCCCGGTATAAGTAAATCCGGCGGAAGTGGAAAGTCCTGCTCCTGCTCCGATCACAACTGCGTCCGCCGTATTGAGTTCGAGTTTCAGCTGAGATATTTCATCGTAATAAACGTTTGTAGATTTCATAGTCGCTCTCTTTAAAAACATTGAATATCACCTTGATCTGATTGGGATTCTGCTGCTGCCAGGTCCGGACGGTTTGAACCGCAGTCTTCGCCGCCAGCTCATTGGGAAAATGAAATTCGCCGGTGGAGATACAGCAAAACGCCACGCTCTGTAAGCCGTGGGCCGCCGCCAGCTCCAGACAGGAACGATAACAGCCTGCCAGCAATTCTCGGTCTGTCTTTGTAACTGCTCCGTAAATGATCGGGCCAACGGTGTGCAGCACCCAGCGGCAGGGCAGGTTGTATGCCTTCGTGATTTTGGCCCTGCCTGCAGGTTCTTCTTTCCCCTGTGCCGCCATCATCTTTGCACATTCACATCGGAGCTGTATGCCCGCATAAGTATGGATGGCGTTGTCAATGCAGCCGTGGCAGGGGACGAAGCATCCCAGCATCCGGCTGTTTGCCGCATTTACGATCGCGTCAGCGGAAAGGGTGGTAATGTCACCTTTCCAGAGATACAGCCCAGGCTGCACCGGCGTTAGATCTTTCAATTTTGTAACGCCCCGTTCCTTAATCCGCTCCTGCAGATAGGCGTCCTGCACGTTCAAAAACTCCTCACTTGCCGGCGCAGGCGGGCGCACATTCATTAAGCTCCGCAAAAGCCGCTGCTTTTCCCGCTTGTCAGCAGGAATCTCCATATCTCTGTATTCTTCTTTTTCATTCAGCAAACAGCGGACCAAAAAGTCAAGCCGCTGTTCCTGCGTCATGATCCGTGTCATAATCCGTTACCTTCTTTCGATTGCTCCTGCGGGACAGATTTCAAAACAGTTTCCGCAGTGCAGGCAGTGCTCCTGTTCGATCACGACAGGCTTCTGCGTCATATCAATGCACTTCTGCGGGCATTTGGAATAGCACAATTTGCACCCGATACATTGTCCCGTTACAAAATAGCCGGTCTCCCTTGCCTGTGCGCCGCCGAACGAAAAGCTGGCCCGCTCTATCGGTTGTTTGGAGAGATCGAACCATTCTCCGGTCCCCTCATAGATTTTGAACACGGTAAGGGCGCTGCGGGTGCCGGCATCGGGATAAATCTTTTCCATATACGGATTTTTGCGGAACAAGCCGGGCAGCCTGTCCGGTCCGCTCTCTTTTGCCCTGCCCTGTACCGATACGGCTACGCAGGAAAGGGTATCTTCCCCTTTCATGGCGGTAAAGGCGATGTTCTCATTGGCTTTCAGCCGGTCATAAAAATTCTTGCCCCTGGCGGTCAGAAAATAAAGGCCGCTTTCATCATAATCCATGAGATCAATGGCGCAGGTAACGGGCCTCCCCTGGCTGTCCACGGTGGCAAATACGGCAGAGTGGATTTGTTCCACGATATATTTCAGATAATCCCTGGTCTGCACGATTGTACCTCCTATAAATGCTGTTTCGGATTATTTTCCTTTGATGATGATATTGTATCATCGTCTTTTCACGCTGTGAAGTACGCACAATATTGTGCTGTAGTTACCGAAAGGATACCATGGAACAAAAACAAAATCCGGCCTTACTTAGAGAAGCGCCCATATTTCAACACTTCCCACCTAAATCTGATCTTCGTTCCTATTTTTTCCAGCCATCTACGCTTCCTTTATCAGCAGAAGTCCTCTTGCTTGCACAGCACCCGTTTTGGAAGCAAATGCTATCCTTTTTTACTACACGCATGCGATTCCGCAAGCAGCCGGATTTCTTCCAAATAAACACATCCTAAAACAAAAAGGTCAGCACTTCCATGGTATATTCCACAGAACTGCTGACCGCCTGTTTTTATTGCCGCTTTTTGGCCCTCTGGTATTCCTCCTCGATCATTTGATCCATTTCGGAAATATAGGGAAGAGGCCTTGTGGAGCCATCTTCATCCTGTTCTACCTGTTTAATCCAATTATCAACTTCCTTTTGAGATGTAATCATTTCATCACCGCCGGTAGAATCAAACTGAACTGCCTTCTCGTTGACAAACTTTGCACCCTTGCAGGCAGTTTTGATGTCCTCCACCACATGGCCTGGCCAGCCGCCATGGGTCTGAAATGGAATGACCGTTTTCCCTTTCCAGTCATGCTCTGACAAAAAAGTCCGCACAGCCGGAGCCATGGTGTACCACCAGGTAGGCGTTTAAAATGTAGCTCGTCCCCGCCAGCCCTTGAAAATACTGGGGCTAACATCTTACACAAGTGTGTTTTCTGTTTTCTTTTACAGCACTTTCTTAATCCATGCCTCAACTTTGCCCCGGGAATCTGCTGCCTCAGCCCCATGAATAGACAGGCCCTTTTCTACTATAGCCCCTTTGCAGATTTTCTTTAAATCCCGTTCACTGCTTCCCATACCGCTTCCTTCGTTTGTACAAAGCGGAAAAATATGTTTGTCTGTCAAATCATAATGTTCAAGAAACGTAAACATTGCCATGGGCATACTCCCCCACCAGTTGGGGTAACAAATAAACAGGTTTTTATAGCGATTAAGCTGATCGCAGTACTGCTTTAACTCCGGCCTCGCCCCATCCTGAAGTTCCTTTTTGGCCTCGTCAATACACTCATAATAGTCCGCCGGATATTCTTTTACTGTTTCTACCTGGAACAAATCTCCACCTGTGATGTCCGCAATCATCTCCGCAATAATCTCTGTGTTTCCTTTCGCGAGATTTTTAATGCTGCCGTTCCAATAGTTCTCGCCCTTACGGGAATAATATACAATCAATGTGTCACTCATCTGTAATGCCTCCAATGCTTTTATGTCTCTTATTTTAAATATTTTTCCAGACTTATCAATTTCAATTTCTAGCGTTTATAATTAGCAAAACTTATGCGAATACTCGTAATTTATCTTATAACCTGCAAGAGTCAGCGGTAAGGGTAATCCCGCTGACTCTATGTAACTTCCAGCCAATTTCCAATCAAAGCTTACGAAAGTCACTCCGACTTTTCTTACTCATTATCTTTTGCAACCGCTGATTTTCCTCCCTGAGTTCTTTGTTTTCCCGCTGCAGCTGAAAAATTACTTCCTGAAGCAAATTAGCGGAAAAACGGTAACCGATTCCCCAAATATTCTATCTAAGTCAACATATCGGTACGTGACACATTTTTACCACTCAGTTCTGAAATTAAGATGGTGCAGACCGATTCTTGGTGTGCACGAAAAGAATATCTTAAACAGTATTAATTTAGCATCCTTATTTAGTTCTCATGGAGAATACTTTCCTATTCTCATAGATACTTCATCGATTACCAAGTTTCTCCTTAATTTTAAAGAAAATTTGAACAGCCGTTACATACTTCTTCTTTACTCGCATTACAACTTAGTTATTGAGTTCTTCTACAGTCTTAAAAATGAAAAAATGAGTCCGCAGTGTTGTCCTCTCAGGAACTGATTCTAGCAGATAAAGAGCTTTCAATATTACATATGGGAAGCGAATTTTGCCGCTCAATAATATTAACGGATTCTATTTTCTATTTTTATAAAAATTCCCTGCCACCGCTGCTCTTTTGTAAGAAGTCCAGCATGCACTAAATCTGTGATTGCCCGTTCTACCGTCCTTCGGGAAAGGTGCAGTTCCTTTGCGATGGTACCAATTGCCGGATAACACTGCCCGTTCTGATCGCTGTGGTCTTTCAGGTACATATACACGGCCTTTGCTCAGTGCGGCAGATCTTCCCCATAAATTTTAGAGAAATATCCCAAATCTTATACCTTTTTAAGAACCACCGGTACACCGGCATCCGTAAACAGACCATGTTCCCCTACACGCTCCACGCGCGGACGGTTTGCGATATAGTCCACATAGTTTCTGCGTGTTCCGAGGATATCCATGTTCTGCTCCAGCGCACAGGCAATGAATTCCGAGGCATTTCCTATCGTTGGACATAACAAAAAATCCGTATATTCCAACATTTCTTTTGCTTGTGGAATATCACGGATGAGCTGCGTGATGAATTGTTTCTGATATCCGGTAGCCGGAAGAGACCGCTTACTTTCATCAATCTTTTCTACCCCTTTACGGGTCCCGATGTATCGGATATGATTTTCCAGCTGTGCCGGCGATGCATCCCGGGGGTATTGGGATGTAAAAACCAGTTTCGGCAATCTCATCCCTCCTCATTATAGGATCCGCTGAAACGATTCAAACTGTCGCAGGATTTTCGTGCTTACTTGACATATTTTCGTGTTCCGCATATAATAATAGTACCAGACAGGCAACGGCGTGTGTCTGTCCAAGCGTTGAAGCATAACAGCGTACCGGAA
>CALWMN010000032.1 GCA_944381935.1 uncultured Mediterraneibacter sp. | reverse complement strand
GGCCAGGGCATGCAGATCGCCATCAATGACAATGACATCGACCAGTTCATCGGCATCATCAACCGGATCGCGCAGGACCACCCGATCCTCGTAGATAAATATCTGCAGGGCAAGGAGATCGAGGTGGACGCGGTATGCGACGGGACGGATATCCTGATCCCGGGTATCATGGAGCATATCGAGCGCGCCGGTATCCATTCGGGAGACAGTATTTCTGTATATCCGGCCCAGAGCCTGACGGAGGGAGCGAAAGCAAAGATCGCGGAGTACACGAGAAGGCTTGCGAAATCCCTCCATGTCATCGGTATGATCAATATCCAGTTCATCGTCTGCGGGGACGAAGATGTGTACGTGATCGAGGTCAACCCGAGGTCCAGCCGTACCGTTCCGTACATCAGCAAGGTGACGGGGATCCCGATCGTGCCGCTGGCGACCCAGGTGATCATCGGGAAGACGATCAGAGAGCTTGGCTACACGCCGGGACTGCAGCCGGAGGCAGACTATGTGGCGGTCAAGATGCCGGTGTTCTCCTTTGAGAAGATCCGGGGAGCGGATATCAGCCTGGGACCGGAGATGAAGTCCACGGGAGAGTGCCTCGGGATCGCGAAGACATTCGACGAGGCTCTCTACAAGGCGTTCCTCGGCGCAGGGATCAAATTGCCGAAGTTCAAGAACATGATCATGACTGTCCGCGACGAGGACCAGCCGGAAGCGGTAGAGATCGGACGCAGATTTGCAAATATCGGCTACCACATCTATGCTACAAGCGGAACGGCAAGAGCGCTGGGCGAGGCGGGCGTAAAGGCGACGCCGGTGCGTAAGATCGAGCAGGAGTCACCGAACCTCCTCGACCTGATCTTAGGGCATAAGATCGACCTTGTCATCGATATCCCGGCACAGGGGGCAGAGCACTCCAAAGACGGATTCGTCATCCGCAGAAATGCCATCGAGACAGGTGTGAACGTGCTGACGGCCATCGATACGGCAGAGGCGCTGATCACCAGCCTTGAGAATACAGATATTAAGAAACTGACGCTGATCGATATCGCGACAGTATAGAAATTCGTGTTTGCCGGGGAGAGTATGGAAATATTGTTGAAAAATAGTAGGTTATAAAGTATGATTTAAAGAGCGAAGAGGCGCAGACAGACTGCATTGTTAATCAGGAGGACATGCGATGAAAATCAAGAGAAAAATATGGAGTGTGCTGCTCGCAGCCTCCCTGCTGACAGGGCTTATGCCGGCAGCTGCGCATGCCGCAGATACGGGAAAGGCGATCCAGCTTGCGGCGAACCGTACGGCGGACAACATCGGCGGAGCACAGGCAGACAACATCTATTTTGGGACATATTCACAGAGCAGCGATGGAAACGGCGGCTACAACGACGAGCCTATTAAATAGCGGGTGCTGTCCAATTCAGACGGGGAACTGTTCCTGCTCTCTGATAGGAATCTGGACGTGCAGCCATATCACAGCGATTATGAGGACGTGACATGGGAAAGAAGCACGATCCGTTCCTGGCTCAACGGGTATGATGCGTCTTACAATGACGGTGGGAACAGCGGGACTGACTTCACTGGAAACAATTTCATAGGCACTGCCTTTTCCGGTGGCGAGCAGGGCGCGATTGCAGGCACCGAAGTTGTTAATGCCGATAGTCCCTATGGTACATCAGGCGGCGAAAATACTACCGACAAAATCTTCCTGCTCTCCATAGATGAAGCGAGAAACGCTGCCTACGGATTCAGCAATAACGAGGATGAAACTGGCGATGCAAGCGGGCGGATATCGCAAAACACAGATTACGCCAGAAACAGAAACGCTTACGATCGTGAGGGCGCGGGTAGGTGGTGGCTCCGGTCCCCTGGCGCCCCTGGAAATAATGCGGCGATTGTCAACATCAGCGGCTTCCTCGATGACATTGGTTTCAAGATCGACAATAGTTTCATCGCCGTGCGTCCCGCTTTTCATTTAAATCTGAACTCTGTTCTCTTCACATCTGCCGCCGTAGGCGGCAAAATCCCCGCCGCGGCAGGCGGCGGAAATCAGGGCAGCGCAGACGCCGGAGAAATTTTTGAAATTGCCGATTATAGCGGAGACGAATGGAAACTGACGCTGCTGGATAACAGCCGGAATTTTGACATAGCGGAAACCGCCGCCGCAGGAACGCCGGGCGGTACGGTTACGCTCAATTACACCGGGGCGACGGTCTATGACGCAGCCGCCGCGCCCAACGAGTATATATCCGTCATGATCGCAGATGGCAGCGGCCCACAGTATTACGGCAGGATTGCGCAGCCGGCTGCCGCAGATGGAACGGCCGATCTTACGATCCCGGATTCCCTCTCGGACGGCGTCTATACCCTTTACGTGTTCAGCGAGCAGTACAACGGCGGGGCGAACGACGATACCAGGCTGACCGACTACGCCAGCGCGTTTGAAGAAGTTGCCCTTACGGTTTCCAGCGATACGACCGCACCGGCGCTCACGGCCGGGGCAGTGAGCCGCGTAAGCGACAGAGCCGCCACTGTGACGTTTACAAGCGACGAGGCGGGCAGCTATTACTATGAAGTCGTGGACAGCGGTGCAGCCGCGCCAGCGATTGACACGACTGTGGCGGGCGTTTCCTGCGCTGCAGGGGAGCAGACGATCTCCCTTACAAACCTTACGGCGGGCGCAAAGGATATTTACATTGCGGTCAAAGACGCGGCTGGGAATGTAAGCCAGACGCTGAAGATGGAGATACCCGGCTATGCGGCTTCCGGCAGCGGAGGCTCTCCGGCGCCGGGAGCGCCGAACTCTGAGGGCGGGACGGACAGCACACCGGGGATGTCTGCTCCCGACAGGATGACCGGCGCACCCCAGACAGGTGACAACGCCGGTATCGGACTGTGGTCTTTCCTTACGTTGGCTTCATTCTCTTGCGTGGTTCTCCTGCTTGTGGTGAGAAAGATACGGAGAAGACAGAGATGCTCGGCCTGATGGCCCATGATCCGAATATACGGCAGGAGGAATTGTCTGAGAACCAGAACCCGGATTTTGTCAGAATGAAAAAGCTGGTTATCGCCGGACGGAATGAAAGGAGAGCGTGTGATGGATGATCGATATATCGGCCATTACGACTCGCCCCTGGGAGGGATCACACTTGCCTGTGACGAAGAGGGCCTGACCGGCCTGTGGTTTGACGGGCAGAAGTATTTCGGCGGTGAAATACTCAAAGGAGAAGACTTTGAACATCCAGAAGCCGGGACGGGTGCAGGAAGAAAAAAGGAGGCGGAAAGGCCGCCCGTACTGGAAGAGACGTCCAGATGGCTTGACATGTATTTTTCCGGACGGGAGCCTGAGTTCACTCCTCCGCTGCATCTGACGGGCAGTGATTTCCGCCTGGCTGTATGGGATCTGCTGCTTCAGATCCCATATGGACAGACCGCTACATACAAAGAACTTGCCGCCAGGATCGCAGGACAGCGGGGGCTGGGGACAATGTCGGCCCAGGCTGTGGGCGGAGCGGTAAGCCACAACCCGGTCTCGGTGATCGTGCCCTGCCACAGGGTACTCGGGACAGATGGAAGTCTGACCGGCTATGCGGGCGGGATTGATAAAAAAATCAGCCTCCTCACACTGGAGAAGGCTGTGTATTATAATTTCCCGGTAAACAGCGTCCCGGCTTTGCCGCCTTTGACGAGATCGTAGAGCGCCTCCGGGCGCTTTCCGTTTGTCACGATCGTATCGATGCCGTTCGATGTGGCAAGCTGCGCGGCCTGCAGCTTTGTGCGCATACCGCCGGTGCCCCTTCTGGATCCGGCTCCCCCTGCGAGAGAGTAGACACTCTCGTCGATAACGTCGATCTGCCCGATGAGCTTTGCGTTTGGATAAAGACGGGGATCGCTGTCGTAGAATCCGTCGATGTCCGATAAGATGACGAGGCGTTTTGCCCGGCAGAGGACGGCCACGACGGAGGAGAGCATGTCATTGTCTCCGAACAGCCTGTCCTCGGACTCGATCTCCGTGTAACTTACGGAATCATTCTCATTCACGACCGGGATCACGCCCATCTCAAGAAGCGCGTCGAACGTGTTCGTCAGGTTTTCCTTTTTCTCTTCCTGCTCGATATCTTCCGCATTGAGAAGGATCTGAGCCACCGTTTTGTCGTAATCCCCGAAGAACTTGTCATAGAGGTACATCAGGCTGCACTGGCCCACGGCTGCGGCTGCCTGCTTCATCCTCATGCTGTCAGGTTTTGCGTTCATGTTCAGTTTGTTTCTCCCGACCGCAATCGCACCGGACGAGACAAGGATCACCTCATATCCCATATTGTGGATGTCTGCAAGCGTACAGACAAGGCGGTCTGTGGCGCGCAGGTCACTTTTTCCAGCGTCATTGGTCAGGGTTGAAGTCCCCACCTTTACTACAATTCTGTTATGATAAAGTCCCATTTTTTCTCCTCACAATCCGAGTATCTTAAATATGGGCAGAAAATACATACGCCAGAAGGGGAGAAAGATATTTTCTGCTTGTATTACTCACTCGGATATCGTATCATAGTCTTATGAATTACAAAAGCGAATATTTATCATGAATCATATGAGGGAATCAGATATCTGCGGTTTTTGATTCCTGCTGCCGGGAACAATCCGCAGAACAGGAGGTGAGGTGTGCTGTGGATACGAATCTGCAGAAATATATGGCTTTTGTAAAGACGGTAGAGTACGGCAGTTTTACGAAAGCGGCGGAGATCCTGAATTATTCCCAGTCCGGCATCAGCCGCATGATCCACGACCTTGAGATGGAGTGGAATGTGACGCTTCTTGAGCGGGGAAGGGCAGGAGCCAGCCTGACAAGTGACGGTATGAAGCTTCTCCCCTATGCAGACAATGTCTGCCGGGAATATGAGAAGCTTCAGGCGCAGGTCGAGGAACTCAACGGCCTTAACTCAGGCCTGATACGGATCGGGACATTTTCCAGTGTGGCGTCACAGTGGCTTCCCAATATTATCAAGGAGTTCCAGGAGGATTACCCGAATATCGACTATGAGCTTCTCCTGGGAGATTACAGGGAAATCGAGGAATGGATCCTGGATGGGAGGGTGGACTGTGGTTTCTTAAGGCTTCCGGCACATGCAGAGCTGGAGACGCTCTTTCTGGAACAGGACCGCCTGATGGTCGTGCTGCCGGAGGGGCACCGCCTGGCGGAATGTGATAAGATTCCGGTAAATGCCCTGGCGGAGGAGCCTTTTATGCTTCTTGAGAAGGGTTCCAGCGCGGAGGTCTCGGAGATTTTTGAGCGCTGCGCCATTACCCCGAAGGTACATTTTACAACCTGGGATGACTATGCTATTATGGCGATGGTGGAGAGCGGCCTTGGCATCAGCATCCTGCCGGAGCTGATCCTGAGAAGGATCCCTTATCATATCGTTGTGAGGGAGCTGGAGATACCGGCATACAGGAATATAGGGCTGGCGCTCAAGAAGAAAAAGACAGCGTCACTTGCAGTAAAAAAATTTCTTGACTATCTGGAGTACAGATAGCATAAAAAGTATTTTTTCTGGCATCCGGAGCAAGATAATACTATCCTTTGCGGAATGGGTGCAAAAGAAGTAAAAATAAGAGGAAGAGAGGAGTTACTATGAAAAAAATATTCAGCAGCCTCCCGTTTAAGCTTCTCGTGGGGGTCGTGATCGGTATTGCCGCCGGGCAGCTTGCGGGGATGGAATCCATGCGGACGGCCGGGAATGCGGTGATGAATGTTGTAGTAACGGTTAGGTTTATTTTATCGGAGCTGATCAATTTCTGCGTCCCGCTGATCATCATAGGCTTCATTGCCCCGTCGATCACAAGGCTGGGGCGCAACGCTTCCCGTATGCTTGGAGTCGCGCTTTTCTGTGCCTATGTGTCATCCATACTGGCAGCGCTCCTTTCGATGGCGGCAGGGTACGGAATCATTCCTCATCTCTCGATCGTGTCTGAGGTGGAGGGGCTCAAAGAGCTGCCCGGGATCGTATTCCAGCTTGAGATCCCGGAGATCATGTCCGTCATGAGCGCCCTTGTGCTGTCCGTGCTCCTTGGTCTGGCGTGTACGTGGACAAACGCCCCGACTATGACAAATCTCCTGGAAGAGTTTCAGAAGATCGTACTGGACATTGTCACAAAGGTTGTGATCCCGGTCCTTCCGGTTTTCATCGGGTTTACCTTCTGTGCCCTTTCCTATGAAGGGACCATCACAAAACAGCTTCCGGTCTTTATCCAGATCGTGCTCATTGTTATAGCAGGCCATTATATCTGGATGGCAGTGCTCTATCTTGCCGCAGGCATTTACGCAAGGAGCAATCCTCTGGATGTCGTGAAAAATTACGGACCGGCGTACCTTACTGCCATCGGGACGATGTCCTCGGCTGCTACACTGGCGGTGGCGCTCAGGTGTGCGAAAAAATCGGAACCTCCTTTAAGGGACGACATGGTGGACTTTGGAATCCCGCTGTTTGCCAATATCCATTTGTGCGGCTCTGTGCTGACGGAAGTATTTTTTGTTATGACGGTGTCACAGATCCTGTACGGCAGCATGCCGTCATTGGGAACGATGGTCCTGTTCTGCCTGCTGCTTGGGATCTTTGCCATAGGGGCGCCGGGAGTGCCCGGCGGAACAGTCATGGCTTCCCTGGGGCTGATCACAGGAGTCCTGGGATTCGACGAGACCGGGACTGCGCTGATGCTTACGATTTTCGCGCTTCAGGACAGCTTTGGGACAGCCTGCAACATTACAGGCGACGGCGCACTGACCCTGATCCTGTCGGGATATGCGAAGCGCCATAACATAGAGAAACAGAATTTAAAAGTAGATCTGTAAGATCAGATACCGTCGGTACACTGTACAGGGATTTATCCCGTAAATACCGGCGGTGTTTGTTTACCCAGATTTAACAATTCTCTTACCCCATTTTACCTGCTCTTAGTATAGAATATATACGATCCCGCATCAGAAGGGATTACGGGTCAGATAAAACGGATACAACAGCTATCAGGGTCCAGAATCGGATACCGGCTTTGTCTGATATTCATGACAATTGTACGGCGACGGATTATTTTGAAATATTTTTGGAGCGCATGGCCATATGCAGAAAAGCTGATGAACGTTTGAAATGTAAATTTTAAACGGAGGCAAATGGAAGCAAGCTGTGCCAGCTACAAAGGAGGAAGAAATGGGAAAAATATATATGAACCGGGAGCTTTCGTGGCTGAAATTCAATGAAAGGGTTCTTGAGGAAGCGGAGAATCCGGAGGTCCCGCTTTGTGAGAGAATGACATTCATCTCTATTTACCAGAGTAATCTTGACGAGTTTTTTATGGTGAGGGTAGGCTCATTGCAGGACCAGATGCTTGTGAACAGGAAGATTAAAGACAATAAGACGCACATGACTTCGGAAGAACAGATCAAAGCGATCCTGAAGGAAGTCAAGAGGCTGAACCGGAGGAAAGACAAAGCATACAAAAAACTGATGGGCAAAGTTGCCGGATATGGGATCCGGCTTATCGATTTTACGACTGCAGAACCAGATGAGAAGAAGTATCTGGAGCAGTACTTTAGCAGGGAGATTGTGCCGCTGAGTTCGCCGACCGTTGTGGGAAAACGTCAGCCGTTCCCCTTCTTGAAAAACAAAGAGATCTATGCAGTGGTCGTATTGGAAACAAGGAGCCGGAAAGAGCGGATCGGCATTATTCCCTGTACCAATAATATGGTGGAGCGTCTGATTGAGATTCCCGGCAAAAAAGGGCGGTATATGCTCTCGGAAGACCTGATCCTGCACTATATCGGAAAGATCTTTAAAGGATATAAGGTCAAGGGGAAATCACTGATCCGTGTCGTGCGCAACGCCGATATCGATGCAGATGCGCTATATGACGAGGATCTTGATTACCGCGAATTCATGGCAGATCTGATGAAAGAGCGAAAGAAGCTTTCCCCGGTGCGCCTTGACCTGTCCCGGGAGATGGACGGCTCAGTCGTGGAGGCGCTGTGCAAATATCTCGATGTTTCGTCAGAGAGAGTGTTCCGAAGCGAATCGCCACTTGATGTGTCTTTTGTTTTCAAGATACAGGATATGCTGCGCATGAACCCCGAACTGTTTTATCAGAGGCGGGTTCCGCAGAAGTCTGCATCCTTCAGGGATGGGGAAAGTATTCTGGCACAGATAAAAGAAGAGGACAAGCTTTTGTCCTATCCCTATGAGTCGATCCGCCCGTTTCTGCGCATGCTGCTTGAGGCGGCGGAGGATGACAGTGTGATCTCCATCAAGATGACGCTCTACCGCCTGGCAAAACAGAGTAAAATTGTCGAGGCTCTCTGCGAGGCGGCAGAGAATGGCAAAGAAGTCGTTGTACTTGTGGAACTGCGGGCCCGGTTTGACGAGGAAAATAATATACGCTGGTCCCGTATGCTTGAGAAGGCAGGCTGCCAGATTATCTATGGGTTGGAAGGATATAAAGTCCATTCCAAACTCTGTCTGATTACGCGGAAGGGTGAGAATGGGATTGAATATATCACCCAGGTGGGTACAGGAAATTACAATGAAAAGACAGCAAAGCTCTATACAGATCTTTCTCTTATGACTGCCGATGAGAGAATAGGTGCAGATGCGGCAAGAGTATTTCAGGCCCTGGCAATGGGAGAGACGGTAGAAGAGTCCGGTCCCCTTCTTGTTGCCCCAAAATGCCTCCAGTCCCGGATACTTGGCATGATCGACGGAGAGATCGCACGCAAACAGAAGGGAGAGGACGCCTATATTGGCTTGAAATTAAATTCTCTGACAGATAAAAAGATCATGGATAAGCTGATTGAAGCATCCTGTGCCGGCGTACATGTCGATATGATCGTGAGGGGAATCTGCTGTCTGATCCCGGAGGTGGAGAAAAAGACAGAGAATATCCGCGTAATCAGCATAGTGGGACGCTTCCTGGAACACTCCAGGATCTATATATTCGGATGCGGTGGGAGAGCGAAATACTATATTTCATCAGCAGACTTTATGACAAGAAACACAGTGAAAAGAGTGGAGGTGGCAGCTCCTGTCTATTCAGACGCGCTGAAGAAGAGGCTCTGGGAGCTCTTTACTCTTATGCTTCACGATAACAAAAAGGCAAGAAGAGAAGGCGCGGACGGGAATTACAGGCTTGTGGCATGCGAGGGCGAGCCGAACAATTCTCAGGAGGCGCTCTACCAGGAATCATATGACAGAGCTGCCCGGCGGGAAATCCATACCGGGTCAGAAAACAAGGTGGAAGAATGATATTCAAGCGAAAACATATTATATGAATAGGATCCGGCATACCAGCCGGTATAACAGCGCAGAAAAAGGATGTTGAAAAACATCCTTTTTTTGTTTATAATTAGGTTCATGTTATACAGTGAAAAAGGAGAGAAAGGATTTACAAGGAATGGGAGACACATTACAGATACTGACGGCCATGGTCATTTATATGGCTGCAGTTATCATACTTGGAGTTACATTTGCAAGGAAGGCAAACGCGAGTTCAGATGCGTATTTCCTCGGCGGCAGGAGCCTGGGCCCCTGGGTCACTGCCATGAGCGCGGAGGCGTCAGATATGTCCGGCTGGCTTCTTATGGGATTGCCGGGTGTTGCGTACTGGTGCGGCATCGCGGATGCGGCATGGACTGCGATCGGACTGGCAGCAGGGACATACGTCAACTGGCTGATCGTTTCCAAGCGTTTGCGCCGGTACAGTGAGAAAGCCGGCAATGCGATCACACTGCCGGAGTATTTTTCCAACCGCTTCCATGAAAATCGCAAGGTTATCATGACGATATCGGCATTGTTCATCTTAGTTTTTTTTACGGTTTATGCGGCGAGCTGTCTTGTGACATGCGGGAAGCTTTTCTCTACCCTGTTTGATATGCCGTATGTTCCGATGATGGTCATCGGGGCAGTTTTTGTCCTTGTTTACACGATCATAGGAGGCTTCCTGGCAGAAAGCGCATCGGATTTCATGCAGGCGGTCGTGATGATTATTGCCCTTGGCGTTATTGTCTGTGTCGGGACAGTCTCGGCAGGGGGACTTGGGAATGTGGTGGAAAATGCACAGTCCATACCCGGATTTTTCGAGTTTTTCGGCATTGCCACCCCGCAGACGACGGACGGAGTACAGCAGGTCGTAAGCGGACAGCCTGTCTTCGGCGAGGCGGCTCAGTACGGCTTCCTTTCCGTGATATCTACAATGGCATGGGGGCTGGGATATTTCGGGGTTCCCCAGGTGCTTCTTCGCTTTATGGCGATCCGAAGCGAGAATGAGCTGACGCGCTCCCGCCGGATTGCGACAGTCTGGGTGGTAATTTCCCTGACGATTGCTGTTTTCATCGGAGTCGTGGGACGTACGCTGTATCCGACTGCCCTGAGTACTTCATCTGAGGCAGAGAATGTCTTCATTCTTCTGTCTACGAGCTTACTGCCTCCCCTTCTGGCAGGATTCGTGATGGCGGGCATCCTTGCGGCGACGATCAGCTCGTCTGATTCATATCTGCTTATTGCGGCATCTGCGTTTGCGAAAAATATTTATCAGGGGATATTAAGGAAAAGAGCGTCTGACAGGGAAGTGCTCAATATTTCAAGAATTACCCTGCTTCTGATCGCTGTAGTGGCCATCGTGATTGCAATGGATGAGAACAGTGTCATTTTTACGATTGTGAGTTTTGCATGGGCAGGATTCGGCGCTACCTTCGGACCGCTGATGCTGTTTAGCCTGTTCTGGAAGAGGACGACCCGTGCGGGCGCTGTCGCCGGGATGCTGGGCGGCGCTGCAATGGTATTTGTCTGGAACCTTGCAGTACGTCCCCTTGGCGGGATGTGGGATATCTATGAACTCCTGCCGGCATTCTTATTCTCTGCACTCTGTATCGTGGCGGTATCCCTGCTGACACCGGAACCGTCTGATGAGATCCTCAGAGAATTTGAAGAGGTGTGTGAGAAAAGATAAGGGATGGAACAGATTCAAAATTATATAAACGGATAAGGAGCCTTACAATAAGGCAGTAGTAGCGGTATACAGCTGTAAATTTCCCTGTAATCCTATCATAAATATAAAAATGGTTTGACTTTTCAAAAAAAACAATATAATCTTGATTTATAAGAATATGAGAAACCTATATGAATAATATAGGTTTCTCACTTTATGTAATACTGTGAATGTTTTTATCGGGAGAGAATAAAATGGCAGGAATTAAGGATGTTGCAAAAAAAGCAAATGTGGGCGTGGGAACTGTGTCAAGAATGTTGAATAACAGTGGGTATGTGGCAGAAGAAACCCGGAAGAAGATCGAGATCGCAATGAAGGAATTGAATTATATCCCAAATGAACTTGCCAGAAATCTTTACCATAAGCGAACAGGAATTATAGCAGTGCTTGTTCCGAATGTTGTCAATCCTTTTTTTACAAAATTTATAGATTGTGTTGAAGCTGAATTATATGAACGCGGCTTTAAAATGATGCTTTGTAATACAGAAAAGGAGCATAATGCGGAATTGGAATATTTGGATATGCTGAACCGCCATATTGTTGATGGTGTGATAACGGGGGTACACTCGTTAGACGTGGAAGAATATAAGAAGATTCATAAACCTATTGTTGCCTTGGACAGGTATTTGGGAGAGCACATACCTGTTGTTGCCGTTGATCACAAAGATGGTGGAAGGCTTGCAGCAGAAACTTTAATTCATAATGGCTGCAAAAGAATCCTGCATTTTACAGGCTCAACAACAGTTGAGTCTCCTTATCATGAAAGACATTATGAGTTTGAACGCATTATGAATGAAAATCATATAAAAACATTTAAATATGAGTTGAGATGGAATCGTTTTGATTTGGAATATTACAGGGAAGTTGTCAAGATGGTTTTTGCAGAAAAAATTAATTTTGATGGTGTATTTGCCGTAGATGCCTTGGCTATTGAGTGTATGAATGAAACAATTCGAAGTCACAGAAAAGTGCCGCGGGACGTAAAATTTGTCGCATATGATGGGACATTTATTACAGAGATAGTGGAGCCTAAAATGACAGCTATTGTTCAGCCTGTTGAAAAACTTGCAAAGGAATCTGTACGGCTGCTTTATAATTTGCTCTGTGGAAAAGAGTATAAGGATAAAAAAATCCTGTTGGGAGTTGAGATAAGGAAAGGGAATACAACTATAGTATAGTAAAGTGTGACAAATTAGTAGGATTAAAATTTGATATGTTGCACAAAAAAATCACAATATTAAAAAATAATATTGACATATTATGCAAAAGCAATATAATAAAAATGTAATAAGAAACAGTTATTTTGAACAGAGGTGGAAAGCGTTCCACAAATAAGCAATCAACTGCTTCTTAATTTTTTGCCGGATGTGGAACCCGTTCCATATCCAGTGCAAAGGTATGAAAGATGGTACCGGACACTGCCTTACACAAATGTATGCCGTTGAAAAAGATTGTAAAACTGTCAGAAAGTCAACGGCAGATATTGAACAGAAGTCAATGTATTTATTGAACTGAAAAGGAGGAAAAATATGAGAAAGAGAATACTTGGTATTTTGCTTGCAGCGACAATGGGAGGAACAATGCTCGCAGGCTGTGGAAGCTCAAACGGTGGATCGTCAGATACAGGGAACAGCGGCGAGAACAGTATTACCGTTCTGGTTGAAAGTGGATCACCGGCAGAAGCTTTGGCGAATGCAACTGCTGCGGACTTTGAGGCAGAGACAGGATGCAAAGTGGTTGTGGATGCAGTTGCCTATACTGGCATGTATGATAAGCTCTCTACTGAAATTCAGTCCGGTCAGGCAGCACATGATGTAGCTTCTATGGATTTTGTATGGCTCGCTGCATTTGCTGATGCGATAGAACCTCTTCAAAATGCAGATACGAGTGATTTTCTCCCAACATTGGAGGAAAGCGGAACCATTGATGGTAATCTGTTGGGGTATCCAATGTGGACGAATTGTAAGATCCTGATTTACAGAAAAGATCTTATACCGGAAGACCAGGTTCCTAAAACCTGGGATGAGTATAAAACTATGGCGGAACAGGTTGCCACACCGGAAATGTATGGAACAACAGTACTGGGAAGTGGATCTGACGCTGTGTGTTCATTCCTTGATTTCGCATGTCAGGCAGGAGCAGATGGTCTGGTCTTTGATGAAGAGGAGAATGTAAATATTGCATCTCAGCCATATGTGGATGCAATGGATTTTATGGTAGAGATGGCGAATGCTGACTATTCTCCCTCTGATTATCTTGCAACAGCGTCGACAGAGTCGCAGGAACTGTTTACAAATGGAAAAGTTGCAATGCAGCTTAACTGGAGTCACCAATATCCGGCGGCAGTAGAAGCTCTTGGGGCGGATAAAGTAGGCTGTGCTCCGATGCTTGCAGGAAGTGCAGGAATAGGGGCAACAACGGGACCATGGTATCAGTGTGTAATGAAGAACTCTGATAATAAAGAAATGGCTCAGAAATACGTTGAATTTATGTATGATCATAATGCTGATTATATGGATTTGACGCTTAAAATTGCAGGGAGAACATCTGTATATGAAGAAGCAGGTCAGGAAGCTGGAAATGAGCACACGACAGCAGTACTTGAAACTCTGGAATCTGCCCAGTCACAGCCAAGACCAATGGTGGCAACATGGGCTCAGATTGAGGAAGTGCTAACAGGGGTTGTGGAATCCTGTCTTGGTGGAGCAGATGTAAAGGATACTCTTGAGGCGGCACAGACTGAGATTGAAGCTATAGGACGGTAAAAGAATTATCTTTGTATCTTATTAACCAGAAATGAGCGGCGGGGCATTTTCTGCGGTAATTTTGCGGAGAATGTCCCTTGCTAAAAGAGGCGGTAAGTAAAATGAGATTGATATCAAAAAAAACATTGTTGTTATTTTTTCTGCCGGGTGCAATATTTATGGGAGCTTTTCTTGTGTATCCGATTCTTTCGATGGTATTCGACAGCTTTTTCGATATAGGCATCACCGGAGACAGGACATTCATCGGGGTAGATAATTATATCCACGCATTCACAGCAGGAGGTTTCCTTAAACAATTAAAAAATACATTGCTTTACATTGTTGTAGCTGTAACAATTGAAACAGTATTGGGAATCCTTTTTGCTTTATTTTTTGAAATGAATTATAAAGGAAACAAAATTATTAGATCATTAATGATGGCTCCACTGATGATTGCCCCATTAGTAGCAGGTCTTACATGGAAATTGATGATGAGCTCCAGCTTCGGCATAGTCAATGAGCTTTTAGCACGTGTGGGTATTCTTTCAAGCCCCAGTGATATCCTTTGGCTGGCTGATGAAAAATGGTCCTTGATAGCCTGCTGTATTGCAGATATCTGGCTGACTGTACCGTTTATGATGCTAATGACTCTTGCAGGACTTCAAGGTCTTGATTCAAGCATAACTGAGGCTGCAAAGATTGATGGGGCGAATATGCTGCAACAGGTATTTTATATAAAAATTCCAATGATTAAGCCGGTACTTTTAACTGCTCTTTCTATCAGAATAATTGATGCGGCCAGAACGTTTGACATTATATGGGCAATGACAGAAGGCGGACCCAATAGTTCTTCGGAGACATTGAGCATTATAATTTATAAAACATTGACCAGGTACAATGACATTGGATATGCCAGTGCAATGGCAGTGATATTTATCATAGCATTGGTGGTCTTTACACTTGTCTTTATGCAGAGCTTATGGAACCCAAAAAAGAAATCAAATTAGATAAGGCGGATGGGAGGCAGAAAAAGTGAAGATAAAAGGTGAAATATTTAAAAAAGCAGGAATAACGATATCAGTAATCCTTACAATATTCTGGCTTATTCCGTATATCTATGTGGTTTGTTGTTCATTTAAACCCGGTGCAGAAGTTATAGCTGTTCCGCCCAAATTTTTCCCAGAAGCTTTTTCAGTAGAGAATTTTTTTGGATTGTTTGGGAGAATGGATGCACTGCAGTTCTTACTTAACAGTCTGAGTGCTGCTGTATGCAGCACCGTAATTGCTTTGATTTTGGGTTCTCTTGCGGCCTATGCAATTCAGCGTTCGGGGGCAAGACTGTCGATTGTATTGATTGTGCTTGTATTATGTTTGAAAATGATTCCAACATCCAGTATTGTTGTTCCGATATATGAACTGATCTGTGATCTTGGCTTATATGACACAAGAATTGCATTGATTATTGTATATGCCGCAGTTAATATGCCTTTTGTTATGTGGACAATGCTTAGTTTTTACGAAGGGATTCCGACAACATTGGATGAAGCTGCATATGTAGACGGTGCAAGTAGTTTCCAGACATTTTCAAAAGTGATCCTTCCAATATGTAAACCAGGGCTTGCAACAGCATTTATATTCACTCTGTTTCTCGCCTGGAACGATTTTCTTATTGCACTGTTGCTTACAAGTACAAATGCAAAAACTTTCACGGTCGGTTTGGCAGGGTTTTTATCTGCATACAATTTGGATCTTGGACCGATGTGTGCGGGGGCATTCTTGTTTAGTTTCCCTGTCATGATTATCTCTCTTGTGGCACAGAAGTATATTGTACAAGGAATGACAGCAGGGGCAGTAAAAGGATAATAATCAGGAGAGTAGTTTATGTCTAGAGAATTAATGCTTGAAAATATTAAGAGGGCGCACAGAGTAATTGAAGAAAAAAAAGATATGATAAAAAATGGTAAAATGCGGCAGCATTATCATTTTATGCCTCAGACAGGATGGCTTAATGACCCTAATGGACTCATCTATTATAAAGGTAAATACCATTATTTTTATCAGTTGAACCCATATTATGGACAGTGGGATTATATGCATTGGGGGCATGCTGTCAGTGAGGATCTTATACATTGGCAATACCTTCCTTTGGCATTGGCTCCCAGTGAAAAATATGATGATCATATTCGTGGCGGCTGTTTTTCAGGAAGTGCAGTCGAATGTGATGGAAAACTGTTTCTGATGTATACCGGAACATCTAATCATGGATCGGGATATGAACAGACACAATGTATTGCCAGCAGTGAAGATGGGATTCAATTTACAAAATATGAAGGGAATCCTGTAATTCTCCCGCCGGATGGGGTTCCCGCTGATCTTTTCAGAGATCCCAAGGTGTGGAAACATGATGGGATTTACTATATGGTATGCGGTGCAAGCCGCAATAAAAGAGGACAGGCTTTGCTTTATCGCTCGCAGGACATGTACCATTGGGAGTTCTTTAACGTACTGGCAGAAAGCCGTGGTGAATGGGGGTATATGTGGGAGTGCCCTGATTTTTATCAGTTGGAAGACAAATATGTGCTTATGTTTTCGCCGATGGGTGAAAGCGACCGCAAGGCAGTGTACCTTACAGGAGATTTTGATTATGATACGGGTAAGTTCGACTGGCAGGTATCAGGGGAAATCGACTGGGGAATGGATTACTATGCTCCACAATCGTTCCTGGCGCCGGACGGCAGAAGAATTGCTGTGGGTTGGGCAAATGAATGGCCGTGGATGCCTTTTTGGAAAGACTGGGGACCGACATACACAGAGGGCTGGTGTGGATTCTTTAACTTGCCGCGGGAGGTTCGGCTTATGCCAGACTCCACTCTGCAGTTTATACCGGTAAAGGAACTGGAAATATTAAGAAAAGACAGTCGGACGATGGACAGCTTTACTGTGGACAGCAACGCTGTGGAGTTGACGGCAGGAGACGGTGTGAGTTTTGAACTGAAAATGAAGATTGATATGGAGCAGACGGATGCGGATCAACTGGAGCTTAATTTGCGATGTGGAGAGGATGGAAAAAAGATCATATGTACTCTTGATTTTAGAAAAGCGCTGCTTCAGGTTGACCGGAATAATTCTGATGGATGGAGTGAGGGAATATCCAAAAGTGTCCTGTTTTTAAAAGAAAAAAAACAATTGGATATTCATATTTTTTCAGATCAGAGTTCCATAGAGATATTTACAGATCATTATCAGAATAATCATGCGAATAATGTCTTTTCAGATAATATTCATAATCAGATATGGATCAGGGCCCTGGGAGGAAAAGCGATAATCCGGGAATATGAATCCTATGGGTTGAGGGAATGTTTCAGATAAGGAGAATTGAGTTATGGCAAGTCAAAACTATTATGATGTAACAGAATGGGCAGCAGGTAATGCGTATGATGACATTGGTGAGGTTATAAACAGCATTATTGCAGATATTAAAAAAAGACAGAGGGACTCTGATATTGACGGAGGGGGGAAACCAGGTGCTGTCATATTTATTCCGTCAGGAGATTATCATCTCAGAAGTCAGGTGAAGATTGATATCAGTTATCTGAAGATTCAGGGATCAGGGCATGGATTTACTTCGTCAAGCATTCGATTTAATGTGCCTGAAAACGAATGGACAGATCTGCATGAACTCTGGCCGGGAGGGAGCCGCATAATGGTAGATTTGACACCATCAACAGAGGATGAAGCCTCAGGAGCTGCATTTTATATAAAAAGGAAGGGAAGTCCCCGAATAAGTTCGGTGGAATTTGAAAATTTCTGTATTGACGGACTTCACTTTGTCGATGATGGAACAGATAATCCAAATCCAGAAAATACTTACACAAATGGAAAAACTGGAATATATATTGCGGGTGAACAGGATTCTTTCCGAATCAATGGTATGGGTCTTGTTTATCTTGAGCATGGAATTACCGTTTATCATGCAGATGCATTAAGTATACACGACAATTTTATCGCTGAGTGCGGAAGCTGTATTGAGTTGAGAGGATGGGGGCAGGCATCAAAAGTGGCGGATAATCTATTGGGGGCTGGCTATAAAGGATATACGATATTCGCTCAAAATTTTGGAGGACTTCTGATTGCAACCAATAATATTTTTCCAAGAGGCATAAGCAGCGTTCATTTTGATTGTGTAGCACGGTCTAGTATTACTGGGAACAGATTCCATTCATTTTATCCAGGTATGGTTGTCCTTGAAAATAATTGTTCAGAAAATCTGATTAACTCTAATCATTTTTATCGTTCCTGCGAGCCGTGGGTGCCTTTAAAAGGCTTTGACAACGGACTTGATGATTTGTATGGTATTGTATCTGTCAACGGAAATAATAATTCTATCATTGCAAATCACTTTTCAGAAATTATTGATAAAGAAAATATTTTACCGGTCGATGCAAAACCAGTTATTATACATCTTGTTTCAGGCAAGGGCAATTATATCGCAGTAAATCATATTGTTGCAGCAACAGAAGCGGCACAGCCTGAGAATGCAGAATCCTGTTTTTCTACGCAGGTAGAGGCAATGCTGAGTACACAACGGGCAGAGCCGGTTGATATAATAGCAGTAAAAGTGGAAAAAGAATCCGTTCAAAATATTATTCTTGATACTGGAACTGAGAAGCAGGTTTTACTGAAGAGGGATGTTAATGCCTTTCGCGCATTGCCATCAGTTGGGGGCTGTCGCATCAATGATTAGGAAATCATAGATGCGGCAGCATCTTTTTGCCATTTAAAGAGAGGATTTTCCGCTGTTACACTGAGAGTGAGTGATTTTATGCCTGTTGTTCGGAAATATAAATATACGCATCTTCCAGTGTGGGTTCTGCAGAAACACAGTCTATGCTTGGCATTTTTTCACTGATTAATCTTATCTGCACGCCATCTTCAGATAGTTGCTTAGATGAGATATGGTACTTTTTTTCAACTTCTCGTGCCTGCGCTTCATCACGAAGACGACAGATCCAAACGTGCCCTTTGGCTGCCCTAACCAATTCTTTCATACTTCCGGCATATAAGAACTGTCCTTTTTTCATGACAGCAAGCTGGTTGCAGACCGCTGCCAGATCCTCCACTACGTGAGTGGAGAAAAGAACGGTCCTGTTTTCTGAAAAATCAACCAAGAGGTTTCGGATACGGATACGTTCTTCGGGATCAAGTCCGGTTGTCGGTTCGTCTACAATCAGGAATTTGGGTTCGTTTAAAAGGGCCTGTACCAGTCCGACCCTCCGCTTCATACCGCCGGAGAGTTGTCTTATTTTTTTCTTCCGATGCTCTGTAAGGCTGGTTTTCTCCAGATAATAGCGGATACGTTTCCGGCATTCCTCTTTGGGCACACCGGCAAGATCCCCCATATATTCCAGACATTCCTGAACCGTCAGACCGGGGTACAAGTCAATCTCCTGCGGAAGATAGCCGATCTGGCGCTGGATCTTCGGGTAATTTTCTTCACAATAAAGGATTCCGTCCATATTTACCGTACCGCTGGTGGGTGCAAGAACGGTGGTCAGAACCCTCATTAAGGTGGTTTTTCCGGCCCCGTTTTCTCCCAGGAGGCCAAATACTCCATTAGGTATTTCCAGATCGGCATGGTTAATCGCAGTTACTTTATTCTTAAATGTTACCGTTAGATCACTGATTTTAATACTCATATATTTCAACCTCTTTTCTTGATTATTTTCGGCATCAAAAGTGTCATCAATACGCATAACAGCAGACACAGGACTTTGCCATATAGCCATCCAAAATCTTGGCTGTCCATTACATTGCGAAAGGCATAAGAAAACAGATTCCAGTTATCTAGCACTTTTTCGCCCCAAGTGGAATTTGTTACAAGCCAAAGGGCAATACCGCATCCGATACCTGCCCACATATTTCGGAACAAACAAGCCAGAAGATTTGACAGGATGCCCCAAAACCACAGAGTTACCACCATTGCCACTAAAAATATGAAAAACATCTGAAG
>CALWMN010000031.1 GCA_944381935.1 uncultured Mediterraneibacter sp. | reverse complement strand
CCCTGCCGTTCCAGTTCTCTGAGGTCTTCCAGTGACTCCGATCCCTCCACCGTCAGTCTGGCTCCGCCGTTATAGAACACCATCTTTTCCGGAAGACTGTCGAGCTGGGTGACGGCAAAGAGGAATCCTTTTATCAGGACACGCCCGAGTTCATCGTTCCCCTCCCCCATTTTGTCAGAAGAGATGACTACGACAGTATCACCGGATACCTCTTTTTCACCGCCGCAATCACATTTCATCTCGCCCTGCGTTATCTGATCCCCGCCTTCCTCCAAAGAGGTGCCTACTGGCACCGTGACTGTCACTTTATACTGTCCGTCCGCAATCTTTTCCTGGCTGACAGACGCCCCGGAGTTCTCTGCCATCTTTGACACATTGCGCACCGCCGTCTCATTGTCAACCAGTACTTCAATCTTCCCCGCACCGCTCAGCTCCTGCAGCGCCTTCTTTGTCTTGATCACCGGAATCGGGCAGGCATCGCCCATTGCGTTTACCGTAACCATATTTTCTTCCCTCCTTTTCCGGCATGTATCGCCGTCTGCGCCATTGCCGGCACAATATCGTCTGATTTAGTATCTGTTATCAAAAATTCTTGTAGATTTTTTCTCACTTCTTGGCAGATCGCCGATGGAGACTGGCTTTACGTGGACAAGGATCCCGATTTTATTTTTAAACGCTTTTTGAATCACTGCTTCTGCCCTGCTCTTGTCTGCACCTTTATTGATTTCCACAAACAATGTACACTCATCTTTTCCAAAAAGATGATCCAGCATAAACTGATATTCACTGGATGCCTCCGGTATATTTTTCAGCAGTTCTTCAATCTGGCTTGGGAAAATATTGACGCCTTTCACCTTCACCATGTCATCCGTCCTGCCGATCAGAGTATCGATTCTCGGATATTTCGACCCGCAAGCGCACTCTCCCGGCACAAATCTGGTCAGATCATGAGTGCGGTACCGGATCAGCGGAGCCCCCTGTTTCCTCAGTGTTGTGATGACAAGCTCGCCCGCTTCCCCGTCGGGCACAGTTTCCCCGGTCTTTGGATCGACGATCTCGAAATATAGATAGTCGTCCCAGTAATGCATTCCACATTCATATTCGCAGCTCATTGCGATTCCCGGACCATATACTTCTGTAAGTCCGTAAATATCATAAAGCTGTACGCCCAGCTCTGCCGCAATGCGGGCGCGCATCTTGCTTCCCCACCGTTCGGAGCCGATTACGCCTTTCTTTAAGTATATCTTATCCGTCAGGCCTCTTCTTCCAATCTCCTCCGCAAGAAGAAGGGCATAAGATGACGTTGCGCACAGCACTGTCGCTTTCATATCCTGCATCATCCGGAGCTGTTTCTCCGTATTCCCCGGTCCCATCGGGATCGTCATGGCGCCCAGATACTCTGCCCCTGCCTGAAATCCGATTCCTGCCGTCCACAGTCCGTATCCCGGTGTGATCTGGATCCTGTCAAGCGCGGTAATCCCTGCCATCTCGTAGCAGCGCGCGAACATTTTTGCCCAGTCTTCCACATCTTTTTTCGTATATGGGATAATGACCGGAATCCCGGTCGTCCCCGAGGAAGAATGTATCCTCACGATCTCCTCGTCCGGGACTGCCTGCAGTCCGAGAGGGTACGCTTCTCTTAGGTCTCCCTTCCACGTAAAAGGGAGTTTTTCAAAATCCTCCTGGGACCGGATCTTCTCAAGCTCGATATCTTTGAATTTTTCTTTATAAAAGCAGTCCTTGGATGTCAGCTGGCGCAGATTTTCCTTGATCATCTCAAACTGCAGTTCTGTCATTTTCATCGCCATGTCCTCCTGTCTGTCGTCTCAAATCTTTCCTGGCAGCTTCCTGTCCCAGCATCAGCGCTTTCTCATTCATCTCAATGAATCGTTCTTTCACATTTCTTCGCACCGCTTCTTTCATCTCTTCCAGTGTGATCCCCAGGATGCCGCTTGCCGCAGCCGCTCCCAGAAGTGCGACATTGAGGACCTTTGCAGAGCCGGCTCTCTGGCAGATCTCATCCCCGTCAAGGATCAAAAGCGTCCCTGCATTGTCCCTGAGAAACCCCAGCATAGCCTCGCTGGAATAAGTGCTTCCTCCCAGACTCGCTGTGACCGGCTTCACAACTCTTCTGTCGGCAATCACCAGGCCGCCTTTCTTCAGATAAGGAAAGGTACGCACTGCCTCTCCCGGCTCAAATGCCAGTATGGCATCTGCTTCTCCCTGCGGGATAAGAGGGGAATAAATCTCGCTTCCCATCCTCACATGACTCACCACAGATCCGCCTCTCTGCGCCATTCCGATTGTTTCAGTTGTCCTTACCGCCTGCCCCTGTTCCATCGCCGCATAAGCAATCAGCCTGGACGCAAGCACAACTCCCTGGCCTCCCACTCCGCATAACAGACAATTTTTACTCATTGGGATTCACCTCCCCGATCGCATGGAATGGACATACCTGCGAACAGAGACCACATCCGTAGCAAAGTGTTTCATCTATCTCCACTGTTCCTTCCTCCGTAATGATCGCCGGACATCCCAGTTCCCTGATGCATGCCTGGCATTTCCTGCATGTGTCCTGTTTCACTTCATATGTAGCCTTCGGTCTTTCAACAGCAATGCACGGGGATTTGAAAATAACTGCCCGCACTCCCTCTCCTTCAGATGCAGACTTCACTGCATCTGCAGATTCCTTCAGATTAAGCGGATCCGCCTCAAAAATCTGCCTTACTCCGATTCCTTCCAGAACCTTCCTGATATCGACTGCAGCCGCCACGTCACCCATGATCGTCTTCCCGGTTCCCGGATGGGGCTGGTGGCCTGTCATAGCCGTTGTAGAATTGTCCAGAACAACGAGCACAATGTCATTCCTATTGTAAACTGCATTGATCACCCCGGTAATCCCGGACGCGAAAAAGGTAGAATCACCGATAAATGCGAAATTTACCGCATCAGGCTCCACCGCATGCAGTCCCTGGGCAATCGTAACTCCGGCTCCCATGCACAGACAGGTGTCCACCATATCAAGAGGTTTTGCATTTCCAAGCGTATAACAGCCGATATCCCCGCTGAACACTGCTTTCTTTCCCCTCATCGCCTTTTTCACTGCATAAAACGATGCACGATGCGGACATCCTGCACAGAGCACCGGAGGGCGCACCGGCAATTCCGGCAGTTCCCTCTCCTGTTCCGAATCTTTCCCATCTTCACGCGTACCCCGCGCCTGTCGCCCAAGGAATTGTTCCAGGTCCTTCCGAATACTCTCTGTACTGTTCTCTCCTGCGTTTTTCGTATGCCCGGTCAGCTTCCCGCAAATCTTCACCGGCAGATGATACTTTCCGGCAGTCTGCAGAAGTTCTCTCTCCAGCATCGGATCCAGTTCTTCCAGGACAAGGACCTCTTCCTTTCCTTCGAGAAACTCTTTTGCCAGCTTCTCGGGGAAAGGATGGGGAGTAGATATTTTCAGAAGAGGGATATCGTCCGGCATAACCTCCCTCGTATACGCATAGCTGATTCCGGCAGTAACGATCCCCTTCCTGCCTTTCCCTTCCAGGATAAAATTCCGTTTATATTCTGACAGGCTTTCTCCAAGTTCCACATTTCGTTTCTCTATTTTTATATGATTCAGATAGGATGTCCTGGGGAAAATCACCCAGCGCATCGTGTCCTTGATAAACCCTTCCGGTTCCCGCACTTCAAGATCTGGAAGCAGGCTGATGCCTGCACAGCCATGACAGACTCTCGTCGTCGGCCGAAACAGCACCGGAGTCTGATACTTCTCTGATAATTCAAATGCTTCTCCTATCATCTCATATGCTTCTTCCGGCGAGGACGGGTCAAACACCGGCAGTTTTGAAAACCGGGCAAACGTCCTGGTGTCCTGCTCTGTCTGCGAGGAAATCGGTCCCGGGTCATCAGCAGATACAATAACCATTCCTCCTTTGACCCCCATATAGGCGAGACTCATCAGCGGATCCGACGCCACATTAAGTCCGACCTGCTTCATCGTCACCAGTGTCCGTGCGCCTGCATACGCGGCGCCTGCCCCCACTTCCATCGCCGCTTTCTCATTGACGGACCACTCCACATGGATCTTGCCGTCATTGTATTTCGCTATCGTCTCTAAAATTTCAGTCGAGGGAGTTCCCGGGTACCCCGCAGCCATGCGCACCCCCGCACGCATTGCCCCCAGTGCGATCGCTTCATTCCCCATCGCCAGTATTCTCTGTTTTTCCATTTTCTACTCCTTTGGTCAAATTCAGATATACATCATCAGTAAATGCATTATTCTTACATTCTATCACAATAAAAGTCCAAAAGAAACCGGCAACCGCCCCTCCTGCATTTTATGCCATCGCTGCTTCGATTCGGGAAATTCTCTCTTCATGGCCGTCTGTCGTCTTTATCAGATAATCTATCGTTTCCGTTTCCGTTTTTATAATGCTGTACATCGCAGACAGCGTATCAAGCTTCTGCTCCACCTTATCCATGATCCTTTTCTCCGCCCCTGCAATCTCATCCACTATTTTTTTATCTGTTTCCTGAAATCTTGCATCGATTCTGTCAAACCGTTCATCGATTCTGTCAAACCGTTCATCGATTCTCTCGAATCTTTCATCGATCTTCCCGAATCTTTCATCGATCTTCCCGAATCTTTCATCGATCTTCCCGAATCTTTCGTCGATCTTCTCGAATTTTTCATCCATCCTCCCGAGTTTTTCATCCATCATGGTTGAAATCAATTCCAGATCTCTTTTTTCCAGCACCGTTCTCGCCTCCTTTCTTTATATGGATCAAATATAACATACATCCATATTCAAATCCACACATTTATTCCTTTTCTTGTAATATTTTTCTCGGAACTACTATTTTGATTTCACTCCCTATATGTTATAATCAGATGAAAAAGTTTCCTGTATCCGCCCAGATGCAGGCTCAGAAAGGAATGTACCAATGTGGATTGCAGACAACTGGAAAGATTATGAAGTCATAGACTGTTCAAACGGAGAAAAGCTTGAACGCTGGGGTAAATATATCCTTGTTCGCCCCGACCCCCAGGTCATCTGGGATACTCCGAAAAAGAACCGGGGCTGGAAACACAGAAACGGGCACTATCACCGAAGCAAAAAAGGCGGCGGACAATGGGAGTTTTTTGGTCTTCCACAGCAATGGCAAATCCATTACGGTTCTCTGACCTTTAATCTGAAACCGTTCAGTTTCAAGCACACCGGGCTTTTTCCCGAGCAGGCTGCCAACTGGGACTGGTTTTCAGGAAAAATACGCCAGGCAGGAAGACAGGTGAAGGTCTTAAACCTGTTTGCCTACACAGGCGGCGCTACCCTCGCCGCTGCCGCTGCAGGAGCGCAGGTCACCCATGTAGACGCATCAAAAGGGATGGTTTCCTGGGCGAAAGAAAACGCCGTTTCTTCCGGGTTGACGGAAGCGCCCATCCGCTGGCTCGTGGACGACTGTGTCAAATTTGTCGAGAGAGAAATACGCCGCGGTCATACCTATGACGCCATTATCATGGATCCGCCCTCTTATGGTCGCGGTCCCAAAGGTGAAGTCTGGAAAATCGAAGATATGATCCATCCGCTGATCCGTATTTGCACAAAGATTCTGTCGGAAGACGCACTCTTTTTTCTCGTGAATTCTTATACAACCGGACTTGCGCCTTCTGTGCTGACATATATGATTGCCACAGAATTAAGAAGGTGGGGGGGCACTGTCCAGTCGGATGAAATCGGCCTTCCCGTAACAGAATCCGGCCTTATCCTCCCATGTGGTTCCTCTGGCCGGTGGGAAAAATAGATTTTCTTTTACCCCTTCTTCGCGACGTCGATCCTGCCGAGTATCTCTCCTATAGGCGCGCAGACCGACAGCTCCGCCCTCACTTCTCTGGCAGTCTCTGACTTGTTGATCACAACAAGATGGCTTCCCCTGAAATAATCGATAAATCCTGCTGCCGGATAAACGGCCAGGGAAGTCCCGCCTATGATCAGGGTATCCGCATCTTCGATCGCCTGGACGGCTCTCTGGATCGTCCGCGGATCCAGCCCTTCCTCGTAGAGGACCACATCCGGCTTGACCACTCCTCCGCATGTACATCTCGGAATGCCGCCCGATCCTTTGACATAATCCGCAGTATAAAACTTCCCGCAGTCCATACAGTAATTCCGGTGTATGCTGCCGTGGAGTTCATACACATTTTTACTGCCCGCAGCCTGGTGAAGCCCATCTATATTCTGTGTTACAACCGCTGTCAGCTTTCCCGCTTTTTCAAGCTCTGCGAGCTTTTGGTGTGCCGGATTAGGGCGTGCGTCCAGAATCATCATTTTTTCTTTATAAAATTCGTAAAACGCCTCCGTATGCTGCATAAAAAAGCTGTGGCTCACCACTTGTTCCGGGGAATATTTATACTTCTGGTGATAGATCCCATCTGCGCTTCTGAAATCCGGTATTTTGCTCTCTGTGGAAACGCCTGCTCCGCCAAAAAACACGATTTTTTGGCTGTCATCTATAATCCCCTGAAGCTGTCTGACCTCCCGTTCATACATTATATCCTCCTCCTTTCCCTGCGTTTAATCAGCGTACAGATGCCCCTCTTTTATATGCTTCTCCATAATCTCCTGCATCTTCTCCCATATTTCCCTGGAAGTCTCGGGAATCCTCTCATTTCTCCTGCATACCTGGGAATGGTGAACCTCATGCTCCTTCCAGCTCCTGCCGCCTGAAGCGTCATTTAAAAGAAGCGGCTGAAAATTATCCAGAAGATGGGCAAATTTTGCATCTGCCGACTCATATTCTTCAAACTCATCCCACAGGCTGCGGAAATACATCGCCTGGTCTTCGGGAAGGAGCCCGAAAATACGCTCTGCCGCCCTGACTTCCCGCGCCCTCTTTGTCTGCGCGCCTTTTTCATCGTATGCATAGGTATCCCCCGCGTCAATCTCTACCAGGTCATGGATCAGCACCATGATGATAACTTTTGTGAGATCTGTCTCTTCCTGCATATGCTCCCTGAGGAGCACTGCCATAAGTGCGAGATGCCAGGAATGTTCTGCATCATTTTCTTTCCTTTTCCCGTCAGTGAGATACGTCTGCCTGAAAATATTTTTCACCTTATCCACTTCCACGACAAATCGAATCTGCTGCTCCAGACGATCTGCTTTCCGCATTTCCTTTTCTTTTTCTATCATTGCCATCTCCGTTTCCCTCCGTGTTTTAAACGGGATTCTCTATGAATATTGTAACACATACCGCAAATAGCCGGAAGTGCCAAAAGGCATATTCCGGGATTGTAAGAGACCGCCAACGTCTCGGGCAAACCCAGACTTTGGCTCGTCGCCGTCGCAAAAAAAGGACCTCCGCAAGACCCAAATTTCAGCCTTGCAGCGGTCCATATGTTCCCCTTTTCAGGTTTTCTTTTTACAGATTAACCTCCCCGGTCGTATCTCCGTTGATAACATAATACGCTTTTGATTCTTCCGGTTTCAGATAGATCCTGACCTCTTTCATGTCGCCCACTTTTTTCTTCAGGACCTTTGTCCAGATCTCTTTTACCTTTTGAAGGATTTCCTTATCCGAATATTCTTTTCCATAGAACTGAAGATACATCTCCGTCTTTAACTCTGCCTTTTTCGCCGGGGTCTTCTTTGCCGCCGTCTTCTTTGCTGCCGGTTTAGCCGCCGTCTTCCTTGCTGCCGCTTTCTTCACAGCTATTGTCTTCTCTTCTGTCTTTTCCTCCGGTGTATCTACTAAAACTCCTGCCTTTGTCTCAATCTGTTTTGTCGTATCCTTTTTTGTCTCAATTGCCTTCGCAGCCGTCTTTTCCGTCTTAGCTGCCGCAGGTTTTGCCGCTTCCGGTTTCACCGGGGCTTTCTCTGCCGCTTTTTCAGCCGCCGGCTTCACAACTGCCTTTTTCCCGGCTGCCTCCTTTGTTGTTGAAGATGTTTTTTTTGCTGCCATACTTGTTCCCTCCTAAAATAATACACCCAAGTACTTTGATACCACTTTCGCCGGTACCGCTTAGAAATTCATCTCATATCTCAAAGTTCCAAAGGGATTGTACCGCATTTTTTCCAAAAGGTCAAATTTTTTTCTGATATCCCCTGAAAAAGTCTGAGAGTCCATTCAGTGTTTTCAAAAGGACAGGGATCTCATTTTCATCCAGTTTTTCTATCACAGCGTTTGTCATCTGGCGGTGATATTCTTTATGGTGTTCATATGCCTTCCGGCCTTTTTCTGTCAGGCTGATGAACACAACTCTCCGGTCCTCCTCACTGCGTTTTCTCGTCACATACTTTTTGTTCACAAGACTGTTGACTGCTGTCGTGAGTGACCCCGCTGTAATACCCAGCTTCCTTGCCACCGCTGACATTGTGCTTTTCCCTGACAGTCCTATTGCCTCGATGATATGCATATCATTGTTTGTAATATCCTTAAACTCATCTGTTATGATCGCTTCTTCTTCCAGCTTCCAGATCTCATTGAATAAATTGACCAAAATATCATTGATGGTTTCATATGCATCCATCCAGGTATCTCCTTTCTGTCAGGCGAATAATGCCTGCATCACTTCTCTGACCGTCTCTATCTTTTCCGCCCTGTATGCCTTTGCCCCGCAAAAGAGCAGTCCCTTTTCTATATTTCCTCTGACCGCATCAATCAGTCCGTCCGTGATGCAGTAGGGAATCTCATTGGGATTGCATTTTGCGAGGCAGCCGTGGCATGGACTGTGCCCGATTTTCTCCCCGCTCATTACCCGCCGCATGAAGGTGTTCATGATTGCCCTTCCCGGCATCCCCACGGGACTTTTCACAATTTTTATATCGTCCTTTGACGCATTGACATACGCTTCTTTATAGCGGATATCTGCATCACATTCCTCTGTCGTCACGAAACGGGTGGCCACCTGGACTCCATCCGCGCCAAGAGCCATGACACGCTCCACATCGCTGCTGTCATAAATGCCTCCCGCCACCACAACCGGAATCCGGGTTTTGTATTTTTCGGCATAGGTTCTCACTGTCTCCAGGATTTTCCGTATTTCCTGTGCATAAGAATCCGTCGTATAATTCTCAACTTCTTCCCTGCGAAATCCCAGATGCCCGCCTGCCTCCGGTCCTTCTATCACAACAAGGTCCGCCGTGCGCCGGTACTTCTTATCCCAGTATTTCAGTATGACATTTGCCGATTTGTCCGTGGACACGATAGGTGCAATCCTGGTCTTGCTTCCCTGGGTCAGCGCCGGAAGATCTGTAGGAAGCCCGGCTCCTGAGATAATGATATCTGCCCCCGCCCTGACAGCCTCCTTAATATGTGCGGCATGTTCACGCAGTGCCGTCATCACATTATATCCGATAATCCCATCCGGTGAGATTGCCCTAGCCTTTTCCATTTCGCTTTTTATCGCCCTTAGATTCGCCCCAGCAGGGTTCTGGTCAAAATCCGCTTCCCGGTAGCCGATCTGGGCAGTTGAGATAATGCCGACTCCGCCCTCAGCCGCCACTGTTCCCGCCAGCCTTCCCAGGCTGACTCCTACTCCCATTCCCCCCTGGATGAGCGGAACTCTTGTAATCTTTTCGCCAATTTTTAGATTCTTCATACTATTCCTCTGCTATTACTGCTGATCCTTTCCCCGCCGAAGAGCCATTACATGCTGCGGAACCTTCTATAGCGTCCCGCCGTCAGCTCATCCGCCTCCAGCTTTCCATATTTATCGATAAAATCCATGATCCGGGCCTCCAGCTCTGTACACACCGGTCTCATATTCTCGTCTGTAAAATCATCCGGTTCCGCAATCACCTGCTCTACTACCCCAAGGCGCTTGAGGTCCGCCGCCGTCAGCTTCATAACCTCAGCCGCCTCGCTGGCACGCTTGCTGTCTTTCCACAGAATACTTGCGAATCCCTCCGGAGAAAGCACCGAATAGATCGAATTTTCCAGCATCCACACTTCGTCCGCAACAGCCATTGCAAGTGCGCCGCCGCTCCCACCTTCCCCGATCACAATGGAGAGCACCGGTACTTTCATGTCAGAGAGTTCAAACAGATTTCTGGCGATCGCCTCTCCCTGTCCTCTCTCTTCCGCTTCCAGCCCGCAGAACGCTCCCGGCGTATCCACAAAGCAGATCACCGGGCGGTCGAATTTCTCCGCCTGTTTCATCAGACGCAGCGCCTTCCGGTATCCGTCCGGGGAAGGCATGGCAAAATTCCGGTCCAGGTTTTCTTTCGTCGTCTTTCCTTTTGCCTGGGCGATAACAGTCACAGGCATCCCGTGGAAACGTGCGACGCCGCCGACAATTGCATGATCATCTTTGAAATAGCGGTCTCCGTGAAACTCCATGAAATCGGTAAAAAGTGCGCTGATATAATCAGTTGCTACAGGGCGGTCCTTCTTCCTGGAAAGCTGCACCCGGTCCCATGCGCTCAAGGATTCATCCTGCTGCGCCTTCTCAGAAGAATCTGCTGCCGCCTTAAGGTCGCGGTCACAGAAGTCCTTTTCCGCGTGCATGGAGAGGATCTGCGCGAGGACATCCTTCATCTCCTCCCGCTCCACGATGCGGTCGACAAAACCATGTTCAAGAAGAAACTCTGATCTCTGGAATCCTTTCGGCAGCTTCTGCCCGATCGTCTGCTCGATCACTCTCGGACCTGCAAATCCGATCAGCGCTTTCGGCTCGGCCAGAATGATGTCGCCCAACATGGCAAAGCTTGCAGTGACTCCCCCTGTGGTGGGATCTGTCAGGACCGAGATATAGAGCTGCCCTGCGTCGCTGTGCCTTTTAAGCGCCGCGGAGGTTTTTGCCATCTGCATCAGGGAGACGATCCCCTCCTGCATCCTGGCGCCTCCGGAACAGGCAAATATAATGACCGGGAGCTTCTCCTTTGTAGCACGCTCGACTGCCCGGGTGATCTTTTCCCCCACAATCCAGCCCATGCTAGCCATAAGGAATCTCCCGTCGCATACACCGATCACAGCCGGGTTTCCATTGATTGTGATCTTCCCTGTCACAACCGCCTCGTTGAGCTTCGTGCGCTCCTTGAGCATGTTCACTTTTTCCTCATAGCCTTTAAACTCGAGGGGATTTACGAAATCCATATCTTGATCCCACTCTTCAAAGGAGCCTTCATCTGCGAGCATTTCCACTCTCCGATATGCATGTACCCGGAAATATCCGTGGCATTTCGGGCAGATATAATATCCGTTTCTTACATCCTCCGCAATGATCGCCGCCCCGCACTTATTGCATTTGCGGAGCAGTCCTTCCGGTACTTCCGGACGCGAATTTCTCAGAGAGATATAATGCACCCGCTGACTGGTCTTCTTAAACATATTCTGCAGTTTCATCTGAGATTACCTCCTGAAAAAGCCTGTTAATTTTCGTTACCTGAATTATCTGTCATATGTGCTATAAATTCGATATCAATATCGCCTGATATGAAGTCGGGATGATTGAGGATCTCATATTGATAATCGACATTCGTGTCTATCCCTTCTATGATGACCTCGCCCAGTGCACTCTGCATCTTCCTGATCGCTTCATCCCTGTTTTTGGCATGTACGATCAGCTTTGCCAGCATGGAATCATAATACGGCGGCACAGTGTATCCGCTGTAAATTGCCGAATCGATACGCACGCCTTTCCCGCCCGGAAGATACATGTCTGTAATCGTCCCCGGCGAGGGGCGGAAATTCTTCTCCGGGTTTTCCGCGTTGATCCTGCATTCAATCGCATGCCCTGTGATATGCACATCTTCCTGCTTATAGCTTAACGGTCTCCCGTCCGCAATGCGGATCTGCTCCTTCACCAGGTCGATGCCCGTCACCCACTCTGTCACCGGATGCTCCACCTGTATCCTGGTGTTCATTTCCATAAAATAGAAATTACCGTTCTTCTCCAGAAGGAACTCAATGGTCCCCGCATTTGTATAATGCGCAGCCTTTGCAGCCTTTACCGCCGCCTCGCCCATCTTCCCGCGAAGCTCAGGTGTCAGGGCAACAGACGGAGATTCTTCAATCATCTTCTGGTGGTTTCTCTGGATAGAACAGTCACGTTCCCCCAGATGGATCACATTGCCATGGCTGTCTGCCATGATCTGGAACTCAATATGGCGCGGATGCTGGACAAAATGTTCAATATACATCGTATTGTCGCCAAATGCCATCTGCGCTTCCTTCTGCGCCGTCTTAAAGCTGCTCTCAAACTCCCCGGGATTCTCTGCGACACGCATGCCTTTCCCTCCGCCGCCCAGGGCAGCTTTGACAATGACCGGGTAGCCGATTTCCTCTGCGATCTTCGCGCCTTCCTGTGCATCGTAAACCGGCTCTTTGCTTCCCGGTATGACAGGAACGCCGGCGTCCATCATCGTGTTCCTTGCCTCGGATTTATTTCCCAGCTTTCTGATCACATCAGACTTCGGACCGATAAATGTGATATTGCACTGTTCACACAGCTCCGCAAATTTACTGTTCTCCGAAAGAAATCCAAAGCCGGGATGGATCGCGTCTGCCCCGGAAATCAGGGTGGCGCTTATAATATTCTGCATATTCAGGTAACTCTCTGATGAGGGCGCCGGCCCGATGCAGACCGCCTCGTCCGCAAGCTGTGTGTGCAGTGCGTCTGCGTCCGCCTCAGAGTAAACGGCCACCGTCCCAATCCCCATCTCACGGCACGCCCGGATAATCCTGACTGCAATTTCCCCGCGGTTTGCAATTAATACCTTTCCAATCATTTCTACGTTACTCTCCTACCATGAATGTCAGTTCTGCGCTGACCACTACTTTTCCATCGACATAAGCGACTGCCTGCCCCACGCCGACAGGTCCCTTGCTCTTAATGATCTTTGTTTCCAGCTTCAGCGTGTCGCCCGGGAACACCATTCCCTTGAAACGACACTTCTGGACTCCGCCGAAAAATGCAATCTTCCCTTCATTCTCCGGCACGCTCAGGATCGCGACCGCCCCCGCCTGCGCAAGAGCCTCAAGAATAAGGACGCCCGGCATTACCGCTTTCTGGGGGAAATGCCCGCGAAAGAAATCTTCCCTGTATGTCACTGCCTTATATCCCACCGCGTACTGTCCCGGCTCATAGTCCTCAATCCTGTCAAGGAGAAGGAACGGATGCCTGTGAGGGATTATCTTCTGGATCTGCTCCACATTCAAACTGTTCATATCTTACCCACCTTTTTACATACTATGGCTAGCCTATCACAAAGAGCGGCTGTCCATACTCTACCGCCTGTCCGTTCTCCACAAGAACCTCTGTCACAGTCCCCGAGAAATCGCTCTCAATCTCATTCATCAGCTTCATCGCCTCTACGATCGCGAGCACCTGCCCCGCTTGCACACTGTCACCTACTTTTACGAATGGCTCCGCGTCCTCCGCGGGAGCTGCATAGAAGGTCCCCACAAGCGGAGACTTCACGACATTTCCTGCCGGAATACCGTCCGTACCCGCAGCAGCAGAACCGCTCCCTGCCGACGGCGCCTCCGCAGCCGGCGGCGCCAAAGGTGCTGCCGGTATCGCTGCAGAAGCCTGTACGGCTGTGAAATCCACTGCAGGAGGCTGTACCTGCACGACCTTGTCCGTTGTCTTCTTCAGAGAAAGTTTTACTCCATTTTCCTCGTATTTAAATTCTGTAAGCTCAGAATCAGAAACCGCCTGGATAAGCTGTAATACCTGTTCAACTTTCATCGCACACACCCTTTACCCTTCATACTTTTTTAATAACAATGTTGCATTGTGCCCGCCAAACCCGAGCGAATTTGTCAGGACATAGTTCACATCCTTTTCAACTGGCGCGCCTACCGTATAGTCCAGGTCACATTCCGGATCAACATTTTCTGTCCCGACCGTCTGATGAACGAAGCCGTCCTCAATGGTCTTGACGCATGTGACAAACTCAACCCCGCCTGCCGCGCCGAGAAGATGTCCGATCATAGACTTTGTAGAATTGATCGACACGTTTTTCGCCGCGTCTCCCAGCGCAACCTTGATCGCCTTCGTCTCAAACAGGTCGTTGTGGTGTGTACTTGTCCCGTGGGCGTTGATATAATCAATCTGCTCCGGTTTCACATCCGCTTCCTGCATCGCCAGTTTCATCGCCATTCCGGCTCCTTCTCCGTCCTCCGCCGGGGAAGTGATGTGGTACGCATCCCCTGTCGCCCCGTATCCGACAAGCTCCGCGTAAATCTTCGCCCCCCTTGCCTTCGCGTGCTCCAGTTCCTCCAGGATAACGATCCCCGCGCCCTCGCCGAGCACGAAGCCGTCTCTGTCCCTGTCAAAGGGGCGGGAAGCATGCACCGGATCATTTGTGGTAGACAGTGCCGTCAGGGATGTGAATCCCGCAATGCCTGTCGGACAGATCGCCGCCTCTGTTCCGCCTGCTACCATCACGTCCGCATCTCCGTACTGGATCGCCCGTAGTGCATCCCCGATGCAATGCGTACCGGACGCACATGCCGTGACGACGTTCGTACACTTTCCCTTCAGTCCGAGCTGTATGGAAATGTTTCCTGCCGCCATATTGGAGATCATGAGCGGAACCATCAGCGGATTTACCTTGTTCGGGCCCTTTGTGATGATCTTCTCATAGTTTGTCTCAACACACTGGAGGCTTCCGATTCCAGAGCCTACGATCACTCCGACCCTGAACGGATCTTCCTTAGACATATCAATGCCTGCATCCTCAAAGGCTTCCTTCGCAGCCGCGACCGCATACTGCGAAAACGGCTCCATTCTCTTTGCAGCCTTAAAATCCATGCGCTCTTTTGGAACAAATCCTTTTACCTCTGCTGCGATCTGAACCTTAAAGTCTGATGCGTCAAATTTTGTAATCGGTCCGATTCCGACCTTCCCTTCCCTGACTCCTGCCCAGAACTCATCCACCGTATTTCCGATCGGCGTCACAGCTCCAAGACCAGTTACAACAACTCTTCTCTTCATATCAATAAATCTTTCCTTTCCGATCTGCCTGATTCGATACAGGTCTTACTTAAATCACATCGCCATTCCGCCGTCTACATCCAGCACCTGACCGGTAATATACCCTGCATCCTCTGAAGCCAGGAACGCCACCGCATTGGCAATATCCTCCGGCTCACCGAATTTTCCGAGAGGAATCTGTGCCACGGCGCCCTCTTTCACCTTGTCAGAGAGCACTTCCGTCATCTCCGTGTTGACAAACCCCGGGGCAACGGCATTTACCGTAATCCCCCTGCTTGCAAGCTCTCTTGCCACGGATTTGGTCAGCCCGATAATGCCAGCCTTGGAGGCGGAATAGTTCGCCTGCCCTGCATTTCCAAGGACGCCGGAAACAGACGCCATGTTGACGATGCGCCCTCCTCTTTGCTTAATCATCTGCCTTGCCACGAAACGGATGCAGTTGAATGTTCCTTTCAGATTTGTATTCAGAACCGCATCGAAATCTTCCTCCGACATCTTCATCAGAAGGCCATCCCTGGTGATCCCTGCATTGTTTACAAGGATATCGACTCTTCCGAATGTAGCGATGATCTCTTTGAACATCTCCTCGCACGCTGCGAAATCAGATACATTGCACTGTCTGATTTCCGCTCTTCCCCCGGATGCCTCGATCTCTTTTTTCACTTCCTCGGCGCGCTCTTTTGATCCGTTATAATTTACAATCACGGTTGCGCCCTCTCCCGCCAGCTTCAGCGCCACTGCGCGGCCGATTCCGCGGGAAGCTCCCGTCACTACGGCGACTTTTCCATTTAACATAATTCACTTACCACCTTGTCCACGTCTTCCCATGTGCCGACGTTGTATACTTTCACATCTCGATTAATCTTGCGCATGAACCCTGCCAGGGTCTTTCCCGGTCCGATCTCAACGAACGTATCCACACCGTCCGCGATCATGTTCTCCACGCTCTGCTGCCAGCGCACGGAGGAAGCCACCTGCTTCGCAAGAAGTTCCTTTGTCTCGCTGATATCCCGCACATATTCTGCTGTCACGTTTGTGACATATGGGATTTCAAGCGGGGAAAGTTCCACGTTTTCAAGAACCTGTCCCAGTTCTTTCCCCGCTTCTGTGAGCATTGGTGAATGGAACGGCCCGCTTACGTTCAGAGGCAGGACTCTCTTCGCCCCTGCCTCTTTGAGTGCCTCAGATGCCTTCTCCACGCTTTCCTTCCATCCGGTGATAACGATCTGTCCCGGACAGTTGTAATTGGCGATGGTCACACCATCAATCTCATCCACAACCTTCTCGATTGCCTCGCCTGTCATGCCGAGGACTGCCGCCATAGAGCCTTTTCCTCCCGGCACTGCGTTCTGCATGAGGATACCGCGCCTTCTCACTGTCGTGATGGCGTCTTCTGTCGTCATCCCGCCTGCGGATGCGATAGCACAGTATTCTCCAAGGCTTAATCCGGCTGTCACGTCGGCTTTCAGCCCCCGTTCTCTTAGAACATGTTCCATTGCCAGACATACCGTCACAAGTGCTGCCTGTGTGTATTCCGTCTGGTCCAGCTTGTCATTCTCTTCAAAGCATAATGCCTTCATATCTATATCCAGCAGCTCGGCCGCCTTGTCAATAACGCCTCGCGCTGTTTCACTCTGTTCATAAAAATCCTTGCCCATTCCGGCTTTCTGTGCTCCCTGTCCCGGGAATATAAATGCGGTCTTACTCATAAAATCCTTTTCCTCCGATCAGGTCATCCGTCTCTTTTACCAGCTTCTGGATCAGGTCATGACAGGACATTTTCTCTTTCACCATACCTGCGATCTGTCCTGCCATCACGCTTCCTGTCTTCACGTCCCCGTCTACGACTGCGCGCCTTAAGCCGCCCAGCGTCAGAAGTTCCAGCTCCTCAAAGGAAGCGCCCTCCTGCTCTTTTGCCAGATATTCTTTTGTCATCTGATTTCTCAGCGCCCTTACCGGATGACCCGTGGACCTTCCCGTAACCCTGGAATCGATGTCTCTTGCCTTGATAATCATATCCTTGTAATTTTCATGAACCTGAGATTCATTCGTAACCACAAATTGAGTTCCCATCTGTACGCCCTGCGCCCCCAGCATAAATGCTGCCGCAATCCCTCTTCCGTCGGCGATTCCGCCTGCGGCGATGACCGGTACACTCACTGCATCCACGACCTGAGGCACGAGCACCATAGTGGTGTTCTCCCCGATGTGCCCGCCTGCCTCTGTCCCCTCTGCGACCAGCGCATCTGCACCGCATCTCTCCATGCGCTTTGCAAGCGCGACGGATGCGACAACCGGGATAACCTTGACTCCGGCTTCCTTCCACATCTTCATGTATTTCTCCGGAGAGCCTGCGCCTGTCGTAACGACCTTCACGCCCTCCTCCACAATAACTTTTGCCACGTCGTCCGCATAAGGACTCATCAGCATAATATTTACTCCAAACGGTTTGTCAGTGAGTTTTTTCGCCTCTCTGACCTGATCCCGCACCCAGTCTGCCGGCGCACTCGCTGCACCGATCAGCCCGAGGCCGCCGGCTTCGGATACGGCGGCTGCGAGATGATACTCAGCAACCCAGGCCATTCCTCCCTGAATGATCGGATATTCAATTCCCAGTAATTCGGTTACTTTTGTTTTCATACTCTACAACCTTTCTTTCTCTAAATTTTTTTAACAGTTCAGCCATCTGCTGTCAGGTGCGGCTTTGCGAATAGCGCGGGCTGAACAGATACAAGTTTCTTATTTGTGTGCCTCCAGATATTTTACAACATCGCCGATCGTGTTGATCTGCTCCAGATCCTCAGACGGGATCTCAACCTCGAACTCTTCCTCAAATGCCATTACCATCTCAAATAAATCCAGGGAATCAGCGCCCAGGTCATCTTTGAAGGATGTTGCCTCCGTAAGCTCTGCTGCGTCAGCGTTTAATGATTCTGCTACGATTTCTTTGATTTTCTCTAACATGGTTTTCTTTCCTTTCTTTTTTGAAAATGCTTTATTTTGTAATCCGGCCCTGCCGGGAATTACCATTTACCACTCAAACAGGCAGCCTGCCCAGGTGAGCCCTGCCCCGAATCCTGCCATCATCAGCTTCTGTCCCCTTTTGAACATTCCTTTGCGGTTCATCTCATCGAGCAGGATCGGCACGGTTGCCGCCGATGTATTCGCATACTCTTCCAGGTTCATGGGGAATCTGGAAATGTCCGTTTTCAGTCTCTTTGCCACCGCCTCTATGATCCTGCGGTTTGCCTGATGGAGGATGAAGTACTCAATATCCTCCAGGCTGACATCCGATTGTTCCAGTATTTCTTCTATAATTTCGGGCACTTTGCGGACGGCAAATTTAAACACGCCCTGCCCGTCCATCCGAATATAGGCATCCTTGTCGCTGTCCTTGCAGTCCCAGTCCTTCCTGTGCCTGCTTAACCCCTTCAGCGCCGGTCCCTTCTCACCGTCAGAATGAGCTGCCATCCGCACCGGCTCCCCTTCCTGTGCGCGAAGGACAACTGCCCCCGCCCCGTCACCGAACAAAATGCAGGTGCTCCGGTCTGTCCAATTGACCATGTGGCTCATACTCTCTGCTCCGATGACCAGTATCGTCCGGTAAAGGCCTGCGCTTATGTACGCCTGCGCCGTATTGAAGGCAAGCACAAAGCCCGTACACGCTCCATTCAGGTCGTATCCCACCGCATTTTCCGCTTTGATCTCTCTTTGCACTTCGCACGCCGCACAGGGATAAATCGTCTCAGAGGAGGATGTCGCAACAATGACCATCTCGATCTCCTCCGGGGCAATCCCGCTCTGCTCTATGGCCCTTAGCGCTGCCCGGGTCGCCATATAAGAGGTCGTCTCGTTTTCCGCGATGTGTCTTCTGCCAATGCCTGTCCTCTCACGGATCCATTCATCATTGGTATCCACAATCCTTGCCATGTCGTCGTTGTCCATCACGCGGGGCGGCACATATGAGCCTGTCCCTAAAATTTTTCCTGTTATCATTATTATTCCCTACCAAATTTGCTTTGAGTCCTAAATACTTTGACTTTCAAAGTATATCATATTGTTTCTATTTGTCAATATGAATTTTAATAATTCTGTAACATTTTTTCTGTCGATTACGGGAAGTTCCAAAAGACAAATTCCGAGCTGGATTAACAGAAAAAGCGGACCCTCGTCCGCTTTTCCCCAGTTGATTTTATCTCATCATAATCTCTGAAATCGCATCCAGGATCTTATCATGACATCCTCCGCATCCTGTTGAACAGTGTGTGATCTTCTGCACATCCTCAAAGGCAGAAAGCACATCACTAAATGAAGTCAGTTCATGCAGTGCGTTTTCCACATCAGCATAGGATACCTGTTTGCAGTTACAAATCATTCCGTCTTTCATTGTCATCTCTCCTTCCATTTCAACGGTCCACCCTCCGTCATGGCACCGCCCCGGACAGGCTCCGTCTGATCCGTATATCCCTGGCAGATTCCTAGTTCTCCCACCGGGAAGATAAATCTGTCATTTACTATGATATACCATAAAATCAGAAAAATCAATTTCCAATCCTGCCCTGTAAATAGTGCTTGCAAAAAAACATTCCGTATGGTATTATAGAAGTCGTCGCTGAGAATAGCGATTTATTATTGTGTAAATTTAGGCCCCGTGGTCAAGCGGTTAAGACATCGCCCTTTCACGGCGGTAACACGGGTTCGATTCCCGTCGGGGTCATCGCACGTAATCGTCTAAAGACGGACGCTTTCGTGCTCATAGCGCACCGATGTGGCTCAATTTATTAAGATTGACCATATCAACGCAGGCAGAGCCTGATTACGGATCATCTGCTCTGCAAAACAATTAGACAGCGTGCCGATGTGGCTCAATTGGCAGAGCAGCTGATTTGTAATCAGCAGGTTATCGGTTCGAGTCCGATCATCGGCTTTGTTCCTTCGGGAACATGCTTTTTTGGACCTTTAGCTCAGTTGGTTAGAGCAACCGGCTCATAACCGGTCGGTCCTGGGTTCGAGTCCCCGAAGGTC
>CALWMN010000030.1 GCA_944381935.1 uncultured Mediterraneibacter sp. | reverse complement strand
AAGGGTCCCCTAAGTGTGCAGCGCACGGTGGTAGGCAGATGGATGATCTTTCTTTGTATGTAGTTTTGAAGGTACATTGCCTTTATTATAATGGAATATTCCTCCTTAGCTCAGTCGGTAGAGCATTCGGCTGTTAACCGAAGTGTCGTTGGTTCAAGTCCAACAGGGGGAGCTTGAAAAACCCGTAAATTCGATATTTACGGGTTTTATTTTATTTTGGAATATGCCCCGAGGGGCAAAATAAAGCATTTGATTGCTATTTTTTACAGAGCCCTATAAAGAAGTTCATATTATATGTAAGATATTTACTTTTGTGATAGATGATATTCAGATTCTTTTTTATCGGCTGGTCAAAAGGAAGAGGCTTATTTAAAAGAGCTCTTTATTTTATCAAGCAGTAAGCCTGCGATGGGAGAAAAAACCTGATACTTTTTCCAGATCACAAACATTTTTGTCTCAAGAGGAGGTTCTAACGGTCGGAAACACAGAGGACTGTCGGCACCTGTATCGATCAGCTGATCAAAAGTGAGCATATAGCCGAGACCTTCTTTCACAAACACGGAGCCATTATATGCCAGATTTACTGTGCCGGAAATATTCAGCATATCTGCTTTTTCTCCACACCATCTGGCAATATCAAATTTTATTCCCTGTTTGGAACAAATCAGGGGGAGCCCTGTCAAATCCTCAAAATAAATAGACTCCTTTTTTGAAAGCGGGTCATCCTTTCTCATGACAAGTCCCCATGCATTTGTTTCCGGGATTTCTAAATAATTATATTTTGTAAGGTTTGGCGGCTCCACAATAACAGCAAAATCAATCAACCCTCTGTCTAACCGTTCAATCACCTGCTCCGTATTTCCACTGGTAAGGTGATAGTGGAACAGGGGATAACTTTCCTGAAACAGCCTGATTATATGGGCAAGGTACTTGATTTGGTGGGATTCGGCACACCCAATATACACATCTCCACCTGTTATTTCATCCAGCGCCCTGAACTCCTCTGTTGTCTTATCAACCATATCCAGAATATCTTCAGCTCTTTTCCTCAGCAGCATCCCCTCTTCTGTAAGGGACAGAGATGTACTGCCGCGATGAAACAGTTTTTTTCCAAGCTCCTGCTCCAATTCTTTTATTTGTTTTGACAAAGTGGGCTGTGAAACATGGAGAGTTTCTGCCGCTCTCGACATGTTTCCGACTCTTGCAATTTCTAAAAAGTATCTCAAGACACGTACTTCCATGATATCGGCTCCTTTGTGCTAACAATAAATTGTCATAGAAACAGTGTATCATGGATTATTATTCCAATCAAGAATAACAATCCATAAATTATAAATATTGGACATAACAATAGCTGGTAATTACAATAAAGACACAGGAGGTGTTAAGAGATGGCAGAGGCATCAGATATATATGGTATTATCTATCAGAATTTAGAGGATGCCGGCTGCGATGAGCAAATTACACAGAGATGTATGGCTCTTGCGCGGTCAGGAAATCTGGAGGGAATGTTACCCATCCTTTTTCATTACCGGAGAGAACTGCTTGATACAGTGCGTTCCGGGCAAAAGAAAATGGATTGCCTTGACTATCTTATCTACAAAATTAGAAAAGGATATCTGTAGGAGGGGTTATGGAGTATTTTACATTGAATAATGGCGTACAGATGCCATTGATTGGATTTGGGACCTGGGATATCAGGGGAGAAGAGGGAAAGAAGGCGATTTTATCAGCACTGGAAATCGGATACAGGCTGATTGATACGGCACAAATGTATGAGAATGAAGAGATTGTCGGCCAGGCTGTCCGGGAAAGCAGAATACCTAGAAATGAGATATTCCTTACTACGAAACTTTACCGTCCCAGTGTTGGTTATCAAAAGGCAAAAGCAGGGATTGAACGGTCACTGGACCAATTACAGACGGATTATATTGATTTGCTTCTGATCCATGAGCCTTACGAGAAATCTCTGGAAATGTATGAGGCATTCAAAGAGTCATACCGGGATGGAAAGATCCGTGCCATCGGTATTTCCAATTTTGACAGCGCCAGATATGAAAAGTTCGTCCGCTCCTGCGGTATTGTCCCTGCAGTGGATCAAGTGGAATCCCATGTATACTATCCGCAGCTTGATTTGAAAGTGACATTGGAACGTTATGGCACAAAGATGCAGTCATGGGGGTCTTTTACTGAGGGACGGAAAAATATTTTTGCAGATCCGCTTCTGACAGAAATCGGAGAAAAGCATGGAAAGACTTCCGCACAGGTGGCATTACGCTACCTGATACAAAACGGGATTGCTGTTATTCCGAAATCGGTTCACCGTGAACGTATGGAACGAAACCGGAATATTTTTGATTTTGCATTATCAGAAAAAGATATGGAACAAATTAGCAGCTTAAATGAGAACCGTTCCCTGTTTGGATGGTATTAAACAAGTAGAAAAGAAGATGTCATTTATGGAATATGATGAAATGCCCGGATGCTCTTTCTGCCAAACAAAGGAGGTTACAGAATGAAACGTCTTTTTACAATTTTGTTGTTACTGGCAATTTCGTTTTTATTTTCTGCCTGCGCGCAATCCCCGCAGGCAGAAAACAAATCTGGTGAAGTGCCGGAAGAATCTGGTGAGGAGATATCAGATGCAGGGACTCATACCAATATGCAGACAGAAGGAAATCCTGGAGAATTTGATTTTGAAACACATACGGTCACTCTCAACAGCGGCTATGAAATGCCTGTTATGGGATTGGGAACTTACAGCCTTTCGGATGAGGAGTGCTATCATTCTGTAACCGCTCTTCTGGAAGCAGGCGGCAGGCTGATCGACACAGCCTACATGTATCACAATGAAGCAGCTGTCGGACGGGCAGTACGGGATTCCAATGTGCCGCGGAAAGAGATCTTTGTCATTACCAAGCTTTATCCCAGCCAGTTCGCAAACGCTGAAGAGGCCATAGATCAGGCATTAGATACATTGGATATCGGGTATATTGACATGATGCTGTTGCATCATCCCGGAGATGGGGATGTGGAAGCCTATCTCGCTATGGAACAGGCGGTGGAGGAAGGGGAAATTCATTCCATTGGCTTGAGTAACTGGTATATTGAGGAATTGGAAGAATTTCTGCCCCAGGTAAATATCACTCCCGCTTTAGTCCAGAATGAAATCCACCCCTATTATCAGGAGCAGGATGTGGTGCCTTACATCCAGGGTCTGGGCATCGTGACACAGGGATGGTATCCCTTCGGCGGCAGGGGACATACATCGGAGGTTCTGGGAGACCCGGTGATTTCCGTCATTGCGGAAAATCACAGCGTCACTTCCGCCCAGGTGATTCTGCGCTGGAACCTTCAGCGAGGTGTAGTAGTTATCCCGGGTTCCAGTAACCCTGGTCATATTCAGGAGAACCTTGATTTATTCGGCTTTGAATTGTCTGAAGACGAAATGGACCAGATCAATGCACTGAACCGCGGTGAAAAGTATGATTGGTATTAAACAGAAAAAATATACAGAGTATTGCAGGCTTCTGGCAGGGAATCTTACAAAAGATTCCCTGCATTTTAAATTCTGAATATCCAAAAAAAAAGAGTTAAAAATCTGACATATTGGATTTAAAAAAATAACATGTACTGGAATAAGGAAAAATGATAAAGTGTGATCAACGAAAAAACAAAAAGATAGGAGAAAAAGAGTATGAAGAAAAAACGATTAGCAGCTTTTTTGTTAACAGCGGCAATGACTTTTTCCCTCGCCGCATGCGGAACAGGTAATAATTCAAACGGGGGAGAAGGGACATCTGAATCCGGAGGGACACAGACAATTACCGCACTTGTCCAGCAATCCAGAAATTTTGACGGACTCCAGGATATGATCAAGAAACTTGAGGAAGAAGAAAATATTAAAATTGATGTTCAGGTCGTTCCTGACGACGAGGCGCTGAACATGATCAAAATGAAATTAAATTCTGGGGAGTGCCCGGATATCATTGACTATAATGTTCCGGCTATCTACGATATCGTTGATCCGGCAGAGAATTTTGCCGACATGTCAGATGAAGAGTGGGTAAGCAAACTGAAGATACCGGAGAATGTGACAGCAGATGACGGAAAGATCTATGGCTTCCCTTTCCTCTCCGTACCCGGAGTACATGGATTCATCTATAACAAAGATGTATTTGAACAGTGCGGAATAACAGAAGAACCGACCACATGGGAGGAATTTCTCGACGTCTGCCAGACGATTAAAGACAATGGCATCACGCCAATACATATGCCGAAGGATTCATGGGTGCCTCAGGTACTTATGACGGATAATTTTGCAAAGACTCTCGGAAAGGACGCAACGGAAGAGTTCAGCGAAGAAATCATGAAAAACGAGACAAAATGGACAGATGTACCGGAGTTTGCCGAAGTGATTGACCAATATCTGGCGCTGTACCAGCAGGGATATATCAATGATAATTTTGCGTCGGCGACCTATGATGATTCAATCCTTGCAGTGGCAGAAGGTACAGCTGCAATGCACTTTAACGGAGATTTCTTTGCGGCTTCCGTGCTGGAAGCAAACCCGGACGCCAATATCGGCATGTTTGCAATGTCTATGGCGGATGGTGTGGATGTGATGACAGAAAATATGTCATCTGCCGGATTTGTGGCATATAAGAACTCGGAAAATCTTGACACAGTGAAAAAAGTGCTGAATTTGTGGTCGACACCGGAATATGCAGATCTGTATTTTGCTAACCGTCCGGCTTTCCCGGCATTTGAAGATGTGGACGGCGGCCCTGTCCCGGAATATTTGCAGGCAGTAAATGAGAAGTTTATTGAGCCGGGAAAGGTTATTCCGGAATTTAATTATTATGTGATGGATTTAAATTCTCTGTTTGAGAGTACGCTATATGTATACTATGTTGATGCACCGGCAAAAGGCAATATGGATGGAACGCAGATTATGGAAAAATTCCAGGGAGACTTTGAACAGTACATGAAAGACCAGGGTGTGGAAGGATTCTGACATAGGATCAGTCAGGGACTGTCGTCAGGCAGTCCCTTTCGTTTTTTTAAAACGTTAAACATAAAAAAGGAGTGATTTTTATCAATAAAAAACAGCTTTCAAAAATATATCCGATATGGCTGGGGCTGCCTGCCGGACTGGTTTATACGATTTTTTTTATCGTGCCCATCGTAACAGCGCTGTTCTATTCTTTTACAGACTGGAATATGGATCGCTTTGACAGTCCGAAGTTTGTAGGGATGAGAAATATAATGAATCTTTTTCAGGACGAGGTGTTTCTCCGGTCCGTATGGAACACAGTGTTATTTGCTTTCAGCACAACAATATTAAAAACGGTTGTGGGGCTCCTCCTTGCTCTTCTTGTGGTTCAGAAATTCCGCGGAAACAGTATTTTCCGCACATTGTTCTACCTCCCGTGTGTTCTGAGCTGCATGATAGTGGGGCTTCTGTTTACCGGAATCCTGAAGCAGGACGGGCTTATCAATAATTTCCTGCTCGCATTGGGAAGAGAGGATCTTGTCAGGGACTGGCTGGGAAGCTACGGGACAGCCATGTTTTGGATCATCATTATAGAGGTGTGGATGTGGGCTGGCTTTACCATGTTTCTCTTTATATCCGGTTTGCAGGCTATTCCGAGAGAATACTATGAGAGTGCGCAGATTGACGGGGCGTCATCCTGGATGCAGTTCAGGAAGATCACACTTCCTCTGCTTGCCCCATCGTTTACCGTAGTTGTCACGTTTAATATAACGGGAGGTTTGAAGGTATTTGATTTGGTTTATTCCCTGACCGGAGGAGGGCCGGGATTTGACACCCAGGTGCTGAGCACTTATACCTACCGTGCATTTGGGATGGGATTGCTCGGAAAATCCAGTGCCAGTGCGCTGATTCTTTCAGTATTTATAGTGGCTGTGACATTTGCCCTGAATAAATTTCTCAGATCAAAGGAGGTCGATGTCTGATGAAGATGAACAGGAAAAGAGTTGGAAAAATTTTTACAATAATAATCTTACTCGCAATTTCATGCATTTATATCATTCCAATTCTCATGATGGTGCTTGGCTCCTTCAAAACGCAGGGAGAAGCACTTCATATGGACCTGGGTCTTCCGGAGCATCTTCAGTTCGGGAATTATCAACATGTAATTGAAACCGGGGGAATCCTAAGAGGATATACGAACAGCCTTATCATTACCGTGGCTGCGGTGGCAATTATCATTATATTCGGTTCGATGACCGGGATTGTGATTTCAAGGCGTGGAGACAGAAAGGGGCGGGGACTTTATTATTATTTTGTGTTTGGCCTTACCGCGACAATGCAGATTGTCACAACCTATGCGCTGATTTTAAAAATGAATCTGTATGGAACATATATCAGTGTAATTCTTGTCCTTGCAGCGATCAATCTTCCGTTTGCGGTTATTACCTTTTCCAGCTATGTAAAAGGAATACCAAGAGAAATCGACGAGGCGGCGATCATGGACGGATGTACTGCCTTTCAGCTTATTTTTCAGGTACTGCTTCCGATTATGAAACCCATCACAATTACGAACCTGATTATTGCAGCGATTGGTATTTGGAATAATTTTCAGGTTCCGCTGTATTTGATGAGCAGTTCGGAGCGGACTACGATACCGATGATGATTTTTAACTTTTATGGACTGTACTCCAGGGATTGGAATTATGTATTTGCTGCCTTGGTAATTACAGTACTACCGGTTGTGATTCTTTATCTGTGCCTGCAAAAGTATATCGTGGAAGGTATGACAGCCGGAGCAGTAAAAGGCTAAACAGCATCTTTTTATTTTCTGGACAGTACGATATGATATAAGAGGAGGACAGGATTTATGAAAAAACTGAAATATCAGACGAAATTCCTTTTGTATCATACCGGGATTATGGTTCTTTTAATTATTGGAATTTCAGGATGGTTTTACCGGACTGTTATCAATGAGATGCACAGCAGAGAACGAAGCGATTTCAGGATCATAGCGGAGAAAACAGCCAGTCAGTTGGATAATCTGTATTATGAGATGGACCGTACAGCGCTTCAGATTGCAGCGAATCCGAATATAGTCGGCATTTTCCAGGCTTTGCCGGTAAATTCATCCGGCAATTATTTTACGGAACACCCGCTGGAAAAAAATGATATAAAAAAGCTGCTTGAATCTTATAATTTCAAAAGTAACGGACATGCCAGGATCTGTCTGTATAACCGGTATGATGACTTTGTCTGCACGGCAAACAGGGCAGTTACAGATGAAGGGATCATACGGTTTTTTGAGAGCGGGGATTATCTGAAAGTAAAAGAGTATTTTTCGCAGGCTGACAGGTATATTTATTACAGACAACCGACACCGGATATACTTGCATACGGAGAGCAGGAAGAACCGGCATATTTTTCTGTGGTGAGGGAGATAAAGGATTATTATTCTGAGAGCACCAGATGGGGATACATAGAAGTACAGGAATCGACAGAGAAGATCGATTCAATATTCAGCGACCTGGGAGAAGGGGTCAGAATTGAAGTGGTTAATGCGGATGGGGAGAAGTTTTACGAGATATTATCCGGAGAGATCGAATGGAAAAACTCGGATCTAAACAAAGAAAGCATACAGCTTGAGAATGCTCCCTATCAAGTGATCTTTTACAAGAACCCGGCGGAATTTCGTCAGTCATTAAAGCAATTCTATCTGGCGTTTGCGGTTGTGACAGCCATCGTTTTTGGAATGGCTGTTCTGCTGGAAAGAATCTTGATCCGTCATCTGTCAAAACCGCTGATCAATTTAAACCGTTCTTTGAAGTCAGTTACAGTAGACAATCTGCATGTGGATATTGCAGAAAAGGATTCCGATGATATTGTGATACGTCTTGAAGATTCTTTTAACACTATGCTTGAAAAACTCAATGACAGTATGAAAAAGCAGGTCCTTGCAAAAACAAATGAAGTAAAATCGCATTATTTTGCCTTACAGTCACAGATGAACCCTCATTTTATCCATAATATTCTTGCAATTGTCTCAATGGAATCCCAGTTGGACGGAAACGAAAAGATCCCGGATATTTGCAGAAGACTGGGAAAGATACTCAGGTATAATTCTGAGATGGGGGACGGGTACAGCACAGTGGGGATGGAGTGTGAGATTGCATCAGATTATATGGAACTGATGAAAGTCCGATATGAGGATGCATTTGAATTTAGCGTAGATATCGAGCCATCTACTGTTGAGCTTGCAATACCGAAATTAGTTGTTCAGCCATTATGTGAAAATTGTTTTCAGCATGGCCTGAAATATGTTGACCATGTGTGGAAAATCCAGATCCATGCATGGATAGAGGGAAAAAACTGGTTCCTCTCAGTCCGGGATAATGGAAACGGATTTTCAGAAGAATTTCTGCATGAGTTTGAGAAAAAGAAGGCGACTCTCTATGACAAGGATGTGAAAGACATTTTGGAAAATATATCCATTGGAGGACTGTGCATCCCTAATATTTACACCAGGATGAGAATTGAATATGGGGATGGCTTCTGTTTTAAGATGTATAACGATAACGGAGCTGTCGTATTGCTTGGAGGCGGAATAAATGATAAAGGTGCTGATTGCGGAAGATGAAAAACCTCTTTTAAGAGGTATTCGACAACTGATAGAAGAGATTGACCCGCAGTTTTCAATTGTAAAGTGTGCTCTGAACGGGAAAGAAGCGATAGAATACATATCTGAAAATCAGGTGGATGTGATTTTTACAGATATCAATATGCCCCTGGCGGATGGGTTTGAAGTGATAAAATTTGCAGAAGAAAACCATCTTGAAACAGTGACTGTCATTATCAGCGGATACAATGATTTTACCTATGCGCAAAAGGCAATCCGGTTTGGGGTGAAAGAATATCTTCTAAAGCCCATCGTGAAAACCGACCTGGCGAAAATTCTGGAACGCATATCAGCAAGCTTTAATAAAAATCAACTCAATATTGAGAAAAACCAGATCAAAGATGCCGTATATCTGGGAAAGAAAGGAAAGCAGGGGGGAGAGTCACAGGAGGAAAAAATACAGATCGCATATTTCTGTGCGGGTCCCTTTATAAAAGAGGGATTGGAAGAGAGCGTTTATGAATGTGACTTCTGGCAGGGAACCGATGTAGAACAAGAGATATGTGCAATACTGCCTGGAAAATCTCATGTATATTGTTTTGAAAAATACCAGGCAAATGAAAGAATTGTCTTGATGGTAACAGACAGAAAAATAAAAATGGAAAAGTTTGCAGAGAAATTTGTTTTAAGTATGAAAGATCGGGGAATACCGGTGACAGCGGCATACTACCCTGATTATATTGCACTTGGGGAAATACCGGTTGTGAGCCGGAAGCTGCGAAAAAAGATACAGTCAAATATTGTAGTTGGCGGGGAAACAGTAGTCTGTGAGCTGGAGAAAGGCAGTAAAAAGAAAGAGGGGGAATCCGCGCCTATACCTGAGATAACAGGAAAAAGTGTCGAAATTGCACTGAAAGAGTTTGAAGCGCTGATGCAAGGCAGTTATATCCGCCAGGAGGAATGTAAGCGGTGGCTGGAATCTATCCTGAAGCGCTTTATACCGGACAGAGAGGGGAGCAATAGTCAAATAGAGGAGATGATCCATAGTCTGTTTCTGTATTCCGCGAATGCGAAGGAGCTGACCGGGAACCTCCGTCAAATGATGGATGAAAAACAGTTTTATAAGAAGGAAAGTACTACAGCAGATATCATGCAGGAGTTGGAAGAGTACATCAGAAAACATATGACAGAACCGGTTACTGCTTCGGTACTGGCGGAAGAGTTCGGACTTGTGGCTCCTTATCTGAGCAAACTTTTTAAAGAATACAGTGGATATTCGCCTGCCCAGTACATTCAGAAAATGAGAATTGAACGGGCGAGAGCGCTTCTGGAGTCAGAACGGAATCTCCTGGCAAAAGATATAGCAGAGATGGTGGGATATCCAAATCCTCTGTATTTTTCCAAGGTGTTTAAAAAGAATGTAGGGGTATACCCGTCGGAATACCGCAGACAATTTCAGAGTAGCAGGGGGAAGGAAAATGAATTTTGATTTGACAATGCTTGAGAAAAATAACGCGGAAGTGGCAGGTAAAATGCTGGAATATTTTGGGCATTCCGTCAGGAATGGCGGGGTGCCGGTGCAGTGGATCCGTAAAAATACAGATCTATTGGCGGTGGAATATCAAAATAACCGGCTGTCTGTCAGCGGCAGGGAAGAGGTGCATTTATACAGAGGACTTATGTTGTTTCTGGCGGAACTTGCAGGGAATAACGGAACATGTACGGCGTTCAGAAAAGAGGAAACGATATATTTCAGTGAAGCAGGACTGATGCTGGATTGTTCCAGAAACGGTGTGGCAACTCCTGATTTTCTGAGAAAGATGATCCGGTTTTGTGCTTATTGCGGTCTGAACCAGCTATACCTCTATATGGAGGATGTTTATGAGATCCCAGGCAACCCATATTTCGGAGCATACCGAGGGAGGTACAGACAAAAGGATCTGAGGGCGATTGATGAATATGGAAAGCGTATGGGGGTAGAAGTCATCCCTGCCATCCAGACTCTGGCACATATGCATACATATCTGAGATGGACCGCGGCTGAGAAACTTAAGGATACGGATGATATTCTTCTGGTGGGAACGCAGGAAACGGAAGAATTTGTAAGAAGTATGGTCAGGAATGTCTCCCTGCCATTCTCTACGAAAAAAATACATGTCGGAATGGATGAGGCGGATTTGCTCGGACTGGGGAATTATCTGCGCGCCAACGGGTATGAAGAGCGATACAGCATCATGTCCAGGCATCTGAAAACAGTCTGTCAGATATGCCATGAACAGGGACTGGAACCGATGATCTGGAGCGATATGTTCTTCCGGCTGAAATCACCTTCAGGCGATTATTATGATCTTTCGGCGGAGACGGATTTTGAGGATTTACCGGACCTGCCGGAGAATCTCACCTTAGTATACTGGGACTACTATCATCATAATGCGGCGGAATACGAAAAAAATATACGGCTGCACCGTAAACTGACAGATCGTATCAGATTTGCAGGAGGAGGATGGACGTGGAATGGAATTTCGCCCAATTACAGTAAGGCTGAGAAGACGATATCCGAGGGCGTCCGTGCGTGCAGAAATCAGGGGATCGACAAGACATTCTGTACATTCTGGTTTGACAACGGCACAGAGACGCCTATGGGAACGATATTCTATTCTGCGGCATATTTTGCACAGCAGTGTTATGGATCTTCAATAGACGAAGCGGATGACCTGCTTTTTATGCAGACGGGGCTCAGAAGCCGGGAATACAGGCTGCTTGACCGATTCGACCACACACCGGGAACAATGGAAGAAAACAGGAATGGAGATAACCCGTCCAAATATTTGTTATACCAGGATATACTTCTCGGGATGTTTGACGCACAGATTAAAGGTCTGGGCATGTCAGCTTATTATGGAGATCTGGGCAGAGAACTGCAGGGGAAGATAACGGAGATTCAGGATCCGGATCAAAAAAGGATTTTTAAGTATTATCATACTCTTGCAGAATTGCTGGCAGTTAAATCCGAATTGGGTTTGGAAATCCGCAGGGCATATTTGGAGGGAAACAAAGACCATATGCGTAATATCTGTGGGAAAATTGCTGATTGTGCAGAAAAAGCCGATGAGTTCAAGAGTATGAGGGAGGAGATATGGTTCCGTGAGTGCCGCCCCTTTGGGTTTGAAGTGCTTGATATCAGGCTGGGGGCTGTGGCAGTCAGGCTGAGGACTGCGCGCAGACGCCTGGAGCAGTGGATCACTGGGGAGACGGATCGGCTGGAAGAAGTGGAAGAACCGAGAATCGTGTACACGGAAGATGCAGAGCACCCGGAGCACAGACAATGCGCGGGGGGATTCTGGCAAAATATCGTGAGCGCGGGGAATATTGCAGGAATATAGAATTGACAAAACTATGAAGCTGCGAAGAAGGATATGTCACAGGAATAAGCTAGAAAAAAGCTATGGAAATCTATTCTTTATAAGTATTTGAAATGCTATGCACTCCTGAGTAAAATAGTATAGGAAGATAAGGAAAAATGTCAGGAGGATTTTTATGAATACAAAGATGAATAAGATCAGGCAGGAATATCTGACAGGGGAACGCGCCTTGTTCCAGGCGAAAGATTTAGAGATTTACGACACCACGTTTGCTGACGGCGAGTCGCCATTGAAAGAAAGCCGTGACATCAAACTTTACGGGAGCATGTTCAAATGGAAGTATCCGCTCTGGTATTGCCGGAATGTCTTGGCCGAGAACTGTACCTGGTTTGAGATGGCGAGGGCAGGCGTCTGGTATACCGATAATATTACGGTGAAGGATGCTTTGATCGAAGCGCCGAAGAATTTCAGGCGTTGTCAGGGGATCACGCTGAATCACGTGGATTTTCCGAACGCGGCGGAGACACTGTGGCAGTGCAGCGATGTAAAAATGGATCAGGTGACGGCAAGGGGCGATTATTTTGCTATGAACAGCAGGGATATGGTGATCCGTGATTTTCAGCTTGTGGGAAATTACTCTTTTGACGGAGCCAGGAATGTAGAGATTCACCATGCGAAAATGCTCTCGAAGGACGCGTTCTGGAACAGTGAAAATGTCACAGTATATGACTCCTTTATCTCCGGCGAGTATCTGGGATGGAATGCAAAGAACCTGACACTGGTCAACTGCACAGTCGAGAGCCTACAGGGAATGTGTTACATTGAAAACCTGGTGATGAAAAACTGCCGGCTTTTAAACACGACGCTTGCCTTTGAGTATTCTACTGTAGATGCTAAGATCCACGGAAAGATCGACAGCGTCATGAACCCGTCCGGCGGTGTGATCCGGGCAGATGAGATCGGGGAACTGATCATGGAGAAGGATAAGATTGACCCGGATAAGACGAAGATTATCTGCAGCGGAGCGGTACATACCAAAGAATGTGCCTGAGTTTCAGGAGGATGCTCCCGGAAACGAGAAATATGCCGGGACAGGACGGGCAAAGATATGGAGGGCAGAGTGATGAACTATGATTTTGATCGACCGGTAAACCGGCGGGGAACCTGCTCGCTGAAGTGGGATGTTCCTGAAAATGAGCTTCCCATGTGGGTGGCAGATATGGACTTTGAAACGGCCCCGGAGATTAAGAAAGCAGTGCAAAAACGGGCGGAGCATGGAGTATTCGGATACACCGTTGTCCCTGATGAGTGGTATCAGGCGGTACAGAGCTGGTGGGATAAAAGACACGGGTTTCATATCGAAAAGGAATGGCTGATCTTTAGCACGGGCGTTGTGCCTGCCATTTCCAGTATCGTGAGAAAGCTGACAACAGCAGGAGAGAAGGTTGTCCTGCTCACTCCGGTCTATAATATTTTCTTTAATTCGGTGGTCAATAACGGAAGATTTGTGACAGAATGTCCTCTCCAATACGAGGAGGGGGACTACAGGATTGACTTCCAGGAACTTGAAAAAGAGCTTTCAGATCCTCAGACGTCCATGCTGATCTTCTGTAATCCGCACAACCCGGTGGGAAAGATATGGAGCCGGGAGACAATGGAAAAGATAGGGGGACTCTGCGCAAAATATCATGTCCTTGTAGTATCCGATGAGATTCACTGCGACTTGACAGACCCGGGAACGGAGTATGTCCCATTCGCATCGGTGTCAGATGCATGCAGGGAAAACAGCATTACCTGTATAGCGCCTACAAAATCGTTTAACCTTGCAGGACTCCAGACGGCAGCAGTCTTTGTCCCGGATAAAACCCTGCGGTATAAAGTGTGGAGGGGGCTTAATACAGATGAGGTGGCAGAACCCAATGTATTTGCCGTGACAGCGGCAGTTGCAGCGTGGACAAAAGGCGGTCCCTGGCTGGATGGGCTGCGGGAATATCTGGCGGGGAATAAGCGCGCGGCAACAGAGCATATGCTCCGGATCAGGGGGGCGGAACTCGTTCCTTCCGAAGCCACATATCTGTTATGGATAGACTGCCGCAGCTTAACGGATCATGCGGAAGAACTCTCCGAACATATCAGAAAGAAAACCGGGCTTTATCTGTGCGCGGGAACAGAATACGGGAAAGCAGGGGAAGGATTCCTGCGGATGAACATCGCCTGCCCGAGGACGACGGTGATGGAAGGTCTGCGCCGTCTGGAGGCAGGGATAGAAACCATGCGTCAAAGCCGGTTTTGATCTCCCCACTCGCACATTCCGTCCAGAATGGGGATCAGCGATTTACCCCTCCTGGTCAGGCTGTACTCTACTTTGGGCGGAATCTGGGGATATTCCTCCCTGTGGACAAGTTTGTCTGCTTCCAGTTCTTTTAGCGTGGAGCTCAGAGTCTTATAGGAAATCTGTCCGATATACTTTTTCATTTCATTGAATCTCACGACGCCAAATTCCATCAGTGTGTAGAGGATCGTCATTTTATATTTCCCGTTAATCAGAGATAAAGTATAACTGAATCCGGTGGTGCTTAAGGTTTCATTGGATATACATCTTTTGCCCATTTTACACTCTCCTTTAGGTTAGTATTGAACTTAATTGTAAGTATCGCACTTTTATGTGCGTACTTGTTTTGTGGCGTATTCTTGCTATGATTGTAATATCAGCAGCGGGGAATGTCAATCCCGTGGAGAAAAAGGAGAGATGAATATGAATAAAAAAATTGTCGTAATCACAGGAAGTCCGCGGAAAAACGGGAACAGTTTTGCCATGACAGATTCGTTTATCAAAGCGGCAGAAGAAAAAGGGCATACAGTGACAAGGTTTGATGCAGCCGCGATGAAGCTGGGCGGATGCCATGCCTGCGAGACCTGTTATAAGACGGGAAAAGCCTGTTCCTTTGACGATGATTTCAATACCATTGCACCGGCGATATTAGAGGCGGATGCACTTGTATTTACCATGCCGGTTTACTGGTATTCCATTCCTTCCCAGATCAAGGCGGTGATTGACCGTATCTATTCTCTGGTTGTGGGAGGCAAGGATATTGCAGGAAAAGAATGTGCGCTTATTGCATGCTGTGAGGAAGAGGATATGACTGTCCTGGACGGGGTGCGGATCCCGATGGAACGCACGGCAGCCTTAAACAAATGGAAGATGGTGGGCGAAGTACTGGTTCCCGGCGTGCTAAATGCAGGAGATATCGAAAAGACAGACGGATGCGCCCAGGCAGCAGCCCTGGCAGAGAAATTCTGATACCGGGCAGATGTTAGAAGAAGGGAGGAGCAGCATGAGTAAGAAAATTGTAATATTAAACGGAAGTCCCAGAAAGCGGGGAAATACATCAGCACTTGTGAAATCTTTTACGGAAGGGGCAGAAAGCGCAGGCAATACAGTGAGAGAATTTTTCCTTGGCGGCATGGATATTCACGGATGCAAAGGCTGCTTTGGCGGACACAGCAGCAGAGAATGCCCCTGTGTCCAGAAGGATGACATGGATCAGATATATCCGGAAGTGAAAGAGTGTGACGTGGTAGTTCTTGCCACACCGCTCTATTACTGGAATATGAGCGGTCAGATCCGGACGGCAATTGACCGGCTGTTTGCACTGGAGGAGGGTGACGGCAATCTCTTAAGAGGACACGGCAGGTCTTCTGCGCTTCTGATGGCTGCGGAGGGAAACGGATTTGACGATGTCCTTCTCTACTACGATCACCTGATGGAGCATTTAAGATGGAAGAATCTCGGCCATGTCCTTGCCGGAGGAAACGGAGATGTGGGAGATATCGAGGGCAAGCCGGACCTTAGGGAAGCTTATGAGCTGGGAAGATCGATACAATAGAGGTAATCAATCCGAAGACCAGGAGGATTTTAGTGATTTCAAAGTCTGCCTTATGGGAACATAGGGCGGACTTGTTTTTTGTAAGTAAATATGAATGTTTTCAATCTCATTTAAAACAGGGTTGCTGATTCTGTAAAATGATTTACAATGGAAAGCGGATAAATCCATTCAGAATTAAAAAAGGGAGACGGGATATGTTAATCGGAATTATAGAGGATGATAAGCTGCTGAACCATGCTCTGGAACTGGCACTGGGAAAAGAGGGGTATCATACCGTATGTGCGCGGACGGGAAAAGAGGCGCGCAGGCTGCTTGGCAGGGGAGAAGATCTCCTGGTCATAGATATCGGGCTGCCGGATGGAAATGGGATAGGGCTGTATCAGGATCTGAGGAGAACATATAACGTCCCGGCACTCTTTCTGACCGCCCGGGATGAAGAAAGCGATATGCTGCGCGCTTTTGAAGAAGGAGCGCAGGATTATGTCGTGAAACCATTTTCCATGAAGGTCCTGTTAAAGAGGATCGAAGTTGTCCTGAACCGGAATATGGGCGGTAAAGTAATAAAGTGCGGCGTACTTTCGCTGCATCCGGAGCGAAACCAGGTGTTCTCAGATGGAAAAGAAGTCATACTGACGGCAAAGGAGTATCAGCTTTTGGAGTATTTCATGAGGAATCAGAACCAGGTGCTGACCAAAGAAAATATTCTGGAAAATGTCTGGGGAGTGGACGGTGAGTTCGTGGTGGACAACACGGTCAGTGTGACGGTCAACAGGCTGAGAAAAAAGATTGAAGCCAATGCAAAGCAGCCGGTATATATCAGGAACGTGTTTGGCATAGGGTATCGAATGGGGGAATGAAAATGTACTTGGAACTGATGGCGGCATTGACCGTGGGATTTGGAGCGGGAGCGGGCAGCATGTTCTGGTACCAGAGGAAGATGCGCATGAAAGAACTATCAGGTATCGCGGCGATGTCAGAGGACATCATAAACGGGAAAAAGGCCATGGCGTCCTCGGTGGGGGAGGAAACTATGGCTGCCCGTATTGCGCATCAGATGGTACGGGTGCAGGAGATCTTGTCAGGCGCAAAAGAAGATGCGCAGAAGAGCCGGGATGAGATTCAGAAGCTGATCTCGGAGATTGCCCACCAGATGCGCACTCCCCTGGCAAACATCAAGACCTATCTCGGGTTTCTTAAGGAGGATCTGGAGAAAAGGAAAGAGGGAGAAGAAGGGACGGAAAGGAAGGAATATGTGTCTGCCTTGGAAGAAAGCGGGAAAAAGCTGCATTTTCTCGTAGAGAGCTTTGTCAGTATGTCCAGGCTGGAGCAAAAGATCATTCAGGTCAGGAAGGATGAGACAGATTTGCTGAAAACAGTCAGAAATGCGCTGGGACAGATTCAGAGCAGGGCAGAGGAGAAGAACATACAGTTTGACATCGTGTTTCCCGAAGAAGCCGTATGCGGGCATGACCCAAATTGGCTGGGGGAAGCAATTTACAACCTTCTGGACAATGGGGTGAAGTACAGCAGACAGGGAAGGAAAATAGAAGTTTCAGTCGGAAAAAGCGAGATGTTCGCAAAGCTTCGGGTAAGAGACTATGGGATCGGGATCGAGGAAGGGGAAGAGAATCAGATTTTCCGGAGATTTTATCGCGGCAGGCGGGTTACGAACCAGGAAGGACTTGGGATCGGACTGTATCTGGCAAGAGAGATCGTGGCCCTGCACGGAGGCTTCATCACGGTAAAGCGGATGCCCCAGGGACTTCTGGCAGAGATAGATCTTCCGCTGTAAATTTCCATCCTGTTAGGAATTTGTTAGATTTACCGTATATACTGTAGAGGCAGAACGGAAGACAGAAACCGGAAAGCATGGCTTTAAGACAATCGAGAAACAATAGTATGGAGACATAAGACATATGGAAATGGTAAAGGCGGTAAACCTGAAAAAATATTATATTACAGATTCCTACGAGGTTCATGCACTGGATGGGGTATCCCTGACTGCGGAAGAAGGGGAATTTCTGGCAGTTGTCGGAACATCGGGAAGCGGCAAAACGACACTTCTGAATATGCTTGGCGGACTGGACGTGCCGACTTCCGGGGGCGTGTGGATCCGCGGGAACAGCCTGAAGGATATGGAGAAGGAGGAGAGGACGATCTTTCGCAGGCGAAATATCGGAATCGTGTTCCAGCAGTACAATCTCGTTCCCGTGCTCAGCGTATACGAAAATATCGTGCTTCCCCTGCAGCTGGATGGAGCGGGGATCGACAGGGAGCTGCTCAAGGAAATATCAGAAATGCTCGGTCTGGAGGATAAGATGGAGCGTCTGCCGGAAACTCTATCCGGCGGTCAGCGTCAGAGAGTGGCAGTCGCCAGGGCACTGCTTGTCAAACCGGCGGTCCTGCTGGCAGATGAGCCCACGGGCAGCCTGGACTCTGCCACAGGCATGGAGGTGGCAGGACTCTTAAAATCCTGTGCAGCCAGATTCCATCAGACGGTGCTCGTGGTAACGCATCAGGAAGGAGTGGCGCAGATGGCGGACCGGATCATCAGAATGGAAGACGGGAGGATCAGGAAGTGAGAGAAAAAGCGTTTACTCCCAATGACAATTACGATGCCGTCAGGCTGCTTGCCCGGCAATTTGGAAAATACAATAAGGGGCGGAACCGCATTTTAATCGGGGCGGCGGCATTATGCATCATAACTTTGACTGTGATTTTCGGCATTACATACGGGAAAATACAGGCAGAGTATCTGAAGGCAGTAAGGGAGGCAGGGACAACAGCGTCGGCATTTATTGAGGATGCGGACATAGCCCAGTATAGCCAGGTAAGGGTTCTCGGATATATCAAACATGCAGGAAGAAGGGCAGGGATGGGAACCGCTTATGCCGGGGGCAGTCTCAAAGAGCATGCGGTCTGTACGCTGCAGTGGCTGGATACAGAAGCCTGGGAAGACATAATCCGTCCGGCATATACAGATCTTCACGGACGCTACCCGGAACAGGGGCAGGAAATCATGTTTTCTGCCAGAACGCTTGAGGCTCTGCATATCGAGGTGCCAAAGGAGGGAATGAAGATTACCCTTTCCGTGACGGTGGGACTTTTCCGGTCAGAGGAGGAAGAATTTATCCTTTCCGGCTGGTTTACCGAATACAGCAATGAAGCGGTGTCCCGGGGATATATCTCCCGGGAGAAGGCGGAAGACTGGGGGTATGACGTGGATGAAAGCGCGGAGATCATGCTCTGCCAGGCGGATTATCTCAATGCACAGGAGACGGAGAACAGATTGTACCGGGATATACAGATGCGGGATTCCGGTCAGCAGATTACGGTGTCGGACAGTTTTTCCCATGAGGCGGTCCGTGAGCTGACAGGCGGGTATGCAGCGGCGGCTGTCGGGGGACTTTCTGTACTGTGCGCGATGTTCTTCCTGGTTTATAACGTCATGCAGATATCCATGACAGGAGATATCCGCCAGATGGGTATGCTCCATATGACAGGAGCGACGGAAAAACAGATCCGTCAGATCTGTTTCAGGCAGATCCGGCATATTCTTGCCGTGGGATGTCTGATTGGATCGGGTGTGTCCGCAGGGATCCTGCTTCTTATAGTGCCGCTCCTGACAGGAAAGCAATATTTAAGCGGATATGGAGGGAGGGAAAACTTCCAGGTATTCCGTCCCGGGATTCTGGCAGCGGCGCTTCTTTTTACGGTTACGCTGATCCTGGGGGCGTCTGCTGCTGTCATCCGCCGTGTTGTCAGTATGTCCTGCGTGGAAAGCGCACAATATACCGGACTGGTCAGGTTAAAGAAAAAACAGGGCAGAGGAAAAAGACGGAATGGGCGTAAAAATCGCCTCCGAAGACGTGAGGGGGCAAGGAAAGAGAGCACGGAGCTTTTCTACATGGCATGGTGTAATCTGACCAGGCACAAAGGGAGATTCCTCCTGACTGTTCTCTCGCTGTTTTTGGGGATGGCAGCTCTTTTGGCAGCGTCGGTAATCTCATCGGGGAGTGATTATGGGAATGCCATAGCGCAGCGCCCGGATTTTGTGATTGCAGGGCAGTTCAGCGAATGGGGCAGGGAAGAAGGGTATGGCAGAGAGTATAAGACGAGGGATGCGGGAGAAGACCCTTTCCTGACAAAAGGAAGTATGATAGCGTTATTGTATGACAATGAGTATGATGAGTTTTCCCCGGTTTCCAAAGAAGTGAAAGAGCAGTTGATGAGTCTGGATGGAGTGGATACAGCTTCTTCTTATATTATGGAAGGGGGATATCTGAACTCTGTGGTCTCCAGAAAAGGAATCCTGCCCATCCTGACAGAATCTGGTACGGAAACGATATCTGAACAATCCGTCCGGCAAGGGGATGAGCCTGGCAGCGCGGATGAGCCGGAGATGATCGAGGGGTGGGAGCCTGATGTGGTTCAGGTCTTAAAGGAGGAAGAGATTGCAGAGCTGGAAAGCTATGTGAAAGAGCACGGACTTTCGGCAGACCTGGAAAGCTTTAAAAATGGGAATGGGGTGCTGATCCTCCACGACCATGCCCTTTCTTTAGAACAGGAGGAAATGGCACAGCAGAGTATTGGTGAGCCGGTATATTTTACAACCCTTCCGTCGAGGGAGGAGAGGGTAAAATGGAATACAATGACCGATGAGGAGCGAAGAGTGTGGGAAGAGGGGGACGGATTCCACGAAAAGAAGTCCGGGACTTTCACACTGTGCGGCTATCTTGACAACCGGGCAGAAGATTTTCCCAATCTCAGGCAGACGTGGCACGGCGATGAAGGGATCGTCTATTTTCTCATAAGTGAGGCAGGATTTGAAAAGATCCCGACAGAGAAGAAAACCCTCTGCATGGAGCTGAACGTCCGGGAGGGGTGGGAAAGGCGGATTAAAGGGGAGATTGAAAAGATCATATCCGCAGAAAACCAGAGGCGGAACCAGACCAGGAATACCGGGATAGACGCCGGAACCGGCGAAACCGGGATCTTCTGCATCAGAAAGTCGGACCTGGAGGCGGAAGCCTCGGGCTATATCCGGGGAAACCGCCTTGTGCTTGGCTGTATCAGTATCGTCCTGCTCTTTGGGGGACTTACAAATTATTTCAATGTGATGGCAGCAGGGCTCGTTGCCAGAAAAAAAGAATTTGAGATCCTGGAGAGCGTTGGAATGACCGGAAAACAGAAACGGAAAATGCTTATGGCGGAGGGAGGATATTATTGTCTGCTTGCGGCAGCATTACTGCTGACGATCGGGAACGCAATACTGGGGGCAATCCGTCTCTATATGGAACAAAAGCTGTCCTACTTTGTATTCCGGTACCCGATAAACTGGCTGCTTCTTTTGTTCGCCGGACTGGCTGTTATCTGCCTGGGCGTGCCTGTGATTATGAATGGGAGGGGAAAAGAGTGAGCGGAAATATCATGACTTATATTTTTTGAATTTCCAAATTCCAAATATGAGCATCACTACCGCGACCCCCTCCACGATCACTGCCCCAACAGGTTCGTTTGTACAGACTTCCCACTCACGGAGAGGAAAGGTCCCGAGATACAACCCTGACAAAACAGCGATAACTGCCCAAAGCAGGTCTTTTTTCCTTTTTCCCTTTTCCGTCAGATTTTCATCATATTCCACATGTATGATACCAGTGTCACTATTTAAGAACATTTCTTTTAAAAAAGAAATTACTGCGCTTAGCCACGAAGAGCTTTTTCTCTTTTGTTTCTTTTTCCTTTGGTTTGATTTTCTGCCCATACAGATTCTCCCTGAAAATATCCGTCCATTTTTATTGTATAACAGTTAAGCAATATTTGCTTAACTGTTATACAGTATAATCTATATTTGTAGAACGGACAAGTTTTACACGGTTGTTTTATGGGGGATGCCCCTGGGAGCTTTAGAGGTATTTAAATGCAGACTTGGACTTTGGGTCGTCGCTGTTGCAAAAAAGAAACGCTGATAACAGCGCTTCTCTTACATTCACTAATGCCGCAGACCGGAATCGAACCGGTACGGGTATCACTACCCACGGGATTTTAAGTCCCGGGCGTCTGCCAGT
>CALWMN010000029.1 GCA_944381935.1 uncultured Mediterraneibacter sp. | reverse complement strand
CTGCCCTGATTTCCATATGTACCACCTCTCTATTCGCTAATTGCTGCCTGGACTTTTTCCCTCCAGAGCTTCGGGACGTCGTCTATTGTGATCGTCCCATCGTTGATCTTCATTACATAGAAAGCTACCATCTTATTCACCTCCCATCATTCCTGCCAGGTCCATGATCGCCCCGTCCTGGATAGACTGACCCTCCCGGATTGCGTCGATTGCCTTTTCTGTCGCCTGCGCCTGTTTTTCAATTTCATTTTTCATCAAAAGTGCATTTGTTTCGGCGGCTGTGACCCGCTTTGCAAGGTCGTCGGATTCCGTAGTAAGAATCGCTGTTTTTACCTCCCCATTCAGCATCACCCCGGCATATTTTGTCCATCCTGTAAGCTCCCCGTACACTTCGTTATCATCTGTTAAGAGTTCAATTCTGCCCAAGTTTGCGGGAACGGAAAAGATCGCCTGCATTTCTTCCGCATCCCGTCCCTTCATTTCTATTTTCAGGTGTCCATCTACTACATTTACGTCCTCCACGTCATAAATTGTCCGGTCTACAAGTCTTATCTTCATCTTTCTCCTCCAATCATGCAGTCCGCCGCCACATATAACATGTAATGTACGGCTGCAAATTATTATGTGCCCCGCCCGATCCGGCATTTCCGATCGTGACTCCATGCGTATGCGCCCCGCCACTGTTTACGGTAATAGTGTGCACATGGGCCGCTACGCTTGTTACTGCTCTTAGTATCTGTTTTATCCAGAAGTTTCCCCCTCCAGTGCTCAGATTGGCAGATCCGCCCTCTGTCTGTGTACCGCCACCGACGAAATCAAAATTATTATTCACTGTCTGTACATTATGGGAATGTGCCCCTGCACTGCCGGATGAGGCGCTATGGTTGTGGCTTCCTGCGCTTGCAGTGCTGCCGGCATGGGTATGTTTTGGCATCTCGCTTGTTGTCAGGGTATGGGTTTTCTCCCCGCCTGTCTTTTGCGGCTGGTTAAAGGAAGAGTCGCTCTCATTCACCCCGACCAGCACCCTTCCCTGACCAAACCTCTGCCATGTCCCCCCGAATAAGCTTCCCGGATCCGTGTTGCTGGTTGACAAATAGACAGAGCCAACAGGATATGTCTTGTCCAAGAGGTCCGCTGCGCTGACCTTTCCACCCAACATTGTCCCTACCGTATACATCTTCTCAAGCGCCACAACGCTTAGCCCTTCGATCTTCACACGCCACAGCGGGTAATCCCTCTGCACATCCCCCGCATAGAGGTCGCCCTGGATAAGCGGCGGGTCTGCCGCAGCTGTCCCCGGGGTCCCCTGCACAACTACCAGGCTATATGTATCCGCCCCGCCCGTGCCGCCGCTGATAAAACGTGCCACGATCAGGTCGTTCCGGTTCTGCCCGGATACTCCGTTTGCGATTTCCATATCCTCATAATCGCCTTTTACGATCCTCCCCACATGCCCTCCTACGGACACCATCCCGTCTGTGATCCGTATGATGTTGTTGCTTATAACGGATGCATTTAACTGCCCGCCGGCCGGGAACACGCAGTCAGAACCGATAATGGTGTCGTATAGGGTTGCGTCATCCTCTGCCAGTATATGCGCCGGCTCTTCCACCGGCGTATTTACTGTTAATGGTTTAAATGCCATGTCAATCCTCTCCTTTCAGTTTATATTCGACTGAAGCCTTGCCGCCCTGGACCTTCAGGATCTTATTTACTACCGGCTTCTGGAGCGTCATTCCCGTGATGCGGTCCCTGCCCCCGACGATATCCCCGATATCCACGTCCACATCATCCAGTGTCGCATCAAGCTGCTTATAGTTCATCAGCTCCGTAAGCCGCTCAATGCCATCCTTCCTGAGCTGTTCATCCGATTCCACGGAGGTGTAGGAGTACAGCGTTTCCCGCTCATCCAACCCGAAATAGAATTGCGTATCCCCGATGCTTCCGTCCTCCTGCACGTAGAGGTGGATGATCGTCCTGTCCTCCCCTTCCCCTTCTCCCGCGCATATAAGGTGGTTGGTCCCCCGCCGGTAGTCACGGGCCGTGAAATTCAGTTTCCCGTCCTGGCTGCACTCCAGTTCCGAGGACCAGTCCGTAACCTTCACTGCCCCGATATGGACTGTCCCCCCGGCTCCTCCCGGGGTTCCTTGCTGGTAATAGATCTTCAGGCGGGCGCCCTGGGACGCAAGCATCTTTTCCAGTCCCGACAATACTGTGCAGTACCGGTCGAACTGGTAGTTTTTGATCTGGATGCCGCTCTGCCCTATATCCGCAACAAATAAGGAGCCAAACCGGCTCCCTATAATCTCCTGTATGACCGAGTTTGCATCTCCCGATACCGTGAGATGCGTCTGCCCGACAGGCGGCTGTATGATCTTCTGTGCAAGGAGTCCCCGCCAGGTATATCCCATCCATGTGACCGTCCCGTCCTTTGTCGACGTCTTGCAGTCCTCTAACAGACCGCCATATTCCGTGCCGGGTATGAAGATGCGGTACCCGTAATTGTATTTCCCCGGGTCCCATCCCGCCTCTCCAAGCTGCATCTCAAAATCATCCGTATCGCCCAGGTCCATGTCAATACTGTCAGCATCTTTGATGTACCCGATCTCTTTCCCATCCGGGAAGGAAACAGTAAATTTCAGCTGTTCCGGGGCATCTGTCAGGGTACGGTACCCACTTACTGCCATTTCGGTTCGCTCCTTTCTTCGTACAGGATCAGGTCAAAATCGAAAAGACCGCTCCACCCTACATTTTGCTGCCCCGGGTGGACCGGCTCGAATACACTCTGTTCAAAGTTCCGGTTATTAAAAGCGTTTATCCGCTCCCCGAACATCGTCACCTTCGTCACTGTTTCGGCAGCGCTGTCGATCTCCAGGTATTCACCTTCTGCCAGGATAATGTTCACGAGATACTCATGCCCGCCGATATACACCAGGGGGTCTATGATCGGGCCGTAAATGATCATGCGGAAGTTGCAGTCAGTATAGTGGTCGTTTATGATCGCAGTGTTCATGAGACCGTTTGCATATCGGTATGCGTACCGGTAAGCATATTTCTTCACCCCGGATGATCCAACCTCCGTCGTCTTAAAATAGTATGGATGTTCTTTTATCCAGAAGGGATGGTCTGTTACTACCGTGATCTCATTGTCGAGAAGCTCGATATCATCCTCCCAATCGGACTTTTCTGATGTAATCACATAACACTGAAGGTACATGTCCCCGACAAACAGCCTTCCCGGCTCTTTTGACAGGACATCTACTTCCACTACTTCCGCAAAATGGTTCACTGCATCATAGTATTTTTCCCTGCTGTAGTTCAGGATGCTCAGCAGCAGGGATTTTTCCTGTGTTTCTTTTGAAAAACCTGCAATTTTCTTCCCCGAAGATTCATAAGACCATTCATAGTCAAACAATTCCCCAGTCTGGAGGCAGTAAGGAGGCTGCAACAGGTTTATTGCATCTCCTCTGCCGTTCTCATACCGTATCGCCATCATCGCCGATCCACCTCCCTTATCACTCTGCCAAGTTCCCTCTCATTGGTCTTGATCGCCATTCCTTCTACATTGTCTGCTACGGCATTTCCAGCCACCTTCCCGAACACCTTCGCCAGACGGAGAATGTCCGCTTCTGAAAGATGTACTGTGTTATCTACACTCTGGTCGTTTATGATCCGCGAACTGGACTCCAGCGCAAACGATTTCGCGATCCTGCCCGTATTGAAAGCCATCGCTTCGCTCATCCTTGCCGATATGTCTGACATATCTAAAGCGTGCAAAGCAGTGTTGGCGAGATCTTTCGATGCCCGTACCACAGTTTTCTCTTCGGCAGAAATACCCTCTTCAAATCCCTGGCCATAATATTTACCAACTTTTCTCATTTCGCGGGACGGGGAGTGGATCCCTAATTTGTCTTTTGCAGCCTCCAACGCACTGGCAGCAAGGCTTGCGGCAGCACTTACCGCACTGCCCACCCAGTTTTGGATACCGGATACGAATCCTGAGCCGAATCCCGAGCCTGCATCATACCCACTTACTGAGGACGCCCCTGAGTTTGCGCTGTCCCCAAGTGCTCTTCCTTCACTTCTCGCCTGGCCAGACTGGCTTCCTACCCCGGATACATATTGTTTCCCCTGTTTCTGCCCTGTCGACCTTGTATCCGCTGATCCCATTGCTATATTAGCTACATTGGAAAGTGCTTTTGATGTAGAATTTATTTCCCCGCTTCTGCTGCCGAGTCCGCTGTTGTATTCCGAGCCTTTCCTGCCGCCTGTCCCCTTCGTGTCAGCCGAGCCGAGATTCGTATTCATGGAGTTGGAGATATTCCGGGATGTATTGTCTATCGTCCCTTTGTTGCTTCCCACGCCTGCATTATACTCGCTGGTTTTCCGCGAACCGGTTCCCCGGGTATCCGCAGACCCGAGGATCACATTCAGCGAATCGGAGATCAGCTTCGAGGTAACATCGATGCTTCCCTTCTGGCTTCCCACTCCGGCATTAAATTCGCTTGTCTTGCGCGAACCGGTCCCTGCCGTATCTGCGGATCCCAGTTGCGCATTTGAAGATTCTGCTATGCCCAACGTTGTCGCATCTGCATTTCCTTTCTGGCTGGACATTCCGCCGGTGAAATAACTGATGATATTGGATCCGAGCTGTCTTGCCCCTTCAAGAAGTCCGCCATTCTGAATTGTTGACAGGAAGGAAGATATCACACCATTCCCTTTTTCAGTCATTCGCTCTTCCCCTTCAGACAGTCCTTCAACAGCTCCCGGCCATACATATGAAAAAATCCTCTGCACAGCACGTGATGGACTATGTACTTCAAGTGCTGCTTCCAGACTTTTCAGAAAGGCGTCCGCCCCTTCTTCTGCCGGATCAGCTAAATCCTTAAACCCTTCCAGTCCCTCGAGAGCGCCATACCATGCATCTGACCAAACAGCCTGTGTCTCACTGTCAAGACCAGCAAAACCCCTTATAAAGCTCTCCTTAGCCGCTTTGGATTCATCATCCAATTTTCCATCGATGTCCGCCTGCGCCAACGCGGCAGCCATCGCACCACTTGCTTCTGGTCCTATTTCCTTTATCCCCTGGGATACGCCTCCCGGAAGCTTGTCGAACTCGGCTATTGAATCAGCCGCTGCCTTTGCCATATCCTGATATACGCTGTCAGCTACTTGCACAGTGTGGCTTTGCACCAGCTCCATATTCTCTACGTAGCTGTTTGCCTGGTCGTACATGTCTTTCCGCGTTGCCTCAGATGACGCCAAAGCCTCTTGATTATATGATTTATACGATGTCACCAGCGCTGTCATAGCTGATTCTATCTTTGCTGTTTCCCCTGTCGCCATTGCATCTACAAGAGCATTATAGTTATTCACTTCGGCAGAGAAAGTATTGAGGGATGACTGTGCAGAGTCCACAGCCGTTTTTGCCTCATTATGTGCGGCTGTTGCCTTATCAAGGTTTTCTTCCGCTTTCGCCCACTCTTCCGAATACTGCGCAATCAGTGTTGCGTCCCCGCCGAGGGAGTTCATATACCGATCTTTTGCCGCATTTGCCTCAGTGGTAGCAGTTTCAAGGTTCTTCTCGGTCTCGCTTAACTCTTTATTGGCTTCCTTATATGCGTTTAAAGATTCCGTTGTTTTCTCATAAGCCTCAGCCATTTCTCCCTGCATGGAGCTTAAAAGTGCTTCTGCCTTTTTCTGGACTATAACTTCCTTGATTGCATGGATAACACCATTTGTCAATTCGATTTCTGTGCCAAGGGCATTTGACAGTTCTCCGGTAATTACTTTTGCCCGCTCTTCGTACCCTGCCTTTACTTTTCCGTTTGCATCGGTGATCTCTTCCAGCTCCGACACCAGGGAGGAATACCCGTCATATTCCCGGTCAATAGACTGGACGCTTTTCTCCCTTGCGCTGTACGCGTCATTCATGGATTGCGTTACTTCATTGCAAGAGTCCAGTACTTCCTTCTGAGCCTCTGACAGCTCATAGGAGGAATCCGTGGCATCTTTCTGTGTAAGGGCATATATCCCCAACCCTGCTGCCAGCGCCCCAACTGCTGCGACTACTAAGCCTATAGGATTCGCAGCCATCACAGCGTTCCATGCTGTTTGAGCCTTTGTTGCCAAATCTACTTTTCCTGTAAAAAGTCCAACCACTGCCTGTCCTGCAGTAAGCGTAGCGTTTGCTGCAACTCCGCTTTCCATAGCAATTAATTGCGCTGCGTAATAAGCATCTACAGCTGCCGAAGCTGCCTGCCATGCTTTCATGGCTTTGCTCAAAACGGAAGTTGTCTCGGTAACGACTTTGTATCCTTTAAATGCCGCAAAAGCTGCCGCCGCAGATGCAGCTATCAGGTCCAGATGTTCTCCTGCAAGCTCCAGGGCGCCTGTCAGGGGCGGGAGCGCCGCCTTGGAGAAAGTTCCCACTATATCGACCAGGTTGCTAAAAGTATCCTCGACCGTCTGCCCCGCTTTTTTCAAACCACCAGAAGACAGCGACTTCGATATTGCTTTTATGGCATCGTCGACGGGAGCCTGTAGCTCATCCGGGAGTAGCCGCGCCAGTCCGCCCGCAAGTGTTTCCGCCACCTCTCCGGCTGATGAAACCAGCATCTTTTTATTCTTTGTGATGCCTTTTACAAAAGATTCAATAAAATCTACTGCCGCATCCACCATGCTGGGAGCATGCGAGGCTGCTTTAGACGCAAGACCTGCAAACTCATCGCCTGCAACTTCAATAGCTTTCCCAAGACCGCCGTCCGTAAACGCCTCCGTAATTTCATCCACGCTTTGATTAACGGTTTGTACCGTATTTTTTAGACTTCCAGAGATACTGTCATAAAAAAGTATTCCCAAGGTCTCTGCTGACCCGGAGAGTTCTTCGACCGCCCCCTTCAGGTTGTCCTGCATGGTCGCCGCCGCCGTCTTTGCTGCCCCGTCACAGTTTTCATACGCTGCCGTCAGCTCTGCCAGCGACCCCTCGCCTTCATTGATCAGGGCCAGCATGCCCGAGAGCGCTTCCTGCCCATACAGAGTAACAAGATAATTGTTCTTCTGTTCGTCGGTCATGCCCTCCATCGCAGACCGCATCATTTTCACCTGGTCTGTCAGGGAAAGCATCTTCCCTTCCGAATCGTAAAACGATACGCCCAGCTCATCCATCGCCTGGGACATTACATTCGTAGGCTTTGACAGCCGCGATATCGCTCCCCTAAGCGTAGTACCTGCCTGGGAGCCTTGTATGCCCGCATTTGCCATGATTCCGATTGCAGCTGCAGTCTCTTCCATGCTGATACCAGCCGCACGTGCAAGCGGGGCGACATACTTCATTGCTTCCCCAGTCTCTGCTACCGAAGAATTTGTCCGGTTTGCATTTTCTGCCAGTACGTCAGCCACATGGGCCGCGTCTGACGCTTCCAACCCAAACCCCCGGAGAGTTGATGCCGCAATGTCAGCGCTGCTTGCCAGATCTTCCCCTGCCGCTGCAGCAAGGTCCAACATCCCGGGCATAGCGTCCATAATCTCCGACGTCGTGAATCCTGCCGCCGCCAGGTTTTCCATGCCATGTGCTGCCTCTGACGCCGAAAACGCAGTATCTGCCCCCAGCTCGATCGCCTGGTTTCTCAGTTGCTCGAACTCTTCACCTGTCGCCCCGGAAATTGCCTTTACACGGGACATCTGCGCCTCAAAGTCAGACCCGACCTTTACCGCCGCAGCGGCAATCCCGCCCATAGCAGTAGCAGTACCGGCTATGGCTGTCGTTGCCGCCTTTAAGCCTTTTACCGTTATGCTCCCGAGGCTTTTTAACCCTTTTTCTATCCCGGAAGAATCCAGATCAGTATCAATTACAATTTTTCCGTCTGCCAATATAGTTCACCTACCTTGTGTCATGCAAAGTAGGCACGCTCCCCTACTCAATGGTGAGGACTATTGGCTCTTGCCTTTGCCGGATATTCAATCTTATTGATTTTCTTACAACGCGGGCATTTGATCTCGCCCTTTATAACTTCTGCGAACAAGAGCGTGTGCCCGCACTGTTCGCACTTTATCTTCTCAATGGCCATCACCGCCTTTCCCGAAAAATGTGTATAAAAAGAACACCCATCGTCTGACAGGTGTTCTGATTACCGTTATATTATTTGACCTTATCTGGTAATGTTTAGTTTATCCATCAGTGCCTCCTGAAGCACTTGGGAGAAATTTACTCCCATTGCAGTTGCTTCCTCATTCAACCATTCTGGAATACTGAGTGTCTTTTTTACTGCCCGTGAGTTATGTTTTTTCTGATACTCCAACATATCAAATTCTACGATCACTATCGTTCCATCATCCACCGATAATTGGTCAACCTCCGTGGGTGCTGGAATCTCTTCCCCTTCTTCTTTTCTTCCTACCAGAGCGAGTCCAAGCGCTTCTACTGCCATCTCATAAGACTGCTGCATATTATCGCCTTCTGTCAGGCATTCGGGAAAATCAGGAAAAGATACCCAAAATCCACCCTCTTCTGCTTTATGAAATACTGCCGGATAAAACAACTTCGCCATACGTGATACCTCCATCTCACATTTCAGGCGCAGGACTTATTTCAGTCCTGCCTGTTTAAGTATTGCCTGCTCCAATCCTTTTTTCATGGCCTTGGAGTGATAAGGAACGATTACCGTTCTTCCTGTTTCAGGATTTTTCAGTTTTCTGTGAGAGCCATTCTGACTAACCTCTTCAAAACCGTTTTTCTTGAGATGTTTTATCATCTCTTTCGGCGTCATTGGCATCTTTCGTATCTCCTTCCCTTATCATACCTATATTGTATTACGTATTTTTACGTATGTCAATGCGTTTTATGTATTTTTACGTATCCGCTTTGGCAAGGAACTACCCTGGACAGAAACTATTTTCTATTTTAGTCGGGGATTCACTGTGCCATTTTCTTTCTCATGGCTCGTTCTGCGCGCTTACCGTGTATATATCCCAACATGAAAATATCACTTGCGGCACTTAATGTAAACGAATATGGTCTCGCTTCTTTTATCTGTTCTATTTCTGCCTCAACCACATCGTCGCCCCAAAAGATTGGCACGGAATATTGATACCCCAATAACCGCATCGTAGCGTTTTTCTCATAGGGACTAGGTGGAATTTCTCTACCATTTACATCTTTCATCTCACGCCACCTCCCTGCCGGAAATAAAATCTAGCACTGTGTTTGTAGCCAAGACAAAAACTGCATGTTGCAAATCAGCCAACTTGTTTCCTATCAGTTCAGCCTCATCCACATTACTTAATTCCTCAACTTTTTCCGTAATGCTGTCAAACATATCGCTGATTTCTTCTGACAAGCCATATTCATTCACAAGGTGCTCATATATCTTTTGTATTATTTCCTGCCGCATATTAAGCCACCTCCCCTGTGGAGATACCGTACTTTATAGCCATCTCTTTTATGATTGCTATGTATCCCTCTATCAGTTTCGGATCATCCGCTATTACATCAAGCTGTTCAGCTTGTCCAGTTTCGACTTACACATGCCGTTCAGGGCATTTGTCTTCTTCTTGTTTGCAAGCCGGGTATTCAAAGCCACGTGCATACGTTCCTCTAAGGCTTTATATGACTGTTCACGTACTGACTTGATATGTTCTGCCCCGCCGAGTGCAAAAGCTATCTTGTTAATGATCGCCCCCGTCTCCTTCCTCCACGCATTTGGTCTGAGGGCAACCACTTCTTTGATAGAATCCACTTTGCTGTCGAGCTGCTCCAGTTTCCTATCCTGTTCTTTTTGCTTCAGTTCTAGCCTGGCAGCAGATTCAAAGATTTTACTGAACATCTGAAGTTCAGGTGAAAGTTCATCCGTTTGCATTGATCGCCGCGGGTTGAAATATGCTTCCTCGAGAAAATCGAACTGTTCCCATGCCTTTTCAGTATCAAGAATCTTACAGTGACGACTGGCACCTCGTTTCGTCCAAAGATATAGTTTTGGAGCAAACTTTATTTCCTCTATCAAAGGATGCTTACTATCAGTAAGTAACCTTTTGTATTCTTTCAATTTCTCACCTTGCAGAAAAATGAAATGTTTGCCCTCTACAAACTTATCTTTATTTCGATTAAAGTTAACCTGTATATTGTTGATATCTGTCCCATATACTTCAGCCAACTGCGCTGTAGTGATAACTCTTTCACCATTCCATTCGACTACCGCTACTTCTTGATTATGTACTTTTGCTATACCATTCAATTTTGATTTTCCTCCAATCTTTTAATTGCAGGAAATCCACTACTGTGATATTATAACTCACAGAGGGATTTCCCTCAGCTTTGAAACAACCGTTAGTACTGTGGTAGGTGCGACGGTTGTTTTTTAGTTTTTTCTTCCATATTCGCTACCAAACAACTCAAAAAAGATACTATGCAGAGTCTCCATACATTCCTCAAACTTTTCTGTGTCAGGAAAAGATTTACGAACAATTTCATATATTTTTTCAAATTGTTTATTACATAAAGTTCTTTCTCCCGTTTCAGAATCAACGTCGTAAAATGCACTTCCTTCCTCATTTACCATGAGAAATCCCCAAAATTCATCCTGCATAATATCGCCGTCCATTATACAAGGCACTTCTAGGTTTTCGTATATTTTGTCAAAAACTTCCAAAGTCTTTCTTTCATATTCTCCTAAAGCACTTTCCATTTTTGAATAGAAATTGGCATTAATATCTGCACTAATCTCCTCATATAACTTTTCTATTCCATTAGAAATAATCTCTGTATCGGTAATCTTATTATTTCTAGTGCAATAGTAGTTTTTGACGACGTTGAACATTCTCTCCGTTCTTTTATTGAGCCGTATACTTTTGACCTTACCCATTATCCTCACCTCCCTTCTTGTAAACATATTGTATTACGTTTTGTTTACATCGTCAAGAGGTTTTTCAAAATTTTCCATCGTACCTATTAAAACTCCTTGAAGTTTAGGTCGGAATCCTATATAATAATCATAGAATTCCTGTTGATTGACGGGTTTCTAAAGTTGAGTAAACACGAACTTTGGTCGGTGGGTGTTTACTCTTTTTCTTTTTGCAAATCTTTTTCGATAAGCTTCATTATGTATTCTTTAATTGGTACTCCTTTCCTTGCTGCCATCATTTTCACTTGCTTATGAAGCTCATCATCTACCTTAATAGCAATGGATTTCAGATTATTCCCCTCCTTTCGTTTTCTCATATTTGATATTATATCTTTTATCTCATCCCATTTATGAGATATTTATACTTTATCAGTTTTACTATATCTTGTCAACTCAAAAATGAGATATTCAAAAAACTATATTTGTATTTTTGAGATTTTCATATTATACTTATTTTGAAAGGAGGTTTGCAATATGTCAAAAAAACAACCCTTATCTGATTTTGATGAAGCATTGTGTCGTCGTCTGCATCAAAGTAGAAAAGAGGCAAATCTCAGCTTTAAAGATTTAGAAGACCTTACCGGGATAAGCCGTTCCACTCTACAACGTTACGAATCTGGTGCTTCCACCAAAATAACAAGTTCTAAGTTACAAATTATAGCTAAAGCTCTCAACGTAACCCCCGCTTACTTAATGGGATGGGAAAGCAAAGAACTTCCACTTAGATCTTACAATTCTTTACTCCCTCTTTTAGATGAATTAGGCTGTACTTTGCAATATAATGAAGAAACCGAACAATTTTCTTTAATTTATAACGATTTTCCATTTCCTATTACGCCTAAACAAATTGAGGAATTAAAAAATTTAACACTTTCCTTTTTAGATTATCAGTTATATACCTTTTTACATCCTACCACCGAGTAATCGGTGGTTTTCTTTGCACGAAAATACCACCCGCCGAAGCAGGTGGTACGCTTCTATAACCTATTTTCAAAATCCGTCTCAGACATAGCAACTGTAAGACTGCTATTATAATCCCATGTAATGACAATCGCTGTATCTTCTGTATGCCAAATAGTTTTTACCGTTACATACCCATATCTGAAAGCATCGTTCCATTTTGCATCCTCATTTTGATATGTTTCATCTGTCCATTTGACGTCTTCGCTCTCACATTCTCCATATTTTTCACTAATAGTATCCTTTATTTTATCATACAATTCTTTATAATCTGATATATACCCCACATCATAAGAACACCAGTATGCTTTCAAATAATCATCTTCAAAACAATATACCAAGGTTGCTGAGTTCGAGTACTCGTCCGTACTCCTATCTGGTTCGTAAGCTAAATATGACATATTCCCGTTTTCGACAGAATCCAATGTATCAATTTCCCGCTTCTCTATATCTTCCACTTCAGCTCTCGCCATATTCCAGCGCATATCTTCTTGCAGGAAAATATAGCTTAAGTCCTTTGTAACTTCTTGATACTCTACTGTTTTAATTGAAGCCAATACTTTCTGAATGTCTGAGGCATAGTCTTTTTCGCACCCCTGTTTTACCCCAAAAATAAATTCCGCTACTTCAAAGGTAAACACATCGCCATTGTATTTCTCCGTATCTACTGTGAATGAGACATCTGACTTCTTTGCGGTCATCCCGTTGTAGTTTTCGTCAGAAATAGTACCTATTTCAAAGGATCCGAATCTTGTTCCTAATCCAGATAAATAAGCTTTATACGATTCATCATCTAATTTTTCGATTGCATTTGAACCATATATCACTTTTAAATAAATGTCTTCTGATTTGAAACATTTTACATTTTCTTTTGATTCGTTTTTTGCTATTGCTGACTCTTCCCATTTCTTTGGAACCTCAAATTGAAGTCCTTTTATTTGTACAGTTACATTAGTTGCTTCATCAAAATCTCCTGAAACGCTTTCTTTTTCACTTTCTCTCTGTGCCCCGCAGCCTGCCGCCATGCCGAAGCACAAACACACCATAAGCAGCACACTCAACAATTTTTTCATTCGCCTTTCCCTCCTAACCCTGTTCCTTTTCCACCACACTTTGATTATACCCTCGCCCGTAGGGAAAGACAAGAAGCGGTTATAACAGACCCGTTTATTACCGGCTTTTTTCGCAAACATCAGGAGGCATAAGTCTGATGCCTCCCACCATTTTACATTTTATTAACCTTTTCCATCAAAGCTTCCTGCAATACTCTTGAAACATTAAGTCCGGCTTTTTCAGCCTGGACATTCAACCAGTTAGGTAATGTCACATTTCTCCGTACTGTCCTATTATCCATCTTCCTGCGATATTCTGAAAAGTCCACATCAACCAAGGTAAATATCCCCTGTGAGTAATCAAAAATATCCGCATCTTTCTTCGCCTTTTCCAATGCTTGTTTTTGATCGGACGGGGTTGGGAGTCCCACCCCAGAATCTTCCATATCAATCCCCTTTAATCCGATCGCATCCCGCGCCATTTCCATAGCGTCAGCCAGGCTCTTTCCTTCTGTATATATGTCCATATCGGGAACATATACGAGAAAATCTGCATCCTGCTCTGCTATGAAGATTGGATATACCTGTTTCATTTTTACCACCTTTCTTGACTTTCTGCATGCAATAAAGAAGCCGGGGACTAAAGGAGTCCCCATTTTTTTAAGATTTTCTTTGCTGTTATCTCATTTATCTCTTTGTGTCTCGGAACCTGTTCGGTGTCATTGCCCCTTTTATAAGTATCATGATTCCCTCCGTGCTCCTTAAATGAAAATCCCGCACTTTCTAGCTTCTTTATCAAATCCCTGCGCTTCATTAGTGTTCCTCCTTACAGATATATTATACACACTAATTACACATCATGTCAAGAATTTTATACACATTAATCACACACTTTCAATCCTTTACTCCAGTCCCTTCAAGATTCCGCTCACGTCCCCGCCGTTCAGCAGAGCTTCTTCAATCTTTCTCAGCCTCTGGTCTTTTCCAACGGGCGCATTGTCCAGTCCATAGTACCGCTGCATTGCCTGGTAGAATTTCCGCTGTTCCTTTGACAGGTTTTTGCTCAACGTATCAATGGTCCGGTACTCCATTACCTTCTGGAGGCGTGTGTCTGCCCCAAGGTTCTCCAGCAGGATCATGAACTTCCACCAGTGCATATCCTCTTCCTGAAGGTCGATACCGTACTGCTGCATGAACCCCGCATAGATCAGGTCTGCATCCGTTACAAAGTCAAATGGCTGCTTGTTATTTACGCCTGCGGTCTTCCGTGGGAACTTTTTCTTCTCTTTCTCCCGCCCGCAGGCGAAAAACCAGAACATTTTGCTGATATGCTCTTCTGTAAAGCTCCGCCTTCCCAAATAAAAAAGCCGGAGGATTTCCGAAAGCTGCCCGGTGGACAGTTCCTTTGACTTTCCCTGCACTTCATAGCAGCGCAGAACAGTGCGGAAACCCGAATTGACCGGACATTCCACGCCCCTGACATTGAGCTTTACCGGGAAAGGTTCCGTAAGGCTGCTCATTTTCCCGCCTTTCTGAAACCTTTCAAATGGGACATGATTTCATTGTATTTTTCATTCTGCCGTATCTGCTCTGAAACGATCTGGTCGTACGCATCAAGATGCAGAAGGAGGTCATTTTCTTTCCCGCATACTTTCTCCCCGGTCCCCTGACCGAAAATCTGATCGAAAAACTCCCTGATCCTCCCGCACAAATATACGGTTTTCTCTTTCTCTGTGCCGTCGGGGCATGCAGCTTTGACGGACTCCATCTTCTTAAGCTCATCAAAATATTTTTTCCTTGTTTCCTCTCCATCTGCATTATACAATGCAAATTTCAGTTCTACGCCATTGATAACCATACTACTTTACTCCTTTCCGACCTTTGCCTTGCCAATTACGCCCTCGCCAACCAAGGCATTATCTGCGGGGGCGGCTATTCCCCCGCCGGTGTAAATGTGTTCGTCTGAGTATTGAACTCACCGTCTATCCAGTCAGTTTTGCCAAGAAGGTTCCCGGATCCCTGGATCTCGCCGTCATTATCGCTGAAATCCGAAATTTCTACAGCGACGCGTCTCTGCTTTGCCTCAAACGTATTGTCTTTTGAGTCGACTGGCTTTTCCATATATACTTTTACGTATAATGTCTCCGCGCCTACGCCGGTCTTTTCGTTTTCGCCGATATCAGCGATAAACGCCACTGCTTCTTCTGAGCGGATCAGGTCAAACTCAAGCGGAGCTGTCCACTCATAAGAACCGATCGACTGTGTAGCCGATTTCTGGTTCACATACCGCTTTGATGTGGTCTGCGCTGACGGTGAACTGTCGATCTGAGTAAATCCAGTTCCCATCAGCGCATACTCCGGGCTGTCTGATCCGCCGGTCACATCAATGTAATCTGCGTGCATATATCTGTTTACTACGCCTGTATTTACTTCACTCATAATTTCCTACCTCCGTTTTAAATAGACAAATTGACACTGTATCATATACTGGCACCTCGTCCCCTGGTTATCACGCAGATACCCTCCGGTTGTTGCCCGTATTGATTTACTCTGCAGCCGCCCGGTCAGTTCAGGAAGCTTCCCTTCCCTGGTACATTCATCCAGCCAGTCTGCAAATCTCTCATAAAATTCTGCTGTCTTTTCGTTTTCTGATTCCCCGTATAACTCCCGGGAACAAAGGGAAAAGACATACTGCCTCACAGAATCCCCATTCGCATACCGTTTCAGGATCGGTTCCGCCGGTGTGCTTTCGATACTGTATGCTGTTGCCGCTTCATCCAGCATTTCCATGCGGACGACCGGGAACATCTGCTCAAACTCTCCAAGAAACGGGCAGCTTTCTATAAATTCCTTTACTTTTCCCGCTACGCTCATTTCGCCTTACCTCCACAATATTTTGCTACCGCACGGGTGATCTCCTTTCCCCTGTCCGGCCACATCCGCTCAGTCCAATGCCCTCCGGCCAGCCGGTGGAACCTGCGGTTCTTCCCCTGGTTTTCATACCACTGCCGGCGGGCATACGGGGTATTGTAAGTAATCTTGTTCGGGGCCTCCGTGGCGGTATCGGATAACTCCCCTGACAGGCGGGGGACATATGGGGTAGACAGCCGTCTCACTTCATGGGTGAAAAAACGCTGCCCTTTCCCGTTCCTGTTCAAATTTCTCTTTAGAAGAATCTTCTCTATCGGATCCATCTGCAGATACACTCTCGTAGCCACTAGTCCCCGCCCCCAATCCGAATATGTTTCTGGGAACCAAAAAAGTTCTCAGAATGGCTCAGGATCTTCCCGACCATCCCGGAGAACTCTTTTCTGATATCTTCAATTCCATCTACGCTGCCCCCGTTCCACTTTCCTAGAATAAACATATCATTCTTTTGTACGGTCCAGTTATCCCCAGGGGTTTCAAGCTCCAGGAAGTCATTTTCTGGCAGCCAGCTATCACACTCAGAATACGGGATCCTGATCTTATACTCATTTGCGCTGACGATACCGCCATCCGACACTGTACTCTTCTGGTCCGCGTTGAACCAGACGCGCTCAACATGATGTGGGATGTATATGGTTTTTCTCATCTTTAAGTCCACATACCGGTTGAAAATCGTGATATCAGCATTTGTAAGCATTTTATCACACCCCCAAATATAGCAGTCCTGTACCGGAAAGGTACCGGCGGATTACGCTGTAAATCTCCCTGTCGGTCTGGCTTACCCCGTCTTCCCCATCCTCAGAAGAAACATATGTGACGCTGTACCCATCCGTGCTCTCGGACTGGATCACCTTTCCATCATGTTCCTACCTCATCGCATCATCCTGATAGATCAGCTCTGCCACTTCACAGAGGCAGAGCTTCACCACTTCCATGTCCGGTTCATCCGGCTCCCGATACATATACTGGTGCAAATACGAGTTTGCCTTAATCAGCGGCTGCTTAAAAGATTTCTTATCCGGGATAGCCATCCCGCAATACTCCTTCTTGTAAAACACATAGTCAACCATTATCATCTGACCACCGCCTATGATGTTTCTAAAATCCCTGCTGTTTAAGGGAATCAAGAAGCGCTTTGAACTCTGTGGCAGTCACGTTCTCACCTGCCGCCTCCGCAACATCCGCCGCCTGTTTTACGAGTCCTGGCGTCGACGTTGTAGCCATCCCGGGGATCCCGTTGTTTGCCGACTCTACCCCTGCCTCCAGGTTATCCATTTTTTCTTTTGTGATGACGTCTCCGTCATTCCACGTAGTCTTTGTATAATCCATTGCATTTCCTCCTATTTTGCTTTGCCAACCTTTGCTTTGCCGATTTCTCCAGTCCCGATCAGTCCGTTCTCAGCCGAATCACTCACGCTTTTTTTTTAATCACTGCGTAATTCTTGTCACCAAGACGATATCCAGACACGATCTCCACCTGGGCAAGAGAGCCGTTGAAGTTCTCTGAGTCTTTCAGGCGCGCCATTGTCAAAAGGTCTACAATGTGGAATCCTCTCCAGTCATACATGATGTACTCAATCTTAGACAGGTCCTCTTCCTGAAGCGTTCCTGCATAGTCGTAATACTTCGCCGCGGTAGTCAGATCCAGCATATTACACTCGATCCAGAGCATTCCAAGATACCTTCCAACCTGACCGGTCTGGAACATCGCATCGTTTGCGATCGGGGTGAATTTGTCCCCCGCCTCTTCCAGCATAGCGCTGTATGTATCTACAGATGCCAGCACGACATTTGCGGACGCTTTCTGCTTTCTGATCGCCTTACGCCCGGCGATGATCTTATTCTTGATATTGGAAGCTGTGATTGCTGCCGTATCGCTCAACGCCGTGCCCTCATGTACCAGGCATGCAAGTCCAGACATCTGCCAGCCTTCCCGGCACACCTGTACAGACTGGGACAGATGCGCATCTGCCATATCGTAAGGTACTGCCTGCGCCTGCACATTATAGATCTTTGTAGATTCCTGCTGTGCATTGTTGATCAGAAGAGGGATCAGATCATTGTCTGCTGTGCCGTGCGTAAAATCAGATGCCGGCGTTTTCGGGTCTTTGGCTGCCTTTGCTGCCAACCGGAAGATCTGTACTGCCCCCGCATTTTCTGCATCCCCCTGGAACTGGTCGCTGTAGGACAGTCCCGGCTGGAAGATTGAATCAAAATAAAAGTTCGGCGCTACAAGCGAACTGTATTTTTCAGATACATTATATCCACCATATTCCATAGTTTTCTAATCTCCTTTACTACTGCTGTGCATATTTGTTTTTTCCATATTTCTTTTCATAATAAGCCTGTTCATCAGACACCGTTTTCGGTCTGTAAGTCCCCTGTGTCCCACGGACCCAGGTTTTCTTCTCAGACTTTCCGTCACCCTCCTGCTCAAATTCATCTGGATACTTCTCCCGGACACTCTTCATGTACTCGTCAGCACCGACAAATGCCCCGTCTTTAAATTCCAGGTTCTGGGCAAGAAATTCTGAAAGGATCGCTTTTCTGGAAAGAGGGGACTTAATCTTCTGCCCATCCATAAACCTCTCTGCTGCAAACTTTTTCCGGTCAGACTCTATCTGGGCATTAAGAGCCTCGGTATCCTTCTGATACTTCTGTTCCCAATCCTTCACAGACTGCTTGATGCCGTCGATATCCATATCCTGGTATGACTTGATCGTCTTGTTTGCTTCACCGAGCTGAGTTTCAAGTCCTTTAGCTTTGGACGTGGCAGCCTGGTACTTTTCTTTACTGACATAATTTCCTTCCGACAGATCCACAAAACGGACATGCTGAAGCTTGTCCTCGACCCCGCTGTTATGTTCCTGGATTTTCGCATCTACCTGTCCATACAGCTCTTCACCTAAAAGTTCCTTTAATTCCATAAGTTCTCCTTTCTCTTCTCCTTCGTTTTTAAGCGAGGTGTCTCCCTCTGGATCCGGCAGTTTTTTACCCATGCCGTCAGGGGTATTTTCCCGTCAGTTTAAACGTCATAAGAGTTTTTCGGACATAATAAAACACACAGGGCGATTCCTGTGTGCTATAAACTGTGTTACATTATTTGTGCGTTTTGCATATAAAAATACCTCTCACTCCGAAGAATGAATGGTATTAACTCTCAATAATTTCCCAACGCCCTCCGCGGCTGCTTCCGTCAAGAGGCGCAGGGTTTTCTTTAGAATACAAATAATCCTCTCCACTATCATCGATCACCCGGTACATGCCAGATGGGTCAATGGATGCTTCATATATTTTTCCATTTGTCAGAGAATCTACACCAAATGATTCCCCTACATATCTCAATTTCATGTTTTTTCCCTTCTTGCTTTTAATTTCACTTCGTATTGTTTACCATCTTTTTTCTCATACCAGTGAACGCCAAAGATATATTTGTCACTTTCAATCTTACCAGCGTATTTACTCCAGTCGCTCGAAACTCCTCCATATTTTTCAGATAGCCTTCCTGCAACTCTAAGATCCGTTTTGCTTCCGTTGCCTGCGATAACTTTTGTGTTTTTAAATACTGATCTGGAAGGTATGAACTGCTTTTCACCATTATAAACATATGCCAACTGTTCCTGCAAGTGTTTTGTAGATTTTGAAGGTTTTCTCCCTGGAAGCACTCTGCCAAGACCATCCATATATACCCGCTCCATCTGCTCAGGCAGTTCCATCCGTTTTGAAAAGTTTTTGTACTGCCGGAGCGAATTTGCATATCGTGCCTGCGCTGCAGCGATATCAGTTTGATCCGCACTGCCTTTCTTCAGCAGGACAATGTTTGCCCGCTGCGCCCGCATGGTCGTTTCCATCTGGCGCTGCTTCCGTACTGCTTCATATGTATCGTATTGTTTCCCATTCCAACGCCGTACTTCCTGCTCCTGCGCTTCCAGTTCCCGGAGCTGTTCCGGTGAATATGTCCGTACAGAGTAGCCAGGTACAAAAGCGTAATAGGAATGGCGGCAATTCCAACCGCATAACCCGTCTCCTTCGCCCAACCGGCAGACGGACCGCAGCTCTTCCATTGTATAGATGTTGCCGCCCCACCAGTGGGATGGGCGATGCCCTGCATGCCAAGTCACCTCATAAGTATCTGTCCCGAGATCCTTTGCAACCATCTCATTGATTTGAGCTGACAACTGCGACACTCCTGTCATGATCGCCCGGCGGGCAGCCACTGGAACCCTGGTACTGTATCCAGATGCATAGTCAATGGTCCGAAGACCGGATGCCGACAATTCTTTTACTACTCTTCGCAACACAGTGTTATAATCAAAGGAACCTGTCACAATATCTATGCAGGCGCGGTCGAGGTAGGTCTGATAATACTGTGACAGCGGGGTAAACACCTTCTTCCCGCCGCCCATGTCCACTGTCATACCGAGGGACTGCGTAATGTTTTGAATTTCGTTATTGGTCTGTCTGATCACAGCCTGCGACCACTGCCGGATTTCTTCATTATCTTCCAGCGGAACAAAATTTCCATTGATCTGCTGGTATGCATCTTCGTACCGGACGTATTCCCAGTTCGATACCTTGTCATACAATTCCCACATTTCAGGATCCGTCTTTCCCGTCAGTCGTTTGATCTCCTGTTCTATGATCTCCGTGCTGTTCCCGAGGATCAGCAGCTTATTGATCTGGTAGTCTGCAGTGCTGGTAATCTCACCCGTTTTTTTGATCCTCCGGACGATATCGGAAAAGATGCGGTCCTGCATCCCGTAAAAAAGCTTCTCAACCTGTAAAGGGAGGCTCCCTTTCTGTTCCGGTGTCATAAATCATCACCCGGAATCTGTTCCAGGTCGGACTCCGCCGCTTTTCTCAGCATCTCCTTTGCCTGCTCTTCCGTCTCCCCGAAACGTTTCATTCGGTATTCAACCAGTCCAACAGCGCCCATGCTCACATCAGCCCGTAGCTGCTCTGTTTCGTACTTCTTGTCCACGATCAGAGAGTCATCCCAGTTCTCGGACACCTCTACCTTTCCAGCAGGAGCCAGGTTCCCTATCGTAATCCATGCATCAATAGCTCCGACCAGACCTTCTATCGCGTCACCCAGGCTGTTCTGGATTGATTTCACAGTATTGTACGACCTCTGTTTACTGGTCTTGATCTCCTCCGCTGTCTTGTCCACAGTCTGTGGGTCTGACAGGGTTCCATAAGCCAGTCCGCTGTTAAACTCAACCTTCTGGACAATCCGGTTGTACCCATTGAAAAAGCTCTGATCCCTGATCTCCGGTGAATACGCATTAAAAAACGGAGATCCATTACTGTTCTGGATCCCCGGTCCCATCGGGCGATAGAGCCGCGCTTTTCCCTTCGGAAGGATCACTTCTCCTTTCCGGTTCTTTCGGAAAAATTCATCCGCCGCTTGGATGGCCGTTTCTTTCGATTTATACTCCCAGAGCGTCGCTCCGTACTGCTCATCTGCATCCCGGATCTGATCCACAGCTCTCGCGAATACGGATACGCCAAGAGGAGACGATGTGTCGGTATTGTTCGCCAGAGGAATCTTGAAATACGAAAACAGCGCCCGGTCTGCGTTTTCCAACTCTACATACGGCTCAATATCCGCCCACTCTGGCACGTCCTCCAGATTAATCTCCTGTCCCAGGTTAATGATCTCATCCGTCTGCACAAGCGCTTTTCGGCTTACGAACGCCCGGTTCTGGATGATATAGTGCCCGCTTTCATACGCGTGGTATTCCAGCCTTGTATACAGCTTCTTTCCAACGCGCTTAAACTCTGGAAAGATTGCTGCCGATATGTCTCCGGCGCTGTCGAACGCTACCGGGAAGAAATCTCCGGCCCTCACGACATCTACCGCAATGCCGCCCTCGGAAAGATAAGGCTTAAATACAATTCCCCCGGCACTACAGGCATACTCCGTATACACCTGGATATTTGCCAGGAACTTCTTCAGGCTTTCTCCGATCAGTTCCGCCCTGGGACTGCCTGTAATCTCAATTTCCGCTTCCATTGCAACAAGCCTTGCCATTTCCGAGCAAATAGAAGCCGGCAGATTCAAGCTCTTTACATCATCACTCAGCCAAGGCGCTTCGTTAGTGTACATCTTGTTCCATTTGTATATTGCATGTGCCATCTTCTGGGATACAGCAATGTCCACACCCATTGCCTTGCGCACACTCTCATACTGTATCAATCTCCATCACCCCTTTCTCCGACCGGCAGCATATAAGATATCTGACTCCACATGCCGCAGCAAAGATACCTGCAGGAATCTTCGCAATGATCGTTTTCTTTTACAGGTACTTCTTTCCCTTTTTCAATGCTCTTTGGATCGTACTGGTATAGTCCCATCTCTTTTATCAGCATCTTCTGCCTTTGCCGGTTAATAATCATCTTCTGGAAAGATAATAGTTTCTGCACTCTGCTAATCCCCAGCTTCACATCATTCTGTGCCGGGATCACTGGTATATGCGGCACAACTCTCCGAATCTCCTCGATCAGTCCCGCTGCCGAAGGATCTGCAAAAATAAAGCTTACCACCCGGTCAAATTCTTTTTCCAGCCTGTTACAGAAATCTTTCATATCCTGCGCATACTCAGAAGGGGACTTTTGCTTTCCTTCATCCCTGCCACTGTAATAATATTCATCCAGTCCCCGAAGGATCTGATTCTCATAGTCAATTCCGAACGCCTCATAAACTGTCGGGTTTCTCTGTCCATAGTCAACACCGATTCCAATTTCCCCGATCGCCTTCCGGCTCTCTTCCAGGTATTCCTCATCGTCGTACAGATGTATCTCTGGCGAAAACATATAATAGATCAGGTCATCCACGCCAATTGATTCCCCGAGCCAGACCCAACGGTACATTTTTGGATCATTTTTTTCCATCTCATGTGCAGTATCTATCAGATCCTGCCCCAGCCATTCTTCCGGGACATCCCGGTAATCCGTGTGGATATGGATGCAGTCCTCGCGCTCCTCCATCTTCTTACACCACTGGTTTATAGGCGCATTTGGGTTCTTTGGCGGATTGTACAGGTAGATCATCTGGAATCCGGCGCTGTTGCCTCGGACAAATGTCGCCTCGATGTTTGCCAGTTCCTCTTCCCCTTCGCCGTCATCGAAAAACTCTGTCGCTTCGTCCACAATGACTAGCTTGATCGGTTTATCCTCGTCGATAATACCTTTGGTATCGTCAATACCGTCTGATCCTGAGAAATACATTGTGGTTCCATACTTGTTATAAGTAATTTCCATCGGGGGCTTCGTGATATAGAACTTCTTCTTCGAGATCCCCAGCCTGTTAATTCCACGGATCATTTCCTTGTACACAGTCTTGCGCAGCTTATTGTGATGCTTGCGTAATACCACGACAGATGCATGCGCGTCTGATACGATCTGGTAATCCCCCCGGATTGCTGCATAACTGGACTTCGTTCCCGCACGCCCGGAAGTCAGGATGATGTGCTTATGCCTCCTGTCATTAAACAGAGGCTGATACTTCGGGATTATCAGGTCCGATATCCTTATCTGTTTTTTCTTTTTCGACATCGTTTATGATCTCAACTCCCTCATCATCCTCTGGATTGCTGTCCCGCCGCAGCCTTTCAGTGTTGGCTTTCATCTGCTCAATCTGAGCCTTCTGCGTGTCAGTTGCCAGATCCATATGCTCAGCCAGCCAGTTCAGCGCCTTCATGCGATCCATCAACTTCACACTGGCGCCGTCCTTTCCCTGCTTCACTTCGGCAATCAGTGTTCCGTCCACCTCGTCGGATTCCTTGAATCTGACAGTGTTCACAGTCTTTTTCAAACTGACACGTTCGCCTGTCTCCGGGTCCTTGACTTCAACCGACCCGAAGGCACCCATGACCTGTATTTCCTCTCGTCCGAACTCCACATAGTCCGTAATGTCCGCGAAGGCGATGTCCATGTACTTTTGGAAGATGTCATGCTCGTCCAGTATCTCACGGTTCAGCCTGTTCTGCTTAAGACGATATATCTCATCTCGAATCTTAGTATTTCGTAGCAAGTACGATCCATTTACCATCGCTGTCCCATAACTGCATCCATACGCCTTACGATATGCTTTTGTGGCATTGAAGCATCTAACATAATGCAAACAAAAAAGCCGTTGCTTATCCGTCAGATCAGGATTATTCATTACCTGCTCTACGTCTTCTGCAACCGCCTTTTTATCGTTCTCTTTCTTTTTACGAACGCTCGCTTTTTTATCCGAACGTTCGGAATCCCATTTATATGTGCATTTCCATCTTCTTACAGTGCCTTCCGGGAGATTTAGTTGACTTGCAATCTCAACTAATTTCATGCCCCGCTTATACATTTCTTCGGCTTTGTAAGAATCCGGGCTTCTCTGCTTCGGCAATCACCTCACCTCTGTTTCCAATTATATTGCATAAGAAAACGCCCCGCACATTGTGCAGAGCGTCCTCTATTTTGGTTTGTTTGGGGGAAAAGTTGTCCGAGCCATCCAGCTTTCGCCTTCCAGCTCGTAAGCCGTCCGGCATCATACCTTTCGGCTTTATAGCATATTAACACATTTCCCCGTGACACGGCGTGACATTTAAGCAACTTTTTCAAGAAATCTTTTATGCCGCTGTTTGCAGTTATCCTCCGTGTACTTTATCCTCCGCTTCGGGAAGATCTGGTTCATCCTCAGCGCCACCTGATACCATGTCAGATTGTCTATGTAATACAGCCTGAACATGGTCCGCAGTTCGCTCTTCTGGATCGTCTGTATGTACTCCTCTACCTGAAGCTGCTTCTCGATCAGGTCCGTCTCCAGCATCCGCAGCTTTGCCTGCCTGCGTTTCAGCAGAGAGATTCTCCGGTCGATCTCCATCTGCGGGAAGCCTTTAATCTTCACCGTGCGGATGGGTTTCTTCCCTTTCTTCCCGCAGGATACGGAGTCAGACACCACAGTCTGCTTCAGCTGGTCTATCTTTTTCTGGTCCTCGGCAATACGGCGCCTCAGATCCCTGATTTCTTCTCTCATATCAGCATATTCACTCAGTATGCCCTTGTCCATCCGCATCACCCCTTATGTTGTATTTCCTTGCCAGATACCCCGCCAGATCCTCATGTTCATCTTCCAGTATGTCTGCCGGCACTGGGTCGGATCCCCGCAGCTCACCGTCCTGGATCCTTTCAAAAAGCCGGCTGATAAGCTCATGTACCGTTATCATTTCCCCCTCCTACCTGCTCTGCCTGCCTGCGGATCATCAGCGCAGCATATGGTTTGTGCTGCATATGGTCCTTTGCCTTTTCCGCAGGCG
>CALWMN010000028.1 GCA_944381935.1 uncultured Mediterraneibacter sp. | reverse complement strand
CTGCCCTGATTTCCATATGTACCACCTCTCTATTCGCTAATTGCTGCCTGGACTTTTTCCCTCCAGAGCTTCGGGACATCTTCGATTGTAATTGTCCCGTCGGCGATCTTCATCACGTAAAAAGCTACCATCTTATTCACCTCCCATCATTCCTGCCAGGTCCAGGATGGCTCCATCCTGCGCATCCTGCTGCGCACGGATCTCATCGATTGCTTTTTCCATTTCCGTCTTTTCCCGGATTGAGATTGCAGCCTGCACCTTGCCGTCCACAACATCCACGGAGCGGAATACCGGGGACTCCAGTTTCATGTCTGCATATTCCCCAGTTACGTTATCCCCAGATTTAAATTTCACGGTGTCAAGGTTTCCTGATTTTGTGAGAGCGTTATACACCGTCTCCAGTCCAGCGAAATCTTCCACCTCTACAGTGATTGCCCCCAAGCCTGCCCCTGGTCTGATCTCCAGTTCTGTGTTGTCCGCTACAATTAATTTTTCCATTATCTTTTCTTCCTTTCTTTAAAAATGCTGTTTTTGAGTTGCTTCGCTAATCCCCACTTTCGCAACGGCTCAGCGTCGTTTCAGACGGTTTTTCTCTAAATTCAACCAGCCGTTGCGTATTTTCCGGGAATTTCCCGGTCTCCCGGCACCTTGTCGGGGAAAAATTGCGCCCGGCGAAAAGTAAAAGTGGGATTGGAAATTACGGCGTGTATGATCCCCCACCACTTTCCAAAAACTGAAACGCCTTATACACCATTCCGTTATCAGCTACCCGAAAAGAATATACATCATCGTGCGTCCGGGACATGGCAATATATCTTCCACGTAAAGCGTTAAATCGGCTTCCGATTACGTGGACTGTGTTGTTACTGGAACTTGTATCGTATCGAATTATTGCATTAATGCTTTTATTATCGGTTAGCAAAGTGTTGTGTGCATAATAGACTGCTTCTGCAAGACTCTTGGCGCCTGGAACGTAATATCCCGTCACTACTAAAGCGGAGTTTAACTGAGTAATCTTATCGTCCAGAGCTTTCCCCTGTGGCGCCGCAAGAGGCAGGCTCGGATCCGTTCCGGTAAGGTTATTTACCGGAACGGAAAAAGCGTGTGGCTTCAGATCCGCAAAAAACCTTTTGATCTTTCCGAGTATCGTGTTCAGACCCTCGTTGCTGTTAATGTTCGTTCTGGTTTCAGCTTCACTAAATTCCATAGCCGTATCCATATCGACTACTCCCGGCTCTCCCTGTGGTCCCTGCGGTCCTTGTTCTCCCGGCTCTCCCGGATCCCCTTTCGGTCCCTGTGGTCCAATAACTGACCCGAGATTTATTTCTGGCATGGTATCATCCTCCTTTATTCGATAATATATTTTAAGTGCCCATCTACAATTTTCAAAGGCGGCGCCGGATCCGCAGCATGATACACCACAATCAAGTCCCCCTCTTCAGATATGTAAAACGCAAACAACCCGGGATCTAGCTGGGTTACAACCGCTCCGGTCCCGTCTTTTCCCGGGGGACCTGCTGGTCCTTCCGGTCCCTGGATGCCCTGTGGACCCTGTGGTCCTGTCAATCCGGTTTTTCCACGAGGTATCGCGAAATTCAGGATTGCATCCATTTCCGTACCAACATTCGACACCTGCGCCGGCAATCCCGGCTCCAGGGTGGACGTATCCCCCACTTGGATGCTTGCCGTAAAATCCCCGCGTTCTGCCGCCTCGATGATCTCTTCCCTGGCTTCCTCCAGCTTCCCAAGAGCCTCCTGGACTCTCTCCAGAAACTCATCCACAAAATTGCTTCCGCTGCTGCTCTCAAATTTCATCAGGCTTTTTTTTACATGCAGCGGCTGCACAAAGGATAATAGCGTATCCTCTCCGTTTAGGACTTCCACCTGCATGGATGCTATGCCATGTTCGGTTGTCATTTGCTGCTCCACATCCACCATGATCACATTCCCGGAAATCTGCGCTGTATTATATATGCCCTTGCCCGACGGCTTTGCCACATAAATCCGTGCCGATGATCCTGCCGGGATATCGTAATCCCGGATTGTAAATTCAATGTCAATCGCATCAGCCCCCTGCGGGTAATTTATCGGGAATTTGATCGCATCCCGCAGCACATAGATATCTCGCCTTATCTTGTCCATTTCTTCCTCACCTCCTATGCAGGTATCCAGCGGAGCAGGTATACGCCTTCCGGTTCCGGGACTGCCCCTCCCCCTGGGTAACGCAAAACATAAGTCCACGGATAGTTATAGTATCCGTGGACGTGTATCTCATCACCTGTCTGGTCGCCTGTCTGCCCGCCTGTTGTCCCGCCAATTTCATTAATAGATGCCCCAACCAACTGTCCGTTTCCGATATACATTTCTGTATGGCTTCCAGGGGTGAGTAATACATCTCCCCTTACAAGTCCCTCTCCGTCGGACAGTGACACCTGAGATGTCACATCCAAAAAACCAGCCGCAATAAATACATCATACATCGTCCCCGTTGCCGGTGTGTATCCGGGTCTGGTATTTAATCCGGCATTAGAGTATGCCCAGCACATCAGGGACGAACAGTCATAATCTGGTCCATCTCTGTTCGCCTGGTCATATCCGTGGCTGTCATCACGGGCAATTCCGATCGCCCATTCAACAGCGTCCTCTATGATCTGTGCGCCTCCGGCATATTGCTCCAGATAGTTGTACCATTTTCTTGCCTGGGAGCGTCTTTCAGATTCAACCTCTACGCCAGCTCGTTCAAAATTTTTCAGAAATGCGCTTGCAAGCCACTCGGGTGATTGTGTACTTGTTTTAAATTCATCAAAACTTAAGTCATACGAGCTTGTCCTGATCCATTGCCCTGTCGTGGCAGTCCTTTTATCAATCCAAGTCATCTGGCCTTCTGGGCTCGTGATGCTGTAGCCGTTATTTTCTGCCCACCTCGTATAATTCGTCGCCGGTGTCCACTGGGCTAATCCATATCCCCCGCTATAATTCCCGTAGTTGAGACTCTGCCAGATACCGGGGTTTATGCTTGATTCAGATTCCATGTTCCCTAACATTCCCGCTACCGCATTTAGGCTCCACCCCCGGGATGAGAAAAATGCATATACCTCTAATGCATTGCCTTGCATCTGCGATTCAGATAAGTAATAGTTTCCTATTGTCCATGCCATCAGAAGTCCCCTCCTTCAGACGTGTGCCCGCCCATCAGGAATCCGTTATTAAAATCAAGGTATGTCCCGTCAGAAAACTCCGCACGTCCGGTTTTTCCCGCAAGACCCCTGGGACCGACTTTATCTGCATCAAAGTATATCGCATCCTTAAATATTCTAAGCAGCGTCGTGCTTTGGCTTGCGTCTCCGATTTTCCCCCCGCTCCTTATGACCAGGCTCTCATTAGCATAATCAATTACTATTGGGTTAGAACCATCTTTTTTGGACAGCATGATTGACCCGTTTTTTATTTCGATGCGGCTGTTCCAATTCCCCGTCCCAACACTTACATAACTTCCCTCGGCATACACCCCTTGGTTATTCAGGCGGATAATCACTCTCCCGGAACTGTCCAGAATTTCCATTGTCCCGTCAGTGTTTTCATTTCCGCCCAGGGTAATTTTTGTTCCGCTTATCGCCCCTTTTTTAACATTTAATCCGTTCAGGTCCCAACGCCCAATTTCCTCCCCATCTTTGTCGAGTACCCTTATGACCCCATTCTTTCCAGAGCTTCCCCCTACATCTAATGTACCGCCACGGATCCGGTCTGCAAGCATCGTCCCCGCTACAATCAGGTCGGCAATAAACCCCTGCCCCGTCCCAAATGTTGTCCAGTTCCAGTCCCTGTCATCAGCCGTCCTTTCACCGGCAATCTGAAATCCCATTGTCCCAAGGCACATCGCCCCGAAATTTGGAGATCCCGGATCCGTATCCTCCATCAGGACTGCCCGGACCGATACTCTTTTCGCCACGCTGGTCTGAGCTTTCATCTGTGCTTTTACACCATTTATAATCCCTTGTACCTGCTGCCCGATCACGCTTCCATCTGGTCGTATGGCACTTTCTACGCGATTTACCGTAGATGTAACATCCTGAAAATAGTTATATTGGCAATCTCCAATTACAACTGAGTCAACACATTTCAGAATACTGTTATATTTCAGTTCAATTACTCGTGCGTCTGTAACAATATTCAGATGCTGATTCCTGCAATGAACGGTATCACCAAGACTAACTCTTTCCAATATTTCATAGTCTTTATACTGCTCTGTATTTTGCAGAAGTATCATATCTGTCGAAATACTTACAGAAGGCTTGTCCAACCCAGCAGCATACTGCTCATTGCACTTTGCTCGCAGCGCAGCATCAAGTTCACCTTGGGTATCACATACGGTCACACCAGTTTCTTCATCATCTTCCTGCGCATCCTCCCGCATCTTCACATCCTCAAAGGTCAGTGTTGCACATTTTATTGTCGGGTAGTTATTTATCAAAGGACTGTCTACATATCCGTGATTCGTCATAGTGAATCCATTGAATGATTTTGGATAGATCCTGGTAACAACATCTCGGGTATCGACCTCTTCAGTTAATCCATCTACCGGTATATTCTTTCCATATCGGATTTCCACTCCGTAATCTCCGCCAACTCTCTGATTTATGACTACAGAAAAATTGTCAAATAGGATTTCTCCGCCCCATCGGTTTACAAATGAGTTATCATTATTTCCGTTAATGGCTTCCATGAGATTCATATACTCGTAATATGCAGTGGATCTCAGCGTTATATCGGATTTTCCAGAGTATTTACTATTCGGGACAGTCATAATGCTCAACGCTTCCTGACCGGTTTTGCCTGTTGGACGCACATCTGTCAGCCAGCAATCGTCCTTTGCATCGAAGAAGATTGGTTCCATTGTTGCCCCAATTCCAGAATCAGACTTTTGCTTATTTTTCACGCGAAACAGCTGATTACCATTAAATGACGGCATCTTCACAACTGCCCCTTCGACAATATATTTCCATCTGCCTTCCTGATCGATCGGATGATGCAATTCGGCATCCCAGGAACCATTCAGAATTGTGTGGATAGTTGCACTCGACGGAGTCAATACCATATCTCCATTCTTTTCATAATTTGTGTTGTTGGGATTGTAAATCTGAATCATACATCGTACCCCCAGTTCGGTATAATTTTCACATCAAATCCATTCGTAATTGTGATTTCGTTTTCCCCCTCTTTGAGATACATGTTTTCATAGTCTCCGGTAACAGACGTATTCTGAATCACCCCGTCTGTTCGATAGGACATCATCTTTTCCGTATCAATCGTGAGATTCTGCCCTATATTGACAGACATTATATTGCCATTCACCTTCAGTGAACAGATTCCCTCTCCCGTAATCCTGTAGATCGGACGACATACACTGTAGGGATTAAACAGCACTTCACGGATTTCACACTCCCTTTTTCCTTCCACGAGATACTCAAATGGTGTACAGATAAATGTAGATGAGAATCGCCCATAATGACGCAATTCCCTCTCAATGCTTCCATAATTCACTTTTTGGACAGCATAATAGCTTTCCGGAGAATCTGACAGAATAAGCTCCCCTGTTCCAGACAACCACCCCTTAATTTCCCGTATTTCCGCCATGAACGAAGGGTGTAATATCGAAAAAGTACAGGATATTTCAAGATTCCCTTTTGAAATATCCTTTCCCACCAAAGTCCCAAGTTTTCCAGCGACACTTTGAGCATCATAGTTCTTTTCTGCTCCAGAAAACTCCGGATAATCATAAAGAAAAATACCAAAGCTGTCGCTTGTACGCTCTTTGTACTGGACGCTGAATCCACTGTCATTTTTTACCATTTCTAACAATTCTCTCATTAGTCTGCCCCTCTCGCCCTTAAAACCGCTTTCTGCTGTTTTCCTATCTTTCGGATCGTATAGTCAGCTATTGTTTCTTTTAATGGAGTTCCATCAACAGATGTATTATTTATAATTTGTACCACCATACCGTCCAGAAATCCCGACAGATCAAGTGGCTCAGCTGAAGCATTTGCTCTGGCAGATTCTTTGGCATATTTCACGGATATATCATGCGGGATTACTTGCGCTCCGTTAGGGAGATACGTCAGCTCGCCTCGCCCGCCTTCATTCATATACGCAAACCCGCCCTGCCAGTCTGTTGTTCCGTTTGCAAGATAGGGAATCTTCGGAATGTTAAAGCCGAATTTTTTCCCTCCAAATCCAGGCACCCAATTTGGAATATCAACATTGATCCTGTTAAGTCCCGAAATCGCCGCATTGACCAGGGAGATCATTCCGTTAAGTGGCGCCTTTGCTATTACAGTTAATCCACTCCATATGCCTGAAAATATATCTACGACGCCGTTCCAAGCACGATCCCAATCTCCCGTAAATACTCCGGCGATAAAATTCGTCAGTCCCGAAAAAATCTGTTTGATCGAGTTGTACACTGTAGATGCCGTTGCAAGAAATCCATTCAGGATATCTCCCATTGCACCGAAATTCTGAGACCAGTCATGCGAAAAAACGCTGGTCAGAAAATCATCAAACATCTGGAATTTATTCTGGATCCAGTCCCAAGTTTCTCCGGCTTTTGACTTTATCGAGTCCCAATTTGCTATCAGGAGATAACCTATAGCAATCAGCGCTACAATGGCCGCGATTGTTATTGTTATCGGATTTGTCAAAAGAGCCATCATCCCACCTGCGTTCGATATCGCGGCAGATGCTTTTCCAAAAACTCCGATTATAGTCCCGACCGAGCTAATCAATGAGCCGGTCGCTACTAAGGCAGGTCCTGCCACAATAGCGATCATTCCAATAGTGAGGATGAACTGCTGAAGCTTCGGGTCCGCTTCTGAAAATTTGTTTATCAGATTCGTAGCGCTTTGAATCAATGGAGTCAGAAGCGGAAGGAGATGTTCTCCGAGAGCAATATTCAGATTGTCTACCGCTCCTTGAAAAGTTCTCATACTGTTCGCCGTTCCATCCGCTGTCCTCGCATAATCACCCTGAGCATTTGTGGTCATAGCCATTACATAAGCATATCTGAGCTGAACTTGTTCCGCCTGGTTCATTTCTGATGTCGTTTTTCCGAATCCATTCGCAAGGGCAAATGCATCCAGATTTGTCTGGGTCATCACAATTCCCAGCTGTTTCAAGCTTTCAGTCTCACCGGTAAATACCGAAGATAGTGCAGTCATGGCCTGATCAATTCCAATATTCTTAAACGATGCAAGATCCCCCGCTAATCCCGCCAGAGACATAGCCATATCAGCCGAAGCTGACCGGGAAAGTCCCATTGAGGTAGCCATATCGCCAAAAAGCGCCGTTGACTCCAAAGCCTGGTTCTTCGACAGTCCGAACTGTTTTGTAGCATTTTCGGCCCACGAAGTAACCGTGTCTGAACTTTTCCCGAAAGCCACATCTATCTTATTTAGATTTTCTTCATAATCAGACGCCGCAGTCACCATGTTTTTCCCCGCCAGCGTCAGAGGCGTGGAAATACCAAGAGACCATTTCGCTCCAAAGCCAGAAATAGAATTACCGATATTCTGAAGCTTTGATGAAACACTCTTAATCTTTGCTTCAAAACTGTCCGTCGCTTTCTGAGCCGTAGAGAACGCTTTTTCAAATCCTGTGCTGTCACCGGTTATTTTTGCGCTTAACGTATAATCAGCCATTCTCCAGCCTCCTCTCTGGCTTCTTCAATCCGTTCTTTTGATAGACCAAGTCAATCCATCCCTTACCCTCTTTTGCTTCCACTTCCTCAATCACTGACAAATTATCATGCACAGCTTTCATATCCGCTTTACGAGTACGTGCCTTTCTCCACAATTTCAACGCCGGCTTATTTTTCTTGCGATTTACGTTATACATGGCAGTAAAAACAGCGTTATACTTCATATAACTTTCCGTCACGAGCTTTTCTTCCCAAGCTTTACGTATAAATGCAATCTCTCTGGGGGTCAGCTCTTCATAATCGGACTTCGAGTATCCGAGATTTACTGCAAAAAAAGCGAAGTCGATATCTTTCCGATACGGCTCCGCAATCTTGTCATATTCAGGATCTGGCCCTCCATCCAAGTACTCAAATTCAACTAACCGGCTGGGAAGAAAAAAGGGCAGTCACGCTCAAGATTCTCAAGCACCAGTCCGCAGACTCTTTCGTAACCTTCATCCTCAATTAGCTGTGTGCAGATTTCAATTCCCTTTTTTGGCACCACAAAAGAATCTGAGCTTTCTTCCTTCAGACCATATGCGAAATAAGTTTTTAAGGAAGTCAGTCCAAGGTATCCCTGGGTTCTACGAAGTTCTGCCATCGTTGGCATATTGGTCACTGCCTCAATCATTTCAATACGTTTCTGATTATATTTCAGAACGTAATTCTTACCTCCATACTCTATCATGCTGTCCTCCTTACGCATTCGCTGTTACTGTCGCAACTCCGACCTTCAGCGCCTTTCCGTCTGCGTCCGTTTCGATGACCATGATCTGCTGACCTGCAGTCGCAGTAATCTCCACAGATCCATCCCAACCGGTCTGGGAAATAACTTCTCCATATGCCGGATATTCAAGCGGAGCAGCGCCAACTTTGTAAAAATACTTATTTTCTGCACCTTTAACCGGATTTACATATACCGCTGTGTTCCCTGGCGTCTCACCTTCCACGGAAACAACCGTAAGCGGTTTGATTGCGGCACTGCCGTCTGGCATTGTATCCGGATTGACTACATCCAACATCAGATCTACGAGCCTGCCCATACCGTCAAGTGTTAGGTTGTACGTTACTGCATCGTCAAACGGAGCTTCAATCGGATAGTCTGTGATCACTGCAAGACCGCCAAACATGCCCCTCTTTGTCTTTCCATTTACTACTTTTACGCACACCGGATCACTGTTTTCAAATGCCCGAGAAAGAATTGTATGACTCTCGTCATTCGGAACATATAAGCCATCGTTATCAATGCTCCACTCCTTCATACCCGCAATCTTTGATTTCCAACCGCCTTCTGTATCTTTTGACGTGATCTCGATGCTGTCTGCCGACCGGTTGATCGTTAATCCCTGCTGTCCGCTGATCGCAAGCAGCTTGTCTCCTGTCGTGTTCCAGATGGCCAGCAGAATATCCTTTCCGGCCATAGCCTTTGCGGCAGTGCTGGAAAAGTCACAATATGCGTTATTGTCATTTGCGAATAACTGCAGCATCATAAATTCTCTGTTCTTCACTTCTATACCTCCATCTATATTTTACATTTATAGCCATAGCAGACCATAAACTCGTATGCCAACACGGCATGCTTCTCCCTTGTTTCATCCGTCTTGATCGTCTGGATCCCGTTGTTCGTCTGCATGATCAGTTCATACTCTTCCGGGAGATCTATATCCTCTGTCAGAGCCTCTTCCAGATTCTGAATAAGCTCGTATATCTGTACCGAGGAGTCTCCCGGCTCAGCGATTGCATGGATCCAGACTGTGAAAATATCCCGCCACATCGTTTTTGAATGTGCGGGACGTTTTCCGACAACTTGCGCGTAATAAAAAGGACTGGTCTCATTTGCCGGTACAGCATCAAGACATTTGAGACCAGTCTTTTCCTCTACTTTTTTCTGGATGGCGGAGATCAACTCCACCAGTCCCATCTGTTTATACGACATATCTTATCCTTTCTTGATGGCGTCCAAGAGATCCTGATAATAAATAAACGCCTGAGTATCCGCATTTGCCTTTAAGAACCTCTGTCCCTGGACATATCCTCCGTCTTTGGTTCTATGACCGTACTCAACATGGGGAGCATATTCAGCAATATATCCCATCTCATCTCCGTATGTACTGGAAGATTTGCGCAGTTCTCCAGTATCCACAGGAGTCCCCCCGTTCCGGGCAGCATTTAACATCTGTGTCACATTTTTTTTGACCACAGCGTTAAAACGGATCTCATTCATTGACCGAAGCTTTCCTGCCAACGCATCAATCTCTGCCTTATCCAGTTCAATTGAAAATACTTTTGACACGCCATCACTCCTTATATACCTTAACCTGTATCGCCGTCCATCGCGGAGACAAATCAATCACCTGAGTGATCTCTTGCTCTATTCCATCGATCTCAGCTCTTTGGCACTCAGGGACGCGATGCCGTGGAAGCGGGATGATAAACCTTTGTTCATTCCCGGTCACTTCCCTGTCATCCAGGGCGATCTGCTCATCCGTCCACGGCGTAAACCTGGCTCGCGTCTCGCACACAGTATTCCATTCGTATAAGGGATTCTTAAGTGCGTCTTCCCCAACCTTTTCTTTCGCTTTTAATAAGCATTTTTTCCAGATCATAAAAAATGTACCACCTTCCCGCTGCCGCTGCGGTTCGACTGCTGCTCTCTGTATAGGGCGATTTCATCGGCATATTCGGAAAGCACATCATCCACGAAAGATGTGGAGATGTTCGCCGCAGCTTCCGAAGTAATTCCCTCGTAATAGGCACGGCGATGCATCTTAACCACAGCATCTACACAGATTGACTCAAACAAGTCAGGAAGAATATCAACACCGAGCCTCAGGCAAAGTCTGTCAGATACAATATGGATATATTCACCCATCATATCGTCCGAAACTTCCTCTCCCTGAATCCGGCGCCGCACTCTCTCAATCAGTTCCATGTCATCACCTCTACTCCAGAAAAGTAGCCTAGGAGAAGTTGAATGTTACCACCGAACTGCCGTCAACCTCTACCTCAAAGGTATCTGATGCAGTCACTCGGAACAAGTTGTCTGCCTCCCACGCAATATCAGTCTTTCCCGGCACTCCATTTTTCTTAAATGTCATCGTGGTCCCTGTCTTTGCCAGACGGAACGGGAAGAAATATCCCTCCTGCTCTCCCGGATCTTCTCCGTTAAACCCTGTATAACCGGTCACGTGCTTAAATGTACCGGTCACGGTCCCGTCCGCATAAACCTTCACGTCGTCCCTGATAAGCGATGATACCCGCTTGCCATATAGCGTCTGACCCTGGGACGGAATTGTCAGAATGTCAGACGCTATCATTCCCCCTGGATCGTACCAACGAACACACCGTCCTGAAATTCCGGGAAGAACTTGACGCATGACATCAAAAGAGTGTCAACTGTCGCATTTCCTGTTTTTGCAGAATGTGTCATTCCAACAAGACCCGTTGCATCCGCTATAAGATTGAAGGTTTGCGCCACATCTCCGGACATTGGTACATATGCCCCTCTCAGGTTTTCCCTCGCTGTAGCAATTGGTTTTTTCGCTGTCACCTGCGGAGAGATGACCGCTGTTCCCAGTCCAAGGAAGTTCTCGATGTAGGTGAAACCAAACGCTGTCTGCATCGTAATCTGTGCAGTCCCCAGATAATCCGCTACATCCTGCTGATTGATGAAATAGATCGGTGTCACATCCTCATCCTCATAGTAACCCTGAAGCTTCGCCCACAGATTTGCAAGAGCTGACTGAAGGTTTGTCCCAGTCGCAGTACCTGTCCCTGACTTCAGCACAGTGTAAAGAGAACCTTTGATCCCTTTCTGTACTTTCTGAACCAGTTTTTCATCGCTCTGATTAATTGCAAGATCCCTCCCCACCTTCTGGATAGCCTCCGCCGTCGTATTCCTGCGATACTTATCCAGATCCAGTGTAATTGTATTTGCCAGTTCTCTTTTTACATGTGTAAGTCCGATTTCCTCGCCTTCCCCAACCTGCTCAGCTGGTTCTCCAACTGTCCATTTATAGATCTTGATGTCTGTCCCGGCAGCCATCGGGATTAAATCCGTGATGCCGAGAAGCTGCTGCAGCTCTACGATGTTCTGGGAAATCCTGCTGGTAAAATCAATGGAAATCGCCGGAGCAAGATCTGCCGCCGTTGTCGTGCCTGTTTCTGCTGCAAATAACTGCAGCATCATAAATTCTTTGTTCTTCATCTTCTACCTCCATTATTTAAATAAATGCATGTTCTCATTGATCAGTCTCTGGCGTTCAGTCCGGTTTTCCACCTTCATGATCTGATCCCTCGTCAACTTGGATGTTCCACCCTTCCTTGGCGCCTCGCCTTTCAGGGCATCCTTTACTGCCTTGCCGACAGCATCCTGGAATGCCGTGATAAAAGCATCTACTGCCCTCTTCGTTGCGTCTGCATCCTCAGATATCAGCATCCCCACAAGTGCATCATCTACAGTAATTCCTTTTGCTGACAGCATTGACCTTGCCGTAGTTGACATCTTAGACATCGTTTCTTTCTTCTGCAACGCGTCAACCTGTTTCCGGAGTTCTTCCATTTCATGATCTTTCCGTTCCTGATCCGACATATTTTTAAGGCGCTCCGCTTCATCCTGTTTCGCCTGCTGTTTTTCATGCTTTTTCTGCCACTCAGCAAACTTTCTCTCAATCAGGGCGTCGACTTCCTCATCAGTATATTTCTTCTCATGACCTGAGTCCTCATTATCAGTATCTTCTGACTCATCTCCTTTGTCATCATTTCCAGCGTCTCCGTCGTTTCCCGAGGAACCACCGTCACCGCCATCGGCAAATAATTGCAGACCGTATCTCAAAGCCTTGTGATCCACATCTTCCTGTGCCGCCAGTACTTTTACAACTCTGTTTTTCATTATCTGTTACCTCCGTTTTATAGATTTTTCTGCTATCTCCCGTAGCTTATAGTCTCCACGCCTGACTCTCTCCGTAGTTTAAGGTCGCCACGCCTGACCGCCGTAGCTTTTTCAATGGTTCCACGCCTGCCACATATCCGTAAGGTTTTCTGACACTCACGCCTGGTCATTCAATCCGGACATATCCCGGAAACTCATCGGCGATCAGACAAACGCCAATGAAAAAGGAATCTACCAGAAGCTTTCCTTCCTCCGACAGATTCCCATAATGTATATCAACCCTCCCGAGTGATACTTCATATTCAATCCTATTTCTGGTCAATCTTTGCATGGACCTGACCAAGGTCTGTGTCAGCGCCGTCATTCCTGCGCAGACAATATCTTTGCCAGCCTCTGCATATCCTGCATGGCCATGTATCTCAATTCCGTCCTTTCGGACACTTATTGCAATCAAATAGCATCACTCCTTTTACTGTATAAAAAGAACACCCGCCGTTTGACAGGTGTTCTGATTACCGTTATATTATTTGACCTTATCGGGTAATGTTTAGTTTATCCATCAGTGCCTCCTGAAGCACTTGGGAGAAATTTACTCCCATTGCAGTTGCTTCCTCATTCAACCATTCTGGAATACTAAGTGTCTTTTTTACTGCCCGTGAATTATGCTTCCTCTGATATTCAAGCATGTCAAACTCCACGATCACCAGCGTCCCCTCCCCCGGCGTCAGCTTATCAATCTCTGTCGCCGCGGGGATCTCCTCTTTTTCTTCTTTCCGGCTCACTAAGGCAAGTCCTAATGCCTCGACGGCCATTTCATAAGCCTGTGTCATGTCATCGCCCTCCGTAAAGCACTCAGGGAAATCCGGGAATGATACCCAAAATCCCCCTTCTTCAGCTTTGTGGAATAATGCGGGATAAAACAATTTGCCCATATATGATACCTCCATTTTCAGGCACAGGGGTTATTTCACCCCCGCTTGTTTAAGTATTGCCTGCTCCAATCCTTTTTTCATGGCTTTGGAGTGATAAGGAACGATTACCGTTCTTCCTGTTTCAGGATTTTTCAGTTTTCTGTGAGAGCCATTCTGACTAACCTCTTCAAAACCGTTTTTCTTGAGATATTTTATCATCTCTTTCGGCGTCATTGGCATCTTTCGTATCTCCTTCCCTTATCATGCTCATATGATATCACGTGATTTTACGTACGTCAATATATCGCACGTAATTTCACGTATTTATATTTCATCAACAGACACATTAATCTACTTTTTTTATAACTATTTTTTCTTCTGGCTTACTCTCCTTTCAGCCAGTTCGCTACCTCATTCACATCGATTGCCCCTGTGCGGTTCATATAGACTGTTTCTCCATCCAGAAGAACAACAGTGGGTAATTTGTCCACATGGTACTTTTCTGCCGTAAATGGATCTACCTGTGCATCTACGCGCTGGATCTGATCCTTGCCAACAATCTTCTCCAGAAAAGAGATAAACTCTTTTTCGTAAAATCGGCAGGGCGGGCACCAGGGAGCATAGAAAAATAACAGTTTTCTCATAAACATCCCACCTTTTTAAATGCCTTATATATTTTGGGAAACTGTATAGCAAACCCGTCGATCATCTCCTCGTTTTTCGCCCATCCATCGCTCGGTACAACCGCATTCGCACTCAGACCACTTTCATTCAAAAATGCATAAAATATTTCATGGCGGAGCATCTTTTTCCTATATGACTCCCGTTCATCATCATTCATGTTAGGAAAATATTGCTTTTCGGTCATATCAGCAATAACAATCTCTTTGGACTCCTCTCCACAATATCCTGCCCATTGATTATGTTTAAGGGTTTCATCCTCGGATATTTTTCGGGTTAGAATTCTGTATTTTGTTCCAAGTACATTTACTTTCATAAACACCTCCTAAAAAATGGTATAAAAATACCACCGGCCATTTCTGACTGGTGGCAACTAAACTCCATATAATTCAGTAAAAAAAAGCCTTCGGCTGGAGCGTCACTCCCAGCATCTCTTTTGCCCATTGCAAAAGCATGTGGCACATGACGACGCGCCTTTCACCTCGAAGGATTACCTAAACAAAAATGAGAAGTTATCCGGCAGGCGTCGCCTCTCCTGCATCTCTTTTGACCCAAAGGGTGCGTGGTTGCAACGAAATTTACCACCTCGAATAACTTCCCATTTATTGTATCTAAATTATATAGCAGTTATTCTTTTTTGTAAAGGATTCTTTTATTTCGCAGATAGTTCTGCAATCTTTTTTCACTTATTTCCCAGCATGAAATCACCGAATTTTTATAATCGGGATTGTCGTCAGAAGTGCATATTCTCAGTACCATCTGGGCATATTCTCGCTCCAATTTTACCTTTTTGATAACCAGGCCTGTGTTGTCATGTTTATCCTCTATAATAAAATCCGGATCACGGATAATATCTGATAGGTAATTGATCACTTCCTTATAAGCGTCAGGATGTCTATCCAATATATGCTGTATTTGATTTTCTGTAATAATAACCTCATCCGTCACAATATCCTCCGTGATACACTTATAAATATCACGGTTTATTTCCCCCACTGAATGCACTTGAATATCCTCTTTCGTATTCGATGAACTTATTATATCAGAATTAATGCGGTTTGCAACCTTCCCCGCCTGTCCATTTCCATGTCGTTTCTCATAATCCTCCATCCACTTGTCCCAGTCATCAACCTCGATAGTGAATGTGCAGCGACACCACGGATGAAGGGGTGGAAAGTTCACTCCCGGCTGTCGATCCGAGATATTGAATACTTCTCTGGCGACGCCCCGGCAGATACTGCACACTTTACCATCCCCAACTGTAGAAAGACGATACTTTTCAAAGTCCTCCGTAAATGGCTGCATGGTTGCTTCAGCCATGACATATGTCCCTTCCGTGTAGATCAGCCGGTATGCATCATTCCGGGACACACTGGAAAATCTTTCCCTCAGCCGCCTGGTCAGCCTCTCATAGCTGTCGCCCCGAGCAATTCCCTGTGCAATATCGGAATTGAGGTAATTCGCCAGCTTTGTCGTATTGTTCCATATCTTCTGTGAAAAATTCTCTCCATTAGACCACGGGACATTAACAAACAGCTTTGAAATATCCGGATTATTGGCGTAAAAGTTCTTTCCAAATCCCATTGACTCTGCCGCGGCATTAACACCACGCTCGGCATTCCTGTTTAGATGCGCAGTGATCTGCTCATTCTCCGCAGCTCCAATCTCAAGCTGCTGCACCCTAACAGAATATTGGAGTCCCTCCAGCCGATTCAATCGGTATATCGACTCACGGACCGGCATCAATGAAGCATATTCCGGATATTTCCTTGTGAACTCGTCCATCTGCTCCATCAGCAGACGTTTGTCCTCCTCTGGAAGTGTCTCCATCAATCTGCGGTACTGGATCACATTGTCCATCCCATACTGTTTATAGTATGCGGCGATCTGCTTATCCAGCTTCCGGTATTCTGTATCAAAATAGGATGAGAGCCGCTTCTTCAGCTTTTCTTCGTCCTTTTCCAACTGCTTATTGAGCTGCTGTTGTCTCTTCTGCCAGTAATTCATTTATAACTCTCCATTCAGGATTGATCTTGCCTCTTCTTTGCTTATCCCTATTGCCGTGGATATCAGATTGACCGCCTGTCCCTCAGTCAGGCTGCCAGCGCTGAACTGAGACATGATAGCAATAAGGCTCTGCGTCTGCGCGCCATTCAGTGCTTTTCCCTGTATCTCAGTCACTGCCCCCCAACTTCGCCGGAAACCGCTTCTGAGTCCTCAATTATCCTGTTTGTGGGATAGTCCGTATTATATCCGATGTTGTCCTGCTCTTCTTCCATGCGTTCAATCTCCTGCCGGACATTATCCACGATTGACAGCACTTTAAGCTGTGTCTCGTGCGATGTGATTCCAGCGAGATTCCCAGCAATCTGAGATTCCTCCAGGATGTTTGCCGGATAATTCGGAGTGAACTGATACTTGATTCCAACCCACGCATCTTTCTGCATCCCCGAAACAGGATTGCTAAAGATCAGCTTGTACCTGCGGTTCATTCCACTGGTGAACTTCCGTTCTTTTGTCTTTGCAAGATTGCTCATTGCCTGAAGCTTATATTTCAAAGCGATTCCTGAAGATGCCCCGAAGTTCTCGTCTGAGATATTCGCCACCATGCTGATCTGGAATATAAGCTTTTCCAGACGGTTGATCAGATTCTCTTGAGTCGTATCGCCATTCGGCTTTTGCAGGAACTCTACAATCAGAGACCCGTCATTCTCTCCATCAAAGTTAATGATGCGGTTACTTCGTAGCTGTTCCAGTTCGCTCTCCTCCAACTTTGCTCCCAAGATCTTCAGGTAGGCATCTGCAAAATAGTCTACGTCATTTGCCTTTTCGCTGATCGCTTTGTTGTAGGCATCAATCATCGGGAGAGCACTCTCGAAAATCCCCATGCGCTCCTCATTCTCAACAAATTCTACTGCCGGGACGCCTTCAAAGCCGTGTATCTTTGGTTCATCCACCCATCTATAGGTCCCCCGGTTTACAAAATGCTGAACAACTCTCCCGTCTGACCAACTGCCCCATTCCACATTATCTGCATCTTTGTAGTGCCGAACGAAAAACAGCGGGTGCTCCAGAATACTGTCATCATAGATCATAAATGCATCCATTGGTGTCAGGTAGGTGATCCCAATGTTCCCCTGCTCATCCACATAGTACATTTCATACCCCTTCCCATAAATGCTGCAGATTTTTGAAAGTTCGGCGTTGTTATCGTCTTGATCGTTGTACTGATCCAAAAATTCCAAATAATTGGATACGCCATCATCATCGCATGTAATTTTAACCGGGATCCCGATAAAAAACCCGTTCATGGTATCGGTAATGTACTTTGCAAAGTTTACCGGGATACGGTTGTTAGGCTTCCAGTCCGGCTTCCTGCCAAGTCTGCTGATCTCATATTTGTTTTCATACGCATCGTGAAGCCTTTGATACCGGTTACTAATCTCTGCCTTATGCTTTATCATATACTCCGCCAGAAGCTCTGGCGTCATCTCTGTGCCTGCTGCTACTCGAAACATTTTATATTCCTCCTGTTAGTCCACTGTTGTAGTGTGACTTTTTATCCAATTTTCTTAAAAGGCTTGCTGCCGAGTCAGGACTGTCATCATGTTCCGCAAACTCCGAATAATCCAGAACCTCGTTAATGTACTCCGGATCCGTCTCCTCAAGCCATACGATATTTTTCCAGTTACTCCTAAGATGAGTGGATATCTTCAGGAACTTATTCATTGACTCACTGTATGGATCCACATGATACCCGAGTCCCCGGAGTTCCTTTGCCAGATATCCTTTATCTGCGTTTTTCTCGCAGGATATTGATCCAGCTCTGAACCGTTTATGATAAATTCCAATCTCTGAGAGACAATCATCTACATGCTTGTCCCAACGTTTCCCGAATCCGATGATCCGACCATCCAGAAGTTTCTTCATGATGGTATACGCTGTGCCATCCTCGCCGTCATATGCTGCATCGATATGAGCCATGCCGCCATAGATGAGCTTAGCTTCTTTCGTAAATCGCGGATTCTGGAACATCGCATCTTTGTCCGCGATATGCTTCAGCTCGTAGTTGGCGGCGAAAAGACTGTCTGACATAGCCTGCCTGAGTTCTTCCAGCTTATCCCGCGTGATCAGTCCGGTAGAATAGCAGTCATACTTTCGGACATTCGGCATGATTGAGATTGCATCTTCTTTATGCCAGGGCGTTCCGGTATTGATAAAACGTCCGCCGCGGTTCCGGATGTTCTGCAGTTCCATGTACTGGGTTTTCGTCCGCTCCCGCTCCGCCTTGCTGATCCGGTCCTTCAGATTGACGATATCATCCGTTACAACGATATCAGCATGCTTTCCGGTGATGCTGGTTCCGATTCCAAGTCCCACAACCTGCGACACACCTTTTGTCGATGTGCAGAGATTCGTGTGGATCTCCGAATTATTCTCCTTCAGAAACTGCAGGTCCGTTCCGTACAGTGTCCGGACAATCTGCTGCATGCATCCCGCTTTCATGATCTTCTGCGTCTGCACCAGAACCTCAGTCACATCATCGTCCGTCTTCCGAAAGAACATCACATTTTCATTCGGGTCAATCACCGTATGAATGGCCAGGAACAGCGACAGGTCCGTTGTCTTGTATGATCCACGATGCGCAAGGAGCGTCTGATCTTTATTGGCATAAAGAAAAGACCTCAGCCACTCATTATGAAGAGTAGTAAGGTCTTTGAATCCTACCCAATGTCCAATTTTATACGGCTCATTCCACAGGAGGTCCAGAACCGCTTTCTTTGAGCTGTTCAAAGTATGCCTCCATTTCCTTTATGGAATCGTCGATCGCCGGAGTCTTGATATCCAGTTTATCATTCCACATGCCAAGATGACGACCAAGAAGCTCCAGGGCTTTCTCCTTGTCATTCAGCTTGATTTCAATTCCGTTGGCACCTTCTTTGATGCCGGCAATGGCACGGATCTGCTGATCTGTCAAGTCAGCCGTGGGCTTTATCACTACTGTGCTGCACACGCCGTTGCTTCGTATCTCCACGTAATCCGTTGTCCTGGCAAAAGCAATGGCTGCCAATTCCTTGACGACCATGTCCTGAGTCACTTCAGTACGCTGCTGGCGCTCCTGCATCCGCTCCGAAATATATTCCTGAACCTTAGTATTTCTTAGCAATTTACTGCCATTTACAGCAGCCGCTTCATCTTTCTTTACAGACGGATAAGCCACCCGGTAAGCCCGAGTGGCATTCAGATCAACCAGGTATTCATCTGCAAATATCTTTTGTTTTTTTGTCATTCAGGCTCACCTTCCTTTCTTACAACAATCCCTTTTTGTAGTCTTCTATTTCTTCCTTTTCTTTTTCCCAGTCTTCATTTGTTAAACGCACAAACTCCAAATCAGAAATATTGCTGTCATCTAATAAAATATTGTGCCTGTAATTCCAATGTTTCATCCTAATATCACGTAATTTTGAATCTCGTATTCTTGATATTTGCTCGTTATTTAAATGCTCCTCATATTGTTCTTCCTCTGATAACCACTCTTGCATGTTTTTCTCCTTTTTATTTTATATTCTATCATTCAAGTATCAAAAATGGAATTATCAAAATTCTGCTAAAGCGGCGCCCCCGGAGTCGAACCGTGACACAGGGTGCGACCCTGCGCATCTGCCGTTGATGATATACCCGCATAAATAGGACAAGAAAATTACTTCCCGCATGGAGCCTTCTTCACCATCAACCAATACAGTTTTTGATCTCTTCCCTAATATCATGAATTAAGAATTGAGGAATATCAAAAAATTCTAAATTCAAAAGATCGCCCTTTCTCTCGTATTTAACCGCACAACCATATTTTTTTTCAATTTTTTTGATTTCTTGATGAATTTGAGAATTTGTGATGCCTTGTTTTAAATGAATTATATACATTCTTCTTCCAACAAAGGGTGACTCTTTTTGCAGTGTCATATACCAATCCGTCGTATTTCTTTCATCTTTTATTTCTTTAATATCATTAACAATTCCCGAAAGCATTATTTCGATTTTTTCATCTTTAGTAATATCTCCAGAAGGTCTTTGAGCAGTTTTGGCTTGTACAATTTTTACAATTGAATTTTGTTTTCCTTCTTTTGTTTCAACAATTGCCTTTGATATCCGCTCTCTCGCATCAAGGACTTCTTCATATAACCTTTGGCTCATATACTGCACAGTGCTAATTCCAGATACATCAAAAATCCTTTCTGTCTTTTCATCTTGAACTAAGACAACAGGTTTATCATATGCCTGCCGCAAACCAAGTTCATATAAAACATTTGGATTGCGATTACTTAAGTCGCATAAAGCCATAGGGCACTCTTGAATTGCTCTAAAAATTTTATCAATTATTCGATCACTAATAGCATTTTCATCTACTCTGTATGCTTCATACCCAGCATCTTCAATGGCTGGCTTTAGAATCTGTTCGTATACTTTTTGAAAATGTCCTTCAGGATAATCCCCCTGATCACTAATAGGCATCATCACAAAACACTTTTCTCTTTCAGATGTTTTCTTTTGTTCTTTATCATCCATATTGCTTTTCTCCCCACATACCCCTCTGTAAAAGCACCACACTTTTATAATATTCCAAGATTCCAAATAATTCAACAAAAAAGACGCCCATCGGACGTCTTAAACTTTCCTGTTTTTCGGTTCCACTGCTTCAGATCTGACGTTGTGCCCCTGGTTCTGATTCTCCGTCTTTACCTTCTCAGTTACGCTGTTGAACTTGTTCAGGTTCTTCTGCCTGTTCTGCTGCTCTTGCTGTTTCTTGTTCATGCTATCACCTCGGAAATAGTATGTGTTAACGTCAAAAATATATGCACGAAGAAATATTCGCAAAAATGTTTAATACTTATTAATCAGCCACTTCAATTTTATTTGCTTGGATTTTCTTGTCATTTTCTATTAATGTTTTTATTGCTACATTAATTTCTTTATCAATATTCCACGGTATCTTTAGCACATCATACATTTCATATAAATAATTGACGACACCTTTTTCACCTTGATGTTCTAACATATATCTAGAGCATTCTAATTCATTTTCGGAATAAAAAACATAGTATGATAGTCCCTCTGCCTTAATAACATCTCCTCTTGAAATTCTCTGTAAAAGCTCTCCATACTCATTATCTAAAGCCTTTTCCATACACTTTATACATGATAACAATTTTGCTATATACACCTTGCTGTTTTTATTTAACGTATATTCTCTTTCTATTTCCCCTTCTTTATTTCGATACTCATATAATTTTCTAAATAAGCTTTCCTTCTCAGGTATCTCTGCCTTTACGAGCGGATACATTTTCCCCAAACACTCTTCAATTACAGATTTAGTGTGCATAACAATCTCAAATCTTTCGCGCAATTTTCTCCGCTTATCTCCATAAAATATAAAAAGATTTGAGATAAGCGGTACTAAAACTGTAAATAAAAAAGGCGTCAACGACTGTTGTAATGATGCAATCCCTATTTTTACTATAGACAATTCTTCTACATTTGCCCGATAATAATTATAGAAAAATGATCCTGTAAAGTATACAAAATAGCAAATTACCATTATCAAATTGAGTTTATTATCCTTTAAGAAACGACAATAATCCTTTAAATTGCGTTTTACCCTTTTAGCTTTTAATATAATTTGATATATACAAATCTTAATTCTTGTATACAATGTTACTTTATAAGTCAAATTCTTTAATTTTACTTGCATTTTAATCCCCCATTTTTGCATTATATCATATTTTACACTGAAGCAAATTTGCACAAAAATGCCCCATAAACGCAAAACGTTTCTTCATTGTTCTTGTATAATATCTGCTATCTCTCTAAACAAATCAGAAAGTTCAAGGCACTCTTCTTTTGTCAACTTATAATCAAACCATTCATCGCAACACTCCGTGATATAGAAACCATTCTCATAATAAATCCCCATCACTCTTTCATCATCGGAGAGTCTTTTTAATAATGTCTTATGTTGTTGTATAATAGGATGCTGTAACTGTTTATTGTTGCCATACTCAAACATTCTATCTCCCCTGTTCTATCTCTTCAAAAATATCATTAATTCTTTTCTTAATCCATGCCAATGTTTGGTCGACACTCCTACCTTTTAAAATCTTTTTATAAGATACTTTTTGATTTTCATGCCGGAGATCAATATTATCTAAGTCTGCCCAATTATAAAATGCTTTCATTTGTATTGGAAAGTCAAATTTGAAGCCATATCCATGATTTTGTTCTTGCAGAGCAATAAACTCAATACTATGTTTTAATGCATTATTTGCACAATGTAATGCCGGGCACAACTCGATATCTTCCTCCTGCAGATAGTTTGGATATACTTCTTTAAGTCTATCGATACAATCAACAATCCAATGAACTGCAGTTCCTACGCGGAAGAAGGCTTCTCTTTTGTCATCCTGAGCCAAGGCTTTTGCAGCTTCATCAACAGATTTATTCATACTATACAACAACATTTCTGCGTTTTTAATTTCCATAAGTTCCCTCCACACACTTTTGCTTAGCATACTCCTTAAAAAATATAAAAGCAAGAGGAGACGCCAAACTGACGTCTCCTCAAATGTGTGGGGGAACGAGCCATCCAGCTTTCGCCTTTCGGCCCGTCAGAAGAGGTTTCATCCACTTCTTTCAGCATATACTTTAACAAATTCAGAACGAAATGTGCGAACAAATCGAACAAACTTTATTTTTCTTCCATAAATCTTTGATACTCCATCCTTACGCTGTCCGCGGTGCTTTTCCGTCCCATCAGTTTCGCAACTTCTCCCCAGGATTTCTCCTCAAACACCTTATGCTTAATGATCCGTCGCATCCTAAATGGAATCCTTTTCATCCAAGCCTCAACCTGTACTTTTAATTCCTGTGCCTCCTTCTTCTGAACTTCAAGTATATGCTCGTTACTTTTGATAAGATCTTCATTCGCATAAGTGTTGGTTGTCCCAGCAATGACAAAACTCTGCGGCTGATACGGGAACTCTGGATTACTCCCCCGCACATTATCGATAACAATTCTCCGTTTCTTCTTCAGCTTCCTGATCTCCGCCTCCGTCTCTTTAAGAAACTCGCAAGCATCTATGTAGTCCTCAAGAATCTTCTTGTCCATCCGCATCACTCCCTATCCCGTATTTTCTTGCCAGGTACTCCACCGGATCCTCACGTTCACCTTCCAGTATGTCTGCCGGCACTGGGTCGGATCCCCGCAGCTCACCGTTCTGGATCCTTTCAAAAAGCCGGCTGATAAGCTCATGTACCGTTATCATTTCCCCCTCCTATCTGCTCTGCCTGCCTGCGGATCATCAGCGCAGCATATGGTTTGTGCTGCATATGGTCCTTTGCCTTTTCCGCAGGCGTACGCTCTGCCATAACCTCGTAATGGTTCTTGCTGCTTTGCTTAATCTCCTTGTACGTCCTTTTTCTCTTCTTCATGTCTGCTCCCTTCCTACGCAGTACCCGACCAGGAAGCCAACGGTTCCTCCGATGGATGCCGATACCAGGCATATAAGCGCTGTTGCTATTTCTCCCATTAATCAATCCCGCCTTTCTCGACAATCTCAATGTCTATTTCATGCCCAAGAGTTCGCCCTTTATAGTAGCTCACCTCTGTAGGATAGTCGGACTCGTAAGCACATGTATCTGATAACTCAAGTTGATTTTTGATTTCATCAATCACCTTTTCCTTGTCAAAGACTGTCGGCGCACATTCCACAGCGATTCTAACTGGATCATTCTCTCCATCCTCGCTTTCTGGCGGATATTTCGATATGTTTGTACATATCCCGTCTTCAAAAGTTCTACCACATTTTCCGCAATGCAGGCACAGATATATCACTTCTGTGTTTTTACATTCTTTGCATACATCATATTCTGCAAATATCATTCTTTCTTACTCCTTTCCAGTCGGTACGGCTCTGGAAGAGGGCGCCAGGCAATCGGATAATCCGGCTCTTGATCTGTCATCCATTTGCCACGCACCACATATCCAAACGTAATTAATCCCACATCAGTAGTAACAAGGACATCTTCGTTATCGTCTGGCAGTCGCTCCTCAACCGAGATCCAGCCGTCATTCATGTGCTTGCGGATGATACGTTTTGCTTGATTCAGCCCATAGCAGATATCAACGATTTCTAATCTCGGATTCTCTTTATACCTTTCTATCATCCCGTCTATCTCTTCCAGAATCTTCTCTAATTCCTGCATGTCAGTCCACCTTCCTCCAAGACCAATCCACTTGTTCATAAACTATATCTTTCATAGTCGCTTCAATCTCCTCGTCTGTTGCATCATCTGGGAACTCTTCCTCGAACTCCATTTCCGTTCCTGCAAAGCCGTAATTTGCAAACGCTTTTACAATCATCCTCATTCTCCTTTCAGCAGTTCCGGGTTGTCAAAGATATTTCCAAATACGATGCAATCCTGTAGAACTTCCCATGATTCTGCGGACAATCTGTTTGTCACATGAAAACAACATTCATCTTCATCCCACACGACTTTTCCAATGCAATCATGTTCCCAATATCCGCTTTCTGTTGATGTCATATCCACGAATCCAACAATATCATTATCCCATATCCGATTACCGTTCTTGTCTTTCATTCCGGTATATTGGCAAAGAGTTTCTGGGGCGATTTCAAAGGCTACGAACCGCAGATATCCTTCCTCTCCGATTTTACTACTCTCATTAACACTATTCCCTAAATCGTGAAGAAAATATTGTCCAGTGATATAGTCAATTAATAAGCACCCAACAATCCACTCTCCGTTATCTGTCCGCTTTCCACGGAATAATATTTCTCTCATCGTCATTCCTCCCACTTAAGCCTTTGTCCACAATTCAGGCAGAACTTATGGCTCTCAAAATCATCACTTGCGTATATCGACTCTCCGCATGACGGACAGACGAAGAATCCATAATCTTCATCAGTATCAATCGGCCTTTCGCAGTATCCCGCTCATTCAGCTCCCGGATCTCAGCCGGGGTGAGTCCGGTGTCCTCGTAAGATTTAAGTTCTTCAAGTTTTTTCTTACATTACACGCCATTTCTGCTATATTAAGCTGCCCGGTAAATACTTTGTCGTGTTTATGTTTCTCTTCAATACTTTTCAGTTCACAAATCATTGTTTCTGAATCCATCTCTGCTCTCCCTTCGTTTGTTCTGTCTCAAAACAACGATAGTTGTTCCCGATTATACTTATTCCGTTTTGTTGTGATCCGCTCCGGATTCCCGATCATCTGCACTCTGCGTTTCTGTTTCAGGTTCGCCATATAATAATCGCTCACCTCTGGAGGAATCGGGAGGTACATCTCCTCTGGGACTGGTATGCTATGCTCGTCGCAGACCTTGGCAATCTGGCTCTTTGCATATATGATGTGGTGCTGGGTCAGGTTCATGTTTAATCCGGCTGCCCAGAAAGGATCATTACACCCGTTTTGGTTTATATCCTCCCAGTGATCTATCTCCCTCCTGATCTCTTTGCACAGTTCTTCTAGTTCCTGTTCTGGAGTTTTCTTTTTCATGGCATCACCTCCAGAAAATCCTCTATGCCCATCTGCCCTGGAATGTTATCATCCTCCATCCACCAGAGAAAGACCTCCTCCGCGCTATTCCATGTGCTTTCTTTCCCACGGCGGGTGCGTTCTTCCAGCATCCTTTCAAACGCATGTAAATACAGTTTTTTGTAAGCCGGAAAGTCTGCAAACTCTCGATACCGTTTCTTTCCTGCCATCGGGCATCCGATGCATCCTACGCGGTTATACCCACAGTCATAAAGACCGCATACTTTAATTCCTTCAGAACGAATAAACTCCCAAATCTCCATATCCGTCCAGTCTATTATGGGATTAACGACCATACTGTTTTTCTGCATACATAATTCCGTCATTCTCCGCTTGCTAGTATTATCTTCCAATAGCATCGCCATACTAAAATTCTCTACATCCTTCTTTGTCTTTCCTATTTTCTCAAACTCTCCGCGGGTCTTACGTTTCGTGCTCTCCGCCCACCGAACGCCTGTGGCAATATATCGATTTCTGATCCCGTTTTCTTTCAGGATCTGACAGCAGTACCTTACTAATTGTGTCGGCGGCATCAGCTTTTGCACTATCAGCTTCCACATACTGGTCTGTTTTCCCTTGTATGTAGGCATTTGTATCTCACACGGAATCCCCTCCAGTTCCAGGCGTCGGAACGTCTCTCGGATATGCCTTACTGTCTGCGGAGCGTCTGCCGTGGTGTGACTGTTATGTACCTCGTAATAGATTCCAGAGCGCCGGAACAACTCCAGCATCACACCGCTGTCTTTTCCACCGCTGTATGTACAGACAAGCGGTTTTCCATAGTGACGCAGGCTCATTTCGCTTGCCATCTGTATTCTTTTTATTGCTTTCTGTTCTTTGTCCATCTTTCAAGAATCCCGGTATACCCTTACCCCAGCCGGAGGCTGGCTCCTTTCTACTCGTTTTTTATTCTCCTGATCTGTCTGTCCAGTTTCTTTTCAGAAATCTGATCTATCCGCTCATTACTTATCCCAAGCAGATAACAAATCTGCCATATCATAATGCATACATCTGCTATTTCTTCAGCAATTGAATCCCTTTCAGGACAATCGCACGAAACTGATATCGGTCGTTCTTCATACGCTCTGTTGTGCTTACACACCGCCTGAATCAGCTCTGACAGTTCCTCGACAAGCTGTCTGCTCTGCGGTTCATATCCGTAATGGTCAGCTATGCGCTGGATTTTCTGTTCTGTCGTCATTTCCCTTTCACCCTCTTCTTTCTCTTCCGCTTCGTGCTTCCACACATGAATGCCGCCATGTTCCCCGGCTTGTATCCGGCAGAAATTTTCATCCTGCCGGAACTGCTGTATTTTATATCATGAGCCATTACTTCACCGCCTCAAGAATCTGAGCCTTACTGCACCTGATATTTCCATCCGTGTTGTACGGTACTACTACGCCCGGCATCCATTCCCACCGAATCAGAAGTTTGTACGGCTGATTACATCCATTTCTACGAAGCCATTCAAGAGGCGCAACATTAATTCCGCATCCGTATTCAGTTGTTCTATCGCAATTAACTGTCTCCTCTATGATCTCTCCCGGTTCAATTTGCCATGTCTCCGGTGCATGGTAATTTTCGTTGAATGACTTGTATACTATGTATCCCTCATCTGTACGCTCGAAGTGCGCCTCCATGTAGTTAATTGCATCGAGCAGTCCCCGCGATCCGCTCAGGACGGCACGTCTCAGGTCGGCACCGCTCAGGTCGGCACCGCTCAGGTCGGCACCGCTCAGGTCGGCATCGCTCAGGTCGGCACCGCTCAGGTCGGCATCGCTCAGGTACTCTGTCGCCTTCGCCTTGCTCTCTTTCAGCAGTTCAAGAAATTTCTCTCTGTCGAATGCTTCCAGA
>CALWMN010000027.1 GCA_944381935.1 uncultured Mediterraneibacter sp. | reverse complement strand
TTTTAAAATTTTTAATTACCGGCATGCATATAAGCTGGTATTCGAATATATAGAAACATTTTATAACACAGTGAGGATACACAGCCATTGTGGATATCTTTCGCCAGATCAGTATGAAGAGGAATACTATGCAGCGTTAGATAAAAGAGCTGAAGCTTTAGCAGGGTAACTCAACACTAAACAGGGCATATTTAATTTGTACTTTTTCTTGACATAGGACCAATTGCTTCACGAAAAGCCTTTTCCGGAACCTTCTCAATCGTCCTTCTTTCTGTTCCATCTATTTTTTCATACTGATAATATTTGCAGTACATTTCTATACTTCTGCTGAACTGGGTTAATATTGAAATTCCTTCCAATGTTTCTCTGTCCAAAATTTCATCAATATTATTGCCAAATCGGATAATATCCACCCCTTTAAAGTCATTTTCATCAGCCAGAAGAGCAGCAGCATTATTATACCCATTCTTATCTGAATACAGTTCCAACGTTTTGAGGATATCCTTATTCAGTTTGGTTATTCCCATTGTACGTATAAATTCCTCTTCCAGTTTTGAGAATGTCAGCTCTTGTCTGGCAGAAACAATCTCTTCAAAAGACTTGTTCTGCCCCTCAAGGATCAACCTGCCGAGCTCCAGGCGATCTAGTTCAACTGTTGCCGTATCATTCCGTCTGTATGCCTTTCCCTTGTACAGATAAGGCTTATAAATTCCTTCAGATACAGACAAAAGAATAGTAGAGTCATTCTGAATATTTATTGAATATTCCGGTACCGGCTTCATACTGTCATTGATTTTATTTTCCAGATCAAGACAGGCCTCCTCCGGTTTTTCTATCCCCACTACTCTTCCGTCATCTGTTATTCCAAATATAATTTTTCCGCCTCCATAGTTTGCATATGCACTTATTGTTTTCATATACGTAGTAGATTTCATATTTTCTTTTACTTCTACCATGCGGAGCGGCGGGAGAGGAAATCTTTACCTACGGAGAAGCTGCCGGGCATCAGACCGGGACACAGTGGAAATCTGACGCTGTATCTCACTGGAAGGAATGTACAGTCTGCGGGGCGAGGATGAACGAAGCTGCCCACACCTTTGAATGGAAGACTGATAAATTGCCTGCTGCAGGTGAGGCGGGCGCAAAACATGAGGAATGTGCTGTTTGCGGCTATGCAAAACCCGCGGTAGAGACAGCCGCCGTAAAAAACGAAAAACCCGCGGTAGAGACAGCCGCCGTAAAAAACGAAAAACCCGCGGTAGAGACAGCCGTCGTAAAAAACGAACAACAACTGTCTGAATCGGAAGATAAGACGGACAGCGACGCTTCCCCGCAGACCGGTGATAACGACAATACTGTCTGCTGGTTCCTGCTGATACTGTCTGCGGGTGTCATTCTTTGCAAAAAGGGCAGTACCCTGTAATGGATTACATCAATCCCATCCCTTTTGCCACGATCATGATGAAGTCCTGGACATTGGTGACAATCGTCGTGGCAGAGAGGCTTCCCCTGTCGAGAAGCTTGTTTACCACAAACTCATCTGCGTCGACGGTGTAGAGGAATACCGGGCGGACCGTCCCGTCCTCCGCTACGCGGTAGGACGGCGTCATATTTCCTGTGGCAATGGTGTGGAGCATGGTGGCAAGGCAGATGACGGTGGTTGCCTTCTTTACCATACCGCGCATGGCCGTCTGCCCGTCGTAGGCGTTCCCGATTACTTCCGGCAGGGGACCGTCGTCGCGGATGGAACCGGTGAGGACGAAGGGGACGTTATGCTTTACGCAGCTGTACATGATCCCGTTGTCGATGTTGTAATCCTTGATAAACTGCGGGATGGAGCCGCTGCGCCTTACCCGGTTGATCACATCCAGATGGTGATAGTGCCCGTTTGGCTGGGACTTCTGTGTATAAATATCCTGTCCGAGGGCGGTGTGGAACATGGCGCCTTCCAGATCGTGGGTGGCAAGGGCATTCCCTGCCATCAACCCGTCCACATAGCCGTTCTCGACCATCGCCTGCATGGCGCGCCTTGCATCTGCGTCAAAGGAAAAGGCAGGTCCCATGACCCAGATGATATTGCCGTGCTCTTTCTCGTATTTCAGGAGTTCAAAGAGACGGTCATAATCTCTGGCATAGGAAGTCTCGCGGCTGCGGCCCTGACGGAAGACAAACTGATCATCGGTATCCCCGTCCCCGCTACCGAAGCCGGTGCTGTGAAGGAAGATTCCTTCCTCAGCGTTTTCCGTGCGGCCAATGATGACCTTATCCCCAATCTGAAGATTGCGGTTCTCCACAACGCTGAGGCTGCCGTCCTCCCGGATAACAACGCTGGAATCCATACGGCTTTCTCTGGCGAGTGTCCACTTCCCGTCTATCTTAAAGTACTCCGGGTACATGGAGGTGCTGTGATAGTTTTCGGGAGCGACGCCCCTGACTGTCACCTTTTCCCAGGCGGCGTCCGGTGCATCTGCGAATTTCTGTTCCGTAAAATCAGGTTCTTTATATTTTGGCAGTTGAAACATAGTGAATAGTACCTTTCTTTGTTGATTTTTTAATTTCCGCCAGAGTTGTATACACATTCTCCGTCTATGTAGGTCCGGACAACCGAGACCTTATCAATATCTTCCGGCCGGATTTCCAGAATATCATCACTGAGGACCGCGAAATCCGCAAGATATCCCGGGGCGATCACGCCCAGATCCTGAAATCCGGCAATTTCGGCAGATTCCCGCGTATATAATTTCAGTGCAGTCTCGATGTCGATGGCGTGCTCCTGTCCGCAGTCCGCTCCGCTGTAAGAGCGGCGCGTCACCGCCAGCTTAAGTCCGGGGAAGGGATCGGAAGGATCCGCCCAGAAGGTGGCCGGGGCGTCCGTCGAGAAACCGGTTTTGACGCCTTTCTCAAGGATATGCCGGAAGGGATAGCACTGCCGGAACCAGTCTTCTCCGAGATTTGCCAGATAGCTTGCGCTTTCCGCATATGGGAAGATCGGCTGTGTCACAAAGGCGATGCCGTGTGACGCAGCTTTTTCAATGGAGTCCTTGGGCGGGTCTGTCACATGTTCTATCCTGACATAGGGAACGGTGCCTTCCGTCCACTTCTCCTCCCGGCAGGCGATGTCCATCATCCTTGTGATCGCGCGGGATCCCATAGCGTGCATGGAGAGCTGGCAGCGATGGGTCTTGCAGAATGCGATGGCAGACTGGATCAGCCTGCCCGGGCAGACGGAGATGCCGTATTCATCCTTTGTGCCGAAGTACGGGCGGTTCATCCATGCCGTGCGTCCGGATATACTCCCGTCCCCGATGAGCTTAAGACCTGCGGCAAAGATCCGCTGTCTGCGGTCCATCTGTGCTTTTGGTATTTCAAAGGTGTCATCACCCGCGAAAAAGTCCCACATGTAATAGACGCCGACCCGTTGATGGAACCCTCTTTCGGCAGCTTTCTCATAAATCGGGATATTGTCGCTTTCATCAAGGTTTCCCATATCACAGATGGCAGTGATGCCCTGAGAGGTAAGTTTCTTTCCAAGATCCAGCAGATTCTGTACCTTGCGGTCTTCCTCCTCTATGGGGATCAACCCGGATAGGAGGTTGCGCGCATTTTCTTTCAGCACACCTGTGGGTTCCCCGTGTTCATCCCGTTCGATCTGACCGCCGGGCGGGTCGGGGGTGTTCCGGTCGATGCCGGCGAGCTCAAGGGCGCGGCTGTTGACACAGCGGATATGGGCGCAGGTCCTCATGATGGAAACGGGGGCGTCGCTGCATCCTCTGTCCAGGTCGTAGCGGGTGGGAGAGCGTTTCTCCGCAAATGCCTGCTCGTCGTATCCCCAGCCTTCTACCCATTTGCCGGGACCCTGCCGGTTTCGGACTGACCGGACTGCCTGTACCAGCTCTTCGATGGAGTTGATCTGAGGCGGCATGACGGTGATCTTTTTCCGAAAATCCGCCAGCATGACAGGATGCATATGGGCGTCCACAAATCCAGGGATCACCCTTTTCCCTCCAAGGTCAATGACAGTCCCGCTGCAAGGCGGCATATCATGGTGTGATCCCACCCAGAGGATACGGTCCTGTTCGACGATCATAGAGTCCGCACGGGGATTTGCATCATCGGCGGTAAAGATTCTGCAGTTGGTAAATATGGTTTTTCTGGAAGTACTCATTGTTATACACACTCCTTTAGGAGATATGATAACAGAATCAGGAGGTTTTATAAAGCCGGATTTCCATGAAGTGGTTGCACTTTTCCCGAAAAGATGGTAGCATAAGCATAATTATACACAAACGAGTTATATTTATAAGGCATGTAAAAAGAAGGGCGCAAGGCATCTGAAGATTACAATGAAGTATCGTAAGAGTTCCCGGGAGGAACTCTTTTTTCTTGTGGCGGCGACCGCTTACAATCCCGGAATGTGTCTTTGGCACTTCCGGTGATTTTTCAGAGAAGGAAGAAAGTACACAAAAGGAGGGCATATATGGAGACGCAGGCAAATGCAATCAGAGACAGGGCAAATGCCCTGCGCGGACAGATCACGGAAGACAGGAGAGCGCTCCACCGGATACCGGAGATCGGGACAGATCTGCCGGATACGAGCAGCTACATTGAGAGAAGGCTGGATGAGATGGGAGTATCCTGGAGCAGATGCGGCAGAGAACTGCCGGTACAGATGACGGAGGATTTTATCCGGGCGGGTTTCCCCAGAATGGAACGTGCGACAGGGGTGACTGCGGTGATCGGGAGTGGGAGTCCCTGTATTCTTCTGAGAGCGGATATGGATGCGCTTCCGATCCGGGAGGACAATGACCTGGACTTTCAATCAAACAGCGGATATGGGCATATGTGCGGACATGACAGCCATGCCGCCATGCTCCTTGGAGCGGCACAGATCCTGAAAGAACGGGAAGGGTCGCTGAAAGGGACTGTCAAGCTGATGTTCCAGCCCGGAGAAGAAACGGGAGCCGGAGCGCGCCTTCTGGTGGAGGATGGACTGCTGGAGAACCCGAAGGTGGATGCGGCGTTCGGACTTCATGTGCAGCCGACCATGAGGACGGGAGAGCTTGGATATTCCGTGGGAGTAAACTCGGCGTCTCTGGATACGTTTATCCTGAAGATCAGGGGAAAAGGCGGCCACAGCTCCCAGCCGCAGCTCTGTATCGACCCGGTCATGATCATGAACCAGATCTATCAGGCGGTCAATCTTCTTGCGACGAGGGAGGCGGACCCGGCGGCTATGGTGGCTCTGACCTGCGGTGTGGCAAGGGGAGGGACCGCCGTGAATATCATTCCCGATGAGGCGGAACTGCACATCGGAGTGCGCACGCTGGATGTAGAGGCGGCAGAGCATCTGACAAAGCGGGTTCCCGAGCTGATCGACCACTACGTAAAAGCGTGGCGGGGAGAGTATGAGCTGACGGTGTTCCATACGCCGTGCACATACAGCGACGAAGCGCTGTGCAGTGAGCTGGTGCCCCATATCCGGGAGATCCTCGGAGGGAACCATGTACGGCAGATACCGCCGATGACGGGGACGGAGGATTTTGGATACGTGACGTCGGAAGTGCCGGGAATGTTTGCGTTTCTCGGCGCGGGGGAACCGGGCAGGGCGCCCCTTCACAACCCGCATATGGTCCTGAATGAGGATGTGCTGCCGCTTGGGAGCGCGGTCTATGCAAACGTGGCGGTTTCCTGGCTGGAGGGACACAGCGGGGGTGAAAGCTGCGCCCGCTGAAAGTATGGAAGAGGAGTGAGAGAATGGAGAAAAAAGAGACAAGAACAAGAGGGTTTCATATGCCCCATGTATTTATCATCCTGCTGTTGATCATGCTTCTGACCGTGGCGCTGTCATATATCATACCCAGCGGCTCCTATGAGCGGATCACAGACAGTGCGACGGGGATATCAGTGGTTGATCCGGATACATTCCGCTACATAGAAAACGAGACTCCGATCACCTTTATGAATTATTTTGAGGCGGTATACAGCGGATTCGTAAACGGGGCCACGATCATGGGAACCCTGTTCATCAGTTCCGGTATGATCTATCTGCTGGAGGTGAGCGGGGCATTTGGAGCGGGGATCAATCTGATTCTGAAAAAGACGAAAGGAAGAGAGTTTTCGGTTGTCTGTATTTTTTATACGATCTTTGTGGTTTTCGGCGTGCTCGGATACGGGGAAGCGGCATATCCCTTCTATCCCCTCGCTGTGAGCATCGGCTTTGCACTGGGATATGACAGGATGGTGGGAACAGGACTGGCGATTATCGGAAGTACGGTGGGTTTTACGTCAGGACTGATGAACATGTTTACTACAGGCGTCTCCCAGCAGATTGTAGGACTGCCCATGTTTTCGGGGATCGGCTTCCGGGCAGTGGGACTGGCTGTATTTTATGTCATCGGATTGACGGGTCTGTACCTGTACTGCCGTAAGATCAGGAAGAATCCTGAGAACAGTATCCTGAAAGAGGAGTATGTGGATCAGAAGCGGCAGGAGCAGGCTGTGCACATGGAAGAGATGACGGCGAGGCGCGTGCTCGGACTGCTTGCATTTCTCGTGGTTATAGTCATTCAGGGATACGGATGCATCAGGCTGAGCTGGTCTTTCGCCCAGATCGCTGCGATCTATGTGATCCTGGGAATCGTGCTGTCGGCCATCTTCGGATTCGGGCCAAGCGAGGCGTGCCAGTTATTCTGCCAGGGCGCTGTAAGAGTGTTTGCAGCCGCTTTTGCCGTAGGACTTGCCCAGTCGGTTGTGGTCCTTATGAACCAGGCGTGCATCATGGATACGATCGTCCACGCTATGGCAGGACTGCTTCAGAACAGGGGCGCGCTGCTGGCGCTGCTGATCATTTTCGTATTTGTGACGCTGTTCAATTTCCTGGTCGTATCCGGCAGCGGGAAAGCGGTCATCATCATGCCGATCCTGCAGCCTTTGGGAAGATTACTCAACATCAACCAGCAGGTGCTCGTTCTGACCTATCAGTACGGAGACGGCATCACGAACAGCTTCTGGCCGGGCAGCTCCCTTGTACAATTGTCCATGTGCGGGGTTGATTACGGGGCGTGGATCCGGTTCTGCTGGAAGATCTATCTCTCCTTTATCGTAAGTGCATTTCTTCTGATCATGATCTCTCACGGGATCGGATATGGACCGTTTTGAACAGAACGGTCCTTTTATATGCACAGTTTTTCGCCTCACATGGACGGCCCGTGACTCTTTCGCCTGTCACGTTTCCGCCTGCTCTGCATATATTACCAATATAATGTCTGCCCGGGAGTGAAAGAGCATGAACCAGAAACTGCCTTACTATATGGCATATCCGATGCCGTTTGCATTTGACGATGAGAGGATTGAACGGAAGGATTTCGAGTATATGAAGAGCCTTTACCCAGACCTTCCTAAAAGGCTGCTTCCCTATGTGGAGGAAGAGTGCGACAGGATGGAATATGAGAACAGTATGATATACGATGAATATCCGGACCGTCTCCAGCTTGGGCTGATGTGTGGAAGGGCGTGCAAAAATATTGAAAAAAATGAAAAAGATTTCGGGGAGGATGACAGAAAAACACTCCGGGATCTTGTGGAAGTGATGATGTACCAGGAGCTTTATAAACGCAGATGCGACAACAGGCGCAGACGCAGGAGGTTTTACTAAACAGGAGGAATATGCTATAATGGCTGCACTGTGAAAAATCCAGTCCAATAGCCGGGCTTGTGAGATGCAGAAAATGAGGAGAAGGATGGAATACATATGAAAAACAATCTTGTTTTTATCGGGATGCCGGCTGTGGGAAAGAGTACGGTCGGCATCGTGGTTGCGAAAAGGCTGGGGATGCGCTTTGTGGATACGGACCTCCTGATTCAGGAGCAGGAGAAGAAGCTTCTGCGGGAGATCATCGCTGAAGTAGGAGAAGAAGGCTTTTTAAAAATTGAGAATCAGGTCAACTGCGGCGTAAATGTGGATAATTCTGTCATTTCGCCCGGCGGAAGCGTGATCTATTGTGATGAGGCGATGCGTCATTATAAGGAAATCGGGACGATCGTATATTTAAAAGCATCTTATCAAACAATAAAAAGGCGAATACGTAATCCTCAGAAAAGAGGCGTGGTCCTCAAAGAAGGACAGACTCTGAAAAGCCTTTATAAAGAGCGGGTTCAGTACTTTGAAAAGTACGCAGAGATCACGGTGTGTGAGGATGGATGCAGGATAGAAGATACCATCGAAAATGTGATCAATGCGGTCCACAATTACAGGGACTTTGCCCCAAAAGCAAAAAAATAATTTTACAAACGGCGTTTTTGTGGTATAATGTCTCAGGATATAGGTCGCAGTGCGGCCTTAAATGCGTGTATAAATATGTCATATAAACTGGGGAGTTACGATAATAAAATCGGATAGTCGAGGTGCAAAATGGAGCAATATATCATTAAAGGCGGAAATCCGCTTGTAGGGGAAGTGGAGATCGGCGGCGCCAAGAATGCGGCTCTTGCAATTCTTGCGGCAGCGATCATGACGGATGAGACGGTTCTCGTTGAAAATATGCCGGACGTAAATGATGTGAATGTCATGTTGGAGGCGATTGCCGGCATTGGCGCTATGGTACAGCGCGTGGACAGACATACGGTGAAGATAAATGGCAGCAGCATAGGCAACTTTAACATTGAATATGATTATATCAAGAAGATAAGGGCGTCATATTACCTGCTTGGGGCTCTTCTTGGGAAATACAGAAAAGCAGAAGTGGCGCTTCCGGGAGGATGCAATATCGGAAGCAGACCCATCGACCAGCATCTGAAAGGGTTCCGGGCGCTGGGGGCGGACGTGGATATCGAGCACGGCAAGATCGTCGCAGAGGCAGAGAACCTCAGAGGCACTCATCTGTATTTTGACGTCGTGACGGTCGGTGCGACGATCAACGTCATGATGGCAGCGGCGATGGCGGATGGAATTACCATCATGGAGAATGTGGCGAAAGAGCCGCATGTGGTTGATGTGGCCAATTTCCTGAACAGCATGGGAGCAAACATCAGAGGGGCAGGAACAGATGTTATTAAGATCCGGGGCGTGAAATCCCTTCACAAGACGGAGTACTCCATTATCCCGGATCAGATCGAGGCGGGGACATTTATGTTTGCCGCCGCGGCCACAAAGGGAGATGTTACGGTTATGAATGTGATTCCGAAGCATCTGGATGCCACAATATCGAAGCTGATCGACATCGGCTGTGAGATTGAGGAGTTTGATGACGCAGTGCGCGTGGTCGCGAAAGGCAGGCTGCACTGTACGCAGGTTAAGACGCTTCCGTATCCGGGGTATCCTACGGATATGCAGCCTCAGATCGGCGTTGTGCTGGCGCTTGCCAGCGGAACCAGCACGATTACGGAAAGTATATTTGAAAACCGGTTTAAATATCTGGACGAACTTGCCCGCATGGGAGCAGTGATAAAGGTGGAAGGAAATGCCGCTACGATAGAAGGCGTCGAGAGATTCTCGGGAGCAAGAGTCAGCGCTCCGGACTTGAGGGCAGGGGCAGCGCTCTGCATCGCCGGTCTTGCTACGGACGGGATCACGATAGTAGACGATATCGTCTATATCCAGAGAGGATATGAGAGGTTTGAGGAGAAGCTCAGAAGCCTTGGCGGAGTGATCGAGAGGGTTTCCAGTGAGAAAGAGATACAGAAGTTCAAACTGAAAGTCGGATAGATACGAGATGAGGAGACGGGCAGAATCGAAAGGTTCTGCCTTTTTTGCAACGGCTGCGGGCCAAAGTACGGGTTTGCCCGGGACCTTGGCGGCCGCTTACACTCCCGGAATGAGTCCTTGGGTACTTCCGGTGATTGGAAATACAAAGACTGACTATTGGCCAGAGGGTACAGATAAGATGGATGAGAGAAAGTACAACAGAGAAAGATACGGCAGCACGGGCGATGCTGACAGGAGAGATTATGACAGAAGAAGGAAAGAAAGGATGCTGGCAAGGCGCCGCAGGCAGGTGCGCAGGCGGCTGGCAATGGTGGGAGGCTTTTTCCTGGTCGTGGCTGTCGTGCTCAGTGCAGCCGGAGTCCGGGCATACCGGGGAGCACAGAATGAAAAGCGCCGGCAGGCTTCGGTCCGTGCGCTGTCGGCAAAATATGAAGAGGTGATGCAGTCGGCGGGGCATTCCGCAGAGAGTGGAGAATCCGACGGGCAGGGATTTGCAGAATGGGTGGCCGGGCAGTATCCGGAAGAGACGGCAGGAGCTTTGGCGGATGCGGCAATGGAAGGGGATGGAACCCTTTCGGATGCCGACGTTTATGAGTCCCTTGGCAGGACCATGCATGTGCTGCGGGACGGGTACCTTGGCAGGACAAAAGATACGGAGACTGCCCGGGAGAACGGGATATACATCAAAGACGGCAGCAATGCCGGGAGCATACAGATCTCGGCGGCAGGGGATCTTTGTTTTGCCGAGGAAGGCTTTGTGCTGGATCATTATGATGAGGTAAACGACCTGGAAGCATGCATTTCACCGGAGATCCTTGATGTAACGACACAGGCGGACCTCTTTTTTGTAAATCATGAGTATGCCATCAGTGACAGGGGAGAACCGCTGGAAGGGAAATACTATACGTTCCGGGCAAAGCCGGAGCGCATGGCACTGCTGGAACAGATGGGAACGGATCTTGTTTCACTGGCAAATAACCATGTCTATGACTATGGGCCGGACGCCATGACAGACACAATGGACCTTCTGGATGAGGCGGGGATTCCCTATGTGGGAGGCGGAAGAAATATTGAGGAAGCAAAGAAACCCGTCTATTTTGTGATAAACGGCGTCAAGATCGGCTTTGTGGGCGCCAGCAGCGCGGAGAAGATACATTATACCCCGCAGGCAACCGAGGATTCCCCGGGGATCCTTGAGGCGTATGATACGACGGAGTTTAACCAGGTGATCCGGGAAGCATCGGGAGAATGTGACTATCTGATCGCATACATACACTGGGGAGAGGAAGACAACCCGGAGTATGCCGCTTATCAGACGGAAGAGGGGACAGAGTTCCTGGAGTCGGGGGCGGATATTGTAATAGGCGGGCATCCCCATGTTCTTCAGGGAATAGAATATATCGGCGGGAAACCTGTTGCATACAGCATGGGGGACTTCTGGTTCAATGATGAGACAAAATATACGGGACTTCTCAACCTGGAAATCACGTACGAAGGGTTGAAAGAAATGTCATTTACACCATGCCTCCAGACAGGTTATACGACACAGTACATAAGCGACGGGGCAGAGCAGAGAAAGTTTTATGACTATCTGGAAGGGCTGTCGCCGAATATAGAGATCGACGACGCCGGAGTGATAACGGAAAGGGCAGATAAGTGACAGACTTGGGAGAAATACTTGACATTCGCTGTGAAGCGATGTAGAGTATCTATTGGAACAAGAAAAACAGAATAAAGGAAACTTTCTCTTATTCAGAGCAGTGGAGATACAAAGGATCTGTGAAGCTGCGGCAACCCCGCATATGCGGAAGGTGCCAACCTGAGCGAGTAATCGAACAATAAGAGGATTGTTAGATAAATTAGCAGTCCGCTTTGCGCGGGCTGTTTTCGTTTCCCAGGCTTGCCTGCGCATCTGTACTTTATTGGCTGTCACGCTGGCGTGAACAGGCAGGAAAGTACAGATGCATAGGCAGGCCGCCACGACCGAGAAGAAGCGAAGCGGAATCGAGGTTGTGCAGGCAAGCCGGACGGAGGGAAGCAGAAACAGACTGCAGGGAGAAAGTGAGGAAAGGAGAACAAATGGAAAAAATTTTATTTACTTCAGAGTCAGTAACAGAGGGACACCCGGACAAGATGTGCGACCAGATCTCGGACGCCATACTGGACGCGCTTATGGAGCAGGATCCGATGAGCCGCGTAGCCTGTGAGACGTGCTGCACAACAGGTATGGTTATGGTGATGGGGGAGATCACGACTAACGCATATGTTGACATTCCGAAGATCGTGCGTGATACAGTGAGGGAAATCGGATATACGAGAGGAAAATACGGATTTGATGCAGAGACATGCGGCGTGATTACAACGATCGATGAGCAGTCTGCAGATATCGCGTTAGGCGTTGACAAGGCGCTTGAGGCGAAGGAACATAAAATGTCTGAGGATGATATTGAGGCGATTGGAGCCGGGGACCAGGGAATGATGTTCGGGTATGCGTCAAATGAGACAGAAGAGTACATGCCATATCCGGTCGCAATGGCACATAAGCTTTCACGCCAGCTTGCGAAGGTGAGAAAAGACGGAACTCTCCCATACCTTCGCCCGGACGGAAAGACGCAGGTTACAGTGGAATACAATGAAGAGGGAACGCCCAGCCGTCTGGATGCAGTCGTGCTTTCCACGCAGCATGATCCTGATGTGACGCAGGAGCAGATTCATGAGGATATCAAAAAGTATGTGTTTGACGAGATCATTCCCGCGGAAATGGTGGACGGTGAGACAAAATTCTTTGTCAATCCTACAGGGCGTTTCGTGATTGGGGGACCGCACGGGGACAGCGGGCTGACAGGCAGAAAGATCATAGTAGATACTTACGGGGGAATGGCACGGCACGGCGGCGGGGCCTTCTCGGGGAAAGACTGTACGAAAGTAGACCGTTCCGCAGCATATGCCGCGCGTTATGCCGCGAAAAACATAGTGGCGGCAGGGCTTGCCGATAAATGTGAGATTCAGCTCTCCTATGCGATCGGAGTCGCGCAGCCGACCTCCATATCCGTTGAAACATTCGGGACGGGAAGGCTCTCAGATACAAAGCTGGTAGAGGTCATCCGGGAGAATTTCGACCTGCGGCCCGCCGGAATCATCAAAATGCTGGACCTGCGCCGCCCCATTTATAAGCAGACGGCAGCGTACGGGCATTTCGGAAGAAACGACCTTGACCTGCCCTGGGAGAAGCTGGATAAGGCTGATGCATTGAAAAAATATCTGTAAAGCTTTAAAATCCGCAGACTGCCTTCCAATCAGGCTTTCTGCGGATTGCTTTTTAACCGCCGTGATGCCGGCAGGTTACTCCCCGGCGGGGAGACGGATGAGGTTGACGTATGCGAAAAATATTTGTAAAATAGTCTGAAAACGACAGCAACAGGAAACCTTCAATTCTTTTGAAAGGAGCGCATCATGAAGCTTAGGACGAAACTGGTAATCGTGTTCATGGCAGTGATGATTCTGCCAACCATCTTTACGACAGTGGCGATGCATACTTTTGCGCCTCAGAAGGTCAGCGAGATTCAGCAGATGTACCTGATCGTGGTGTTTATTACGACGGCGCTGCTGGTCTACTGGCTTTACCGCACGGTGTCCGTTCCTCTGGCAAAGCTTCAGAAAGCGGCGCGCAATATTAAGGAAGGGAACCTAGACTTTGAGATCAAGAGTGACGCAGATGACGAGATCGGGCAGCTCTGCCAGGATTTTGAGGAGATGCGCCTGCGACTGAAAGCCAATGCCGAGGAGAAGATGGCTTATGACAGGGAGAACAAGGAGCTGATCAGTAACATTTCCCATGATCTGAAGACGCCGATTACCACGATCAAGGGGTATGTCGAGGGGATCATGGACGGCGTGGCAGACACACCGGAAAAGATGGACAGATATATCAAGACCATTTATAATAAGACCAGCGAGATGGATCTCCTTATCAATGAGCTGACGCTTTATTCCAAGATAGATACGAACAGGATCCCTTATAATTTTGCGACTATTTCGGCGAAAGAATATTTTGAGGACTGTGCGGAGGATCTGCACGTGGAGCTGGAGGCAAAGGGCGTGGAGTTCGCTTATCACAACTATATGGATCAGGACTGCAAGGTGATTGTGGACCCGGAGCAGATGAGGAGAGTCATCAATAATATCGTATCCAATTCCCTGAAGTATATGGACAAGCAGGATGGCAGGATTACGATGGATCTTAAGGATGTGGGAGATTTTGTCCAGGTGGAGCTGGGCGACAACGGGAAAGGGATTGCGGCGAAGGAGCTTCCCTATGTATTTGACAGATTTTACCGGACGGATGCCTCGAGAAATTCCTCCAAGGGCGGAAGCGGGATCGGACTTTCGATTGTGAAGAAGATTGTGGAAGAACACGGAGGAAATATCTGGGCAGCCAGTGTTGAGGGCGCGGGCACGACAATGTATTTCGTAATAAGAAAATATCAGGAGGTACCGATTGATGAGTAAACGCATTTTGATTATCGAAGACGAAGAAAGCATTGCGGATCTGGAGAAAGACTATCTGGAGCTGAGCGACTTTGAGGTAGAGGTGGCGAATGACGGCGAAGAAGGGCTCAGAAAAGGTATGGAGGAGGATTTTGACCTGATCATTCTTGACCTGATGCTTCCCGGAGTGGACGGGTTTGAGATCTGCCGCAAGATAAGGGATCAGAAGAATACGCCTATCATCATGGTTTCTGCGAAGAAAGATGATATCGATAAGATCCGGGGGCTTGGGCTGGGCGCAGACGACTATATGACGAAACCATTCAGCCCGAGCGAGCTTGTGGCGCGGGTCAAAGCCCATCTGGCAAGATATGAGCGCCTGATCGGAAGCAATGTGGAAGAGAATGAAATCATTGAGATCCGGGGATTAAAGATCGACACCACTGCAAGGCGCGTCTGGGTGAACGGTGAGGAAAAATCGTTCACGACAAAGGAGTTTGACCTGCTGACATTCCTGGCAGGGCATCCGAACCATGTGTACACGAAAGAGCAGCTTTTCCGGGAAATCTGGGATATGGAGTCCATAGGGGATATTGCTACGGTCACGGTCCATATCAAGAAGATCAGGGAGAAGATCGAGTATGATACATCACATCCGCAGTATATTGAAACGATATGGGGTGTGGGATACCGCTTTAAAGTATAAGCGGACAGAAAACAGAGTACGTTCTATTTTTCTATTGACAACTGAAAATTTTGCGTTATAATAATAACCGAATTGTAAAAAGCCAATGCGAAGAACAGGACAGGGTTTTATGCGGATGCATTTTCAGAGAGCTTCCGGCAGGTGGGAGGAAGCAGTGCGGCAGAAAAGCCATCACCTGCGAGCAGTCGGGGCGAAAGCGAAGGCAAGTAACCCGGACCGGGATTCCACCGTTACAGGGAAGCCTGTTAATCCGTTTTGCGGGAAGCGCGGACGACAGGGAAGAGGGGGCCGTAAGCACGGCAAGAGAAGTGGTAACGCGGAAAAGATTTCGTCTTCTGACAGAGCAATCTGTCAGGAGGCGTTTTTGTTTCAGGGAAACGGAAGTGGAAGGTTTCCTTAAGATTCTGTGGCTCTTTTACATTTGTTTCTATATCACATGACAGTTTTATACGAAAAGGAGAGTAGAGAATTATGAACACACTGGTTATCGTATTGATCGCGGCAGTCTGCCTTATTGCGGCATATGCGCTGTACGGACGCTGGCTGGCGAAGAAGTGGGGGATTGATCCCAATGCAAAGACGCCGGCGGTTGTCCACAACGACGGTCAGGATTATGTGCCGACGGACGGCTGGACTGTATTTGCCCATCAGTTTTCCTCCATTGCAGGCGCAGGCCCGGTTACAGGGGCGATACAGGCGGCGGCTTTCGGATGGCTTCCGGTCCTTCTGTGGATCGTACTGGGAGGTATTTTCTTCGGGGCAGTAACGGACTTTGGGGCGCTTTACGCGAGCGTGAAGAATGACGGAAAGTCTATGGGGCTTCTGATTGAGAAATACATTGGAAAAGCAGGAAGAAAGCTGTTCCTGGGATTCTGCTGGCTGTTCTGCCTGATCGTGATCGCAGCCTTTGCCGATATGGTGGCAGATACATTTAACGCCTATGTTGTGACGGATGGCGTACAGTCGCTTTCGGAGAATGCGCAGGTGAACGGCGCTGCGGGAAGTATTTCCCTGTTTTTTATCCTGTTTGCAGTTGTGTTCGGCGTTGTCCAGCACAAAGTGAAATTTACAGGGTGGAAGGAAGTTGTATTCGGACTGGTGTGTACGGTGCTTGCCTTCGCATTCGGCATGAACTTCCCGGTGCTTCTCGGGAAAGACGTATGGGTATATATTGCGTTTGTTTATATCTTTCTTGCGGCAGTGCTCCCTATGTGGTTTGTGATGCAGCCAAGAGACTTTATGTCTACCTTTATGTTTGTGGGAATGATCGCAGGGGCAGTCCTGGGCCTGGTCTTTGCACACCCGAATATGAACCTTCCGGCATTTACCGGATTTCAGAACGAGAGCCTGGGAACGCTCTTCCCGATCCTCTTTGTGACAGTTGCCTGCGGAGCGGTATCCGGCTTTCACAGTCTGGTGTCCTCGGGCACTTCATCCAAAACGATCTCAAATGAAAAAGATATGCTTAAGGTTGGCTACGGTGCTATGGTACTGGAGAGCCTTCTGGCGGTTGTCGCCCTCTGTGTGGCGGGCGCGGCAGCGGGAGCGGACGGAACAGCGGCGGCAGGCACGCCCTTCCAGATTTTCTCATCTGGAGTGGCAGGATTCCTGGAGATGTTCGGAATCCCGGTTTATGTGGCCCAGAGCTTTATGACCATGTGTGTTTCTGCCCTGGCATTTACGACTCTGGATTCAGTTGCGCGTATCGGACGTATGTCGTTCCAGGAACTGTTCAGTGTGGATGACATGGAACGTGCGGAGGGATGGAGAAAGGTACTGTGCAACAAATATTTTGCGACAGTTGTCACGCTGGTGTTCGGATACATTCTGACACAGGTCGGATACTCGAATATCTGGCCCCTGTTCGGAAGCGCAAACCAGCTTCTGAGCGCACTGGTGCTCATTACGCTTTGCGTATTCCTGAAGGTGACGGGAAGGGAGCTGCGCACGCTGGTGCCTCCTTTTGTGATCATGCTGATCGTGACATTTACGGCGCTGGTACAGAGGTTTATATCCCTTGTAAAAGCCTTTGGCGCCGGTACGGGCGTATTCATGGTGGAGGGGCTGCAGCTGATCGTTGCAGTGCTTCTTATGATCTTGGGAGTGACGATTGTCGTCACATCAGGAAAAGAGCTTGTGAAAAGAAAAGCGGAAAATTAGAGGGATTGTGGATCTTGCTGAACCAAAGGAGCCGCCTTGACAGGGGGCAGGAAAGCGGATATAATTTTTTTACCCTATTGATGTACAAATGAAAGGAGGAGAAAAATCATGTCCCTTATCAACAAAGAAGTGAGCGATTTTACAGTGCAGGCTTATCACGATGAAAGGTTCAGACCTGTTTCAAAAAGCGACATCCTTGGGAAATGGAGCGTCTTCTTTTTCTATCCGGCGGACTTCACCTTTGTCTGCCCGACAGAGCTGGAAGACCTGGCAGAAAAGTATGATGCATTTCGGGATGCAGGGTGCGAAGTGTATTCCGTCTCCTGCGACACACATTATGTACACAAGGCATGGCATGACGCATCCGAGCGCATCCGAAAGATCGGGTACCCGATGCTTGCCGACCCGACCCATGTGCTGGCGAAAGATTTTGATGTCCTGATCGAGGCGGACGGTGTTGCCGAGAGGGGCACGTTTATCGTGAATCCGGAAGGAAAGATTGCGGCATATGAAGTGAATGCCGGAAATGTCGGACGCAATGCAGAGGAGCTTCTCAGGAAGCTTAGGGCATGCCAGTTCGTATATGAACATGACGATGAGGTCTGCCCGGCAAAATGGCAGCCGGGAGCGGATACGCTGAAGCCAAGCCTTGACCTTGTCGGAATGCTCTGACCGTTTGCACAACCGAGTGATTTTTACGTGAAAAAGGGGCGCGTATGCGCCCCTTCGATTTTGTTTAGAATTTTTGTATTTCCCGGGACAACTGCGCTTCGCGCAGCACTTCGTCAAGAGACATGCCGCCGGAAGCGGCCGCAGCCGCTGCGATGGTTCCTTCAACAACCGGACAGTCTACCATCCTTACGTTATCGTAATTTAAATCTTCCAGAACCATTTCCGTTGTCATAACGGCACTCCCCATGTCCATCATAATCAGCACGCCATCCGGGTTTTGTACGGATTCAACGGCGTTCATGATGCGCTCATAGCTTGTGCCGAAAGAACCGTCCTCGAGTCCGCCTGCCGCGGCGACCGGGCAGTCGTGCGCGATCAGCCCGGCCAGCTCTGCAATGCCTTCCGCCAGACGGGCACTGTGGGAAACAACTACGATTCCGACCATATCATTTCCTCCTGCTTTTTTGGGTACTGTCTGTAAATCAAGGGGTTATGCAGGCGCAGACGGTCTCCAGCATATCCGTAAATGACGTCGCCCCCGGATCCTGGTGGCCGATGCTGCGTTCGCCCAGATAGCTTGCCCGCCCTTTTGTTGCAATGATTGTTTTCGTATATTCGACGCCTGTGCGTGCGGCGTCCACGCCTTTTTGCAAAACATCCGGGGCGGACAGTCCTTCCTCCCTTGCCTGTTTCATGGCATCGAGAGCAGGGATCATGGCATCCAGCATCGTCTTCTCGCCCTGTACAGATTTGCCGCGCGTTTTCACGCCTTCAACGGCAGCGTCAAGACAGGACAGGAAATCATCCAGGTTCATCTCCTCTTTGCCGTTCATCAGCATACCGGCCTTCATAAATGCAGTGCCGTAAAGCGGGCCGGAAGCTCCGCCTACCGTAGATACCAGGGTCATCCCCGTTGTTTTTAGGAGGTTCCCGATATCGGAAGTCTGTAAAGTCCCCAGTTTCTCCTCCACAGCTTTGAATCCGCGTGCCATATTGATCCCGTGATCTCCGTCTCCGATCACATTGTCCAGTTCTGTCAGAAAATCCTTTTCTTCTTCGATCTTGCTTCCCAGAGCAAGAAGGATCTCCGTAACCCTCTCTGCTTTCATGTATGTCGGCTCCTTTCCTAATGGGTTATGCTTTGATTGCCGGAGTATCTGCCGGGGCGTCCAGCAGTTCTTTCATCCGGTCAGTCAGCCGGAGAAGGGATATGGAGAAACCTTCCATCTCCAGTGAGGTCATGTATTCGCCGACAAAGGTCTTATAGACTTTGATTCCCTTTTTGGCCAACACATCCGCCACATGGTTGTTCAGGATAAACAGCTCCATGAGCGGCGTTGCTCCGGCACCATTGATCATGACGGCTGTCTCGCTGCCGCTGTAGTCGATGTCCGCCAGTATTTTTTCCAGCAGGATATCCACGATTTCGTCAGCCGATTTCAGGGTTTCTCTGTGGGTGCCGGGTTCCCCGTGGATCCCGATCCCGATCTCCATTTCATCGTCCTTTAGTTCAAATCCGGGAACTCCGGATGCGGGAACCGTGCAGGGGCGGATAGCCATTCCCATTGTACGGACATTGGCGATGACCTCTTCTGCGATTGCCTTGACGTCGGCGAGATCTGCACCGGTCTCTGCAAGAGCACCTGCAATTTTATGTACGAATACAGTGCCGGCAACTCCGCGCCGTCCTACGGTATACAGGCTGTTGTCAACTGCGACGTCATCGTTTACCACAACCTGCTCTACCTTGATCCCTTCCATCTCCGCCATCTCACGCGCCATTTCAAAGTTCATGACATCTCCGGTATAATTCTTTATGACCATCAGGACTCCCTTGTCTGTTGCGATCTCCCGGATGCCCTCATAGATCTGGTCGGGGGTGGGGGACGTAAATACGGCTCCTGCAACAGCGGCGTCCAGCATACCCGTGCCTACATATCCGCCGTGGGCAGGTTCGTGTCCGCTCCCCCCTCCGCTGATGAGCGCTACCTTTCCGGTTTTCTTTTCGGCGCGGACTACGACATTACCGCAATCCAGCTTTTTCAGATAACCAGGGTAAGCTTTTACCATACCGGTAATCATCTGGTTTTCCACCTGATCCACGGAATTAATCAGTTTTTTCATGCTTATCTACCTCCTTTGTCGCAAAATATATGCTCTTTTCACACATAGTACACTATATTTCTGAGAAAGGCAATTACGATTTTTTAATTTGCCTTTTGAATTAGTAAAATATATAATGGTGACAAAAACATACAGGAGGAAAGCGTATGATACAGAATATTGCAGCAAAAAGCAGCCTTATTGATGAAAATCTCAGGGAAAATCTGAAAAAGATACTGGACAGGCTGACAGAAACCATCACAGTGAAAGCAGTCGTAGATATGGATTCAGAAAAGGGGAAGGAGATGGCAGGCTTCCTGGCGGTCATCACGTCCCTGAGCAGCCGCCTTGAGTTTGAAGCGTACGGACCGGAGGAAGACGGGGCGGCAGAACTGGGAAGGGAGTATCTTCCGGCAGCAGGGTTGTACAAAGGCGGACGGTATTCCGGGATAGCCTTTCACGGGGTTCCGGGCGGGCAGGAGATCAACTCTTTCGTGCTGGCAATCTGTAATCTTGCAGGGGCAGGTAAGGATATCAGCCGGTGGACGAAAAGGAAGATCGAGAAACTGGATGTGAAGGTGAATATCAAAATATGTGTTTCTCTGGCGTGCCATCACTGCCCGAAAGCTGTGGCGGCATGCCAGCAGATGGCAGTGCTCAATGAGGGGATCGAGGCAGAAATGATCGATGCCAATCTGTTCCCTTCGCTTGTGGAGAAATACAAGATAGAGAGAGTGCCTTTGACCATTTTGAATGACCGGGAGACAGTGCCGGGCGTGAAGACGGTTGAGGAGATGGTCGACATTGTCAAAAAGGTGGCGAAAAATAAATAAAAAATATGTAAAAAGCGTATAAAATAACGGAGAACATGTAAAAAGGACGTCAAAAAATATAAAAAAGCTTGCAAATTATTGTGCAATATGTTATAGTCGTACCAGAAAAGAAAAAGATGCCAAGACAGGAGAGCAAACAGTTAACAACAGAAATGTTGTTTAATGTTTTGCTCTTTTTTAATTACATTGCGGAGAAGAGAGTGGATCATGACATGGATCAGAAGTATTATGATATGATCGAGTGCAATCCGGTGATAGCGGCAGTGAAAGACATGAACGGCCTTGAAAGGTGCTGTACGCTTGAGGATATCAGGGTGGTTTTCATTTTGTTCGGTGATATCTGCAATATCCGTGGGATCGTCAGGAAAGTAAAAGAAGGGAACAAGATGGCTGTCGTACATATCGATCTGATCAACGGACTCGGGTCAAAAGAAGTGGCAGTCGACTTCATCAGGGACAGCACGATGGCTGACGGGATCATCACCACGAAGCCTGCATTGATAAAAAGGGGAAAAGAGCGGGGGCTTTTTACAGTATTGAGATTTTTCCTGATAGATTCGATGGCGCTGGAGAATATCTGTAATCTGCAGTACAGCGTGCAGCCGGATATCATCGAGGTGCTTCCGGGACTGATGCCGGATATTATCAAAAAGGTCTGTCAGATTTCCAGGGTTTCCGTAATAGCCGGGGGACTGATCACAGAGAAAAGATCTGTCTTGGAGGCATTGTCCGCAGGGGCGATCTCGGTTTCTTCCACCAACCAGAATGTCTGGATGATGTAGGAATTAGGCGGATCTGCAGCAGGCAGAACGCTAATTTATAAAAAACATGCCAAAAAAGAAAAGGAGGATATGATATGGCAAAGTATGTAATGGCGCTGGATGCGGGGACGACCAGTAACAGGTGTATCCTGTTCAACGAGAAAGGGGAAATGTGCAGTGTCTCGCAGAGAGAATTTACCCAGTATTTCCCAAAACCTGGCTGGGTAGAGCATGATGCCGACGAGATCTGGGCGTGCCAGCTCGGAGTGGCGGTTGAGGCTATGAACAAGATTGGCGCTTCTGCGGAGGACATTGCAGCGATCGGCATTACGAATCAGAGAGAGACAGCCATCGTGTGGGACAAGAATACGGGAGAGCCTGTTTATCACGCGATCGTATGGCAGTGCCGCAGGACATCCGAGTACTGCGATTCTCTGAAAGAGAAAGGGCTGACAGACAAATTCAGAGAGAAAACGGGTCTTGTGATTGACGCGTACTTCTCCGGAACCAAGATCAAATGGATACTGGATAATGTGCCGGGGGCCAGGGAAAAGGCGGAGAACGGAGAGCTTCTGTTCGGTACAGTAGAGACCTGGCTTATCTGGAAACTGACAAAAGGCGCGGTTCATGTAACAGATTACAGCAATGCATCCAGGACGATGCTTTTTAACATCAATACCCTGGAATGGGATGATGAGATACTTGCAGAGCTGGGGATCCCAAAGAGTATGCTTCCGGAAGCAAAGCCTTCAAGCTGCATTTACGGAGAGGCTGATCCGTCTTTCTTAGGCGGCGCGATTCCGATCGGCGGAGCAGCGGGAGACCAGCAGTCCGCACTGTTCGGCCAGACATGCTTCACGGCAGGGGAAGCAAAGAATACATATGGAACAGGATGTTTCCTCCTGATGAACACAGGAGAAAAGCCGGTGTTTTCCAAGAACGGACTTGTCACCACAATCGCATGGGGACTGGACGGGAAAGTAAACTACGCACTGGAAGGATCTATCTTCGTTGCGGGAGCGGCGATCCAGTGGCTGCGGGATGAAATGAGACTGATCGATTCTGCGCCGGACTCCGAGTACATGGCGAAGAAGGTAAAGGATACAAATGGATGTTATGTTGTTCCGGCATTTACGGGTCTGGGTGCTCCGTACTGGGATCAGTATGCGAGAGGTACGATCGTAGGCATCACAAGAGGTGTCAACAAATACCATATTATCCGCGCCACTCTGGAATCCCTGGCATATCAGGTCAGCGATGTCCTTGAAGCTATGAAAGCTGATTCAGGAATCGATCTTGCGGCCCTGAAGGTTGACGGAGGCGCCAGCGCAAATGATTTCCTGATGCAGATACAGGCCGATATCATCGATGCCCCTGTAAACCGTCCGCAGTGTGTTGAGACAACCGCTATGGGAGCGGCTTATCTTGCAGGGCTTGCAGTGGGATACTGGAGCAGCAAGGAAGATGTTATCAAGAACTGGGCAATTGATCGGACCTTTAAGCCGTCGATCAGCGAGGAGCAGAGAGAAGAAAAGATCAAAGGATGGAAGAAAGCAGTAAAATATGCTTACGGCTGGGCAAAGGAAGATTAATTTCAGACAAGAACAAGTTGTATAGAGAGAAAGCAAAAGAAAAGGGGGCAGCAAAATATGTTACCATATATAGCAGAATTTTTAGGAACTATGATGCTTATTCTTCTGGGTGATGGCGTGGTAGCCAATGTGACATTAAATAAATCCGGTATGAAAGGAGCAGGATCAATCCAGATTACATTTGCATGGGGCCTTGCCGTTATGGTTCCGGCGTTTATATTCGGCGCAGCTTCGGGGGCATCATTTAATCCTGCTCTGACACTGGCGCTGGCGATCGATGGAAGTTTCGACTGGGCACTTGTTCCGGGCTACATTATTGCACAATTTGCGGGTGCATTTGTCGGTGCTATCCTTGTGTACATCCTCTTTAAGGGGCAGTTTGACGCAACGGACAATCCGGGTACAAAGCTCGGCGTATTTTCCACGAGCCCTTCCGTTCCGAATATGCCGCTTAATATCCTGAGTGAAGCAGTTGGAACATTTGTACTGGTATTTGCGATCAAAGGGATTGCCAACGTGCCGGGTATTGCCGGAGGCCTGGATAAATTCCTGGTATTTGGAATCATTGTTTCCGTTGGTATGTCACTCGGTGGCCTGACCGGATATGCGATCAATCCGGCGCGTGATATCGGTCCGCGTTTCGCACATGCGATACTTCCGATCAAGGATAAAGGAAGCTCGAACTGGGGATATGCAATCGTAACATTAGTAGGACCGATAATCGGAGCAATCGTTGCGGTACTGCTTTATGGCGCGATTCCGTGGTAGTCTAAAGAGACAATTGAAAACTAAAGTTGCGTGAGTACAGAGAGCCCGGCAATATGACAGACACAGTGTAGAGGTGTATGATTTGCCGGGCTCTTTTTTAGAAATCAGACGAAGGGAGAAAATGTTGTCATGTATGATGTTATTATAGTAGGAGGAGGAGTATCCGGCGCAGCATCAGCACGGGAGCTGTCCCGTTATAAAGTAAGCGTATGTGTACTGGAAAAAGAGGAAGACGTATGCTGTGGTACGTCCAAGGCTAACAGTGCGATCGTTCATGCAGGCTACGATGCGGCTACCGGGTCTCTGATGGCAAAATTAAATGTGCGCGGCAATGCCATGATGGAGCAGCTTTCCAGGGATCTGGACTTTCCGTTTAAACGGATAGGGTCTCTTGTGGTCTGCCTGAGCGAGGAAGATATGCCGGGATTGCAGGCTCTGTATGACAGAGGAGTGGCAAACGGCGTAAAAGACTTGCAGATCCTGAACAGGGAGGAAGTTCTGGCGATGGAACCGAACATCGTGGACAACGTATACGCAGCTTTATACGCACCAACGGCAGGAATTGTATGTCCGTTTAATCTTAATATTGCATTGGCAGAGAATGCATGTGAAAATGGCGTGGACTTTAAATTCGATACGGAAGTACAGAATATCCGGAAAACAGACAGCGGATGGGCGCTGGATACAAATCAGGGAACATATGAAACAAAGTATGTGGTGAACGCGGCAGGGGTCTATTCTGACAAGCTTCACAATATGGTGAGCGAGAAGAAAATCCATATTACTCCCCGCCGGGGAGATTACTGCCTGCTGGATAAAAATGCGGGGAACCATGTGAGCAAAACAATTTTTGCTCTTCCTACCAAATATGGGAAAGGCGTGCTGGTATCGCCTACCATACATGGAAACCTTCTGATAGGACCGACGGCGATTGATATTGAGGATAAGGAAGGTACGAATACTACAAGGGAAGGGCTGGAACAGGTGATCGGAAAGGCAGGGCAGAATGTGAAAAATCTGCCTATGCGCCAGGTTATTACTTCCTTTGCAGGACTGCGTGCCCACGAAGGAGGCCATGAGTTCCTGATCGGGGAGCTTGACGATGCAGAAGGCTTCATCGACTGTGCAGGGATAGAGTCGCCGGGACTGACAAGCTGTCCCGCAATCGGGGAGATGGTGGCGAATATCCTGAAAGAAAAGATGGGGCTGGAAGAGAAAGACAATTTTATAGCGACACGGAAGGGGGTCCTGGATCCTGATACACTGAGCAGGGAGGAGCGGGAAGAGCTGATCAGAAAAGAACCTGCTTATGGGAATATTATCTGCCGGTGTGAGATGATCACAGAGGGAGAGATTATTGATGCGATCAGAAGACCTCTGGGCGCCAGGTCGCTGGATGGCGTAAAGCGGCGGACGCGAGCGGGAATGGGAAGATGCCAGTCAGGATTCTGCTCACCAAGGACAATGGAGATCCTTGCCCGGGAGTGGGGCGTGAGCATGTCGGATATCACGAAGGCAGGCGGAGATTCAAAGCTTGTGGTCGGAACCAATAAAGATACAATATAGAAAGGAAGGCTTCGGACATGAAAAGTTATGATATTGTCATTATAGGAGGAGGTCCGGCAGGTCTTGCCGCAGCCGTCTCGGCAAAGGAAAACGGAATCGACAGTATCCTGATATTGGAAAGAGACAAAGAACTCGGAGGGATCCTGAACCAGTGTATTCATAACGGGTTTGGGCTCCATACGTTCAAGGAAGAGCTTACCGGTCCCGAATATGCGCAAAGATTTATTGACCAGGCAGAGAAACTGGGTATAGAATATAAGCTGAACACGATGGTCATGGATATCAGCCCTCAGAAGACCGTTACGGCTATGAACAGGCAGGAGGGTATGTTTGAGATCCAGGCAAAGGCTGTGATACTTGCGATGGGCTGCAGGGAGCGGTCCAGAGGGGCGCTGAATATACCGGGGTATCGTCCGGCAGGCATATATTCCGCGGGAACGGCGCAGAGGCTGGTAAATATGGAAGGACTGATGCCCGGGCGGGAGGTTGTCATCCTCGGATCGGGAGACATTGGCCTTATTATGGCAAGGAGAATGACATTTGAAGGAGCAAAGGTTAAGGTGGTTGCAGAGCTGATGCCATATTCAGGCGGACTGAAAAGAAATATTGTGCAGTGTCTGGATGATTACGGCATCCCGCTGAAACTGAGCCACACCGTTGTAGATATCAAGGGCAGGAAACGGCTGGAAGGCGTTACGCTGGCAGAAGTTGACAGCAATGGCAAGCCGATTCCGGGAACAGAAGAATTTTACTCTTGCGATACGCTTCTTCTTTCGGTAGGATTAATACCGGAGAATGAGATTTCCAATGGGATGGGAGTGCAGATGAATCCCGTGACTTCGGGACCGGAGGTCAACGAAAGCCTGGAGACAAATATAGAAGGTGTGTTTGCGTGTGGGAATGTCCTCCATGTGCATGATCTGGTTGACTTTGTTTCGGAGGAAGCGGCGACAGCCGGAAAGAATGCGGCGGCTTATGTCAAAGGAATACGCCAGGCCGGCGGCGGCAGGGATGTCCGCCTCAATCCGGTGGATGGTGTGCGCTACACTGTACCGATGATGGTTAATACAGCCAGAATGGATGAGAACCTGACAATTCGTTTCCGCGTGGGAGGCGTGTATAAAAACTGCTATGTCAGCACATATTTTGATGATGAGAGAGTCATCCACAGGAAACGGCAGATCGTTGCGCCGGGTGAGATGGAGGAAATCAGGCTGACGAAAGAGCAGCTTCTTAAATACCCCGACCTGGAAACCATCACAGTAAAGATTGAGGAGGCATAGAAAATGGAAATCAGAAAACTGACCTGTATCAGCTGCCCTATGGGGTGCCCTCTTACTGTGGAAATGGAGGGGGATGAAATCATAAGCGTAACCGGAAATACCTGCAAGCGGGGAGACGTCTACGCCAGAAAAGAAGTGACAGATCCTACGAGGATTGTGACGTCGACTGTCAAGGTGATTGGCGGGAAAGCGGACATGGTGTCCGTGAAAACCAGAGAGGACGTCCCGAAAGGAAAGGTCTTCGATTGTGTCAAAGCGCTCAAAGGCGTGGAGATAAAGGCACCGGTGCATATTGGAGATATCATTGTGCCGGATGCCGCAGGAACAGGGATCGATATCGTTGCTACCAAAAATGTAGAGGAGGTGTGAATCATGAAAAAAAATCTCGGATTGACCAATATGAATGGGATCACAGAGGAAGAAGACACTACGTGTGGGCTGAATGATATGAACTGCGTAGGCGAGGAAGATACGACCTGTGATATAACAAATATGAACTGTGAAGATGAAGAAGACGAGAAGACATGTCAGCTGACAGACATGAACTGTGAGGGCGATGATTGAAGAACGGTAATCATGACATCGCGAAAATGGCGGGGATGAAAAGCCGAAACGGCTTTTCGTCCTCGTCTCTATGTCAGGACGGATAAATACAATATAGCTGGTGATTTGAAAGAATCAGCGAAAAAGTCAGGAGGAATCAAAATGCGCAGAGATCTTGGAGCAAATCCTTATGTATATCCGCAGCCGGTGCTGATCGTTGCGACATACGGGGAGGATGGGACAGCCGACGCCATGAATGTAGCTTATGGAGGGATCGTTAATTCAAACAGGATTCAGATCAATATAGGAGTCCGGCACAAAACGTCCGATAATATCAAGCTTAGAAAAGCTTTTACGGCGGGTATTGCAGATGAGGAGAACCTTATTCCATCAGATTATGTGGGGATCGTATCCGCTCACGACGTGTCGGATAAGGTCGAGAGAGCAGGTTTTCATACCGTGAAGAGTGCGTTTGTGGATGCACCGGTGATCGAGGAGCTTCCGATTACGCTGGAGTGCCAGGTGGAGGAGATTAACCAGTACAATAAGACGCTCCGGATCGTGGCAGAAATCGTGAATGTCAGCGTGGACGAGAAGGTTCTGGATGAAGAAGGAAAGATTGATCCCGGAAAGCTGAACGCGATTTCTTACGATCCGGCAAACCATGCTTACCTGCGGGTGGGAGGAAGGGCAGGGACAGCATTCTCTGATGGAAACAGGCTAAAACAGGTTCCGTAATCAGGTCAGATTTTTCTCTTTATTCCGGCATAGTGGTCCGTACGGGGAAGCCAGTCAAGAAACCGCTCGACAGCGAGATCCCAGAACCTCCATTCGTGTGTGTAACCCGGTTCGCTGACCCAGGTGTATGTGATATTTCTGCTTTCAAGATGGCGGATGAACTGACAGTTGTTTTCATAAAGGAAATCATCCTCCCCGCATGTGAGATACAGTGCGGGACAGCCCTGCGCAGAGAGAGGGATATCTGTCAGCGTACTGTTCTCCACTTCGGGTACACCAACTGCCGCGGAGAAGGCGCCGATAGCCCGGTAATTCTGCGGGTTTTTAAGGCCGTGGATAAGGGCGCCGAATCCGCCCATAGACAATCCGGCGATATAGGTATCTTCCTTTTTGTCAGAAATGGGAAATGTATTTCTTACAAATTCCGGAAGCTCTGTCTCAATAAAATCATAGAACAGGTCTTTTCCGCTGTTCAGGTAAAATTTATTTTCGCCGGAGATCATCACCACCGCGATCTGCCGTTCCTCAGCGTATAATTCGATATTGGTGTACCCGCCCCATTGCTGATGGTTATTGCCCATGCCATGCAGCAGGTACAGTACCGGATAAGGATGGGGGTATGTATGATGGACATTTCTAAGGTCCGGCTGTGACGCCTCCGGTATAGTGACAGTAGGAAGAATGATCGTGAGGTCTACAGTTCTTTTTAAAAGATAGGAAATTACATTGCACTGTATTTTTGCCATTTCTTTACACTCCTTTTTATATTACCTTTACAAATCAGTATACCACATATCTTCGGAAATGAAACCAGACCTGCGTCTGTGCTGCCATGCAAAAAGAGGGGCGTTTCTTGAAGGGAGCCGGTAATCCTGATATAATCAGGGTAAAAATGGAACGGCAGACAGTATTCTGCGGGAAAAAGTGGAGGGAAAAGAATGGACCTGGCTAAATTCAAATGGACAAGAGAACCGGAAAGCTTTCATATTACGGATGATACTGTGGAGATTGTAACAAAACCTCATACAGACCTGTGGCAGAGGACTTACTATCATTTCCGCAATGACAATGCCCCTGTGTTCCAGATGGAGACGGAGGAAAAATATTTCAGCTTTACTGTCAGAACAGATTTCCGGGAGAGCCACTGCAGATTCGACCAGTGTGGCATCGTCATGTATCTTGACAGTGAGAACTGGCTGAAAGGCTCTGTTGAGTATGAAAATGAAGAATATCAGCATCTGGGAAGTGTTGTAACGAATGAGGGATACTCAGACTGGGCGACGACAGCGATAGACGCGTCGGTAACATCCATGTGGTACCGCTTCAGCCGGAGAGAGGACGACTATTGTATCGAATGTTCTTCAGACGGGACTCATTTTCGGCAGATGCGGATCTGCCATATGCACAGAGGAGGCGGGACGATCCGCTTCGGCATCTACGCCTGCTCGCCGGAGGATTCGTCCTTTAAGGCAGTGTTTTCCGATATGGAGCTGACAGAGTGCAAGTGGAAAGCGCACGACGGACAGCAGCCGGATGAAGAAGGTGAAAAAGCTCAGAAAGAATGACATGATATTTGTCGGCGGCGGAACTGGCCGATTTACCCGACATCAGAGAGGCGGGATTCCTGTCAGGAACGGTCTGTCTGACCGGGTGGGCAGGGACTTGAAAAAGCGGGGCAAGGAACAGAAATAAGCCAATGGGGAGGATTATATGATAAGAAAAATGCGGAAAACAGATATAGACAGAGTCGCACAAATCTGGTTGGACACCAATCTTCAGGCGCATGGCTTTATTCCGGCAGAATATTGGGAAGATCATTTTCCGGAGGTGAGGGAGATGCTCTGTAAGGCAGAACTGTACGTCTACGAAGGGGAAGACGACAAACCGGACTGTAAACAGGAAAGATCCAAAGAAAATGATATCCTGGGGTTTATCGGGCTGAATGAGGAATATATAGAAGGGATTTTTGTGTGCGGCAGGGCGCAGTCACATGGTATCGGGCGCGCACTTCTGGATTATGCGAAAGAGAGGAAGCCGAAACTTGCGTTAAATGTATACAAGAAGAACCGGCGTGCCGTGAACTTCTACCAGAGGGAGCATTTTTGTATGAAAGAGGAGGGGCGGGATGAAAGTACCGGGGAGAGAGAATATCGCATGGTATGGGAGAGAAATTAAGAGAAACTTAAAAAGTTATACAGAATTTTTTCTACTATTAGCTGATACACTTTGAAAAAATGGAAAAGGAGAGAGAAATGGAGAAGATTTTAAAAGCTGCATCAGGAATTTTAGTTGTCCTTTTGATAGTTTCGGCAGTGTATGCATGGCTGGCAGGTCAGTATCCGGTCAACACTCTGGCAATCGGGATCATCTTGGCGATCTTGACAGCAGTCAGGGTATACCTGAACAGACGCCGGGCATAATTCCATGCAGAAGATTAAGTCAATAACAGGAGAAGCTGTTCATCTGTGAATATGAAATGGATAGAGGGTACTGACTCATATGATGAGGAAGTGCCCTGTTTTCATGAAATCGGGAATGATGACATCGTAATTGTCAGAGCAAAACAAACTGTTTTATCCTGCTGAAACATGTTATAATAGGTCTGTCGGACAGGGCTATGTGGAAAATCTGTACAAAAACAGTACAGGCAGTCAGATAGTCAGGAGAATTATTATGAAAAAGAAAATGAAACCGGCAGTTCTCTCCCTGATGTTTCTTTTTCCTGCGGTGGAGTAATCTGCTGTCCGTCTGTATGGGTGCAGGCGGTGAGATATATGGTCAGAAGGAAGTAATCGGGAAGGTGCCGCCCCCTATGGGTTCAGGCTGTCCCTGTCGGAGAAGGGGATTCGTGCATCTGCCGGGAGCGGAGATGACTGTGAAAAAGTATCGCTTATGAGGTCAGAGCGAAAGAATGGAAAGATGCTGTACAAGGAGCTTTGGGGCATCGCAGAACGGATCAGACGCCAGAGAGGAGAATATCTATGGATTTCAAGGTGATAAGAGCAGGCAAGACGTATCAGCAGGCAGGCGCCTACTATGTGCGCATCCAGGCAATGGCAAGGCAGCACAATATCACGCTGCAGGAAGAGTTTGACGAGCACGATACGCCTGACACAAAATATATCGTGATCCTTGACAGGGAATTTCCCGTTGCCACATGCCGGTTATATGAGCTGCCGGAGGAAGAAGGAGATGTTTCTGCCATGATGTTCGGGCGCATTGTTGTCCTTCCGGAATACAGGAAACAGGGACTGGGGAGGATGCTCGTCGCGGAAGCTGAAAAGTGGGCGAAGGAGCTGGGATGCAGAAAGGCTGTGCTGGACAGCCGGGATGTGGCCGTCGGATTCTACGAAAAGCTCGGATATACGGCTGATTATAACAGGATTGTGCATGGCTGGACCTTCCGCTGTATCCATATGGAAAAGATGCTGGAATAAGGAAAATGCCTGGCACGGTCAGTCAAAAAGATCTTTTATTAGGAGGTGGTTTGCAATGAGGGAGAAATGGAAATGGACGGTTCTTCTTACCCTGGCAATTGCCATGCCTTTCCTGTCAGGATGCGTTTACTCTCATAACTATGACAAAAATGGGAATGAGATGGACCGGGAACAGGTAGAGGAAGCGGTCCAGAATGTAAAAGACGATGTACAAGATAAGATCGATGAGGCGCTTGATGACAGCTCGGCGGCTGAACAGTAAAGAGATAAAAAACCGATCCGTCAAGCAGAGAAATTGAAAATATGGGCAAAATAAAAATCCACTGTATCGACTTACCTCTTCGTACAGTGGATTTTCAGCTTATTACATCCATTGGCCCAACCTCCTTATTGAATTGATATCTATCTGAAACTATTCACTGAATAGTGTTTTCCGAAATTCTTTTATCTTCCCATTGGACTATACCTCTTTTCTTTTAAAATTTTAGGGTCTTGCTTATGTTTTTGGTGGTCCGTCCTCCTTTTCTTTTGATAGCTATATAATAGCTCACAAAGATGGGAATGTCAAGATAAAAACTGATAAAAAATAAAAAAACATATAATATTCAGAAAAATCAGAAAACAATACGGGGATAAGAGCAATAATGGGAATCCTGCATCTTAAACCGTTTTCGCAATAAAAAAAGGAAGATAGTGAAAAGTACCGGATGATGTGGTAGAATTAGGGCATAGTTTAAGAAAGAAGGTGCAAGACATGAACAAAGAAGTACGGGATTATGTTGTAGAAAAGACACATGAAATGATGGAGGCATACTCCTGCAGCCAGGAGGCAAAGGATGCCGCCAAAGTATGGCTGGATGCGGTCGGGACAGACAGAGAGGAAGAGGCGACAAAGGCATATATCGAAGAGCTTGAGCAGGACATTATGCCGCTGGACAACCTGATTGCATTTGCAGAATCTGATATGGGCGCACAGGTATTCGGAGCGGACAAGACGAAAGAAGTTGCCGCCCATGCGAAAGAGATTAAGGCTGCCGGCGCGAAATACTGCGACTGCCCGGCGTGCGCGGCTGTGGAAGCGATCTTGGAGAAAAAGGATCAAATGTTATAGAGATTTACAAGGATCAGAGGTGAAGCAAAAAGGGCTGTCGGATAAAAAACGGCAGCCCTTTTTGCGATTGCGATAATTGTGCAATTACATGATATGTGTGGGTGCAGATTATGGGAAAAGCGGTTGAAATGCTTCTGGATTCCGTTATAATATTGTTTGTAGCAAGGACAAAGTTCGACAATTTTTACAGGAGAGGGTTTACATATGATAACAGTAAAAGAATACCGGGGGCATATCAGGAACTGGGAGGAGCTCTGTGAACGTCTGGAGCTGCCCCTGAACCTTGCAAGAGAAGAGCGGGAAAAAGAGATCCTGGTGAAAGCCTATGAGACATGGGGGTATGAGATGGCGGACCACATGCACGGAATGTTTGCGTTCGCACTGTGGGACGAGGAAGAAAAGAAGCTGTTCTGTTTGCGGGACCATTTCGGGACAAAGCCGTTTTATTATTATGAGACAGATGACGGGACACTGCTTTACGGAACAATGATCCGTCAGATCATGGAACAGCCGGGATTTAAAAAAGAACTGAATGAGGAGATGCTACAGATTTATCTGAGCCTGACCTATGTGGCAGGGGAGAATACATTTTTCCGTGGATTGAAGAAACTGATGCCGGGGCATTACCTGATCTGGCAGGGCGGGAAAATGAAAATAGAGCGTTACTGGACACCTATGTTCCACCCGGATGAGAGCAGGACACTGGAAGAGTGGGCGGATGAGGTACACACAACCATACGGGAAATCATGCCGGAAGTAAAGACAGAGGACGAGACGGCAGAGTCATTCCTGTCGGGTGGAGTGGATTCTTCCTATGTTCTGGCAATGTCAGATGTGGAGATGACGGATTCCTGCGGATACGAGGAGGAAAGGTTCGATGAGTCCGGTTTGGCAAAGAAGACGGCAGATATCCTGGGCAGAAAGAACACGAGATGCCTGATCACACCGGAGGAGTATTTCGATATCGTCCCATATGTGATGTACAATATGGAGCAGCCGTTAGGCGATGCCTCTGCAATTGCATTTACGATTGCCTGCAATGCAACGGCAGAGCACACAAAGCTGTGCTACTCCGGCGAAGGGGCGGATGAGTTTTTCGGCGGATATAATATGTACCGCAATGCGGAGCGTTATGGGGAGAACCTCAAAACCTTTTATGTGGGAAACACAAACATTATGAAGGAAGATGAGAAGAAAAGGATCCTTAAGAAATACGATCCGGATGTACTTCCGATTGAACTGGTGCAGCATATTTATGAGGAGGCAGAAGGACTCGACCCGCTGACAAAGATGTCAGATGTGGACATACAGATCTGGCTTGAGGGCGATATCTACCTGAATGTAGATAAGATGAGTACGGCTGCAGGGCTTGAGATCCGCATGCCGCTTACTGACAGAAGGATTTTCGATATTGCATCCCGGATGCCGGCGAGGTTTAAGGTCAATGACGAGCAGAATAAAGTCGCATTCCGCACGGCTGCTGCAAAAGTCCTGCCGGAAGAAATAGCGTTCCGGAAGAAGCTGGGATTCATCGTGCCGATTCGTATCTGGATGGCAGACGAGAGATATAATGGAGATGTGCGCAGACTGTTCCACAGCGACATTGCGGAAAAATTTTTCAATACGAATGAAATCAACACAATTTTCGACGAATACGTGGGAGGAAACTCAGATAACTGGAGAAAAGTGTGGACAATCTATACCTTTCTTGTGTGGTATGAAGAATACTTCATAAAACGATAATTCAATCGGGGACGTAGTGAAATTGAATTTAGCTACGTCCCCGATTAAGTTTCAGGGTGTCCCAAAATGAAGTTTCCTGTGTCCCAAAATGACTTTCACTATGTCACGATTTGAGAAAAAGTGCCTTTTTACGTCTCGCAATAGAGTGTTACATGAAAGCGTGGAACGTTTTGCTTTTTTATAGCACAATTTATTCCTCCTGTATTTTGAGTAAGAAGGCAGGATTACAGAGAAAAATGTGCAGTTCCAGGAGGTTTAAAGTCTAAATGTTTCTGGACGGGCAGGCAGTCTTGAGAGATTTTGATGCATTTTGGGACAGGGCAAATTGCAATTTGCCTATCCAATCCTCAAAAACCATTGATTTTTCAAGGCTTCACGCCTGTTTTTCATTCAAACCTTATCTATTTGCCCTTGTTTTTGCCCTTACGAGCCGAAACAAGGGCAATTTTTTATTCCCCGCCGACCACCTTATCCAGCAGCC
>CALWMN010000026.1 GCA_944381935.1 uncultured Mediterraneibacter sp. | reverse complement strand
TAAACATTATTTGCCAGGCGGGGAGCCTTGACCTCCCTTACTGGCTGTCTTGTTAAGTATATTATAGTCAATATTTCAATCTGTGTCAAACAATACCTCCCATTGATCCACGCCCTCCCCGGTATGACGTGCTGGGGAACTTCCCGGATCATGCGTTTTTTGATAGTGTTTTAATATAATGAAATTTAGGATGGAATACAGCAATGTTAAAGATATATGTTTGTGACGATGAGAAAGAAATGACAAATTTGATTAGTAAACAAATTGAAAATTTCTTCCATGGATATCCTTGCGAATACAAAATTGAAGTATTTAATAGTGGACGCCAACTCATTAAAAGAGTTAACCAAGAGCGTGCAGACATTATTTTTTTGGATATAGACTTACAAGACAGTAACGGTATACAGATCGCTAAGTTAGTACGCCGTGTTGATAAGATTGTGAAAATTGTATTCATAACTAACTACAAAAATTATAAAGGTGCTGCATTTACAGTCAGAGCCTTTGGGTATGTAGAGAAACCGTCCACAGAAGAACAGATTTTCAGACAACTGCTGGACATCCATAACTATATGCAGGAAGAACAAAATGATATAAGTATAAAATTTGAGACAGTTGATGGTTTAATTAATATTAAAATTAAAGACATTTTATATTTTGAAAGTAATAACCGGAAGATTAATATTGTAACCTTTTCAAAGAAATACAAAATGAATCAAAAAATATCAAGCCTTTCTAAAATAATGGAAGAATATGACTTTAAGAGTCCACATTCTAGTTTTTTGGTTAATCTGGATTATGTAGTTGGTATAAAAAACTATACGGTGTATATGATTCATGATATTGAAATTCCACTGTCACAAAGAAAGGTTTTAGATTTTAAAAAAGCAATGAATACGTATTTCATGAAAACAATAGATTTATGTAAGGGAGTTCCACATGCTTAGCATATTAACACAGTTAATATTTCTTTTTATCTCTAGTTTTGTTTCTATATACATAGTTTTTGATTTTATGATGAGAATGTTTGACAAAGTACAAAAGACAAAAGCAAAGTATGTGCTTACCTTTGTTGGTACATGGCTGCTTTTTTTTGCCTCAAATATTTTATCTGTTCCGTTTCTAAATATTGGACTTCTGTTTGCTATTCCGATATTTGTAGGGATCTATTTATTTAATGCCGGAAATAAAAATGACTTTTTTCTAATTTTATTGCTTATTATTTTCTTCCCTTTAAGTGAGATTATTAGCCAGCTCGTACAGATGGTAGTTTTCTCAGAAATATTTTCAATAGGACCTGGACATATTTTTGAAGATCTTATGATCTTTCTTATTTATAGATGTACAATGTTTTTTGTTGAAAAATATGTAAAACCCTATGAAAAAAGACGTCAGCCTATTACGATTGTAGTTGTACCAATTATCAGCTTATATATATTGGCAACTATAACTTTTATGATTTCTCAAATTGAAAACAGGGTTATTTTGTTTATGGCAATTTGGGGTTGTATTTTGCTTTTTGTTTTAAATATGTTTGTATACTATTTGTTTGATAGAATTTCAATATTATGCAGCAAAGAAGAAAAATTACTCATGAAAGAGCAGCAGGCTCAAATGCAAAATAAATATTTTTTAGATCTTGAAAGAAAATATGAGAGTACAAGAAAATTATTTCATGACATTAAAAGGCATGTGCATCTTATAGAGTGCTTATATGAAGAAAATTCGGAGAATAGTAAAGCTAAAGAATATGTAACAGAGTTATTAGGACAAGTTGATAAAGCTGATATTAAATTTCATACGAATAATCAGATTATCAATATTCTTGTGAACGATAAAATTGCAGCAGCAAAATACAATGGAATAAAATTTATATACAATTGTGAGGATGTGGAATTTAGTTTTATTCAAGATATTGATTTAGTCACAATGTTATCAAATCTATTAGACAATGCTTTTGAAGCGTGCATGGAAATCACGAAAGGCGAGCGAGTAGTGGAGCTTTGCATCTGTCAAATCAATGATTTTCTGTTGGTTAATGTTAGCAATTCATGCAGGACGGAAGTGCATAAGAGAAAAGGGATATTTAAATCAACAAAAGCAGGACATTTGGGAATTGGTCTTTCTAATGTAAAGGATATAGTAAAAAAATATGATGGAACAATAGAAGTATATACTAAACAGGATTCATTTACAGTTCAAATATCTTTTCTTACCCGTAAATAAATTTGTGGGTCTGTCGTACTATCAAATGATATGCGACAGACCTTTTTTGTCCCCATTTTGTACTTACTTGCAATTTTACATGGAAATCCATACATTCTGCAAAAATTATTGTATAAATTGGGGGATGTGATATTTTGGCTTCAACGAAACAGAAGAGGAGGAAAAAAGATGAATAATATTAGCTCAGAAAAATTTTCTATATTTAAAAGGAAAAGATGGTATCAGAATCCCCCAAAAAATACAAAGACAATCATCACATGTATTTCTGTACCCATTATCATTTTAGCTATTCTTATTGGCTCTGTTTTTGCATTAAGCGATAAAAGCGATTTCTTTTATGAATTGACAGGTTCACTTGGAATATACACTGAAAGATATGAAAGCGAAGATAATAATACATGGAAAGTGGAGTGTACAGCGTTAACCGGTGGAACATTAAAGAAAGTGATAAATAAGCAGCAAGAGAAACCACAGACATTATACATCGATAATGAAACAGAGGAAGGTACGCTGTCTCTGGTAGTGCGTCAGGGGAATAAGGAAAGAGAATACCTGATTGACAATAAAAGCAAAATGGAAATTAGCTTGGAAGAATTTTCTTCGGATTCAATAAGGCTGGCAGTTGAGCATAATGCGGCAGACAACATTAAATTTTTAGTAGAATGGAAATAGATAAATTCCCGTCTTTGAAAGTTGACAGAAGAAAGAATCGCTATATCCCTCATGTTTTACTGGGTTACAGCGATTCTTGCCGTTATTATGATTCTCCGTTATTCTGCTTTCCCTGTATTAAATGTCGCCAGAAATTCTCTCAGGCGCTCCGTGGGACGCTCCTCGAAGATCTCCTTGGGCGTGCCCATAGCGGCAATCTTCCCACTGTCCATAAAGATAACCTTGTCAGACACTTCATATGCAAACCTCATCTCATGCGTGACCAGTATCATGGTCGCCCCCTCTTTTGCAAGGTTCCTTATGACATTGAGCACCTCTCCCACAAGCTCAGGGTCAAGAGCTGACGTCGCCTCATCGAACAGCAGGATCTTGGGACTCATCGCAACCGCCCTCGCAATCGCGACACGCTGCTGCTGACCTCCTGAGAGCTGCCCGGGAAGATTGTCCATCTTATCCTGGAGCCCGACTGCCGACAGCCATTTCTCTGCCAGCTTTTCCGCCTCTGCAACGGGCATTTTCTTCGTATGGGTCAATCCCAGCATCACGTTCTTCTTTGCCGTCATATGAGGGAACAGATTAAACTGCTGGAATACCATCCCTGTCATCGCGCGCTGTTTCGCGATCTCCTTTTCTGATACCCTTTTGCGTTTTCCATTCACTTCATGATATCCGATCTCCTGTCCGTCGAGAATAATCTTTCCCGCCTGAAACGGTTCCAGCAGGTTAATACAGCGCAGAAGCGTCGTCTTTCCCGAACCGCTCGACCCAATGATCGATACCACTTCCTTCTCATGTACCTCCAGAGAGATGTCGGTGAACACATTGAAATCACCATAACTCTTGGATACATTTTCAAATTTTAATAAAGCTTCACTCATTTGCATTACCTCGCAGCTTTCTCCAAATAATTGACTCTCTTGCTCAGCCTCTTTCCGAAAAATTCAATCAGCGTGTTTAAAATAAAGTAGAAACATCCGATGATCACATAGTAAACGAGCGCATCGTTGTATTTTGCCACTATCTGCCTCGTCACAAGCAGCAGATCTACGATTCCGATCATCCCAAGAAGGGTCGACGCTTTGATCATTTCTGTCGCCGAATTGATCCAGGGCGGGATCATCTGCACGACCGCCTGCGGAAGCAGTATCTTCACGAAAATCTGAGGAAAGGTCAGTCCGATCGCCCTGCCTGCCTCAATCTGTCCTGCCGGAATAGACTGTAGTGCCCCCCGCGTCAGCTCTGTCATCTGCGCAGCGCTGAACAGTGTCAGGGCCACGGCTCCCGAAGTATTCGCATCCATCTGGAACCCAAACAGCATGTTCAGGACACTGTTCAGAAAATAGTAAACGACAAACACTGTAACAAGCACCGGTAGCCCCCGCATAATATCTACATATATTCGGATGGGCCACTGCACCGGCTTTTTGGCATAAGTCAAAACCATTCCAAAGATAATCCCGATTAGGGTTCCAAGTATGATCGCGATCAGGGCAATAGAAAAAGTATTCAGAAAGCCGGTTATCACATTGTCTCGCAAATTATAAATGTTTTGAAAATATATCATCCTGCCTCCTCCTTAAACGAACCTTTTTTCAATGCGCCTCAGTATAAATGCGATCAGGTAGCACGCCACCACATAAAGGGCGCCGGTTGTAAGCCAGATTTCAAAAACCCGGAAGGTCTGCGTCGTCAGGCACTTTGAGAGATAGGTCAGTTCCCCTACGGTAATGGAGGATGCAATGGAGGTATCCTTAAACAAAGAGATCAGATAATTTCCCATAGACGGGAGGACCTTTTTGAACATGATCGGCAGCTCTATCGTGACCCGTATTGTCCATCTTGTCAGTCCGATTGCCTGTCCCGCCTCAATGATTCCTTTCGGTATCGCCTCCAGTCCTGCCCGAAAGACTTCTTCCATATATGCCGATGAATACAACGCCAGAGTCACAACAAATGACGGCACCTTTGAGAGCGTAATCCCGATCGTCGGCAGTCCGAAATATGCGATAAAAACAAGGATCAGGATCGGCGTGTTCCGAAAGATCGTAACGAACAGCTGCACTGCCCTTTTTGCCGCCTTTGATTTCGATACCGCAAGAAATGCCAGAAGCAGTCCGATCACAGAACCGGCAGCAATTGCGACGACTGCCATTAATAGTCCGAATCCAAGCGCTTCTATCATCGCCCCGATGTTCTTTTCGATTACCGTCCAGTTAAATACATAATTCATATGACATCTCCATCTGTTCTCATTGTGCAGGTCCCGTTCTGAGGACCTGCACAAATCTGTTTTCCGAGTTTATCTGTACATCGCAGGTTTGCCTGTAGACGGCGGATCCAACGTCACCCCAAACCATTCTTCATACGCATCGATATAAGACTGATAGGTGGCTCCCGACATCGCGTCAACCAGCACTGTATTTACATAGTTGAGCCACTCCGCGTCGCCCTTCTGGACGCCTGCGCCGTAGTTCTGCGGATATCCGCTGATTCCCGAAGCAATATACGCATCGTCCAGGGACGCCTGATAGTTTGCATTTGACATATCGCATACAGCGGCGTCGCATCTTCCAGATTCAAGCGCCTGATAGAGAAGCGCCTGGTCCTCATACTGGTCTACCGTATAGACTCCTTCATATCCCGGGAACAGGGATGCCACGATCTGTTCTGCGTAGCTGTTCTGCAGGATCGCGATTGTAACCGGCGTGCCGCTGTCCATAGCCGAAAGCAGGTCATCTGCGCTTGTATATGTCCCGTCTTTATGAAGAAGAGCTTCTGCCCCTTCCGTGTAGTACGGCACTGTAAATTCAATCTGCTGTGCACGTTCTGCACTGATCGTCATGAACTGGAAACAAATGTCCACATTTCCGTTGATCAGATTAGGCACACGCTCGTCAGATGACTGCTCTACAAATTCCACAGCTTCCGGATCTCCAAACAGGGAGTTCGCCAGTATCTTCGCCATATCTATGTCAAACCCGACGAGATTCCCGTCGTCGTCATAAAAATGCCACGGAGCATTGGTACTTCCCGTCCCGACGATCAGATGCCCTCTTTCCAGGACTTCCTGGAGCTTGCTCGAGCCGCCGGAAGCAGCAGAATCTGGCGAACTGTTGCACGCGGTCAATGTAAATACAAGCGCCAGCAGACATAATACGGCAGTTACTTTTCTTATCCTCTTTTTCATCCTTAAAATCCTCCTTGTAAAATTTGTACTGAAATCTTATGATCCCAATACCGAGAGCTCCCTTATTCAACATTTTGTTTAATCCAATTCTATAATCAATTCAACATTTTGTCAATACAGTTTATCATTTTATACAATAGAATATTTAATTTTTATAATTGATTTGTCTTTTTTCCCTTATTTTACCTGCTTCCCCTCTTTATTTTGTTCAACATTTTGTATTCATTGTTTTAATTAATAAACTTTTTTTGCAAATCCTATTCTTTATATCTTCGCCTCGCGAACCGCAGCAAAAAAAAGGCAATAATAAAAAGAGCAAAGAGGCAGACTCTTCACTCCCTTTATTACGGATCTGATCCGGCTTTAACCACAGACCGATTCCATCTGGCGGAACTGCTCCGTCAGTTGTCTGCAGGAATCATAAAAGATCCCCATATCAACCGAATAGGAAATATACTGCACACCCGCTTTCATCCACTTCTCCATCATTTCCCTGCTGTCTGTGAAAGTCCCTGCAACAATCCCTTTCTTCTTCACCCTCTCTACAATCCTGCCCATTTCCTTTTCCACAAGAGGATGCGTTACCTGCCCCGGAACCCCTAGGCTCTGGGACAGGTCATACGGACCTATGAAGACAATGTCAATCCCCTCCACCGACAAGATTTCATCGATATTCTCAATCGCCTCACGTCCTTCCACCTGGGCGACCACTATGATATGGTTTGCCGACTGAAAGTAAACGTCCTTATCCAGCGCAGAATAGTGCGCCGCCCTCACAAAGCGGCATACCCCTCTTTCCCCCAGGGGCGAGAACCTCGCATACTTCACCGCTTTTTCAGCGTCTTGCGCCGTTGAGACCTTCGGGATCTCAACGCCTGCCGCCCCTATATCCAGCGCTTTCCCAATCGCATCTTCCGTGATGGACTGAACCCGTATAACCGGCAGTATCCCCGAATTTTGAGCAGCCCTGATATTATTCTGCATACTCTGGATGCCGGCAGGGCCATGCTCCATATCCAGAATCGCGAAATCCATCCCCGCATAACCCGCCGCTTCCACAAACCCCGGATCACAGGTTTTCATAAACGGCCCGAACACGGCTTTTCCGTCCCTCAGGCGCTCTCTAAATTCCCGGATCAAAAGATCATTCATTGTCCTCGCCCTCCTTTTCCTCTGATTCTCCCTGCGCTTCATTCAGATAGTTGTATACGGTAAATCTTGAAATCCCCAGAAAATCCGCCACTCTCTCCGCAGATTTCTTAATCAGGAACGCTCCTTTGCTGTCCAGATACTTCACAATTGCCACTTTATCCGCCTTATCCAGCGTTTCCATGCTGTGGCCGGTGCTCTGGACCGCAGCAATCATAAGGGATTCCAGTAATTCGTCTATATTGCTGGCAAACATTTCGCCCTTCGGCTCCTCCCCCCGTCCGGTCAGCCGCCTCACCGCTTCCTGCCCGGACACAAGGTCGGTAATATCATAATTTATGCAGATGCTTCCCTCCACCTTACCCTTTTCATTCAGAAAATACTTGCTTGTCGAGCGCAGGATCCGCCCGTTCTTTGTCTTGTTTATATACCCGACCTCATCTTTTGGAAGCGAGGTTCCACGCAGGATTTCCAGCCCCGCGTCTGTTCCGCCCCCGCCCAGCGCCCTGCCTGTTACGTGTCCGTTCCAGATCGCCACGATCGTGTTGTCATATGACCTTGTCAGATCGTGGAGGACGACCTCGCAGTCGCTGCCAAACTGCCCCGCAATACACTCGCATATCTCACACAGCATTTTAAAATTCTCTGATACATAACCCATAACATATTCCCCTTCGCTTTTAATACAAGATATTGTTTTCAACATTTTGTTTATCTCAATTCTAATTTCCTACCAACATTTTGTCAATATTATTTATCCGATTTTGTTATTATTGTCTTTAAATCATTAAATCTATTTGACATTTTTTGTATTTATAGTTGAACTTTTAAACATTTTGTGTAAAAATAGCATCAGAGAACCCTTTCGACATTTTTCTATCCAACAAATTGCAACAGAAGGAGGCACTATGGTACATTCATATTCTTTTGAGGGAATTGGAGATATCATCTCTCCTGCCCTCATATACTATCGCGACATAATACTTGAAAATACAAAAAAGGCGATAGAAATGGCCGGCGGCGCAAGCCGACTCTGGCCTCATGTGAAGAGCCACAAGATGGCTGATGTGATCCGGCTCGCTATGGACTGCGGCATCACACGCTTCAAATGTGCAACAATTGCCGAAGCGGAAGCTGCCGCTGCCTGCGACAGCACACATGTTGTTGTGGCATATCCTCTCGTAGGACCCAACATCAGAAGATTCACGGAATTATCGGCGGCATTTCCCAAGACCCATTTCTATGCAACAGGCGATGACCTGGAGATGCTGTCTCTTCTCGGAGACGCCGCATCCTCTCTGCCCGGCAATATCGACGTGCTTGTGGATGTCAATCCGGGGATGGACCGGACCGGTGTCCCACTTAGCGGGCTGATCCCCTTTTGCCGTTCCTGTGCCCAGATCCCCGGGCTGACATTGAGCGGACTGCATTGCTATGACGGGCACCGCACGGAACATGACTTCAAAAACCGTAAGGAACAGGCTGCCATAACGGATCAGACGCTTCTTGAAGCTTTCCACAGTCTCCGTGATACTTACCCGTCGTGCTCCATCATCATTTTGGGCGGTACCCCGTCATTCCCATGCCATACCGGTTTTCCGGATGCTTTTTTCTCGCCGGGCACCCTTTTTATCTATGACGACGGTTATGCACGGAAGTTTCCCGATCTGCCCTATACTCCTGCCGCGGCAATCCTCACCCGCGTCGTCAGCCGTCCCGGGAATGGAATCTTTACTCTCGACCTGGGATATAAGGGAATTGCAGCGGACCCGCAGGACCCCCGCGGGAAGATTGTGGGACTTGACCATTATGAAGAAATGTTTCAGAGCGAGGAGCACTGGACATTTCGCATGGCGCCGGGGTTTGAGGATGAGTGCCCGAAAGTGGGCGATGCATTTTTTGTAATTCCGACCCATATATGCCCCACCAGCGCCCTGTATCCGTCCGTTGCCGTCGTGAGCGGCAAAAAAGTGACAGATCAATGGCAGGTCACTGCCAGGAACCGAAAGATTACAATTTAAACAAAAAGGAGAAATAAGAGATGAATATTTATGACGTTTTGAAAGAAAAAGGAATCACATTGCCCGCTCCGCCTCCCAAAGGCGGGGTGTATACCCCAGTCCAGGAATTTGGCGCAAATCTGTTATACTGCTCCGGCTGCGGTCCTGATCTCGGAGACGGGAATACCATGACCGGAAAGCTGGGAGATACCCTCACTGTCGAGGAGGGCCAGAAAGCGGCATATAACTGTATGCTGAATCTGCTTGCCAATCTGGACGCCCAGACAGGAGACTTAAACAGGATCAAACGCTTTGTGAAGGTTCTCGCTTTTGTCAATTCCGCAGACACCTTTACCCAGCAGCCGCAGGTTGTAAACGGAGGCTCCAGCCTGCTGGTAGAACTGTTTGGAGAGGAGGCCGGCTGCCCTGCCAGAACGGCGATCGGCACCAATTCCCTGCCCGGCAATATCGCCTGCGAAATTGAAATGCTGGTAGAATTGAAATAGGACAGGAGAAAAAGCCAGACCTTTCCCTTTGGTCTGGCTTTTCCGGCATCATGCATAAAACCTGATTCGCACGACAATCCCATGGCAGCTCCAAGTCCCGTCATCCGTCTGGACACAGGCATGGCTGTATAATTCCCTCAAAACGATAGGCTTCTATCCGAAGCTCCTCATCGTACACTACGGTTTTGATTTCTTCCTTCACGTGTTATGCCTACTTGCCAACACTGATTGTACCATTTCCTTTTTTATAAGGCTTACGAAATATCTTCATTTTCACCAAAAGAAGTTTGCCTATCTGTCTTTAAAGCCATGCAGCAATCTTACCGCAATTGATTTTATAATTTCATAGATTGAAAGGAATACATAATTTGCCTGCGCCTGCTCCATTGCTTCTTTCTGCTTGTCTGTCACAACCGTATACGGATACACGCCAAATAAGAACGGGAAGAAGGCATAAATAAATCCCTGCCTGTCATCCTCCGTCATATAGGGGAAAAACTTTTCCAGGCAGCCGGCAACCGCCCTCATAGAGTTTCCATACACCCCCTTAAATGCGACAAGGTTCTCCATCCTGCTGTTGCTCTCCATATCATAATGGTTCATGGACATCAGTTTCAGCAGACGGTCACGCCTTTCCAGGGAATGGGCAAGTTCATCGGAAAACTGTTCGACCGACAGGTCCCGGTGGCTCTGCCGTATCACATCCAAGTCCCGGATCCATGCTTCATACTCCTTTTGAAGCAGTGCAAGGAAGATCTCTTCCTTTGTGTGAAAATAGTAATAGATCAAAGTACGGGAAAAGGATGTTTTCTTCCCAATCTCTTTCAGGGTAACGTCCTTAAAATTCATTGTTTCATAAAGCTCCGCGCAGGCATTGATAATTTCTTCTTTTCTTGCCCTGGCCAGTTCCGGTGATCCTTTCGGCATAATTGACACGCTCCTTTTTCGTGGTTTTATCAGGATTTTATTATACCGACATCCTGACATTGCGTCAAACAAAGCAAGAAGCAGCCGGGGGCTGCTTCTCACCAGAACATATTACATGCACATTTTCAGGATCTCTACAACATCTTTTTCATCCAGCGGAACATACGCTCCTTTCAGATATCCCACCTCGACAGCCTTTGCTGCCATTTCTTCAAATCTGGAATCGTCAATATGAAACTCCGTGAGCGTCATTGGCAGGCCGATCGATTGGAAAAACCTCTCCGTTGCGTCAATTCCCGCATTTGCTACAGCATATTTATCCTCTGACGGGGCCACTCCCCAGACATTCACCGCGTAAGTATAGAATTTATCTAACGTTGCGTCAGAGAGAACATATCGCATCCACTTCGGCGTCAGCATGGCAAGCCCCGCGCCATGCGTAATGTCATAATGCGCACTCAGCTCATGCTCGATATAATGACAGCTCCACATGAAGTTTTTGCCGGTCGTGACCAGACCATTCAATGCAAGGGAACTGGTCCACATAAGCTGCGCCCTTGCTTCATAATTTTCCGGTTCTTCCAGGGCGATCGGAGCATATTTGATCACCGCACGGAGCAGTCCTTCACTGATCGCATCCGGTACGAACGCCTCCTCCTGGTCAAAGTAGCTCTCGAGAATATGCGACATCATATCGGCGGCTCCGGAAGCTGTCTGATATGCCGGTACTGAAAATGTATTTTCAGGATTCAGCACAGATACCCTCGGAAGGAGAAGCGGATGCCCCATTAAGAGTTTCTCTTCTGTCTCCTCATTAGAAATGACTGCTGCGCAGTCCATCTCACTTCCGGTAGCTGCAAGCGTCAGGACAACTGCAAGCGGGAGCGCGTTTTCAATGGGAGCTTTTCCCGTCACCAGATCCCAGGCATCCCCATCATAATAAGCTCCTGCTGCGATTGCTTTCGAGCAGTCAACTGTGCTGCCGCCGCCAACTGCCAGGATCATGTCAATCCCTTCCCTCCGGCAGATCTCCACGCCTTTGTTGACAGTGCTGACCCTCGGATTGGGTTCAATGCCGCTCAACTCGAAGATTTCAAAATCTTTCAGCAGGGTCAGCAGCTTATCGTATAAGCCACTGCGCTTGATACTGCCGCCGCCATATGTCAATAAAATCTTTTTCCCATAACCCTTCAGCTTTTCGGGAAGATTTTTTTCCTGATCCCTGCCAAATAAAATATCTGCGGGAACATAAAATTCAAAGTTTTTCATTTTATCGTTTTCTCCTTCTCTTAAAATATCCTTCCATTACGGCTGCCGCCCCGGCTTACGGGTTCTTCTTAAAAGACAGGCATTTCCCAATGACTTCACCGGTCTTAAGATATTCATAGGCAGGGAAATCAAACAGCACGGGTTTCAGGGTCTGATAGTTGATCTTGCCGGATTCATTCAGATGTTCCTCTTCCACATACGTGTTATCAATCGTACAGATGAAACTCTCAAACCCCGGGGTATTGTAAACATCCGCCACAGAGCACTCCATCACCAGAGGCGCTTTGCAGATCACCGGAGCCCCTGATTCACCCGTTTCATACTCAAACACTTCCGACTTATCCGTTTTTCCGCCGCTGACGGATCCCACATAGTCTGCTTCCGAAAGCATATTTTCATCTACGATATTCACGGTCAATTTGTTATTCTTCTTGATAAACCGGTTGATATAATGAGCCGAAGCTAAACTGACCAGGATTCTGTCATGTCCGATAATCCCTACATGAGCCACAAGTGTCCAGGTAGGTTTATCGCCTGCCATCGCTCCTGCCACTACAACGGGGGTTGGATATAAAGCTAATGCTGATCCAATGTTTTTCTTCATGATAATTACCTTCCTTTCTGTTTTGACATTGTGTCAACATCCGTAATATAGCATTGTTTTGACACGGTGTCAATATATATTTAAAAAAATTATTCATTTACAATGGCAATAAGCTCTATCCTTTATTCTTCCAGCGAAAAGATCACCGTTACATCTCCGTCTCCAAGAGCATCCTCCCAGCCTGTCAGATCATCGATTCTACCCAGCCTCGTATAGCTCCAGGAATTAGAGCCGTAGAAGATAACGATCTGATTCCCCTGATACAGCACGATATCTCCCGCCTGGGTTGTCGTCTGCCTGTTGCCCGCCGGAAGGCTGGTTCCCAGATTTCCCACTTTCTCAAAGCCGGAATAGTCGCTCATCTGAATCGTGACCGGTGCCTCCTGCATCATCTCCACCAAAGCATCTGCTGCCTCATTGTCCTCTAATGTGGCCAAAAAGAGGCTGCCGTCAACCTCCACACTCATTTTTCTTCCCATCATTTCTTCCTCCTTGTCATCTTGCCCGGTACTCTCATTTTCCGTGATCTGTGATTCCTGCGTCTTGTCAGCATCTGCAGCAGATTCAGAACCCGAAGGTTGTGGTTCGGGATTTTCCACCTGCCTGCCGCCTGCACACCCCGATAATGCTGCCATGAGGGCACACGCAAAAATAAGTATCACAGGAATAATTTTTTTCATAAAACAACACCGCCTTTCTACTGCTGATTATCTGTAAACCGGCAAAAAAATACCGGAGCAGAAGGTCACTCCACCCCGGCTTACTCTTTCTACATACTTTTTTTCAGGATCTCTTTCACTTCATCACGGTCAAGGACCTTATATCCTCCTTCCATGATCAGCGTACCGTCTGCAATGCCGTCAAGCATCTCTTCCGTCGCCCCCAGGTCAGAAATCTTCATGACAAGTCCCAGTTCCCTCATCCAGCCTTCCATCGCTTTCAGGCCTTCCTCTGCGATCTGTTCGCCACTCTTTCCTTCCGGCTCCACATCCCACACATTGACCGCAAAGCGTTTGAACTTCTCCAGGCCATATGGCATGATATAACGGTAATACGGAAGGGAGACAGCCGCCAGCGTCATGCCGTGGGTCGCATCCGTATAAGCCCCCACAGACTGCCCGATCATGTGAACCATCCAGTCTGTAGACTTTCCTTTTGCCACAAGGGTATTCAGCGCCCATGTGGCAGTCCACATGATATTGCTGCGCGCCTCGTAATTGTGTGGATCCTTATTGGCGATCCTGCTGGAATGAAGGAGGGAGCGCATCAGCCCTTCGCTGATATAATCGCTGGTATTGTCGTCCTCTCCGGAGAAATACTGCTCACAGATATGATTAAAGATATCGTAAATTCCTGCCACCATCTGATAATGAGGCAGTGTCAGCGTATACTTCGGATTCAGGATAGAAAACCGGGGCATGATCTTCTCATCCGCAAAGACATGGCCGATCTTCAGTTTCGTCTCATGGTTTGTGATAACCGCACCTGCGTTCATCTCCGAACCGGTTCCCACCATCGTCAGGACGCATCCCACCGGAAGCGTCTCACAGTCCGGTTCCTCGAAACGGATGTAGTATTTCTCCCACGGATCTTCCTCACAGTTCACAGAGACTGAGACTGCCTTCGCATAATCGCAGACGGAACCGCCGCCTACGGCAAGGAGCAGGTCCGCATGGTGGTTCCTTGCGACCTCCACTCCTTCATACAGCTTTTCGACAGTCGGATTCGGCATGACGCCGGAAATCTCTGCCACATTTTTTCCGTTATCCTTCAGGATCCGGCATACGTCATCGTAGATCCCGTTCTTTTTAATGGAACCGCCGCCATAGATCAGGACGACATTATCGCCGTATTTCGGCAGTTCCGTGTTCAGATAATCCAGCGATTCCTCTCCAAAATAAAGTTTTGTCTAATCAATCCTCCGAAACCCTTGTATTTTCAAGGAAAATCGGCATTTTAATACTCGTTCCTTATGTATTTTCCCTTGTTTTTGCCCTTATGAGCTGAAACAAGGGAAACTTTTTGTTCAGGCTTCCCCGACCACCTTATCAAGCAGTCTTGCGGAAGTTCGTTTCGCTTCTCTCTTAGAGTGAGCGTAGATGTTCATTGTGGTACTTACATCAGAGTGTCCGAGCAGTTCCTGCACATCCTTTGGTGCTGCACCGTTGGAGAGCAGATTGCTTGTGAATGTGTGTCTCAGCATATGAAAATGGAAATCTTCAAATCCTTCCAACTTCTTTTTTGCCGACCTTGTCATAACACCAACCGTACTCGGTGACTCGTATGCTCCGTCAGGTCTCAGGCAGACAAAGGATATTTCCTTGTACCCGTCTGGCACTTCCTCGGTTCTCGGCAGGCTGTAGACTTCGTAGTAAGTACGGTCTTTCTCTTTGACCTCTTTGTAGTAGTTGAGGCGGTAGAGTTCGCCATACTTGAAGCGGTTCTTGTGCTGTTCCGTCTTTGCCTTTCTGAGGATGTCTGCCAGAGTGTCGCAGAAGTCCACGGTACGGACTTTCTTGCGTTTGGTAGCACCTATCTCTGTCTTGTGCCTTTGCCCGTTGTATCGCATACTGCGTCGTACTGTGAGGTACTGTCCGTCAAGGTTGATGTCCTGCCAAGTCAATGCACACGCTTCTCCGATACGAAGTCCTGTGTAATAGGCTATCTGCATCGGAAGTAATGCAGGATTGTCTTTCTTTTTCAGAAAGTCCTCCAACATCAGAAACTGCTGATGGTCAATGGTAGGTGCGTTGTCAACTTCGCCGTCCTCGTCTGCAAACAGTTCGTATTCCTCTTTCTTTCCCCTCCATACCACATACTGCATAGGGTTAAAGGAAATCAGTTTCTTCGGGAATACCGCAAATCGGAACGCTCCCTGCAATACTGCCGAGAACAGTCTCAGATACCCTTTGCTGAGTGCCTTTGCTGTAGTTCCGTCAGGGTTTTGTCCTCCGAAAGTAAGGAAGTCCATAAATGCCTGTAAATGTTCCGCAGTGACCGTTTTCAGCTTTCTGTCGCCGATAGGATATTTCTTTATCCTGTTCACTGTCCCCATATATGCCATCACTGTGCCGTTGCTCAGATTGCCGGGTTTCAGTTCTTCCTCCACCCACATATCAAGCAGCATACCCACAGTGGTGTTCTCAGGCTTTGCCACGAACTTCTTTGCTTCGTAGTCCTCCATTGCCTTGCGGAGCAATGCTTCCGTCTCGGATTTGCTTTCTGTGCCTGCAAACTCACGCTGTACCATCTTTCCGCTTTCATCTTCTACATAGAAGCGGTAGTACCATTTCTTGCCCTTTTTTCTTACAGATCCTTTTGCCATTGATAAATAGTCTCCTTTCTATCCGTGGCAATCGGAACTGTGACGTATGGTGTGCGTAAAGTAAATAGTGTCACATCCGCCGATTGTTTAATCGGCTTTTTTCATTGTCAAAGAGCCACGGAATTATTCTTTTTCGGCAAGCCTTGCTTCGGCTTCCGCTACTATCCCGAAAAGGTCACCCATCTTTACAGCGGTGCGTCCTTCATCGTAGATATGTAAAATTCCGTCTAAGAATCGTTTCATATCCTCAATCGGTGCTTCCATCTCTTTATGGTAAACTCGCTCTGTAATCGCTCCTGATTCAATCGCATATCTGCGGAGAGACTGTTTCAGTCCTTCATCTTCTGCCACACGGTCAACCTCTGCCATAGCATCGGAGAAGTGGTAGCAGAGAACGGAATACAAATCAATCATCTTTCCGAGGAATGTGGTAAGGAGCTGTTGGTGCGGTTCGCCATTCACAACCGTAGACACAGTATCAATGTACTTTTTGATATGTTCTTCCAAATCTTTTTCACAAAGCGTTCTGCTGTCATATTCCTTATCCTCCGAAAGACCTGTGAGCCATTCAGGAGTGGTAAGCAATGCTTCTGCAAGTCCATTGATAATCATTGTTCTCTTTGGGTCTACGCCGTCTGCTTCGTATCTTTGTATCGTTGACTTGTTCACTCCGATACGCTTGCCAAGCTCTGGCATTGTAAGATTCAATTCTGTTCGACGTTCTTTCACTCGTTCACCGACCTGTTTTGCGGTGAATGTAATTTCTTTTTTCAAGGTTTACACCTCCTATCGAAACCAAGTATACCATATTGAAACCTATTTTGCAACTCTTTTTCTAATAAAAATTAAAAAATATCTTTAATAGGTTGTAAAATGAGTTGACAAGAAATAGCAAAATAAGTATAATGATAATTGCAAAGTTGCAAAATGAGTATTTTGAAAGGAGAGATGTTCAATGACAGCAATTAAAATGGGTTTAACTATCGAAGAAGCAGCGGAATGTACGGGTATCGGTAGGAACACAATGCGAAAACTGGTGGACTGGGGCAAGCTGCCTGTTCTGAAAGTCGGACGAAAGACCATTATCCGCAGGGATACGCTGGAGCGTTTTATGACGGTCAATCAGGGCAGGAACTTACTCAATCCCAATGATGTACGAAAAGTGGAATAACCGTTCTCCAAAGCCCTCGGCGTTTGAGAGCGAAATACACCCCTCGCACAAATCTACGATTTGTACTCTGGGTATTTCGCCCCTGCGGGGAGCCTGTATCACAGCTTCGGACACATACACCTCAACTATGATACAGCGGAAATTGCACCGCAATTTCCATTGCTGTCCCACCAATCACCGATGGCTGTGACAGCCGCATCCGACAAGTCGGTTGCGTAATGAGTACGGTATTCTCAACGAAGAAAGGAGCAAAAGGTTGGCAAGACATTCGTTTGTACAGATGTCGAAGCTGCCCAATGTTAAGGGAAGAATCTCATATATCACGAGCCACACCAAACAGGAAAACCTTTATGCCACCTATCGTACCGCCGACAATACCTTTTGGAAGAATCTTGCCAGGGAAAGTCAGCAGGAGTTTCAGCGAAGCGGAACAACAGGAAAGTGTATCGAAGCAAGGGAACTGATAATCGCCCTGCCTGAGATTTATACTACCTTTCCTCCGCAGCAGGTGCTTGAAGAATTTACGGATAAGTTCCAACAGCAGTACGGAGTGGAATGTGTATCGGCTCTGCACCACAACAAACGCAAGACCAATTACCACATTCATCTCATATTCAGCGAAAGGAAACTGCTTCCAGAACCTGACATCAAGATTGCCACCAGAAGCGTATTTTATGACGAAACAGGAAAAAGGGTACGAACCAAGAAAGAAATCACAGACGAAAACGGTCAAATCCGAAAAGGCTGTACCGTTATCAAAAAGGGGGATGTTTACGAAAGCCATTTATTCACAACCAAAGATGAGCGTTTCAAAAGTGAAGCGTTCATAGCAGAAGCAAAAGAAGTTTACACGGAACTTATCAATTCCCACATTTCAGATCCCGAACAACGGCTGAAAGTGTTTGATAAGAACAGCGTGTATCTCCCAACAAAAAAGATAGGCAAGAACAACCCCAAGGCTGCCGAAATCGAAGCGGACAACACCGCAAGGCAGGAATGGAACAGGACAGCGGATTTGGCTCTTGTATCGGGCATTGAAGAAGCAAAGATACTGGAAATCAAGCAGACCGAAATCCACGACAAAGCCGGTCATTCCATCCGTGAAAACGGTTGGCTTCCAAACCTGTTCCGAGGTATCGTAGGCAAGGCAAAGGAATTTCTCCAAGCCATCATCCGTGAAAAGGATATCCCACCCAAACCAGTCCTTGATATGGATATGGACGAGTTCCGCACAATGCAGACCCTTATGCTAAAGGTACAGAAGCAGGCGAAAGCAATCAAGAAGATACAGGAAGTCACACTCCCGAATCTGCGACAGCAGCTTGCTGAAACAACGGGTATCTTCAAGGGCAAAGAACGCAAGGCTCTGGAAAAACAGATACAGCAGACCGAAGCCGAACTTGCTGAAAAACTGGATAAAATCCCCGATATTCTAAAAGATGACGGTTATCCTGATGTACAGGCATTTATGAAAACTTACCGCAAAGCAGAGGCTATTGTGACACAGTATAACCAAGAGCTTGCAGAATGGGAGCAGGCAATCAAGAACGAACCAAAACCTGCCGAGAAACAACACAGACCGCCCGAAAGACAAAGTGTGCGCAACAGGCTCAGACAACTTCAGGAAGAGGGTAAGCAGCACTCTCAGCCGAAGCAAAGAAAGAAATCCCAAGACAAGGACAGATAATCGCGACATACGAAATCGACACCGCAGGGCGACCTGCCTTGCGGTCTTACATATATATCAGAGCATAAGAAAACACCCTGCAAGGTTTTTGTCTTGCAGGGTGTTTTCTTATGTATAATTTCCTAATTAACTACTATGTTAGCCTTCTTAAACACGGTTTTTAATCCCGAATATAACTGCGTAGCACAAACCTGACTTTGGTGGAAATAAATTTGCTTATCTTTAAGCAATCCTTCCTCAACAAGTTGCACAATTATTTCACCGATAATCTTTACGCACTTTTTCTCCTGCGAATCGTTAAATTGCCAATCATACAGTTGTAAATCGTGCATTTCCGCACCCCAATCAGCAATCAAATCACTCGGTTCATTTTCATCCGTGAAGCACACACAGAGCATCGGCTGCTGTTGGTCTACAAATCCCTCGATTCCAAATGCAGTAAAATTACCAGTATAATCAGTAATTGTGCTTTTGAGTGCTTTATATGTATCTTCTTTGATCTTGTTGAAGTTAGGTTTTTTTGTGGTATATTTTAATTCCCTATAACCATTTTGACAAATACGCTCAATCTGAATTAGCTTGTGATTCTCATAAACGAATTTATGCTCTTCGGTTTGACTATCGGGTTTTGCCTTACTGCGAGTAATCTTTATTTCTGTTAAAACATCTCCATCATAAATAAATTCTTCAACAATAAAACCATTACGCCCCGCAAAAGCTAAACTTAACTTCGTGTTTGAAAACGGGTTATCAAACACAGATAAAACTGCAAGCATTCCGCTTGATAATCTCAATCTTTCTGTTAGCTCATTATAAAAATACAATTCTCTGATTTGAAATTTTTTCAGAAATACGCTGTATTCCTCCACCATAATAAGTCTATCTTCACTATCATAATGGTATTTCATACAGTCGTTAGAAACGATGGGAGACGGTATTATTTTCCCGTTTAATTTACTTCCCATTCGCTCGTGGTAATACGGCGTTGGGTTTGCTATTTCTCCGTTGGTAATGACAGTACGGGCAACCATAGATGAAACTTTAAAAATAATATTATCCAAGTCCTGTTTATAACCATTGAATTTGGCTTCGATTTCGTTTAGTTGTTCTATATATCGCTCCAAACTGTTCATAATTCGACTCCTTAAATGGATTGCTTCATTTTTCTAAAATTATATCATAAAATAGCTTAAATGTCATCTGGTGTAAAAACTTAAAAGCTTATAGCAAAATCCGCAATACCGTCAATGGTCAAGATGAACAGTGCAAGCACTGCCATTGACGGCATTTCTTTATTTTGCTCATAGGCAGACAAGGGCGATAAGCCAAGAACTGGCTTACCGCCCCTAACCTATACTGAGTTATACGTAAATCAATTCGCTATTGACAACCTCTCTTGCACAGGCTTGAATGTTGTTCATCAATCCTATCCATTCCATAGGCTGTTCTGCTTTTAACTGTTCTGTCGCACCTTGCTTTTGAGCCATTTCCTCAATCAATCTATGGAACATTTGCTCCGCCTGTTGGTTAATATCTGCAAGATAGCGATTAAGGGTACCCTCAATCAGCATTGTGGTATAAAGGAACTGCTTGTGATCCTTTATATGCTGCTTGTGGCGTTGTCCCCACAAACCGATAGGCTGTGTTTTTTCTTCGGAAAGTATCAGACAAGGGATATAATAATCTCCCTGCAATTCATACCACAAACCATTGTTTTCATCAAAAATGTACTTGTCCATATAATAAATCCTCCAGTATAATATATTCGCACATACGTCACAGTTCTCCGATTGCCACATTCTGTTATATCTTGTTATCAGATTTTCTTGCCCTTGTGTTTGCCCTTATCAGCTTCCAAGGGAAGAATAAAACAGTGTGAAATCGTATAATAAGTTAAGGTGAGCATTTTGCGATAAATCCTTTATTTTCAAGGCTTTTGGAGGATTTTATTAAAACCCTGTGAGGGTTAATAACCACTTATAAAATTGTGGTTTTCAAATACAAATTTGTCGGATTACAGTATTCAAAATTTCCAAGCATTTTTCTTTTCTCCTCTCCTGTTTAATCTTTTTTCTGAAATTATTGTATACCGGATAGTTTGTTACCTCAAATACTTATATCGAATCACTTCCTATGCAAATTATCTATGCTTTTTTCTCCCGCGTGACCTGTGTGCGGGTCCTGAGACCTGGAAAACCACTGGAAGAAGCAGACCCCGCTCTTTTCTCGCCGTATATTCTCAGGGCAATCAGCGCAAAGGCACAGACAATGAAGGACATTCCTCCCATAATAATGTACGGTGTCCCCATCGCGGAAAGAAAGAATCCGCATACAGAGGTCCCCACTGTCGTCCCAAGATTTGTAGATGCAAGGAACAGCCCGTTTGCAAAGTCAGGTGCTTCCGGCGCCGCTGTCGCGAGCCAGTACTGATTAATATTTGCCGCCGCTCCGGCAAGCACGCCCCAGACAAATGTCAGGATTGCCATCGGAACCGTAAAGTATCCAAGGAAGAACAGCACCGCATATACTGCCGCAAGAAGGAACGGGAAGGTGATAACAAATCCCATAGGACGGCTGCTCAGCATCCTGCCCGCGATCAGGTTCCCCAGGATATTGGACAATCCATATACAAGAAGAAGGGCACTGATCAGTGCCGCAGGAAGCTGTGTCACGGTCTCCATATATTCAGAAAGATAACTGTATACGCCAAATACCGAGCCGTTCAGAAACATTACTCCGAAAATTGACAGCCATGTCCTGCCCTCTTTCAGCACATTTAACTGTGACCCGTAGGACAGTTTTTCTTTTACCGGGAGATCCGGCACCGCAAAGACGGTGGCGATCAGTGCTGCTGCATTTACTGCCGCAAAGAACAGCATACCGACCCTCAGCGAAGTCATGCCTGAGATATAGCTTACGACCGGCACTCCAAGAACCATGCCTGCGGACACGCCCATCATGACTTTTGATACAGCCTTTGGGGCATCCTTCTCCGGCACAGACGAGCCTGCAACCGACATTGCCATCGATACATACACCGGCTGAAAAAACGCCGGTATCACCCGGGCGATCAGGACCACCGGGAAAGTCGCTGCAAATGCCGAGATCACATTACATGCCGTAAATACACCCAGGACAAGTATCATTACCTTTTTCCGGTTGACTCCCGAGAAGAAAAGGGGCATCGTGGGACCCGATACTGCCACTGCCAGTGCGAACATGCTGACAAGCAGGCCTGCTGCCGCCACTGTCACCCCGTAATTCTCAGCGATCAGGGGAAGGATGCCTACCACCCCCATCTCTGTATTAATAATGCTGAAAACACCAATTGTCAAAATCAAGATCAAGCCTTTTTTCATTTCAACAGAACCTCCTGTGTTTTTTATATCTTTAATTTAGCAGGCTGTAATCATAATAGCAAATACTTATATCTAATACATTTCTATAGTTTTTTTCTAGTTTAGTATTGTGATTTTAGTCAGAAGTCTATATAATATTTAAAAATCAGATTTGAAAACAGAAAGGAACTCATTATGGAACTTCGTGTCCTGAATTATTTTCTTGCAATTGCAAGGGAACAGAGTATCGTGCATGCCGCAGAAACGCTTCACCTCTCCCAACCCACCCTTTCTACACAGATCAAGGGACTGGAAAGGGAACTGGGGAAACAGCTTCTCATCCGCGGAACAAAAGGCTCCCGCAAAGTTACGCTCACGGAAGAGGGGATGATTCTCAGAAAGAGGGCAGAAGAAATCCTGGACCTGGTCAGAAGAACGGAACATGAAATCGCTATGAGTGATGATATTGTCATCGGCGACGTCTATATCGGTACAGGAGAAACAGACGGGATCCGTGTGATTGCCAAGGCGGCCCAGGCCCTGCAAACCCGGCATCCCGGCATCCATTACCATATCTCCAGCGGAAATGCCGCTTATGTATCAGAATATCTGGACAAGGGACTGATCGACTTCGGTGTCGTATTCGGTGATGTGGACCTGACAAAATATAATGTGTTGGAAACTTCATATTTAGAAACATGGGGCGTTTTGATGCGCAGGGATTCCGCTCTTGCGGACAAAGACTCCATCTCCCCGGAGGACCTGAAGGACAAACCTCTCATCCTTTCCCAGCAGGAATCCCGGGGAGGCAGCGTGACCCAGTGGATTGGCAGCGAAATATCTGATCTGAATATTATTGCCACCTATAACCTGCTTTATAACGCTTCCCTGCTCGTAGACGAGGGGCTCGGCTATGCCATAGGCTATGACAAGATAATCAATACAAGCGGTGACAGCAGGCTCTGTTTCCGCCCTCTGAGCCCCAGGCTGAAAAACAAGATGAGCATTATCTGGAAAAAGTATCAGCTTTTTTCAAAACCCGCAGAAAAATTTCTCGAAGTACTTCGGGGATTATTATAACGCTCTCATGCATGTTCCTTTCCCAGTTGAAAAATAAGATAATCCAGGCAGGATATCTTCTTTTCTTCTTTGTGCACACGGGCCAGTAGTTTCTCCCTGTGTTTTTCCAATAATGCCCTCTGTTGAGCAGCGCCTCTTTCATCCTCACAGGAAAAAAACTCTCTGATAATCTCAGCATCGCATCCGGCGTCTTTTAAGTTCTGCTCAACTTCATTCTTTGATAAGAAAGCCATTAACTTATTTCACCTCTTTTTCAGTTATTTTAAGTTAATGCTAATATAAGTCCCCTGCCTGAAAATAGCAAATACTTATATCTTATTATCCTTCATAATTTTTGCCTATATGTTTTGACGCCGGTATGCAATGTGCTCAGGCTGTCACTGCCATTTTCTGTCTCTGTCCGGGTTTGCGCGGCTGACTTGATCCTTTGCTAAGAGTCATGATTCCTCCGGTTTTAATGGTCCGTAGAAATAGGATGCTGTAGCACCGCCATCAATCAGGAAGTCGGATCCCGTAATAAATGCCCCTTTATCACCCATAAGAAGTTCTGCCACATTAGCGACCTCATCCGCAGTCCCCGGGCGTCCTGCCGGGCATTTTGCAAACATATTCTTATAGAAATCTCCGCGGGGTCCGTTAAATTCGTCGATTGCCAGAGGCGTCACAATAATTCCCGGGGAGATGGAATTTACGCGGGCGCCTTTCTCTCCCCATTTTACAGACTCCGCCATAACACGCTTTTCATTGCAGCGTTTTGCCATCTGGTATGCATGAAGGGTATCTTTGATGTTCTCGGGCTGAAGGATATCCAGCTGCAGCAGTTCTTCCGTGGGCGTGCATGCAAGCTGTTCATCTTCCTCCGGCGTCAGAGCTGGCATACGGTGTCCGGACTGGCTGGAGATCGTCACCCCGACCCCGCCTTCTTTGATGACCTTCCCGGCCTCTTCCAGAAGCACTGCTGTTCCATAAAGATCCACTTTCAAAATTGCTTCGACAGGCGCCTGGCTGGGAGAAACACCGGCCGCGTTCACCAGCATGGCAATCTCTCCGTACTCCTGCGCCTTTGCGATCAGATTTTTAATGGATTTTCTGGAAGAAAGATCCATCCCCATTGCCTCCACATCAAATCCTGCTTCATTCATAATCTTTGCGATTGCCTTTGCATTCTCCGGTTTTTTATCGCCGATTACGATCTTCATCCCATAACCCACACGGCGGGCGATCGCCATACCGATCTGCCCTGCTCCGGTTAAGATCATTACATCTTTTTTCATAATCCATACATCTTTCTTTTTGATCATTCTATTGTAAAATTTTATCTTCCGGTCATTTTTAACATGCTCTCAGAATAACGTGCCCCGAAGACTTCCGTCTGGTCAAGAATATCTCCCAGTTCTTTCCAGTCCCCGTCTTCTAATTCCACGTAAGCCGCGCTCATATTTTGCTGAAGCCTGTCCTCTGTCTTTGTCCCCGGAATGGGTACGATCCACGGTTTCTGATGGAGAAGCCATGCCAGCGCGACCTGTGCCGGAAATAATTCATGGGTTTTGGAAAATTTCATTATTCTGTGGGCCATTGCCTGGTTCTTTTCCAGATTTTCGGGGTCATTAAACCGCGGAATGGTATGGCGGATATCATCGTCCGCAAAAGACTGCCCCCTCTTTACAGTTCCGGTCAGGAAACCTTTCCCAAGAGGACTAAAAGGCACAAAGCCGATTCCCAGTTCCTCCAGTGCCGGGATCAGTTCTTTCTCCGGCTCCCTGTACCACATCGAATATTCACTCTGCACAGCAGTTACCGGAAATACTCTGTGAGCCCTGCGGATCGTCTCGATCCCCGGCTCCGACAGTCCCCAGTGAAGAATCTTTCCTTCCTCTGCCAGTTCCTTCATCGTTCCTGCCACCTCTTCGATCGGGACGTCCGGGTCTACCCGGTGCTGATAGTAGAGATCGATATGGTCTGTACGGAGCCGCCTGAGCGACCCTTCTACAGCCATGCGGATTGTACCAGGACGGCTGTCCAGTCCCAGACACTTCCCGTCTTTGATCCGCCATCCGAATTTCGTCGCAAGAACCACCTGCTCCCGGACAGGCTCCAAAGCCTCGCCTACCAGCTCTTCATTGGCATAAATCCCGTAAAGTTCTGAGGTGTCAAAGAAATCCTCTCCCATCTCCACAGCTCTTCTCAGAAAAGAGACAGCCTCTTTTTTGTCCGGAAATGGCGGGTAGCTCTGACTCAGGCCCATACATCCCAGGCCGACAGCAAATACTTCCAGGCCGGAGCTGCCCAATGCTCTATGTTTCATAATCTACCTCCTGTTTTTAAGTTCCTGTAAAGGAGCTTTTTCAGAGTTGCCGCAAATTCTTCGATATAATAATTGGTGTACTCTTTCAGCCAGAACACACAGTAATTTCTCTGAAGCTGCTGTCCGTTCTGCATAATCGGCAGCCTTTTGATGGCAGCTCCGGCAGGGGGAAGCGTCCCTACGCTTTCAATGGGAAGAAAGCCGCGGTTTCCCGCTACCATTAACCGTCCTTCTTCCAGATTTTCCGCAAACAGGAATGTCCCTTTGAACCCAAGTGTATTTTGGAAATAATTCTGCTCTATATTCTGTTGTTCCCTGGATGAGATCAGGATGCACGGCGTCCGTTTCAGGCTGTCAAGCTCTACGGCGTCCTGGCTGCTGAGGCGGTTTCTCACAGAAAGTTCCGCATAGCATCCACACTGCAGCAGCTGATAATTCTCATACTGGCTGGAAAACGCCCTCCTCTGGTCGCTCAATATGGTATCTACTCCGCCGGTACGGAGCTGATCATACAGTTCTTCATGGGTTCCGTTGACAATACTGATCGCAACTTCCGGATAAAGCTGAGAAAACTCTGCTACAGCCTGATGGAGCTCCTGCCCGCTGTAGCATCGCAGATATCCGATGCGAAGCTGCAGTTCCTTATCCTGCCCGATCCGAATCGTCTCATGGCGGATATCCTCCACCTCATCCAGGATTCCCCTGCTCTGGCTGTAAAAATATTCCCCGGCAGGTGTAAGGTTGAATTTCCGGTTCTCCCTGTGTATCAGCTCCACTCCCAGCTCTTTTTCCAGCGCCCGGATCTGCTGAGATATTGCGGACTGGGAAATATAACACTGCTCTGCCGCTTCCGTAAAACTGTTACATTCTACAACGGCAACAAAATATTTCATCTGACGAAAAAGCAAAGAACCACCAACCTTTCACTTGTTTACTTTTATTTATGGCCTCCAAAAACCCGGGACATGGTCATATGTTCAAGAGCATTGTCAATCTGCGACACTTCCTCTTTTGTCAGCTCAACATCCGCCGCGCCCAGATTTTCCTTCAGCCTTGACAATTTTCTTGAACCCGGGATCGGTACAATATAGGGCCGCTTTGCCATCATCCACGCAAGGGATATCTGCGCCGGTGTGGCGTCTTTCTCCTTTGCCCTGGCCTGGATCAGCGCCAGCAGATCCTCATTCTGCTCCACTCCCTCTTTTGTAAACTGCGGCATACTGCCGCGGTAGTCTGCCGGACTCTGCTCAAACTGGGAGGTGTCCCGGTAACAGGCTGTAAGGAATCCATTGGCAAGGGGGCTGAACGCCACAAATCCCACCTGCAGTTCTTCCAGTACAGGGAACAGTTTTTCATAATCCCGGTACATCATGGAGAGCCTGTTCTGGATTGCTGTCACCGGGCATACTGTATGGACCCTTCGGAGATATTCCTCATCCACTTCAGAAATCCCCCAATGAAGGATCTTCCCTTCTTTGATCAGTTCTGACATGGTCCCTGCCACTTCTTCCGGGGCCACTTTCGGATCAATCCTGTGCTGATAATACAGATCAATATGGTCTGTCTGCAGCTTTTTCAGGCTTCCTTCTACAGATTTCCGGATCGTTTCCGGACGGCTGTCCATCTCCAGATGGTCTCCCTTATGCTGTACACCGTATTTTGTGGCCAGTACAACCTTACGGCGATAAGGTTTCAGCGCCTGCCCTACCAATTCTTCATTGTAAGCAGTACTCCCGTCAAGATTCACCCCGGTATAACATTCCGCTGTATCAAACATAGTATAACCCATATCCACCGCCTGAGCCAGCAGGTTTGTCATTTCTCTCACGTCTGCCGGTGCGCCGGATGCATGCGTCATTCCCATACATCCAAGTCCGACGGCAGATACTTCAAGATCTTTTCCAAGAATCCTTGTCTTCATCGTCCATTCCTCCATTCCTATCCCGAAGCGGTTCCGCGCATTACATCATCTTTCTGACCCATGCCTCAACTTCAGGCCGCGACTGTGCCGCCTCTGCTCCGTGGATGGAAAGTCCGCCCTTCACATCCGCTCCTCTGCAGATCTTCTTCAAATCTCTCTCACTTCCGCCCATTCCGCTTCCTTCATTTGTGCAGAACGGGATAATCTTCTTTCCTGCCAGATCATAGTGCTCCAGGAAGGTGAACATTACCATCGGCATGGTGCCCCACCAGTTCGGATACCCTACATAGATTGTATCATATTCCTCCAGGCCATCCTTATATGCTTTCACTTCCGGCCGGTCTTTCCTGCGGAGTTCTTCTTTTGCCTCATCAATACAGGCGTAATAATCCTCCGGATATGTCTTCACAGTATCCACCTCAAACAAATCTCCGCCTGTTATGTCCGCGACCATCTCCGCCACGGTCTCTGTGTTCCCTTTCGTAAGGTTCCGTACGCTTCCGTTCCAGTAGTTCTCACCTTTTCTGGAATAATAAACGATCAATGTTTTGCTCATTGCAGCTTCCTCCTTTCTCTTTCTGAATATTATTTTAACTTCTCATCCAAAATCAGCAATTCTGTTTTCATATCAACTCTATAAGTAAAACTTATCTGAAGACAGACAATTTTTCCAAAGAGGACTCAAAGATTATCCGGCAGGCGAAAAAGGGCAGGCCATAAAGACCCACCCTTAAATTTCTGTTTTGAACATGTCATTATTCATCCAATGAAATGATCTCATATTCCCGGTCTCCCAGTCCATGCCGGGCTGCAGCCTCTACTGTATGGATGCCGTGGCGGGAATCCATCCGCTCAATCAGGGCCTTCTTTCCCTGATCAGGGAATTTACTACTGCATCGTAACAAGCCTGGTCAACGGCAACCGGGTCAACAGAAGCGAAGATTCCAAGATCTGGCATCTCCGGTTCTGCCGGATGAGAATCACAGTCGCAGTCTACGCTGAGTCTGTTCGCCACATTAATATACAGCATATTTTCTGCTCCCTTGTAATCGATCACCGCTTTGCTTGCGTCCGCCATAGACTCAAGGAAATGATCCTGAGGCGGCAGATTATTGAACAGTTCTGCTGCTTCCGTGGTCACGCCTGCCGTATGGATATTGGCCTTTCCATGAGTAGAAGCGATCCCAATGCTGATATTCTTCAGGGCTCCGCCAAATCCTCCCATAGCATGCCCCTTGAAATGGGACAGTACAAGGACAGAATCATAATCGGCGAAATGTTCCCCTACGATGTCTTTATCCAGATGAAAGCCATTCTCTACCGGAATATCCATCTCTCCAAACTCATCCATGATATCGCAGGGCGCTATCGCCTTAAATCCATGATCCTCAATGGCTTTCCAGTGCAGCTTTGGATCCTGCCGCTGTCCGCCGTAAGCCGTGCAGCACTCAATGACCGTACCGTCAAGCTTGTGTACCAGGTCTCCGATCAGTTCTGGATGAAGATAGTTATGTCCGCCGGGCTCACCGGTGGAGATTTTTACGCCTGTCTTTCCTTTCAGTTCTGTTCCAAGTGCATTGTAGATCTTTACCAGGCTCTCCGGAGTGATCTCTTTTGTAAAATATACTTTTGCTTTTTTCCATCGTTTGTTTCTGCCTTTCCTACTGCTATTTAAAACGTCTCCTTTATATTCTTCTGGCTTTATTTTATACAAAACTGAAAAATCGTCAATTTCATTTTCTTCTGATTCTCATAAGTGGCACTTATCGTCACTGCCTTGCTGTATCCAGGGAACATCATCTGGCAGAGAAAGCGTGCCTCGCCATAGAAGATTTCTACGGAGAAACGCCCATGCTTGTCAGGCGTGGAGATTCCGGGTCTGTTGACCGTATCCGTAATGAAATTGAAAAGCACCCGCAGATCCGGATTGAAGACACTCCTCATAACTCTTCCGGCAGAATGGGATTTCCCGATTCCCTACGGTCTTCTCTATGCAAAAGACACGACGGAGGATGTTTTATCCTGCATTTTTCTAAAAGCACAGCATTAATGGATTCTTTATACTCATAAAGGATATTGACACTTTCATTATCCTTCATGGCTTATTTTCCACAAACGGAATACCTGTTCTGCAGTATCCGCCATATTTCTCCGGGCATTTTCAGGACCCATTGCCTCTTCCAGGGTGACAACGCTTCTTAAAATCGGGAAAAATGCATCGATCCCTTTCCCGTTACATCTGAAGGCATCTTCCGTGACACTTCCCGAAAATGCGATCACCGGTTTCCCGTAACGCTTTAATGCCCTTATCATCTGTTTCAAGAGCTATCCTGACAACTACATTAAGATTTGTATCTTCGAGTTTTAGCTCCGTATATATTAAACAGGCTGTAATCTTCAGGATGACGCATTTTAATATGATTTATTCGTTCTTCTGTAATAATAATCTCATCTGTCTGAATTTTTCCAAACTCATCCTCCAATAAAGAGATATCTATTTTTCCCAAAGATAAACTCAAGGGCATATTACCGCCCTCTTTCCTGCCGTAATAACATTATTATAGCAGAAAATATACGAAAAAGATCTGCAAGTTAGAATTGCAGATCTTAAGCTCCCCCTGTTGGACTTGAACCAACGACACTTCGGTTAACAGCCGAATGCTCTACCATTGTTGCGGTTTCATACCGGAAAACACTTAGGTAGAATGTCGATTCAAAAAACCAGCTTCGGGATTTAAATCGCTATTAAAACAGATTGTTGAACACTAATCTCAACGAGTGATATAGTACCACAGCTTTCTGCTTTTGACAAGAGGAAACTTTCATTTTTCGTAAATTTTTTTGTTTCTCCATTTTTCACGAAAAGGTGTGGCTATTTATTACATACCGGGTTTATCGTATGCCATATTAATCATTGGTTTAAATCTTATACGGAGATAACCTGGCGCCACTGATTACACAGTGGCCGCCGTTGTAAAAAATCTACCCTCGCTCCACTCGGAGCAAAACTGCTGGTAACTCATATTCAGTTCAACAGAAATTTTATAATCCCTGCCAATCTCAATGCGCTTGAACAAATGGCAGGCAATCATCTTTTTCTGTTCCAATGTAGCTGTATCAAATTCATCGGCCCAGGATTTGAATTGATTATATGTAGGGGTAATCATATCTATTCCCCGTTTCTTCTGTTCTTCCTCTGCTTTCAGTTCCATAAGTTTCCCCTCCGCCTCAGTAATCCGTGACCGGATAGTCTGGATTGCCTGAGTCAAATCTTCCGGGGAATATATGCTGTCACCTGTCAGCGTCTTGCCGATTTCAAGCTGCAGCTTTGTAAGCTGCTCCCGGTTCTTTTTCAGTTCCAGGTCAAGTTTCTTCTGCGTTGCCCGGTTGCCTGCCATCTGCCGTTTAAAGAGCGCCTGCAATTTTTCTTCTTCTGGCGCTCCATCCATACAGCTAAAGATACGCCGGATAATCTGCCGGATCACTTCATCCACACGGTCAGCCTGATATGTTGACTGTCCATCACATTTGCAGAGCTTATGGGTTTTGTGGTAACAGGAATATTTCACCTGATCCACAGAATATATGGAACCGTCAGCCCTTTCATAACGATCCTGATAGCGGATAATCGTCAGCCGCCCTCCGCAATGCGCACAGAAAATATTACCTGAAAGCATTGCCTGTCCTTTGGTCTGTAAAGCGATATGGCGTTTTTCTTCATTCTTGCTCTGCCGCTGCTCCAGAATATAAAGTATCTGCTCGTATGTCTCATCGCTGCGGATTCTCAAAGCCTCCAGTTTTTCAGAAGTCGAACCGTCGTCCAATCGTCCACAGTAATAGGAGTCTTTCAATATGCGGATGATTTTGGTACTTGTAAACTTCCCTCCCGTATTAGTTTTATACCCATTCTTATTAAGGAAGTTTGCCATCCTCCAGGAGCCGTATCCTTTACGGATTGTCATTTCGTCAATCATCTGTACTACCTGGCTGTCTGCCGGATCAATCACATACTTTTTGATTGGCTGGCCTTTTCGGTTTATAAGACCGCTGTCTGCCAGGCTGTATCCGTATTTGACCGGTCCGCCAGTATACAGTCCATCAAGCATCATCTGCTGCATCTTATTCTTAATTCTGATCGACGTCTTTTCACTTTCGCCGGACGCCTGCCAGTAACGCAAATAATTCATCAGCTTGTCCACATGATTGTCAAACCGCTGCTGTCCTTCCTGACTGCTCCACACTTCTATCCCATGCTTTACAAACCATTCCACCACAAAGGGCGTCTCATCATCAATTCGTCCAATCCGGTCAAACATAAAGACCAGAAGAATATCAAACTCATTATTCAGAGCTGCCTCTTTCAATTCCTGAATCGCATCCCGGTCATTAGCCGACACCTTATATCCTGAAATACCTTTCTCGGAAAACTCTTTCAAGATCATCCAGTCTGGCTTGCTGCTTGCAAAATCCCGGCAAGCGGTTCTCTGCATTGGAATATCATTCTGATTCTTGTCTACCTGCTTTTTGGTAGATACTCTATATAGACAATAAACCCGTTTCATAACGCTACCTCCGTACACAATCTTTTGTACGGAATTGCGTTGCTTCATCACTATTCGATTGTCAAAGTACAGCCCGGATTACGCTTTCGTTCCGGTACTTATATTATACCGTGAAAAGGCATCAAAGACAACGCGTGTTTCCTACAAAGCTCCGCAATCCAACCGCTTTTTATGTTGCCTGTCCGCATAGCAGATTCTCCTTCTGGAAGCGTTCTTCATACGCCTCCGTCAGAATATCCCTGACTTTATTTTTCACGCCTGCCTCACCCTCTCCATTCTGGCTGAACATAACGGTCACTGTGGAATCGTTAATGTGAAGCCGCATGACGGGACTCCTGCCCGTTTCTCTTTTTTCCAAATGCTGTCCTCCTTCCCTATTATTAAGTGACTATCAAAATCACATGAATAAGGCCGGACCCATACCAAAAGCATAAGCCCAGCCTCATTGTATCTGATTTCGATTTTATAGAAACCCAGACCACCATCTCAATAAAGAAATGGTGGCATGGTTCTAATCGCTGCCGTATTTGCCACGCCCCCCGGCTGGTCCTTTCCCCGGACCGGGAATACCACAGGCTGCGGATGGCTTTACCGCATCATAGCCCCGCCGTGCCGCTGCTTTGCCAGAGCTGGCGTACATAGCAGGAACTCCCTCCAAGTCCTTAGAGGGTCGTGAGAAAGTATCATTATACCCTGTACCGGTCATCGCGTCCGGCCTGCCACAGCCAGGATTAACAGACTGCGTGTATCGCTCAGATGACTGAAATCCATCACCCCCTTACAGCCACCTTTCTTCGCGCCGCTCTGTTTTCCGCTCGAAATACAGGGAACGTACCTATGGTACCGTATATGCAGTTTTCAAGGTTCACTGGAAGGCCCAGGAGCTTGTCTGCATATACAGGCGGGTGTGGTACCGCATAACGGTTTCACTCACCGGAAAGGCATTACTCCTAAAATTGTCCTTCTATAAATAGTGACATTTCAGAGGGTATCCATTCGGGGCTTTTAAAGTTTTTCGTCTAATATTTTCTTCAACCGGCGAAGTCCACGGTGGATACTTTCATGGACCGTACTGACAGAAGTACCTTCCATTCTGGCAATATCCGCCATAGAAATTCCCAGGATAAAATGAGCGTACACCCGCTGGCGCTGTTTCTCCGGCAAAGTAGAAATAGCTTCATAAACACGTTCTTCCTCCATGTGTCGCTCAACAATCTCCTGCAGTGTCGGGGTGACAAGAACAGCTTCGCGCTCAATATTGTTCCCAAAGTCCAGGGAATACTGCGCCTTGTGCCGATATGTACGACGATGATATGCAACTTCTTTCCGCCGGTATTCCTCCAGCACATCCACGATCTCATCCGGTAAGTTGATAAAATAATCATTATGATAAATTTCCGGGTAGAACTCCCTTAGATTTATTTCTTTCATGGTAATCCTCCAATTTCGATTTTTGAGTGGGTTGATGAGCAAATCGAAATCAGAGGCGGCGAACGACACCTGATATAGACAGAGCTGTTTTTATTTCTCGCCCTATATAGAAAAAGGCGCGGCTGCCAAAGGACAGACGCGCACTTATGCCGTTTTTTATAAAATTGTGAAAGAAGATAACAGAATATGTCATCTTTTGTCGAATGGAAAAGCCCCGCAATCCTGTCCTGGATTACGGGGCCTGATAATCTACATGACCGGCATCGTCGAGGCCGGTGGCCTGACCTCGGCAGCATTTCCTCTGTCCTCCCTTCACAAAGGAAGGACAACTAAACTACATCTTTCTCACCTTCCTTTTGTTTAGGAGACATTATAGGAAACATTTTCCAGTATTTTGTCCAGAAACGACCTTTTTCTTATCTATTCCAAAACATTTTTCGGCAAATATATCTAGCTAGAACCTGTTTTCAACCTTTCCTGGAAAAGCAGCCCCTTGAAACAAGAGGCGGTAAAAATTAAGGTGTCGGCTCAAATTTATAACCGATACTGTGGACGCTTTTAATAAAATCCAGTGTGTCCGGGAAAACTTTCAGCTTTTTTCGTAGATTACTGACATGATTGACTATTGCTTTGCGGGAATATGTAGCACGTTCTTCCCGCCAGACAAGCTCCGTAATCATTTCATAAGTGAATACCCGTCTGGGGTGCATGATAAGCAACGCCAGAATGTCAAATTCCTTGACCGTCAGCAGAATTACCTGCCCCTTCACAGTAACAAGACGCTGCTCTAAGCAGAAATATAAATCACCTACCCGGATTTCCGTTAACGCCTGAGCTATCTGCGGTGGGATAAAATACTCGCCTCGTAAGATTGTTGTTCCAGGGACATCAGCCGGGATATTGCCGGCCTCATAGTTGCGTACAAACCGAGCCAGCTCCTTCTTTTGGTTGAGAGAAAGCAGAGCAAATAGTTTTTCACCGATTTGCCTGCCGGATTCCTCCAAATCCAACACAACTAATTTCCCATATTATCACCACCTCCTTAACCCTCCAAAGAATCTTTTATTTTTTGAAAAGATTCCTGGCTAATAACGTGTTCGATTCTGCAGGCATCAGCCTCTGCAATTTGCGGATCAACGCCTGCAGCAATCAGCTTTTCAGTAAAAAAGCAATGGCGCTCGTAGATTTTTTCGGCAACCTCGCGGCCTACATCGGTTAAATAAAGGAAATGATCTTCATCCATTGTAAGAAAGCCGCCGTCCCTCAATGTAGCTACCGCATGGCACACGCTGGGCTTTGACACCTCCATGTGCCGGGCCACATCTACGGAGCGCACCATACCGAGTTTCTTTT
>CALWMN010000025.1 GCA_944381935.1 uncultured Mediterraneibacter sp. | reverse complement strand
CTCTAGGCATAATAAAACTCCCCTCCAGATAAACAGTTTTATTATTTCAACTGTCTACCTAAAGGGGAGCATATCACCGTACCGGTCTTTTTATGTGAAACAAAAGATGCATCGCTATTCTGTTATACGCTGAGATTTCAGGAAATTCATATACATTCTGTGGATATCATCCTGATATGCCATGAGCTGGTTTCTGGTCGGGAAAGAGGTCTGTACTCCGGTCTGCGTTACGCTGAAGCCGGCGGCATATGTAGCATAGCAGATCGAATAGGGAAGCGTGTTGCCCTTTCCCAGAGAGACGGCAAGCGCTCCAATAAAGCAATTAGCAGCGCCGGTCGTGTCCACAGGAGAGAAATTGGCAGCCGGGAAATAGCTTTCTATCTCGCTGTTTTTCGCATAACATCCTTTGTCTCCCAGTGTGACGATTATGTTGTTGCTGCATAGCTGAAAAAGCCTTTCTGCTTTTTCAGGAACCGTCCGACCGTCCGGGACAAGCTGATTCAGCTCCTGGGCATTTGGGATGAGATAGTCGATCTTGCCAAGGAGGGCAGAATCTACGCCGGTGTTCAGGGACGGTTTCAAGAAAATCTTGATTCCCGATTCAAAACATTTATTTATCACAAAGGTGATGATTTCCTGCGGTATTTCTGTTGTGATCAGGCACATACCGATATTGTGGAACAGATGCTCCAGATCTCTTAGCTGCTGCATGTCAAGATGCATATTGGCGCCGGGGTAAGCAACGACTGCGCTGTGTTCGCCCTGTGTAGAGTTGATAAAGGTTTTTCCGGTAGAACACATCGTATCGATATATACGCCGTCGGATTTTATATTGTTTTCTAAAAGAGTGTCGATAATAGCATGCCCCTCAATATCGTCGCCGACACGTCCGATAATGGATACGTCGCCGCCAAGGAGCGAGGATGCAACCGCCTGGTTTACGCCCTTTCCGCCCGGGGCAGTGACAATGCTGCCGGCAGTGATCAGATCGCCTGAACGGGGGAGATGGTCCGTTGAGATAATGGTATCCATGTCAATGTTTCCGATAACTAAGATCTTTACTATATCCGTGTATGGTATACGGATAAAATCCTGCCCTGAAATACGGACAGGGATAGAGAGGTTCGCAATCTTGCGTTTCCTTGTTTCCATCTGTGAGATCAATTGATGCGCAGTGCTTTTGCAGATTTCATCCCAGGGAAAAAAGGTCAGGCAGACCGGGGGAGAGGCGGGAGAGGAAATGATTCCGGCTTCTCCTGCGGCAACCGATATTCTGTCCGGCACAGGGATGCTCTTCTTGTCAAAATACGAACAGGCAGTGGTTGCCAGGGGTAAATTTTGACAGTATAAAGCAGTGATTTCGCTGTCCAGCAGCGAATTGAGCTGGACCTGGAGCGAAGAGCTTTGTGAGCTGTCGATGATAAGCGCGTTATCCTGAGTAAGGGAATGTTCAAATAATGCCTCCAGGTACCCTTTTTTGATCAATTCGTGATCACCTGTTTCTGAGTCGATCAGACATCCGATCTTGGTATGCCCCTTTTCGATAAAAAGCTGTACTGCCTGATGGGAAAGGTCGGCTGGATTGCAGCAGATTGTGGCATGATTCGCCACCGGCGTCGGGAACAGATATACAGAAGGAATCTTGCCGGCGTTAGCTGAAGTGAACAGTTTAACCAGCTCCTCCGAAAAGGTATAAAAAATAATTCCGTCCACATGTTTGGCACCCAGGATATTCAACTGTTTTTTTATGGATGATCCATCTGCTGACAAAGGGCAGATCATGAGACTGTATCCGTCCCTTGCAAAATAGTTTTCCAGTGTTGAAACAAAAGGTTCCGCGATCAGCGGAGGATCGATCATCAATGCTACAAGAAAGGTTTTAAAAGGGGAAACATCTTTGATATTGGAGTAAGGGGAATAATTATTTTCTTTTATTACGGCAAGGACCCGCTTTTTGGTCGTCTCGCTTATATCGTGGTCTTTGTGGTTGAGGACTTTTGAAACGGTGGAAACAGAGACGTTTGCGGCGGCGGCGATATCCTTTATATTCATTACAAATCACCTCGTTCCTCCAATTAAATTGATATAAAAAGTATAGGAATAAATTGGGAAAATGTCAATTGTAATTAAAAGATTCTTGGGAAAAAATATGGTGGAAATCCATTATGGCAATCATGGAGAAGGGGATAAAAGAGATATGGGCAAAAAGAATAGAATATGTGCTGAAACAAAATGAGGCTTGTATAAAATGCACAAAAATTTTGTGATAAAATTGTGATAATTATGATGTTGCGTTATGCGAGATGAAGTGTTAAGATAAAAGCGAAAAAGGTTTAGGAAACATGTTTCGTAAAAAGAGGACGTATGGAAATGGAGGAACAGGAATATGAACACATATGTTGAACCGGCAAAGGAGCTTCCTGTATACGGGGAATATGATGTTATTGTAGCAGGCGGGGGGACGGCCGGCATGATTGCCGGTATCGCGTCAGCCCGCGCCGGGGCCAGGACGTTGGTGGTGGAACGGCTTGGTTCTCTGGGAGGACAGCTCGGGGGATTTATGAACACGGCATGGACATTTGGGGATCAGGTCCATCAGGTGGTCAAGGGGATTCCGTACGAGTATTTTAAAAGAGTGGAAGAAATCGGCGGCGTAGAAAATCCGGATTATGCGAAAGACGCATACATCCTGTATGACAGTGAGCGAGCAAAATACGTGATCACGCAGATGTTTGAGGAAGAGAAGAATCTGGAAGTGCTTTATCTCACAATGGTTGCGGATGTGATCAAGGAGGGGAATAAAGTCACAGGCATTATAATGGAGAATAAGTCCGGAAGGCAGGTTGCGTGGGGAAAACAATTCGTAGACTGCACCGGAGACTCAGATCTTCTGGAATTTGCAGGCGCTGAGTTTGAACTCCTTTCAAAGGAGAGGCTGCACCCGGTATCCCTGATTGCCAAGATGGGCGGGGTCGATGTGGAAAAAGTCAGAGAGTATTATGCGGCAAGGCCGGAACTCTGGAAAGGTGAAAAGTACCTTGGCGGGCTGCCCCATGCGGGAATATATAATTACCGTCTTCATGAGGAACTGGAAGGGATAGAGCTGCCGGAGGAACTGGAGTATTTAAGAGACTGGTTCATCCTGTTCTATTCTACCCCGAATCCAGGCGAGATGGTGCTCAATATGACTGGTGAGATCGCGATCGACGGAACCGATGCAAAAGACCTGAGCCGGGCAGAGCACACGAGCCGTATCCGGCTTTACCAGGCGATGGAAGTGTTTAACAAATATATTCCGGGGTTTGAAAAAGCTTATATTTCTGCCACGGCTCCGGCGGTAGGAGTCAGGGAATCCAGAAAAGTGGTGGGAGACATTAAACTTACGGCAGATATCATCATGAACGCCACGAAATTCCCGGATGCCGTATGCAGTTATCAGGCGCCTCTGGGATACCATATCCCTGACGGAAAAGATATCGAGTTCAGGAGAATGGAGCCGGGAACCGCATATGACATTCCGCTGCGCTGCATGCTTCCAAAAGCGATTGACGGCGTTATAGTAGCGGGAAGAAATATCGCAGTTGAGACGGACGCGATCGGGTCTCCGAGGAGCATATCCAACTGCATGAGCATGGGGCAGGGCGCGGGAGTGGCAGCTGCACTGGCTGCCCAGAAAGGCGTGGAGATCCGTCAGCTTCCATACAAAGAGCTCCGGGAAGAGCTGGAAAAACAGAACGTATATTTTGCAAGGAGTTGAGAGTATGAGCATACATACGAAAAAGTGGGGAAAGGTTTACATTACCCCATACCTGATGCTGATCCCCTGTTTTGTCATATTTATAGCCTTTGTGTTTTTCCCGTTTGTCAGGACGATTTACCTGTCGTTCCATCTGACAAATTCAAGCGGGGAGGCTGTCAAGTTTTATGGTATTCAGAACTTTGTGGCGATATTTCAATCAGATTCATTCTGGAACAGCCTGTTTGTAAGCCTTAAGTTTGCAGTATTGATTTTTGTGCCTACGTTTGTGGTCAGTTTCATTCTCGCATGTATGGCAAATGAAAGGATGAGGGGATCAAGGCTCTATGAGACGATGTACTCTCTTCCTATGGCGGTGGCGTCCGCCCCGGCTGCTGCGATCTGGTTTTTGATCTTTTCGTCGGGCAGCGGAATCCTGAATTATATTCTGCACACAGACCTGCAATGGCTGGATTCGACGAAATATACCCTGTTTGCAGTGGCAGGGGTAACGGTCTGGATGAATCTGGGGGCAAACTTTATTTTCCTTGTCACTGGACTGAGAAATGTGCCGGATGAGCTGATTGAAAGTGCAAAACTGGATGGGGCAGGATACTTAAGGAGACTGTTCCACATCGTGATACCGGTGGCATCGGGACAGCTTTTCTTTGTGATCTTTCTCGATATCGTTGTCTCCTTCCAGGCGTTCGCGCAGATAAAGCTCCTGACGCTCGGCGGACCGGCTTATACAACAGATATTCTGGTTTATAACATTTACAGATCGGCATTTTTGGAAGGGCGTTTCGACTATGCATGTGTATTGTCGCTGATTCTGTTTGTCATTATTTTCTTCGTGACCAGGATTCAGTTTGCTTTAGAAAAAAGGACGGTGCATTACAATTGACAAAGAAAACGAAACGATTGCTGAAATATCTGGGATTTATTATAAAACTTGCCGTCGGGTTTCTGATTATCAGTCCGATCGTATATGCGCTGATGGTCAGCTTTATGCAGCCGTCTGAAGTGTCGGCATACCCGCCGAAGATTTTTCCGGACGGACTGAACCTTGAAAACTACCTTGCAGTGCTGGAGCGCTTTCCGCTTTTGTCTTTCCTGAAAAACAGCCTGATTGTATGTGCTGTGGTAATTGTTGCACAGATTATTACATCCAGCCTGGCAGCATATGCATTTGCCTTTTTTGAATTTCCTGGCAAGAGGCTTCTGTTTGGCACTGTACTTTTAACGATGATGATTCCGGCGGAGACGATCATTATCTCGAATTACCGCACCATGTGTGACATGAAGCTTGTAGATACTTATCTGGCCTTGGTCCTGCCATATCTGGCGGCGGGAATGGGCGTGTTCTTGCTGCGGCAGTTCTTCCTGACGATACCGATTGAGCTGAAGCAGGCGGCTTACATTGACGGCTGTGGGGATTTCAGGTTCCTCCTGTCCATTGTCATGCCGATCTCCAAGCCGATTATAGCGTCATTGGGAGTCTATGTGTTTGTTACAACGTATAACCAGTATATGTGGCCCTTATTCGTGACGAATACGACGGAGATGAGAACCATTCAGATCGGTATGGGAATCCTTCTTGATGCGGAGGCGGTTAACTACGGAAATGCAACGGCAGGTGCGATGTTCACGCTTATCCCGGTTCTTCTGATTTTTATAATCGGGCAGAAATACCTGATCAAAGGAATGGTCGGAAGCGCGGTAAAGGGATAGATGTATTGGCATACTGACGGATAACTTCTCTTCAAAATGTGACTTGGCGATGAGATAAAAATGATAAGGAGGAAACTTATGAAAAAAATAAGAAAATGGGTGAGCTGCCTGGCTGTATTTGCAATGGCAATGCTGATGCTTGCAGGATGTGGTTCCTCGGGTTCAGAAGATACGTCAGGGACAGAAGACGGCAGTCCCGTTGAAATTACATTCTGGCATTCTATGGGGAACCGCAATGGGGAAGCGCTGGAAAATATCGTGGCATCCTTCAATGAATCGCAGGATGACGTGCATGTGAATATTGAATATCAGGGGTCATACGACGATGCGTTTGCAAAGCTGAAGACGACTCCGGCAGGCCAGAGGCCGGATGTTATGCAGATCTATGAGCAGGGCTGCTTCCAGATGATCCACAGCGATTATTTCCTGTCAGTCCAGGACTATATCGACAAGGAAAGCTATGACCTGTCCGATTACAACCAGATGATCCTGAACTGGTATACAGTGGACGATACTTTATACGGTATGCCGTTTAACGTATCAATACCTGCCATTACATACAACATTGAAGCGCTGGAGGCAGCAGGGGTTGATCCTGAGACGGATCTTGAGACATTCGACGATGTTCTTGTGGCTGCGGAAAAAGTTGCGGATGCAGGACTGTGCCAGTACGGCGTGTGCCTGGATAATGATGCATGGCTGTTTGAAGAGTTTGTTTCCATGAAAGGCGGATACCTGACAGATCACGAGAACGGCCGTAATGGTATAGCGACTAAGCTTATTATTGACGAAAACGGACTGGGGAAAGAAATTCTGGAATTTTGGCGTGACTTTTCCTCCCATCCGTTCGCGGTGACATACGGCGGCGGACTTTCCGGAACTGCGGAAGCTAAGAAGGAATTTGGGGCAGGCAATGTTGCGATGCTGATCTCCACATGTGGAATCTACAGGGATGTGCAGGACGGAGCTGACGGGACGTTTACGGTTGGGCAGCGCTGTGTTCCGAAATTCAATGAGGGCGATGTCTTTACAGGGTCAAACGGCGGCGGAGCACTTTGGATCATCAACAACGGAAATGGAAATGATGAAAAAGCGGACGCAGCATGGGAGTTCATCAAATACTGTACAGATCCCGAAATTCAGGCAGAATGGGTGAGCACCACAGGTTATCTCCCTCTGCGGCTGAGTGCTGAGGAGACGGAAACTTACCAGGCGTATTTGGAAGAGAATCCGGGATTCGAGTCCATCCTCCATCAGCTGGATGAGACTTCGGAGGCAGGGCTTCTGGCTCTGATCGGATGTACGAATGAAATGCGTGCCATCATTCCGAGCGAAATTCAAAAGCTCCTGGATGATGAATCCTATACGACGGATGAAGCGCTTGAAACCATAGTAAACGATACGAACGAGGCGATTACCAGATTTAATGAATCGAACGGGCTCGAGTGAGGACAGGTTGCGCATTGAGATAACATAACTTAAAAATGATACGGTTTATCGGTGAGTTCAGACTGTAAGAAGAGAAGAAAAGATCCTTAATAAAATAAACTGGCACCGCTGATATGGCGGTGCCTTTTTTTAGAAGAGGAATAGAAATGAAAAACAAGGAAGGGGGCATCCGGGTGAAACAACTATATGGTATAACAATCCCGCTGGTAACGCCGTTTTTACAGAATGGGCAGGTTTACTATGAAGGATTGGCTCAATTGACAGACATGCTGATAGAAAAGGGGGTTGACTGCCTTTATCCATGCGGAACAACGGGGGAAATGCTCCGGCTTAGTTTGGAAGAGAGGATGAAGGTTGCGGAAACTGTGATCAAAACGGCAGGCGGCAGGGCGACTACGTTTGTCCACTGCGGGTGCATGAACCAGGAAGATACGGTCACGCTGCTGCAGCACGCCAGGGCTGCCGGGGCAGACGGCGCGGGGGTGGTGACGCCTGTGTTTTTCAGGCAGAATAACAGGGAATTGGAGGAATATTTTGTGGCGGTGGCCGGCAGCGTGAGCGATTTCCCGGTATATCTGTATAATATCCCGCAGTGTGCCTCCAATGACCTGCCGGTTGAGACGGTGAAGAGAATCAGGCAAAGAAGTGCAAACGTGGTTGGATTAAAATATAGCTGGCCCGATATCAACAGAACGATCGACTATATAAATATCGGAGACGGCTTCTCTGTCCTTCACGGCTGTGACAGGGCGATGATATCCATGCTTGCGGCAGGGTGCAGAGGGACGGTATCGGGGGTGGCAGGAGTATTCCCTGAACCGTTTATCGCGGCATATAAGGCTTATCAGGAGAAAAGGCTGGAAGAGGCAATGCGGTTACAGAAGGTGTGCGTCAGATTTGTGGACGCCCTGAAAGGCGGCTGCAATATGTCGTATTTCAAGGAAGGGCTGAAGCTTAGGGGAATCGATGCGGGTCATATGAGAAGGCCGCAGCTTGATATCCAGGACAGCAAGAAGGAAAAGCTGAAGGCAGAATTAGAAGAGATCTGCTCAGATGCGGGGATAGAGATGGAAGTATCCTAAGTGCCTGGGAGGAGAGAAAAGGTGAAAAGAGAAATGAAAGTTTTGAATTTTGGTTCCCTGAATTATGATTATGTATACGCGGTCGACCACATTCTGCTTCCGGGAGAAACACAGTCTTCCCGGCAGAGGCAGAAGTTTCTGGGCGGCAAGGGGTTTAACCAGTCGATTGCACTCGCACGGGCAGGTGCCTGTGTCTGTCAGGCGGGGACAGTAGGAGAGGACGGGGATGACTTCCTTAAGATTTGCGGCAGGGACCATGTCGATATCCGGCATGTCCGGAAAACGGAGGGACCAAGCGGGCATACGGTGATCCAGGTGGATCAAGACGGGCAGAACAGTATCCTTCTCTATGGGGGATCAAACAGAGAACAGAAAAAAGAGCATATTGACGAGGTGATTTTGGACTTTTCTCCGGGAGATATGATCCTTCTCCAAAACGAGATAAACTGCCTGGATTATATCATAGAACGGGCATACAAGAGAGGGATGAAGATCGTCCTGAATCCGTCCCCCTGCGACCATAACCTGGAAATCTGCGACCTGGGGAAGGTCTCCCTTTTTCTTATCAACGAAGTGGAGGGGGAGCAGCTCACAGGAAAGAGGGGCCCCGAGGAGATACTGGATAAAATGAAAGAAAAATATCCGAAGGCAGACGTCGTCCTGACACTTGGAGAGAAGGGGTCTGTTTACCAGTGCGGCGGTAGCAGAATCGCCAGGGAAAGCTTTTCGGTTAAGGCGGTGGATACAACGGCGGCGGGAGACACCTATACGGGGTATTTCATTGCCGGCATTCTGCAGGAAATGCTGCCGGAAGATATTCTGGAGAGGAGTTCGGCCGCTGCTGCGCTTGCTGTGACGAAAAAGGGGGCGGTTGACTCAATCCCGTATGCAAAGGATGTCCTGGATTTTCTGGAAAGGGAGAAAAATCTGTAAATCTCCGAAAAGAGTATTGTCACCTTGAACAAAATGAATGGGGTATAAGATAGTGAAAAATGCCGAAATTATATGGATATATCAGAAAAATCTTACCTGGCATATAAAAATGTGATAAAATTAATCCTACAGGGACCCACGAAAAAGACCGTTACAGCGTTGTACCGGTCTTTCTTTGGCTATACTTCAAGTAAACCAGAAAAAGAAAAAGGAGGATTTTGATGCTCAGCAGAGGTGACGCGGTCGTATATAAGTGCAGAGGCCTTTACAAGGTAGAAGAAATCGGCACGCTGGATTTCTCATTTGCGGACAGAAAGAAGAATTATTATACGCTTCAGTCTATGGAAGATTCAAAAGACAGAGCCTATGTCCCGACAGACGACGAGACGAATATCCGGAAACCTGTAAGCAGGGAAGAGGCGATGGAACTGATCGGGAAGATGGCGGATATTGAAACTTTAAATGTGAAGAATGAAAAGCTGAGGGAGCAGGAGTATAAGAACTGTATTTCGGACTACTGCCCGGAGAACTGGGTCAGGGTGCTCAAAACTCTTTATAAGAGAACAAAGAGCAGAGGAAGCATTACGAGTGTTGATAAAAAATATCAGATGCTTCTCGAGCATGCGCTTTATAGTGAGTTTTCTTTTGCCCTGGGTATCCCGGAGAGAGAACTGGCAGACTTTATTGCAGAGCATGCGGAGAAGAGAATCGCATCTTGCTAAAACGCCATGTGCATGATATACTTCTCCTAAAATATGTTTTTTAGGAGGAGTTATTTTTTATGGACGCAGACCCTGCCGGGAACTCGGTATTGTTTGAATTGTTACTGTTGTTATTTTTTACTTTGATGAACGCTTATTTTGCCGGGGCGGAGATGGCGGTCGTATCTGTGAACAAGAACAGGATACGTACCCTTGCCGAAGAGGGGAACCGGAAAGCAAAAGTGATCGAGGGACTGTTTGAGGACTCAACGAAGTTCCTTTCGACCATCCAGGTTGCAATCACATTTGCGGGGTTCTATTCTTCTGCATCTGCGGCTGCTGGGATCTCACCTGTCCTTGCAGAGTGGCTGCAGGGGTTTCATATTCCCTACAGCAGCCAGATCGCCCATAACGGCGTAACGCTGATTCTGATGTTTTTCAATCTTGTATTCGGAGAGCTTGTCCCGAAGAGAATTGCGCTGCAGAAAGCGGAATCATTCTGTATGCTGACGGTGATGCCGATACATTACATTTCGGTCATTCTTTCACCGTTTACAAAATTTCTTTCCATCTCAACAAAATTTGTGCTCAGGCTGCTTGGCATGAAGACGGAAGACCAGGAGGAAGCCGTGACGGAAGAGGAAATCAAAGCGCTTCTGAAAATGGGGAATGAAAGCGGAACTTTTGACGATGAGGAACGGGAGATGATAGACTCTGTCTTTGCGTTTGACGACAGGACGGCCAGAGAGGTCATGGTTCCCCGGCGGGAGGTTGTCAGTATAAATATTGAGGAGCCTTTCGACGAACTGATTGACGAGATTCTTGAGACAAGGCACAGCCGGATTCCGGTTTATGAAGGGAATATAGACAATATCATAGGCGTCCTCCATGTAAAGGATGTCATGATCGAGCTGAGAAAGTCCGGCCTGGAACAGATTGACATACGCTCCATGCTCCATAAGCCATTCTTTGTGCCAGAGACAAAGGAAGCGGATGAACTGTTCCATTCCATGCAGGAATCCAGGCATCATATGGCGCTTCTCGTGGATGAATATGGAGGCTTCTCAGGTATTGTGACGATTGAGGACCTGGTCGAGGAGATCATGGGAGACATCAATGAGGAGTATGAGGAGGTGACGCCGGAGATTGAGGCGATAAGCGAGAGAGAGTACCGGCTTGATGGCGGGATTCTGATTGAGGACCTCAACGAGGAGCTGGGACTGAAGCTGGAGACAGAGAACTACGATACGCTTTCGGGTTATTTGATCGAGCATCTGGGGCACATCCCGGCGAAAGAGGACCGCGATGTGATTGAGAAGGATAATCTTGTCTTTACGGTGGAAGAGGTGAAGGACAACCGGATCAGCCGTGTAAATCTCCGGATCCTCCCGGAAGAGGAAAAGGAAACGCAAGCAGATGACTGAAAGGAGAAATGTTGGTATGAAAATGTTGTCGATCGAGGAAGAACTGAAAAACAATTCTTATCCGGGCAGAGGGATCATCATCGGGAAGACTCCTGACGGGAAGAAAGCTGTCACTGCATACTTTATCATGGGCCGCAGTGTGAACAGCAGAAACCGCATTTTTGTCGAAGACGGCGAGGGGATCCGCACGCAGGCGTTCGACCCTGCAAAGCTGACGGACCCAAGCCTTGTTATTTATGCTCCTGTGAGGGTGCTTGGCAATAAGACCATTGTGACAAACGGCGATCAAACAGATACCATTTATGAGGGCATGGATAAGCAGCTTACGTTTGAACAGTCTTTAAGAACCAGGGAGTTTGAGCCGGATGGCCCAAACTATACGCCTCGCATTTCCGGCATCATGCATATCGAGAACGGGACGTATAATTTTGCCATGTCTATTTTAAAGAGCAGCAACGGAAGCCCCGACAGCTGCTGCAGATATACATTTGCCTATGAGAACCCGGCGGCAGGGGAAGGGCGCTTTATCCACACGTATCTGTGTGATGGCGATCCTCTCCCCAGCTTTGAGGGGGAGCCGAAACGGATCGGAATCCCGGATGATATGGAAGCCTTTACAGACACTCTGTGGGCAAGTCTGGATGAGGACAATAAGGTTTCGCTTTTTGTCCGCTACATTGAGATAGAGACAGGAAAATATGAAACGAAGATTGTAAATAAAAATCACTAAGGAGCGGATGAAAAGATGAAAGAACTGGAACTGAAGTATGGATGTAACCCGAACCAGAAGCCGTCCAGGATCTACATGGGCGATGGGGGCGAGCTGCCGATTGAAGTGCTGTGCGGCCGCCCGGGGTATATTAATTTCCTGGACGCCTTTAACGGCTGGCAGCTTGTGTCAGAATTAAAGAAGGCTTCCGGCCTTCCTGCTGCCACGTCATTTAAGCATGTCTCACCGGCGGGAGCAGCGGTAGGGATTCCGCTTACGGAGACACTGGCGAAGATATACTGGGTGGATGACCTTGGGGAACTCTCCCCGCTGGCATGTGCATATGCGAGAGCGAGAGGGGCGGACAGGATGTCTTCCTTTGGCGACTTTATTGCGCTGTCGGATGTCTGTGACGTGGATACGGCGAGGCTCATTAAGAGGGAAGTGTCCGACGGAGTGATTGCCCCGGGATATGAGCCGGAAGCACTGGATATTTTAAAGCAGAAGAAGAAAGGCAATTATAACATCATACAGATCGATCCGGACTATGTTCCGGCGCAGCTTGAGCACAAGGAAGTGTTTGGGATTACCTTTGAGCAGGGAAGGAATGAGCTGAATATCGATCGGGATTTCTTCTCCAATGTGGTGACGGAAAATAAGGAAATACCGGATGCGGCGAAGCTTGATCTGGCGATCTCTATGATCACGCTCAAATATACCCAGTCTAATTCTGTCTGCTATGTGAAGGATGGACAGGCGATCGGCATCGGGGCGGGGCAGCAGTCCCGTATCCACTGTACACGTCTTGCCGGACAGAAAGCGGACAACTGGTGGCTCCGCCAGAGTCCGAAGGTGATGGGGCTTCAGTTCCGGGACGGGATTGGACGTGCAGACCGGGACAATGCAATTGACCTTTACATCGGGGAAGAGTACATGGATGTCCTTGCAGACGGCGCCTGGGAGAATACCTTCCGGGTGAAACCCGAAGTGTTTACCCGCGGGGAGAAACGGGCGTGGCTTGACAGGCTGCAGGGCGTTTCGCTTGGCTCAGATGCATTTTTCCCGTTCGGGGACAACATCGAGCGCGCATATAAGAGCGGTGTGAAATATGTGGCTCAGCCGGGAGGTTCCGTGAGAGATGACAATGTGATCGCAGCCTGTAACAAGCATGATATGGCGATGGCATTTACGGGGATCCGTCTGTTCCATCACTGATCCGCCGCCGGTGTATGTGGGAGGAAAAACCAAATGCTGATAGAAACCCATAATCCAAAAGAGACATTCCGTGTAGGGATGAAGCTCGGTGAGGAAGCTTATCCCGGGCAGGTATTCACCCTGACAGGGGATCTGGGAGTCGGGAAGACTGTATTTACACAGGGTCTTGCAAAGGGGCTCGGGATAGAAGAGCCGGTCAGCAGCCCTACATTTACGATTGTCCAGGTATATGACGGGGGACGGCTTCCGTTCTGCCATTTTGATGTCTACCGGATCAGTGACGTGGAGGAAATGGAGGAAGTCGGGTTTGACGATTATGTAATGGGAGACGGGGTCTCCCTGATAGAGTGGGCGGATCTGATCAAAGAAATCCTGCCTGCAAAGCGGACGGAAGTCCTGATTGAAAAAGATCTGGAGAGAGGATTCGACTACAGAAGGATAACGATTGAAGAGCTGGAATAGATCAGCGCTTTTGCGCCGGACGCAAGGCACAGGCTTTGCGCCGGCGTTTACCAGTATGAAAGGAACGGCAGGATTTATGAAAGTATTGGCGATAGACAGCTCCGGCATGACGGCGACAGTCGCGGTTGTAGAGGAGACACAGACGATTGCGGAATATACGGTGAACTATAAAAAGACCCATTCCCAGACGCTGCTCCCGATGATCGACGAGATGATAAGGATGGTGGACATAAGCCTGTCTGACATTGATGCGATAGCGGTTTCGGGAGGCCCCGGCTCCTTTACCGGTCTCCGGATTGGATCAGCCACTGCCAAAGGACTGGGGCTGGCGCTTGATAAGCCATTGATTAATGTTCCCACGGTGGATGCTCTTGCCTACAATGTGTTCCCCTATGAGGGGTTAATCTGTCCGATTATGGATGCCAGGCGCAGGCAGGTCTATACGGGGATTTATACGTTCTCTTCAAAAGCGGGGAAAAAGGGCGGACAGAACCTGACCGAGCCTGTGTTCCAGGTGCTGAAAATGCAGATGGCAATATCAGTGGAAGACCTGATACGGAGGCTCAACAACTATGCCCGTCCGGTCATTTTCCTGGGGGACGGCGTGCCTGTCTGCCGGGACATGCTGGCGGATGGACTGAAGGTGCCCTATTCTTTTGCCCCGTCCTATATGAACCGTCAGAGGGCGGCAGCGGTCGGTGCTCTCGGAATCCGCTATTACAAAGCGGGACGCTTTGAGACCGCCGCAGAGCATAAGCCGGAATATCTGCGGGTATCACAGGCGGAGAGAGAACGTGCGGAGCGGGAGAAAAATGCCGGAACAGAAGTGGAAGGGATGACGGCGGAGGACGCGGCTGCGGTGGCGGAGATGGAGCATGCGCTCTTTTCGGATGCCTGGAGCGAGAAATCCATCCTTGAGACGGTGCGGCAGAGAAATACGATCTGCCTGACGGCCAGAAAAGCAGGGCGTATTGCAGGATACCTGCTTGCCTACACGGCGGCTGACGAAGCGGAGATTACGAGGATCGCCACTGTGAAGGAGTTCAGAAGGCAGGGGGTAGCCCATACCCTTTTATCAAAGCTGGATAAGCTCTGCCGGGAAAGGAATATTGCAAGAGTACTTCTGGACGTCCGGGAGAGCAATGAGGCGGCGCGCTCGCTTTACGGGAAAGAGGGATTTAAGGTAGATGGAATCCGTCAGCATTTTTATAGCGAACCGCAGGAAGACGGCATACTGATGAGCAGGGGCACTGGGAGATAAACCATAACAGCGGAAGCAGTTCCCAGTAGGATTTTTAAAGCCTTGTCTTTATAATGTAGGCGTGACAAGAAGAAAAACTGTATTGCACAGGAGGAGATTGTATGCGCCAGTATCAGTTGAAAGAAACTAAAGAAGTCAAAAAAATTGTATGTAATAAATGCGGAAAAGAGATTTCCGTGGTAAATGGACATGCCAGGGAAGGCGTGTTCAGTGTGGATCAGACATGGGGATATTTTTCGGAGAAAGACGGAGAGAGGCACAGTTTTGATCTCTGTGAGTCCTGCTACGATGAACTGTTGGATTCCTTTCTGATCCCGGCAGAAATTACCGAATAGAGATAGAAAAGATAACACAGAGGGGTATTATGTTAGATGTTTGTTTGCTTGGAAGCGGGGGTATGATGCCGCTTCCCTATCGTTTCCTGACTGCGCTTATGACGCGGTACAATGGCAGCAGCCTTCTCATAGACTGCGGAGAGGGCACGCAGGTGGCGATCAAGGAAAAGGGATGGAGCTTTAAGCCGATCGACGTGATCTGTTTCACGCATTTTCATGGAGACCATATCAGCGGGCTCCCGGGACTGCTTCTCACGATGGGAAATGCCGACAGGAGGGAACCCCTGACGATGATCGGACCGAAGGGGCTTCAGAAGGTTGTGGGGAATCTGAGGGTGATTGCGCCGGAGCTGCCTTTTCCGATTGTTTTTAAGGAAATCGAAGGCAGTGAGCAGACGTTTGAAATGAACGGATACCGGCTGAAGGCGTTCAAGGTCAATCATAATGTGCTTTGTTACGGCTATACGCTGGAGATAGACCGGAACGGAAAATTTGACGTGGAGCGGGCGATATCCCAAAATATCCCCCAGAAATACTGGAGCCGCCTGCAGGGAGGAGAGACTGTTGAGTCAGAGGAGGGCGTCCTGACGCCGGATATGGTGCTCGGTCCGCCCCGAAAAGGGATTAAGCTGACGTACACGACAGATACAAGGCCGGTTAGCTCAATCCGGGAAAATGCGAGGAATTCAGACCTCTTTATCTGTGAAGGAATGTACGGGGAGAAGGAAAAGGCGGAAAAAGCGGTGGAATATAAGCATATGACTTTTTATGAGGCGGCAGGGCTTGCCAGGGAGGCAGAGGTGAAAGAGCTGTGGCTTACACACTACAGCCCATCCCTCACCCGTCCGGAACAGTATATGAATGAGGTGCGGAAGATCTTTCCGTCGGCGAAAGCCGGCAGAGATTCCATGTCGGCCAAGCTGAAGTTTGAAGATTGAGAGGCACGTATATGAAAGAAATCAGAGATATCAATATATTGGCAGTCGAGACGTCCTGCGATGAGACTGCAGCCGCAGTCGTGCATAACGGGAGGGAAGTCCTCTCCAACATTATCTCGTCCCAGATAGACCTGCATAAGCTGTACGGAGGCGTTGTGCCGGAGATTGCCTCCAGAAAACATATTGAGAAGATCAATCAGGTGATCGGGGAAGCCTTAAAGGAGGCAAAAGTGACCCTTGATGACATCGATGTGGTGGGGGTGACGTACGGACCGGGGCTTGTCGGAGCTCTTCTGGTGGGCGTGGCGGAGGCGAAGGCCATCGCATATGCCAGAAACCTTCCTCTGGTCGGGGTACATCATATTGAGGGGCATATTTCTGCAAATTATATTGAGCATCCTGAACTGGAACCGCCGTTCCTGTGCCTGGTGGCTTCGGGCGGGCACACCCACCTGGTATGCGTCAGGGAATATGGAAAATATGAGATACTGGGACGCACACGGGATGATGCGGCGGGGGAAGCATACGATAAGGTTGCCCGGGCCATCGGGCTGGGATATCCGGGAGGGCCAAAGATCGACCGTATCGCGAAAGAGGGAAATCCTGATGCAGTGAAGTTCCCGAAAGCGCACATAGAAGGGGCGGAATACGATTTCAGCTTCAGCGGCCTTAAATCGGCAGTCCTGAATTATATCAACGGATGCAGGATGAAAGGGGAGAGCTATGATCCCGCCGATATTGCAGCCTCCTTCCAGAAAGCAGTGGTTGATGTGCTGGTGGATAATTCCATGAAAGCGGCGGAAGATTACGGTATGTACAAATTTGCGATCGCCGGGGGAGTTGCGTCCAATACTGCCCTGAGGGCGGCAATGAAAGAGGCGTGCGCAGAGCGGGAGATACGGTTCTATTATCCATCCCCGGTCTTCTGTACGGACAATGCTGCGATGATAGGTGCGGCGGCTTACTATGAGTTCCTTTCCGGTACGAGGCACGGATGGGATCTCAATGCTGTCCCGAATCTGAAATTGGGAGAACACTGATGGGAAAAGGAACGGAGAAGGAATATTGTACGGCTGTCGTGCTTGCGGCGGGCAGTGGAAGGAGAATGGGGACCAGGATTCACAAGCAATATCTCCTCATGGGAGGGAAACCGGTGTTGTATTATTCCCTGAAAGCATTTCAGTCTTCCCCGCTGATCGATGAGATCATCCTTGTGGCGGGGAAAGGGGAAGAGGCGTACTGTGGGACTGAGATTATAGAAAAATATGGTTTCTCTAAGGTGTCAAAAATTGTGGCAGGCGGCGCGGAGCGCTATGCCTCTGTGTGGAACGGATTACAGGAAGCAAAAGAGAAAGGATATGTGTTTATCCACGATGGGGCAAGGCCCTTTGTGGATGGGGCGATGATCGAGAGGGCTTACGCCTGTGTCGGCAGATACAAGGCATGCGTGGCAGGCGTCCCGGCGAAAGACACCATCAAGATCGTGGATGAAAACGAATTTGTGAGGGATACGCCGGAGAGGAAAAGTCTGTGGGTCGTGCAGACGCCGCAGGTATTTGAGACAAAGCTGGTCAAGAGCGCATATTCTCTTCTCATGGGGGAACCCTTTATAACAGTGACGGATGACGCTATGGCAGTAGAGCAGATGCTGAACTTCCCGATTAAAATGTTTTATGGTTCGTATGAAAACATTAAGATTACGACGCCGGAGGACCTGAAGACCGCGGAAGTATTTCTGCAAATGTAGAAAAACATATTGACAGTCATTTCCTGTATATGATAGAATTAACAGCGTCGCAAAACCGACTGGATTTATCCAGCCGGCGTAAATAAGGAGAGGTATCGAAGTGGTCATAACGAGGCGGTCTTGAAAACCGTTTGTCCGAAAGGGCGCGTGGGTTCGAATCCCACCCTCTCCGCTGTAAGGAAGTCTGGAAGGGCTTCCTTTTTTAATTGCAGCGAGCCAAAGCCCTGAGGATGTCTATTTGAATTACGGATCAGAAAGGGGCGCCGGGAAAGAAGATACCCCGGCGGGAGAAAATAGCTATGCCATTACAGACAATTTTGATCAAACCGGCTTCTGGATTGTGTAATATGCAGTGTGATTACTGCTTTTACTGCGATGAAGCAGAAAAGAGGGAGACACCGTCTTATGGAATGATGTCGGAGGAGACCCTGAAAATGATTATAAAGAAGGTGTTGTTTCAGGCGCAGGGCGAGGTGTGCTTTGCATTCCAGGGGGGAGAGCCTGCGTTAAGGGGACCTGCCTTTTTTCAAAAGGCAGTGGAGATGCAGGAAAGATTTAACAGGAATCATGTCCGTGTAAGTAATTCGTTTCAGACAAACGGTCTTTTAATCGATGAAGAGTGGTGCGCCCTGTTTCAGAAACACCATTTCCTTGTCGGGATATCGGTTGACGGAACGGAAACGATACATGACAGGTACAGGCGGGGCAAAGACGGCAGCCCGACCTATGCAAGGGTGCGCAAGGCAGTGGAGATGCTGGAACAATATAAGGTGGACTACAACATTCTCACGGTGGTTACGCGGCAGGCGGCAGAGCAGATCCGGGAAATCTATCAGGAGTATAAGAGGAACGGCTGGCATTATCAACAGTATATTGCCTGCCTTGACCCTTTGTGGGAAGCGCCGGGGGAAAAAGAGTATTCGCTTACTCCTGAAATGTACGGGAAGTTTTTGACGGAACTCTTCCGGCTCTGGCACAAGGACTGGAAGAGAGGAAAGGCCCCGTATATCCGCCAGTTTGAAAACTATGTGGGGATTCTGATGGGGTTTCCTCCCGAGGCGTGTGAACAGCGGGGGGTGTGCAGCGTGCAGTGTGTGACAGAGGCGGACGGCAGCGTATATCCCTGTGATTTCTACGTGCTGGATGAATACAGGCTGGGAGATTTCCATACGGGCAGAGTCCGGGATTTCCTGGAAAGCAGCACAGGAAAGGCTTTTATAAAAGAGTCGGGAAACCTTTCGGAAACATGCGGGAAATGCCGGTGGTACAGGCTATGCAGGGGAGGATGCAGAAGGCGCAGGGTGCCGGAGGAAGGTGGAGAGACATACCGGGAATATTTTTGCGGCTCCTACAGAACCTTTTTTGAAAAATGTGCGGATCAGATCCGGGAGATAGCGCAATATTGTCTAAAATATAAAAAAAGAGTGCCGTATGAGAAAAAATAATTGTGTGAATTAATGATAAAATTAGAAAAATATTGTTATATAAGACGAAGGAATGACAATAAACATAAAAAACAAAACAATATATTGATTGAAATGCAGATCAGGGGAGGAATATAATGAGTCTAACATAAAAAGAAGGAGGAAGAAAAATGAAAAAGAAACTGATGAGTATTCTGCTTGTTACAGCTATGACAGCAGGTCTTGTGGCTGGATGTGGAAACGGATCCGGCGGCTCAGGCGGAGATTCCGGCTCAGGCGGGGAATACGACGGCGTGGAACTTACATACTGGTCAATGTGGAACAACAATGAACCTCAGGGAAAGGTTCTTCAGGAGGCAGCAGACGCTTTTGAGGAACAGACAGGTGCAGTTGTAAATATCGAGTTCAGAGGACGTGATATCAGCACAGTGATCTCCGCATCCCTTGAGGCGGAGGAGCAGATCGATTTGTTCGAGGAAGATTACAACAGAATTGCACTGAACTATGCGGACTATGTTGCTGACCTGACTGACATGGCAGAAGCAGCAGGATATGCGGACAACAGCTACCAGATCTTTAACGATAAGGCGACAGAGTGGGCAGGATTCCTCTGCTGCATTACGGAGCAGCCTCAGGTAGGAGGTATTTTCTACAACCAGGATCTCTTTGATGATGCGGGAATCACAGAAGCACCGGCAACATGGGACGATTTTCTGGCGGCATGCCAGAAGCTTGTTGATGCAGGATATCAGCCGATGGCTCTGGACAGCGCTTATGCAATGTTCTTCTTCGGATACCATCTTGACAGATGGATTGGCGAGGAAGCGGTTGCAGAGCTGACGACAAACGGCGGCTGGAGTGACAATGAAGGCGCTGTTTCGGCGGCACAGGATATGGTTGACTTTGTCAATGCGGGATATCTTGCTGATGGAGCACCGGACGAGTACCCGGCAAGCCAGAATTCCATGGGAATCGACGGAGACGTGGCTATGGTTGTCTGCGCGAACTACGTAACATCAGAAGTAAACGCGAACAGCGGCACAGAGCTGAACTGGAATATGTTCAACTATCCGGCAGTTGACGGAGGAGCAGACCCGACAGGCGCTTACGCCGGATCAAACTCTATCGCGATCACAAGCTACAGCGAGAATCAGCAGGCAGCATTTGATTTTGCAATGTTCCTTGTAACAGGCGAGTATGACCAGAAGATGGCTGATACGGCAAACCAGATTCCGGCAGACCCGAATAACACAGCACCGGAATCTCAGAATGGTACAATTGAAGTCCTGCAGTCTCTGGACAGCAGTCCGCTTACATGGAACATGGGCCTGAACTCCAATGCAGACCTTCAGTCCAGCATTCAGGATGTTGTGATCAAAATGTATGAGGGACAGTATAGCAGTGGTGAAGAAGTTACTGCCGCGCTGGATGCTTTATACTAGGAGTGATTTTAAAAACCGGAGGTGACGCCCGATGGCGTCACCTCATTTTGTCAGAAGAGGTGACAAGTGAAATGAAAAAAAACAAAGGATTTATCATATGTTTTACCCTTCCGTGTGTGCTGACGCTGCTTATCATGTATCTGTATCCGGTCATCAGGACAGTAGTTATGAGCTTTTTTGGCATCGAAAGTGTGACGGCTGATTTTTCTGACTGGACATTTAACGGTGTTGATAACTATCTCAGACTTTTTGGAAGTGCTACTTATATCAGGGCGATGCAGAACATGCTGCTGATCTGGGTTATCGGGGGCATCGCAACACTGAGCATTGGACTTCTCTTCGCTGTAATACTGACCAGCGGAATACGGTTTAAGAAGTTCTTCCGCGCTGCGATCTACCTGCCGAACGTAATCAGTGCCGTGGCGCTGGCTACCATGTGGATCCAGTACGTGTATAACCAGGACTACGGTATGCTGACCAGAATCCTTGGATTTTTTGGGATTACGGGGATCAACTGGCTGGGAACAGACCTGAAATTCTGGGCAATGCTCATCGCTTTTGTATTTGGCGCAGTCGGATATTATATGCTGATCTTTATCAGTGGGATCGAGCGTATTCCATCGGATCTCTACGAGGCGGCGACCATTGACGGGGCAAATAAGGTCCAGCAGTTCGCAAGCATTACCCTGCCGTTGCTGAAAAGCATTTTCAAGACGAATATCACGTTCTGGAGTGTAAACTGTATTACATTCTTCCTGTGGTCAAGAATGTTCTCGTCTGTCTCAACTGAGGCGTCAACGGTTGTTCCGGTTGTATATCTCTATGACGTTGTGTTCGGAACGAAAGGAAATGTCCAAAGAGATGCCGGAGCCGGTGCAGCGATTGGCGTGACCCTTGCGATTTTCGTTGCTCTTGTATATTTCATTACAAACAGGCTGATCAAGGACGACGATCTGGAGTTCTAATCTCCTGATATGGTGTGGGACAGGATGAATATCTGCATACCTTTGCAGGATTGTCCTGAGAATGGAGTGAAAATATGAGTAAAAAAGAGAAGGTAAAATATAAAGAAAAGATTAACTGGAAAAAAGAAGTTTCGCTTCTCCCGGGATACGTTATTGTTTTGATCTGGATCGTATTTACTGCGGCTTTTCTGATCTGGATACTGGGGGCAAGCCTTTCTACGACAAAAGAGATATTTTCCGGGGCAGTATTCAAGTTTGAATCGGGATTCCACTGGGAAAACTATGCGAATGCATGGGTTGGGAATGATGTGGCAAGCTACTTTATGAATTCGCTGCTCTACTCTGTTGTCTCCTGTACATGCGTGATTCTGATTTCGGCGCCTGCCGCATATGTTCTGTCCAGATTCACGTTTCTCGGGAATAAGCCGATCAAGACCAGCCTGATTCTTGCAATGAGTATTCCCGAGGTTATGATTATCATGCCGATCTATGCCCTGACGGCAGAGCTTCATATCAGGGGAAGGATTCTTTTGATTCTCCTGTATATTTTTATAAGGGTGCCATTTACAACAACATATCTGCTGAACTTTTTCGCCAGCCTGTCGCGAAGCTATGAGGAGGCGGCGGCGATCGACGGATGTACGCCGGCAAAGACATTCTGGAAGATTATGCTTCCCCTTGTACAGCCTGCGATCATCACGGTTACGATTTTTAACTTCCTGAGTGTATGGAACGAGTTCTTCATGGCATTGATCTTTGCGAGTTCCACAGATACGATGCCGGTCGGCGTCGGTCTGCTTCAGATCGTAAATTCCATGAGATACACGGGAGATTACGGCGGATTGTTTGCAGCAGTCATCATTGTGTTCCTGCCGACCTTCCTGCTCTATATCTTCCTTTCAGAGAAGATTATCGCAGGTGTTACCGGCGGCGGTGTGAAAGGATGACAGCATATAACTTCATATCATGATGAGAGGAGAAGCATTATGCAAGAGAAATCAACCGGAAGAGTGACCATTCCCACAGACGTGGATGTAGTTCCGGAAACGTTGGAGATTCTGAAGCGGTGGGGCGCGGATGCGATCCGTGACTGCGATGGGACAGATTACCCGGAAGAGTTAAAAAATGTTGATGCAAAGGTGTATTCCACATATTATACCACAAGAAAAGACAACGCATGGGCGAAAGCAAACCCTGATGAGATTCAGCAGATGTACATTATGACGCCGTTTTATACTGCGACGGAAAATAATCTGACAATCCACTTGATGGATCATCTGTATCCAGATATGCTGAAGGTAAACGACCATGATGATATAACAAGATGGTGGGAAGTGATAGACAGGACAACAGGAGAGGTTGTCCCGCCATCGCGCTGGGCATACAGCGGTGAGACCGGAAATGTGACGGTCTCTGATGTGGTGGAATTTCATGACTATACGGTAAGCTTTCTTGCTTATATTATGTGGGATCCTGTCCATATGTACAATGCGGTTACAAACGGCTGGACCGACTTTGAAAAACAGATTACATTTGATGTGCGCCAGCCGAAGACACACAAATATTCTATGGAGCGCCTGAGAAAATATATTGCGGATAATCCTCATATAGACGTGATCCGTTATACCACATTCTTCCATCAGTTCACTTTGCTTTTCGACGAACTGGCGAGGGAGAAATATGTAGACTGGTATGGTTATTCTGCCTCGGTCAGCCCGTATATCCTGGAGCAGTTTGAGAAGGAAGTCGGCTACAGGTTCCGCCCGGAATTTATCATTGACCAGGGATATATGAACAATACATACCGGATTCCATCAAAAGAGTTCAGGGACTTCCAGGATTTTCAGAGAAGGGAAGTCGCGAAGCTTGCAAAAGAGATGGTAGATATTACACATGAGTGCGGGAAAGAGGCGATGATGTTCCTTGGGGACCACTGGATCGGGATGGAACCATTTATGGATGAATTTAAGACCATAGGTCTTGATGCGGTTGTGGGAAGCGTAGGAAACGGGTCTACACTGCGGCTGATCAGCGATATAGAAGGCGTGAAATATACAGAGGGACGTTTTCTGCCCTATTTTTTCCCCGACACCTTCCATGAGGGCGGCGATCCGGTGAAAGAAGCGAAAATAAACTGGGTGACAGCCAGAAGGGCGATCTTGAGGAAACCGATCGACAGAATCGGATACGGCGGATACCTGAAGCTCGCGATGCAGTTTCCGGAGTTTATCGATTACGTGGAGAGCGTGTGTAATGAATTCAGGACGCTTTATGACAATATTAAAGGGGCGACTCCGTACTGCATAAAAAAAGTGTGTATTCTGAACTGCTGGGGCAGGATGAGGGCATGGGGAAATCATATGGTCCATCACGCGATCTACCATAAGCAAAATTATTCCTATGCCGGTGTGACAGAGGCGCTAAGCGGGGCACCGTTTGATGTGCGCTTCATAAGTTTTGACGATATCAGGGAAAATCCTGAGATACTTGACGATGCGGACGTCATCCTCAATATCGGTGATGCAGATACGGCGTACACCGGCGGGGAGAACTGGACAGATGAAAAAATTGTGACGGCAGTGAAAAGATTTATCTATAACGGAGGAGGATTTATCGGCGTGGGAGAGCCGGCTGCCCATCAGCATGAAGGACGTTTCTTCCAGCTTGCATCTGTGATGGGTGTGGAAAAAGAGACCGGCTTTACCTTGAATGTGGATAAATATAACTGGGATGAACATGACCATTTCATAAAAGAGGACTGCACAAAGGAAATTGATTTTGGAGAGGGCAAGAAAAATATTTATGCGCTTGATGGAACCCGGATTCTTGTTCAGAATGAGAAAGAGGTACAGATGGCTGTAAATGAATTTGGCAGGGGACGCTGTGTATATATAAGCGGGCTTCCGTACAGTTTCGAGAACAGCCGTATCTTATACCGCTCTATCATATGGGCGGCACATGATGAAGAGAATCTGCATAAATGGTTCAGTTCAAACTTTAATGTAGAGGTCCATGCATATGTGAAAAACGGGAAGTACTGTGTTGTCAATAATACCTATGAGCCCCAGAGGACAACGGTTTATAAAGGGGACGGCACGAGTTTTGAGTTGGAGCTTGATGCGAACGAAATCATTTGGTATGAAATATAGCCGGTAAAATAAAGCTTTCGCAGATATATAAAATCTGGGAAAGCTTTATTTTCCGCTGTTTGTCTGACGATATCTCAGCGGTGCCATATCATATTTCTTGCGAAAGATCTGTGTGAAGTACGACTGTGAGGAGAAGCCGACAGAAGAAGAAATGTCCGATATGGAGTAGTCGGTTTCCCTCAGCAGGCGGCAGGCAGTTTCAAGACGGCGTTCATTCAGATACTGGATCGGGGAAAGACCGGTGTATTTTGTGAAGGAATGTGCCATGTAATATTTATTCATATGGGTCAGCTGGGTCAGGCTGTCGAGCGTGATGTGTTCCGCATAATTCGTATCCAGATATTCCTTGATCTGGGCACATTCTTTTGTCATCCGCCCTGAAGTCTGGGCGGCAGGAAGCAGCAGCAGATGCTCTCTCCGTATGAGCTTGACCAGAAGGATTTCCAGAAGTTTCTGGCAGATAGAGTCGGAACCATAGTCGCTGTTTCGCATTTCATAGAGCATTTCTTCAAATAATTCCGCTATAAACGGAGTTGCGCTGAAATTACAGAAAATCTGTCTGGTGGAAGGCTCCCCGTCCGGGCGCAATGTAATGCCGTCGATGCCCAATACATAGTATTTCAGGGGCCTTCCGGGGATGGACCGCTCGGTGTGCTCCAGGTAGGGGGGGACAATGACGAGGTCCCCCTGGCTGATGGGGTAGGATTCATCCCGGAAGAGAAACTTCCCCTTTCCGTTTAAAACGTAGAAAATTTCGGTGAAGGAATGTGTGTGCAGCAGGTTTGCCCAGTCTTCCTCGTCCTTGGACAGGGTGACAGATAAAAGCCTGGCGTCCACTTTCTCCATGTTGGTATTGTGTACAGAATAATGTCGGTGTGCCATAAAATTCGCCTCCTGATGAAATAAAAGTATCCGTTTCCTGCCGGAAACGAAGATTATCTGTCCTCGGCGCAGGGAAGGGTAGGGGGATAGGGAGTGCCGGCAATCAGCCTGGTACCGTCAGTAAACCCTTCAGGCCGGTCTGCAAGGCTTTGGATAAGGCAATGACGCAGCTTAGAGACCCGTTCGTTATATGCCTCCTCGGAAATAAGGTCAGTCAGCTCGTGGGGGTCGCCGGCAAGGTCAAAATACTGCTCCTGGCCCGTCATGGAATGCCAGATATACTTATCGTGTTCCGTGACAATCCAGTGGTTGGAAAACTCACCATAGGAGTGTTCTCCGTGGAGCCACGGACGCACCTGTCTGTTGGGATCTTCCGAAAGGGGAAGCAGGCTGGAACCGTCCACGGAAGCCGGGACATCCGTTCCCGCTATGTCAAGAACCGTGGGCATGATATCGCGCAGTTCTGCAATGCTGTGGCAGACAGAGCCGCGTTTCATATCAGGCAGGGCATTGTTCCCCGCAGACAGGATCAGAGGAATATGGCAGCTGCCTTCGTAAGGCCTTGATTTGCGGAACATATGATGGTCGCACAGTTCTTCCCCGTGATCTGACGTGAAAAGGATAACGGTATCCTCATAGATTTCGTGCTCAATGAGGGCCATGATCAGCCGCCCGATCTGATGGTCCAGATGAGTGATGCATGCATAATATCCAATTTGCGCCTGCCTGATAAGCTCAGGATCAGCCGGTCCGGTTTTGGAATCAAAGATTCTGCCGTCCCGATGCAGACAGATGTCTGATTCCCATGTGCCGATAAACGGCGGGCGCAGATCTTTTCCGCTGTACAGGCCAAAATAGTGTTGCGGCGCGTCGAATGGCGGATGCGGACGCAGATAGGATGCCATCAGGAAAAACGGCTGCCGTGGATCTCGTCTGCGCAGGAAATCGAGGCTGCGCTCTGTCACCCAGTTGGTCGGATGATATTTTTCCTCATGCATCCAGGGGCGCGCGAGGAAACTGTTGCAGTCAATTCCTGTGTCTGTCACATCGGCGGAGATTCCGAGTTCCTGCCTGAGAAAATAGAAGTAGTCATCTGCCACAAACTGGGATTCGGAGTAGGGGACACTGCTGTATCTGGCAGAGTGGAGATAACCGTCGTGGAGGTCTACGTTGTGGAATCCCAGATAGTTTCTCAGCGGGTGGACATGCATTTTCCCTACACATTGCGTGTAATAGCCGGCTTGGGATAGTTCACCGGCAAGTGTGTGCCCGTAATTCCACGGGATGCCGTCCTCATATCCGACACGTCCGTGATGGCTCTGCTCCATTCCGGTATGTATGGCGGCACGGGCTGCAATACAGCTCGGGCAGGCGCTGTATGCGCGGTCAAAGACAATGCCTTTTGAGGCAAGTGTATCAAGATAAGGTGTTTTTACGTCCGGATGCCCGGCGTATCCGAGGCAGTCGCCCCGGAGCTGATCTGTCATGATCAGGACAATATTAGGCTTTCCCATGTTTTTGCTCCTTGTCAGTTATTGTTTGGCAATTCTATATTCACAATAATACAATCACAGGGGAAAAGCAAGAAAAGGAGGTAGTAGTTCTTGATTTTTGTTTTTTTTATTGTGAGCATCCTTTCATCGACGGTGGGATCGGTCTGTGGGATAGGAGGAGGCGTTATCATCAAGCCGGTCCTGGATGCCACGGGAATCATGGATGTAAGCAGTATCAGCTTGCTGTCGGGCTGCACGGTGCTTGCGATGTCTGTGGTTTCTGTGTATAAAAATATCCGGTCCGGTTCGGCAAGGCTCAATGTACGCACGGCGACGGGACTTGCTGTCGGGGCTGCAGTTGGCGGTGTCCTGGGAAAAAGTATGTTTCAGTCCCTTAAGTCCTGTGTAGGAGATGAAAATTTTGTGGGGATGGTCCAGGCGCTTGTGCTAATTGCCATAACAGCTGGTACGTTGCTGTATACAGTGTATAAGAAACGTATCAGGACAAAATCATATGGGAAGATATGGCTGTGCCTTGTGGTTGGGGCACTGTTGGGCATTATGTCAAGTTTTCTCGGAATAGGAGGAGGTCCAATCAATCTCGTTGTTCTTGCGTATTTTTTCTCAATGGACACAAAAGACGCAGCGCTGAGTTCTCTCTATATTATCATGTTTTCACAGATCACCAGCCTGATTCAGACCTGTGTGTCGGGGACCGTACCGGATATCAGCGTGGCGTATTTCCTTGCAATGGTTATAGGGGGAATATTAGGTGGGACGCTGGGCAGCAAGGTAAACAGGAGGATCGATGAAAAAGGGGTCGACAGGCTTTTTATAATGCTTATGGCAGTGATAATCGTGGTCAATATATACAATGCGGTCAGGTTTGGCATCACCTGAACCGGTGGGCATCTCTGTCAGGGAGAGTCAAAAGGGCGCTCGGAGATGGCTTTTATAGAGGCTGCATATTCGGACGGCGTCATTCCGGTTTTCTTTTTAAACTGTCGGGAAAAGTAGTGGATGGAGGAATACCCGAGATTTTCCGAAATCTGTGAAAAGTTCATTTTTTCAGTGCGGATCATCTGTTTTGCGGCTTCTATTTTCATACCTGTATAGTATTCTATGATTCCCTGTCCGCACTTTTGCTGAAAAAGCTTTTGCAGCCGTGAGCGTCCGATCAGGTTGTCCCGGCAGATTTTTTCAATTGTGACATGGGAAGGCACATGTCTCTCCAGATATCGGATAATATCAGAAAAAATCTCCTCATTGGTGTTCTCCCTTGTCATCTTGGCAGGAGGGCAGACAGGGGCGGGGCAGGCAACAGCAGGGTGCTGGGCGATGCAGCGGCGGTAGAGGCTGATCAGAAACTGCTCGATATACTGGCGTATAAGCTGCCCGGATACGGGGGATGCACCGGGGATCGCCCGCAGTACTGTCTGGTAGGGATCTCCCAAGGGATCAGAAAGATACTCTTTTGCCTCCATAACAGCCTTCGCCAGAAGCTTCCGCTCGTCAGATGTGACCTGCAGAATTTTTCCCTCAAAGAAATCCATAAGCTGCCCGGAACAGGAAAAGGAAATGACGACCAGATTGGGCGCAGCGCCCGTTCCGGCTTTTACCCAGTGAAATTCATTCGGTTTGTGGAATATAATCTGCCCGCGTTTTAGTGTATGGGTGTGGGAGCCTGCCCCGATCGTCACCTCTCCCTTGTCGACACAGACAAATTCCCAGAAATTATGTGATTCACCGGGAAAAAAGAAACTGTTCATGTATTCAAAATAATGGAGGGAATAGAGGTTCTCGATCCGAAAGGCGTCAGTAAGAGTGATTCCCTGATATTTCATTTCGCTTTCCTCCCCGCATATTGTGGTAAAGTGTAATGTTATCATAGTCTAAAGAAGACAAAAATGCAAATTTAAAGTGCAGATAGTGCAAAGGAAATGGAATATAGGATAAAGATTTTTTATGCCGTTTATCATAAAATAAGCATAGCAACAATAAGACAATGATGAGGGTGTCCGCCGGAGCTGGCGGATGTGAAAGGAGGATTCAGATTATGAGGAAACCGGTTCTGGTAATTATGGCAGCTGGGATGGGAAGCAGATATGGCGGGTTAAAGCAGATTGATCCTGTAGATGGAGAGGGGCATATCATTATGGACTTTTCTATTTATGATGCCAGGCGCGCAGGATTTGAAAAAGTGGTTTTTATCATAAAGAAAGAAAATGAGGCGGATTTCAAAGAAGCGGTGGGAAAGAGAATGGAGGGCGTCATGGAAGTGGCGTATTGTTTCCAGGATCTTCACAGTATACCGGAAGGGTTTGAGGTTCCGGCGGACCGTGTAAAGCCGTGGGGAACCGCGCATGCAGTCTTGAGCGCGGCGGATGAGATAGACGGGCCTTTTGCAGTCATCAATGCGGACGATTACTATGGGCGGCATGCGTTCCAGAAGATTTACGATTATCTTACAACCCACGAAGATGACGATAAATACCGATATACGATGGTCGGTTACCGCCTGAAGAATACTGTGACGGACAATGGGCATGTTGCAAGGGGAATCTGCGAACTCAACGACAGAAAAGAGCTCATCCGGGTTGTAGAGCGAACAAGAATAGAAAAGAAAGACGGGGGTATTGCCTATTCTGAGGATGACGGAGCGACCTGGACACAGATTGACGGAGATACGATCGTATCCATGAACATGTGGGGATTTACAAAGAGTATTCTGAAGGAAATCAGAGAAGGGTTCCCGGGATTTCTTGAAAAGGGGCTCAGAGAAAATCCTCTGAAATGCGAGTATTTCCTCCCGGCTGTTGTAAGCGGTCTTCTGGAAGAGGGAAGGGCGTCAGTGTCTGTCCTGGAATCGGAGGACAAATGGTATGGGGTAACATATAAAGAAGACAAGCCGGTCGTTATGGCAGCTGTCCGGGCACTGAAGGATGAAGGAGTTTATCCTGAGAGATTATGGGAGGAAAGATAGGTATGCAGCCTGTATCAGAGTTACAGTTAAGGGAGGCAACGGCGAATTTTAAATTTAAAGGGAGGCTTTTGGACCGCAGAGTATATGGCAGCGGCCATATCAATGACACATATCTTCTTACATATGAGATTGCTGAGATGGGGAGCATGAAGGTGATCCTTCAGAAAATGAACAGAGAAATCTTCAAAAATCCGGTGGAACTGATGGAGAATATTGTAGGAGTGACGTCCCATCTCAGAAAAAAGATTATTGCCAACGGGGGAGACCCGGACAGAGAGACACTCAATCTGATCTCTGCAAAGGATGGGAAGCCATACTATGTAGACTCGAAAGGCGAGTATTGGAGATCCTATATTTATATTACGGACGCCACCTCATATGACCGGGTAGAGAGACCGGAAGATTTTTACGAGAGTGCGCGCTCCTTTGGACATTTCCAGAGACTTCTTGCCGATTATCCGGCCGAGACGCTTCATGAGACGATAGCGGGGTTCCATGATACGAAGGCAAGATTTAAAGTTTTTCAGGAAGCGGTTGAGAAAGATGTATGTTCCCGGGCGGCGGAAGTACAGGAAGAGATCGACTTTGTGCTGGCGCATGAGGATGTCGCCAACGTGTTTGCAGGACTTCAGGAAAAGGGCGAAGTTCCGCTGAGGGTCACGCATAATGATACCAAGCTCAATAACATTATGATCGATAACAAGACCAGGAAGGGGATCTGTGTGATAGACCTGGATACTGTGATGCCGGGACTTGCGATGAATGACTTTGGGGACTCGATCCGCTTTGGGGCAAGCACGGCTGCAGAGGATGAGCAGGATCTTGACAAAGTATCATGCAGCATGGAACTCTATGACTGCTATGTGAGAGGATTCCTCGAAGGATGTGCCGGAAGCCTTACGGCAGAAGAGACAGAGCTCCTTCCCATGGGAGCAAAAGTCATGACATTTGAGTGCGGCATGAGATTTCTGGCAGATTATCTGGAAGGCGATCATTATTTTAAGGTTTACAGGGAGAAACACAATCTTGACCGATGCCGGACACAGTTTAAACTTGTGAAAGATATGGAAGAAAAATGGGATACTATGCATGAAATTGTAAATAAATATCGGTAGGCGATGTCCGGCCCCATCCGGAAAACTCCACAGGGAGAACAGCGGATGGGGCCGGCTGTGATTTCCAAGACTCTTTTTTGAAGGCCTTCATTTCCAATCCGTAAGAGAAAAAGCAGATCTGTAAGAACTTTGTAAGAAGTCTTTGGTTCAATAGAAGCATCAGGAAAAGAAAAAGGAGAATCGGCAATGGAGATTTTGACAGCAGAAGGACTTGTAAAGTATTATGGAAAAGGCGAGAGTCTTGTAAAGGCGGTGGACCACAGCAGCTTTTCAGTGGAAAAAGGCGAGTTTGTGGCAATTGTCGGGACAAGCGGATCGGGAAAAACAACGCTTTTGAACCTGATCGGAGGACTGGATGCGCCGGATGAGGGAAGGGTCACGATAGACGGGCAGGATATTTCCGATATGAAACCGGATGAGCTGACGATATTCCGGCGCAGAAAGATCGGATTTATTTTTCAGAATTATAATCTGGTGACGGTTCTGAATGTATATAAAAATATTGTTATGCCGGTAAAGCTGGACGGGAATCAGGTGGACAGGGAATATATCCACAGGATTACTGAAATGCTGGGAATAGAAAAGAAACTGAAGGCATATCCGAACCAGCTCTCGGGAGGGCAGCAGCAGAGAGTTGCCATTGCCAGGGCGCTCTCAGCCAAACCATCGATTGTCCTGGCCGATGAACCTACGGGGAATCTTGACTCCAAGACAAGCCAGGAAGTAATGGGACTTTTGAAAATGACAAGCAGGGAATTGAGCCAGACGATCATCATGATCACACACAATGAAGAAAATGCACAGCTTGCGGACCGTATCATCCATATTGAAGACGGACGGATTGTCGGAGGTGATCGGTAATGTATGAGAACTCTAACAGAGGAATCGTCCGGGATATCGCAAAAGGAACAATGAAAGTCCATCGCCTCCGCAATATTATGGCATGCCTTGCCATCGCGCTGACTACGATTCTGATTACCATCATCTGCGGGGCAGGAGTGAGTACGGTAAAAGCTTTTATGACGGAAGCGCAGATGAATCCGGCGCCCGGGACTAACGGGGCAGGAATCTGCGGCGGCCCCGAGCTGCTTGAGGCAATACAGGAACAGCCGGGAGTAGAGTGGGCAGATATCGCCCGGCCGTGTATGCAGGGCACTCCCCGGAACCAGGAGTTTTCCGGGAATGTCGTGAAATTTCTTGCGGTAAGCGATGGATACTATATACACAACTATGTGGACCTCATCAGCGGCAGGTATCCCCAAAATGCCGGTGAAGTCCTGATGTCAGATACACTTGCCGGAAAGACGGGCAGGGAGATGACTCCGGGGCAGAAGATGACACTGAACCTTGTTGTGCAGGAAAACAAAGAGCGGGTGGAAAGACCGGTGGAGGTCACAATCAGCGGATTCTATGATAATCCCCTGGAGGCGATCGGAGATTATGAGGAACTCTATACAACGGAAGATTTCCCGGATCTTTACAATCCGGAATTGGGGGATGCAAATTCTGTCATCTATACGAAGCTTACCGGTGTTACGCACCAGACCCCTTCTGCCCAGGTGCAGGAAAAGCTGGAAGCGCTGAATGAGGCTGTAGGCGGTAATGGGGTTATGCTGATATCGACACAGGATTATACAATGATTTTTGTCGGAGGGGCAGCGCTTTTGCTCCTGGTCATCGTATATGGGTATATCCTGATCTACAATATTTTCTACATCTCGGTTGTGAACGACATCCGGTTTATGGGAAGCATGAAGACGATCGGCATGACGGGAAGGCAGATTCGTGCCATGCTCAACTACCAGGTGATGCGCCTGGGGGCTGCGGGCATTCTGCTCGGCACAGCAGGGGGCGCGGGAATTAACGTGCTGGTCATCCGCCTGTTGAAGGATTCACAGTTTTCCTTTTCCCGTTACTATGAAGGGGGGATATCCCTGGCGCTTGCTTCACTGATCGGAATCCTGTTTGCCGCAGTCACCGTGTGGATCAGCAGCAGAAAATCGCTGTCGCTTGCGGCGAAGGTATCTCCTGTGGAAGCGGCGAGATTTCGGGCATCTGGAAGGAAAAAGACCGTATTCGCAGTATTGTCTTTCACCCTGAGCGGAATCCTCTTTTGTGCCCTGTATACCTCCCTGGTGGGGTATGATACACAATGGATGGTGAACAGGATGAATGAAGCGGACTTTAAAGTTTATCAATATCACGCGGTTCAGCTTATGGATGCACCGTATGAACCGATGGATCAGGAGCTGGTGGAGAGGGTGTCCGATGTGGATTTTGCAGGGGAAAGTTATATTTTCTACCGTGCCGCTGACCTAGGCCAGGATCCGGACTATGGAAGCTACTCCGAGTCTCTCTCAAGAGTGAAAACGGACGGGCAGTATGGGGAGATCCTGGAAAAAGAGGCAGAGGCTGCCGATGTGAATGAATTTTGGCTGAATGCAGTATCAGAGGCAGTGGGAAACAAGCGGGATTTTGAAGCGGGGATACTCGGAATGGACGCAGGCGCGCTTGGGATGGAAGCCGCAAACCTTAACGTCTACGACGGGACATTGGACGCCGGCAAATTTGCGTCAGGCAATTATCTGATTTACCAGCCGTACAATGCCGCGTTTGCGGGGGAAGACTATGAATATAATATACTGAAAGCGGGAGACGAGCTTACCCTGTCTTTCTATAATTATGCAACAGAGAGCTATGTGGACAAAACCTTTACCGTCATGGCTGTCGTGGGTGTGAAGCCGGACAACTATGCCGGGGAGATCGATCCGATAATCCAGTTTGCCATCTCGGACAGCGCGTTTCGGGAGATCTACGGGGAACAGGCGGATGAGATGGTATCCAGTATCCTGATCAATACATCAGACCAGGATGAGGCTGCCTGCCAGGCAGAACTGGAAGAGATTGTAAAAGAAAGTATGAACTCCCAGGTTTTGGTTGCATCAAAGTATGAGACAAAGCTAAGCGAGGAAGTGCAGAAAACGCAGAAAGTATGCATCGGCATTTTTGTAGGTATCGTGGCAGGGCTGATCGGCATGGCGAATATCGTCAACACACTTGTAACAGACGTACTCTCGAGAAAAATCGAATATGCCGCACTTCAGTCAATCGGAATGACAGGACGACAGATGATGGGGAATATTTTTGCCAGGGGGATGAGGATGATCCTGACCAGCCTTGTGTTCATAATTCCTGTGGGATATTTTGTAACACGCCTGGTAGCACAATATCCGGTTTCGACGGGATTTGTCCCGTCTCTGTACATGGCGTCCCTGTGTATGGTTGCGGCAGCGGGAACCGGACTTTCAATAGCAGTGGCATATATCCTGACACGGGTGCTGAATAAGAAGACTGTGGTGGAACGGCTGAGGGAAGCTCAGTAGGATCTGCCGGGAACAAAAGAGAGGGGGATGGAAGGATGGAGCGGATTCTGGTGGCAGAGGACGACCAGGCTCTTAGAAGCGGCATCGTATACACTTTGAAAAAGGAAGGCTATGAGACCGCGACAGCGGGAAATATAAAGGAAATAAAAGAGGCGCTGGACGGACCGATTGATGCGGTTCTGCTCGACATCTCTTTGCCGGATGGGGACAGCCGTACTTTCCTCGAGATGATCCGGGACAGCCTTGATGTACCTGTGATTTTTCTGACTGCACGGAATACAGAGCGGGATATGATATGGGGATTTGATGCCGGGGCAGACGACTATGTGACAAAGCCGTTTTCCATTCCCCTTCTCTTAAGGCGTCTGCGCGTCGTGCTGCGCAGAAACAGGAAGGAGGACAGCCATATATACCGGTCGGGAGAACTCTCCTATGATTTCAGGAGTAAGATATTGACCCGCAATGGCGACGGGATTGCCTTGAGCAGGACAGAAATCAAAATTCTGGAAATTCTGATCCAGAACCGGGGGCAGGTACTGACCTGGGAGATTATGCTGGAGAAGATATGGGATATCGATGGGAATTTCGTGGATAAGAACACACTGAGTGTGAACATAGCGAGACTGAGATCCAAGATTGAAGAAGACAGGAAGAATCCGAAATGGATCCAGACAATATTCGGAATCGGCTACAAATGGAGTGATGAGGATGCTGGATAACAAAAAAGAAGTCAGGCGTATTATAATTGCCGCGGCGGCGGTATGGCTGATATCCCTTCTTGTATTTATCTGGCTGTATTTGGGCACGGGAAATACTCTGATGGCTTCGGTTATATATGGGGTATGGAATCTGGTAGTCTTTTTTGCGGCATATCTTAAAATAAGCAAAAATGTAAACAAGGTCCTTCAGGGGATAGATGCCTGCATACAAAGCATAATTGACGGAAAACCCAGGCAGTTATTCCCACCCCAGGAGGAATCGCTGCTTGGAAAGTTCCAGTCACAGATCATGAAACTGTATCAGATCCTGGATGCGGCCAGAGAGCAGGAAGAGAAACAGCATGAAGAACTAAGCGGACTTGTGGCAGATCTTGTGCATCAGATCAACACTCCTCTTACCAATCTTCAGATGTATGCAGGATTTCTTACCCAGGATGACCTGTCGCCGGAGGAAAAGCTTCAGATCAAGGAGGTGATCGACGCCCAGGTTGAAAAAATGGGATGGTTTGCAGAAGGGTTCGTCAAAACAATGCGTCTCGAGACTGATATAAGAAAGCTCAATCCGCGAAAACAGCCGATTCTGGATATGGTGCTCTCAGCAGTAGATCAAATATCTCTTAAGGCAAAGAAGCATGGAAACGAGATCGAGCTTGCAGGTGATCAGAATATCCAGGCGATGTATGACAGGAGGTGGACGGAAGAAGCGGTGTTCAACATCCTGGAAAACGCGGTAAAATATGGGGAAGAAAAGATGCCGGTCTGCATAAGGCTGACAGCTTATGAACTGTTTGCCAGAATAGATATCATGAATTATGGGGATGTGATTCCCCAGGAAGAATACCCCAGGATATTTAAGAGATATTACAGAGGAAGAAATGCCGCATTGATCAAGGAAGGCGTGGGGCTTGGATTATACTTATCAAGGGAGATTATCTCCGAACAGGGGGGCTATATTAAGGTCAGCAGTGCAAAAGGAATGGGGAATATCTTCAGCATATTTCTGAAAAAATGATAGCGGCATGGGATTCAGACAGATTAATCTCGTGACGGGGAGTAAAACTTCAACCGGGACAAATTCGCTGTTTTTTACATTTCTGAAAAAAAGTACTGGACAAGAAAAGGAATATCGTGTATATTAAATAGCGGACATTTTGGAGAAGTACCCAAGCTGGCCGAAGGGGCTCCCCTGGAAAGGGAGTAGGTCGTTAATAGCGGCGCGAGGGTTCAAATCCCTCCTTCTCCGCTTGATAGGAAGACTGCCGGAGATTATCCGGTAGTTTTTGTATATCAATGTAAAATGTGGGAAAATTGTGGATGATATCATGTGGCAATACCAGATATAGTGACCAAAAGAAAACTTTGAAAAAGTTGTAAAAAATGGTTGACAAATGGCAGAAACGGATGATATTATGTTTAAGCTGACCCGTGAGGGGAGGCTGGAAACAGAAAAAAAGAAAAAAGTCCTTGACAAAGCGGTAAGCGTTTGGTA
>CALWMN010000024.1 GCA_944381935.1 uncultured Mediterraneibacter sp. | reverse complement strand
CAGGCAGCGACCTGAAATATGAGGTCGGAACGCTGCTTGTAATCCCGAGAGCTGCCCTTACAGCCGCTGAGATCGCGAAAGAGGCAGACTTCTTCTGCTTCGGTACAAACGATCTGACACAGATGACATACGGATTCTCCCGTGATGACGCCGGTAAGTTCCTTGATGCATACTACGATGCAAAGATCTTTGAGAACGATCCGTTCGCGAAACTGGATCAGACAGGCGTAGGCAAGCTGATGAAGATGGCGATCGAGCTGGGCAAACCGGTCAATCCGAACCTGCATGTAGGCATCTGCGGCGAGCACGGTGGAGATCCGAGCTCTGTAGAGTTCTGCAACAGCATCGGACTTGACTATGTATCCTGCTCACCGTTCCGTGTGCCGATCGCGAGGCTGGCAGCGGCGCAGGCAGCTATCAAAACCAGGGAGGCTTAATCTTTCCTTTGATTTACCGCTATCTTTTGAGCAGGCGGCAGCCTATCGAAAGGCTAACGGGCAGTATGTCCGTAAAAATCAATGGAGGGAAACAACCATTATTGGGTTGATAGGCCTCGAATAGAAACTAAATGAAGATAAGCGTATCATTAGAGATAGTGATACGCTTATTTTTTTGCCAAGATTGCACATTGGAATGAAGCAGATTTTATCAGGGATTTTTCTGAGGCAGGGACTACTGCGGATAGAAAGTTTCCATTTGGGAGGTCAGGGAATGGGATGGGGGCGGAATAAAGAACGCTATCAGAATAAAGCACCAGAAAATATTTTATCTATGGAGATTTCGGATGGAACACTAAAAGAGTTGAAGGAATGTAATGAGAGATTATGCGTAATGAAGAAAACGGATTATAAAAACAGTACTTTCATGGGAAAATGAATATTGGCTGTTTGCATCGACTTCCTGTGAAACCGGAGAAAATATCAGTTACTTTACAACTTGCCGCCCGGCATCTCTTGATATCGGGCAGCAATGTAAACTGGATGAATCGGGTTGTTTGGGAAACCCGGTAAGTTATGGGGGAACAGATATATCAGGGCAAAGCGGAATTACGATTATCAACGAATATAAAGATAGACCCATATATCCGGGGTTGATGCAGATTTTCTATGATTTGGGCCATAAAGCGGTTTGCAATCCGGTATCGCTTATCAGCACGCCAATATTGCAGGGGGCTCCGACATTATTGCCGAAAAATGAGCTGTTTGTCGGATTTGCTCAGGATCTGGAAAGAGGGGATATCATCGGGCAGCCGCCAGAAACGTTCTTTAAGGTTGACATACTACTACATATATTGAGATGAAATGTATAAATCCTGCTAACCAGTCTCCTCAGACAGCAGTTATTAATGAATATTATAAAGATATAGAAAAAGAGATAGAAGGGCTCATTTAAGAGCTGCATTATAAGGCAGGGAGGAGATACTGTGAAAAATGGAATCATATTATCTCACAGCGCCTCCTCCCTGCTACACTATGGTGTAACCAGCATTATTTCAGATACATGTGCATAGGCCATGTCAGATATTCCACATCCTCTAATTTCTCAGCGGTAATATATCCTGCCGGAGCATTTAAAATCGTAGGAATACGGTTTACCAGAGTCGCACAGGTGTGCTCGGGAGTAGCAGGTTTCACAACATGGAACTCCGTATCCGGTTCTCCGATAATCTTCCAGTCGCACATATCGCCGTCGTCCGGCCCATATACCTTGCCGATACACTGGGTTTCGAGGGTGATCCCCTGGAAAGTCTCCGTGGTGACGACAGCGCTCATTCCGATACAGTTGCCTTTCTTGATGGTCTCGCCGGTAGTCTCGCACCAAAGGTCAGTGTCGTAGAAATAGGGCACGCATTTCTGGCTGATGGATTTGATCGTAAGCCCCAGTTTGTTTGCCAGTGCTTCGTTGGAGTTCCAGACATAGGCAGGCTCTACCGTTTCGGGATGAGCCAGCTGCGCCTCAAATTCCTCGGGGGTGAGCCCCACGCCGTGTGCTTTCGCCAGGGCAAGTCCATAGTCTTCTACATTGTAGCTGACCGCCCCTTCGATTTTTTTGATGTTGTGGACGCCGCCCGCTACTGTACCGATCATGTTGACCCAGTAGATGTCCTGCATGCCGGTACCGGTGATGGTGCACCCGTTTTCCTTTGCCAGCCGGTCCAGCCGGTTGGTGATGGAAGCGGCGGTCGTCCAGGGATAGATCGCTTCCTCACAGGTTGTCACAACATTGATGCCCCGGGAGAGACAACGCTCAAAGTGGGGCAGCACATCGTTCATGAAGCTGAACAATGTGACGACTGCAATATCCGCATCACATTCATCGAGCACTGCATCGGCATCCGAACGGATCGGCACATTCAGCTTTACGCCCAGGTCTGCGTAATCGCCCACGTCCATACCTGTGATTTCCGGGTTGGTGTCGATTGCCCCTACGATTTCCGCACCCTTCTCAAACAGATAGCGGAGAATATACTTGCTCATCTTTCCGCAGCCATACTGCACAACACGAATCTTTTCAAGATTGACCATAAATGAATCGCCTTCCCTTCTATAAAAATATAATAGTTGTTATAAAGAAGTATAAAGGTTGTAGGCGGTATAAGGTCAACAGTTTTTTGATATTTTTTTAACGGTATCGCACGGGAACCTGTAACCGCAGGTAAAGACCGCGGGAATCGGATTTCGTCACCGGAATATCCGCGATGGATTCACACAGGTAATCTCCGCATACTTCGTATCCTATCGCCCTGATATATTCAAGCAGACGGGAGATGTATTCCTTTTCCTTGTAGAAATCATCGCAGTATATGCAGGCATAGTTGCCTGCCGGAACAGTGGTGGTGAGCATTTCCGGCACAAACTCCCGGTCCACGAACACAAACAGCCTGGTGGAGTGGAAACGGGATGCCAGGAAATTCTCCCTGCTTAAAATCGTGCCGGCATTACAGAAATATATCTGCGGCAAGTTGTCTTTTACCAGATTGTCTTTCAGGTTCCGGAGGGAATTTTCATAGTGCTCCGCATCATAGTCATAGAAATTGATGCCGGTGTCAACCACATACATCTGGCGCATACCAATGTATTTCATCTGCAAGGTGCCGTCCGGGGGAGCGGAACGGTATCTGGAAAAGCTTTCTATGGTCCGTTCCAGGGCGCGGAGCTGGCATTTCAGGGAATGGATTTCCTTCTCTGTCTGGTACTGTTTTTCCCGCAAAGCCGATTCGATCTGCGACAGATCCTTCCGTTCAAGCTGATACCGGATCTCCTTAAGCGAAATGCCCAGGCTTTTCATGTACTGGATGATATCCAGAAGAGCGCTCTGCTTAATATCATAGTAGCGGTATCCGTTCTCCCCGCGGTATTCCGGGGAAAACAGGCCGATCCTGTCATACAGCCTCAGGGTCTGTTCTGATATATGGTTTAACTTTGCCATCTGTCCGATAGTTAATTGCTGCATCCTACCGCCTCCTTCCAAAACATTATACCAGAAACAAGGTTTGGATGGAATCGTTTTCGGCCTGCGAGGCGGATTTCAGGATGCGCAGCCTTTATCTGAGGAATTGCCTGAGGCCCCGTCTATGAGTTCGCCATAGGATACGTCAAACACTTCGCAGAGGGCTTTCAGTTCAATATCCGTCACATATCTGTTGTATGTCTCGATCCGCGTGATTACATTTTTGTCCATATCATACCCATTGAGCTGCAGCTTATAGGCGAGAAGCCTCTGAGAAAAATTGTGTTTCCTGCGCAGCTCAATCAGATTTCTTCCGATCAGGTTTTTCTCGCCGGTTTTTGTCCTTGGTTTTGGCATAGGCGCATCCCTTCCCTTTCTGTAGAATTTTGTCTCATTTTTTGAACCATTTTTATTGATTTTATACACACCAGCTTATATAATCGGTTGTAAAAGTGAGACAAAAATGAGGCGTGTATGTACAGGGTAAGATGTGGGAAGATCAGGGTTACATTCATAGCAATACTATTTCTTATTGCCGGACTTAGTTTTCCACGGCTGAACGAAAAATATGAGCAGTGGAGGCAGGATAACTGCGGGATTCCAGATGCTGTCAGCAGTGTATCCTCCGGGGGTGAATGTGACCTCACGGTTGTCGCCAACAGCAGTAAAATTGAGGACAGAGAGGAGTTCGCCAGAGAGGTTGTATGGATGTGCACGGAGAATACGTTCCGTACGGTCCGTTTCTCCACAGACCTGGAGGGGTGGCCGGTTTCCCTTGACATTTCCGTGTATTTAAAGAGAGGGGATGTGGGGGAGAAGGAGCCTGTCTTTCATATCCGATTTGAGCCGCCTGACCGGGAGAATAAATATGATATCAGGCACCATACGGATATGTACCGCCTTTTTGTCGATGCAAAAGAGATCAGCCTGAAGGGAGTGAGCGGGAGCCAGGATCCCTGATTTCAAAAGAAAAATACTCAATATCACAATTTCTTGCATTTTCCTTCATGATTTGTTCACAAAGTGACGCTATCTTAAAAGTGTAAAAAGAAAAAAGCATAAAAGTTTTAGAATAGAAAAGAGGCAGAAATTATGAGTGAACAATTTTATCAGGAAAACGGCAGTAATGAGTATCACTACACAAGTGACCAGCTGAATGGATTTCATGACCAGGATAAGAAAAAGGCAAAGGGAAGGAAGCCGATGACAACAGGAAAGAAATGGGCGACCGTGATTGCGATGGCTCTTGTATTCGGCCTGCTGGCAGGAGGCACAATGTTCGGCGTCAACACGGCAGGAAATTATCTTTTGGGCAGAGCGGGTTCTTCTTCCACGCATCTGGCACAGACACAGACGACCAGCAGCTCCGGGACCGGCAGTACCGCTTCAGGGGGCACAGTGTCGGAGGTGGCTTCCAATGCGATGCCCTCCCTTGTTACAATCTCCACAATGTCAGTGCAGCAGATGAGAGATTTCTTCGGCGGCACACAGCAGTATGAGGTAGAGGGAGCCGGGACCGGCGTCATCGTCGGGGAGAATGACACGGAGCTTTTGATCGCGACGAACTATCATGTGGTGGAAGGCGCGAACAGCCTGTCCGTCGGATTTGTTGACGAACACAGCGTGGAGGCTGAGATTAAGGGGACAGATGTAAACAATGACCTGGCGGTTGTCTCTGTAAAACTGGAAGATATCCCGGATGATACGATGAACCAGATCAAGATTGCCACAATCGGAGACTCTGACGAGCTTCAGCTCGGCGATCAGGTGGTTGCGATCGGAAATGCCCTCGGGTACGGGCAGTCTGTGACAAGCGGATATGTCAGCGCCCTGGACCGTGACCTTACGCTTTCCTACGAAGATGGTACGACGATTGAATCTACAGGCCTGATTCAGACAGACGCAGCTATCAACTCGGGCAACAGCGGCGGAGCGCTTCTGAATATGCAGGGCGAACTGATTGGAATTAACGAGGCGAAGAGCGCTTCGACAGCAACAGGGGCATCCGTGGATAATGTCGGCTTTGCAATCCCGATTGACAAGGCACAGAGCAGCCTCCGGGAGATGATGAACCAGGAGACTAGGGAGAAGGTGGATGAAGACCAGGCGTCCTATATGGGGATCCAGGGTTCTGATGTGAGCACAGAGGTATCCGAACTCTACGGTGTCCCGACAGGCGTAGTGGTGGCAGAGGTCGTGGAAGGCAGCCCGGCGGATGAAGCCGGTATCCAGAAAGGGGATATCATCACAGAGCTGGACGGGCGTACGGTCAGCAGCATGTCACAGCTTCAGCAGACCCTCCAGTACTATGCGGCGGGGGAAACGGTAGATATTTCAGTAGAAAGATCCGGAGACGGAGGCTATCAGGAGCAGACGCTCAGTATTACGCTTGGTTCAGCGGCGGACGCGCAGAATCAATGACAGGGTTATATTTGAAAGCAGTACGGCGGCAGGAGAGATCCTGCCGCCTTTTTGTGCGATACGCCCGGAGGGCGACCGCCGTGCTTGCACGAACGGGCATCCGACGGGCATGCCGGATGGGAAACAGGAAGAAAATCATCAGAAAAACTTTTCCTGTACAACTGCAGAAGGTATAATTGAGGCAGGCCGGGGCGTATGCAGGGAAGGAGAGTACGGATGAGTATGGAGAAAACACATGATAAGATGAAATACCGTCTTGCCGAAGCCATGAAGGAGTGTATGCGGCACTCCCCCGTGGATAAGATTACCGTAAAGGAGATCACCCGGACATGCGGGACGACGAGACAGACATTTTACCGGAATTTTCAGGATAAATATGACCTGATCAACTGGTATTTCGACAAGATCCTTCTGGAATCTTTTGAGCATATGGGAGAAGGGAAGACAGTGGTGGAAGGACTTGCGAATAAATTTCACTATATTGAAAAGGAAAAATTGTTTTTCAAGGCGGCTTTCAAAAATGACGACCAGAACAGCCTCCGGGACCATGACTTCCATCTGATCCTGCAGTTCTATACGGAACGGATCGAGAAAAAGAGCGGAAAAAGTCTTTCGGACCACCTTCGTTTTCTGCTGGAAATGTACTGCCAGGGTTCCATTTACATGACAGTCCGGTGGGTGCTGGGAAAGATAAAGGGTACGCCGGAGGAAATGGCAGAAGCACTCGTGTCTGCAATGCCGTCGGAATTGTCCGATGTCTTTAAAAAACTGGAATTATTATGAGAAAATGTGACAGATTCCCCTGTTTGTAACTTTCTATTTATGTTCCGTATTGTTAGAATAGAGACAGAAAATAAAGTCTGTATTAGAAAAGGAGATTGATGGCAATGGCAAACAGAATCATGCTCAATGAAACATCCTACCACGGGGCAGGGGCGATCCAGGAAATTGCGGCAGAGGCGAAGGCAAGGGCATACAAGAAGGCGTTTGTGTGCTCGGATCCGGATCTGGTCAAATTCGGCGTTACAGGGAAAGTGACGGATGTGCTGGACAAAGCCGGTCTTTCCTATGAGGTTTATTCTGATATCAAGGCGAACCCGACGATCGAGAATGTCCAGCATGGCGTGCAGGCATTTAAGGATGCCGGTGCAGATTATATCGTCGCGATCGGAGGCGGCTCCTCTATGGATACGGCGAAAGCGATCGGAATCATCATTGCGAACCCGGAGTTTGAAGATGTGAGAAGCCTGGAAGGTACGGCTCCCACGAAGAATCCCTGTGTGCCGATCATCGCAGTGCCGACGACGGCAGGCACAGCGGCAGAGGTCACGATCAATTATGTGATCACAGATGTGGAGAAGAAGAGGAAGTTTGTCTGTGTGGATCCCCACGACATGCCGGTTATTGCGATAGTCGACCCTGATATGATGGCGTCCATGCCAAAGGGGCTGACCGCTTCTACCGGAATGGATGCGCTGACACATGCGATTGAAGGATACACGACAAAGGCTGCATGGGAGATGACGGACATGTTCCACCTCAAAGCGATCGAGATTATTTCCAGATCTTTAAGAGGCGCTGTGGCAAACGAGAAGGAAGGCCGTGACGGAATGGCGCTGGGACAGTACATCGCCGGAATGGGATTCTCCAACGTAGGGCTTGGGATCGCACACTCTATGGCACACACGCTGGGAGCGGTCTATGACACGCCGCACGGCGTTGCATGCGCGATGATGCTCCCGATCGTGATGGAGTACAACGCGGACTGCACAGGCGAGAAATACCGTGAGATCGCAAGGGCAATGGGAGTAGAAGGCGTAGACGGGATGTCTGTTGAGGAATACAGAAAGGCGGCAGTCGACGCTGTACGCCGGCTCTCTATAGACGTAGGGATCCCGACAAAGCTGGAAGCAATCAAAGAAGAAGACCTTCCGTTCCTTGCAGAATCCGCATATGCAGACGCATGTGCGCCGGGCAACCCGAAAGAGGCAAGCGTGGAAGATCTGAAGGCTTTGTTCAGAAAGATCATGTAATCCAGAAGAAATTTGAAGCTTAGAAAGAGAAAAACTACCAGGCGCCCTGTGGATTTTCTGCAGGGCGCTGCCTGTTTTTACTGGACGTATCTGTCTGTAAGAGGTAGAATGAGATCAGGAAGAAAACGGAGGAGGAATGGCTTATGGAAAGACTTGGAGACAATCTGAAAAAGATCCTGCTGGCAGGAATAGGGGCAGTGGCAGTAACTGCCGAGAAGTCAAAGGATATCCTGGATGAGATGGTCCAGAAAGGGGAGCTGACCGTAGAACAGGGGAAGGTCCTCAATGAAGAACTCAAACATAATATCAAGAAAACCGTAAAAGAGAAGGTCAACGTGTCTGTAAAGCCGTCATCGGCAGAGGAACTAAGCGAGCTGCTTGACAAGATGACCCCGGAACAGATCGCAGCGCTGAAAGAGAGGATCGCGGCGAAAGAGGCTGAGGGAGAAAAGACCGCGGAGGAAGACCGGGAATCAGCGGGTGACAGTGAAAATGTATAGGACCGGGAGCGTATAGAGGCGGATGAGTACGAGAGAACCGATCGAATACAACTCAAGACTGAAAGAGATCACCGCAGTGCTGCGGAAGCATAATATCACGAGAGGTGTGACGCCGAAAAAACTAAGAATGATCCTGGAGGATCTGGGGCCGACATTTATCAAGCTGGGGCAGATCATGTCCATGCACTCTGATATTCTGCCAAAGCGGTACTGCGATGAGCTGATGCATCTGCGCTCGGATGTGACGCCCATGCCGTTTGAGGAAGTGACCTCTGTCATCGACGAATCTTACGGGCGCTCCTGGAAAAGGGTTTTTTCCGACATAGAAGCAGAACCCCGGGGGTCCGCCTCCATTGCGCAGGTGCACAGGGCAACGCTCCGCACCGGCGAACAGGTAGTGGTAAAGGTACAGCGGCGGGGCATCTATGAGAAGATGGCAAGGGACATCGCCCTTCTCCACAAGGCGGTGAAGATCATGCCGCCGGTGAGCATCAAAGGAATGGCGGACCTTGACCTGGTCCTGGACGAGATGTGGACCGTCACGAGGGACGAGATGAACTTTCTGGCAGAGGCGTCCAATATGGAAGAGTTTGCCAGGAGGAACAAAGACGTAAAGTACGTGGGTACCCCAAAGCTATATCAGCAGTTCACAACGGTCCATGTGCTTGTGATGGAATACATCGACGGATGCGGAATCGATGATAAGGAAGCGCTTCTGGAGAGCGGATACGACCTCCGGGAGATCGGGACGAAGCTGGTAGATAACTATATCAAGCAGGTTATGGACGATGGATTTTTCCATGCTGATCCCCATTCTGGAAATGTAAAGATCCGGGAGGGGAAGATCATCTGGATTGACATGGGAATGATGGGGAGGCTTACTGAGCATGACCGGGAAATCATCGGAAAAGCCGTACAGGGCATTGCCTTAAAGGATGTCGGCATGATCCTGAACGCCGTCCTGGCGATCGGGGAGTTTAAGGAAAAGCCTGATCAGCGCCGTCTCTATGAGGGGATCAATACGCTCCTCATGAAATACGGGAGCACCGGTATCGGAGAGATCAATGTCGCTGAGGTCATGGCGGACCTTATGGATGTGATGAAGGACAATAAGGTCAAGATGCCCCACGGGCTTACCATGCTCGCGCGGGGGCTGACCCATATGGAAGGCGTCCTCGCCGACATTGCCCCTGACATCAATATGGTTGAGATTGCCACGTCCCACATGGCAGGAAAATTATTCCGGGAATTTGACCTGAAAAAGGAGCTGAAGAGCAGCGGGAAAAGCATTGTCAAATCACTTCGCAAAGCGCTGGATATCCCTTCCCTTGTGGCAGATATGATGCATGAATATCTCCTGGGGCAGTCGAAGATCACGCTCGACCTTGAAGTTACGGACGGTCTGGCCCAGCTCTTAAGGCGTCTGGTCCGAAATATCGTCATGGGATTGTGGGTCATGGCGCTCCTGATCAGTTCAAGCATTATCTGCACGACGGATATGAAGCCGAAGATACTTGGAATACCGGCGATCGGAGCGTTCGGGTATTTTCTGGCATTTCTCATCGTGCTGTACGTGTTTGTCAGGCATGTGCTGTCAAAAAAGTGACAGAAAATTATCTTGACAGATCACAAATCCGGTGATAAACTTTCAGGGAAAACAGAACATCGCGTTAAACCGTTGAAGCGGAGATCAAAGCAGTCGTGCGCGCACAGAGAGTCCGGGAAGGTGAGAGCCGGGTGGAAATGCAGTCTGCCAAATGGACCGCGGAGGGCACAGTCAAAGGGCATTACGGCCTGAGTATTCTGTGACGTGAGGGCATACGTCAGTTGCCGGGGATATGCTGGTATCTCGCAGAGAGCACGGAGAATCCGTGAATCAAGGTGGCACCGCGGAATTATTATTATGAATTACCGTCCTTGACAGAATCATATGATTCTGTCAGGGACTTTTTGTTTTCAGTCCGATGTGCGCCGGGAATCAGGCAAACCGGCGTGAAAGCTTGCTTTCAAAAGCCGGATTGCCTGATTCCCGGCATAGGGCGGATGCCCGCAGCGATGAGAAGCTGCGAAGCAGCGGAACAGAGCGGCATATCCCTGACAGCGGGAAAGGAGGACATATGGACAGAATATGGAACATGATTCAATCGTATGCAGGCTTGGGGGAATACAGGCGCTTCCCCATAAGCCGGGAGCTTTATGCAGACGCGTTTACCCCTGTTGAGGTGATGCGTTCGCTCAGGGCGGCCAGCAGGCACTGCTATCTGCTGGAGAGCGCGGAGGATAAGCAGCGGTGGGGAAGATATTCATTCTTGGGATACGCCCCGGTCATGGAAATCACCTGTACGGACGGTCATGTGACGATCCTCGAGGGCAAAGAAGAGGAAGAAAAGACAAGGAGGGAATTTACTACCGACCATCCGGGAAAGATTCTGCGGGAGGTGCTGGAACAGTACAAAAGTCCTGTCATAGAGGGGATGCCTCCCTTTACGGGAGGACTGGTAGGATATTTCGCCTATGATTATATCAGGTATGCAGAACCCTCCCTGGGAAGGAAAGAAGAAAAGGAAGAGACAGGCGGCCGGGAGTTCCGGGATGTGGATATGATGCTCTTTGACAGAGTGATCGTTTTCGACCATTACCGGCAGAAGCTGATCCTTATTACCGGCGTGGCTCTGGATGGAGAGCTGGAGGAGAATTACAGGGAAGCGAAAAGGGAACTTTCTGAGATGGAAGCACTCTTAAAAAGCGGAGCGAAAGCGGTCTTTCCGCCTGTTGTGACGGAAGAAGAATTTACGCCCGGGGCAGACAGAGAAGAGTACTGCCGAATGGTTGAGAAGGCAAAGGAATATATTTACGAGGGAGATATCTTCCAGGTTGTCCTCTCAAATCCGGTGACGGCGAAAGCCCGGGGCAGCCTGTTCGATACCTACCGCGTGCTCAGGACGTCCAACCCCTCGCCGTATATGTTTTATTTTTCCAGCGATGACATTGAGGTGGCGGGGGCATCCCCGGAGACACTGGCGAAGCTGCAGGACGGGAAGCTGTACACGTTTCCCCTGGCAGGTACAAGGCCCCGGGGAAAGACGAAGGAGGAAGACAGGGCGTTAGAAAAAGAGCTTCTGGCAGATGAGAAAGAACTCTCAGAGCACAACATGCTGGTCGATCTGGGGAGAAACGATATCGGGAAGATCAGCGTCCCCGGATCTGTAAAGGTGGAACAATACATGGGGATCGAGCGGTTTTCCCATGTCATGCATATCGGCTCCACTGTCTCGGGGAGGATCGCTCCGGGGAAGGACGCCGTGGACGTCATCGATGCGGTCCTTCCTGCCGGGACACTCTCGGGAGCGCCGAAAATCCGGGCGTGTGAGATTATCGACGAGCTGGAGGGGAGCAAGCGGGGAATCTACGGGGGAGCCGTCGGGTATCTGGATTTTACCGGCAATCTTGACACCTGCATTTCCATACGGCTGGCTTATAAGAAAAACGGACGTATCTGTATCCGGTCGGGGGCAGGCATTGTGGCGGACAGCGTGCCGGAGAATGAATTTGAAGAATGTAAAAACAAAGCCGGGGCAGTCATGCAGGCGCTGAAAACGGCAGAAGGAGGACTGGCATGATACTTTTGATCGATAACTATGACAGCTTCGTTTATAACCTGTACCAGTATATTGCCCGGATTGACCCGGAGGTCAGGATTGTGAGGAACGACGCCATATCCCCGGAGGAGGTGTCTGCGCTTAAGCCTGACGCTGTGGTCCTCTCGCCGGGACCGGGGAGACCGTCCGATGCGGGAGTCTGCATTGAACTGATCCGAAGGATAGCGGGAAAGATCCCCATACTCGGCGTGTGCCTGGGGCATCAGGCGATTGCAGAGGCGTTCGGCGCATCTGTGGCACACGCAAAAAAGCTGATGCACGGGAAAACTTCAATCTTAAAAGAGGTGGAAGAAAGCAGGCTGTTCAGGGGGATCGAAGGTCCCATACAGGTGGCAAGATATCATTCTCTCGCCGTCAGGGAAGATACGCTGCCGCCGCAGTTAAAGGTGACGGCGCGGACAGATGACAAAGAGATCATGGCGATGGAGCACAGAGAATATCCGATTTACGGCCTTCAGTTCCACCCGGAGTCCATCCTGACGCCGAAGGGATTTCAAATGATAGAAAATTTTATCGGGCAGCAGGAAAGCAGCAAGACATCTGTATGAAAAGAAGGAGGAAAACGACAATGATCAAAGAGGCGATTATCAAACTTTCACAGAAGCAGGACCTGACCTATGAAGAGGCGGAGCAGGTTATGGATGAGATCATGGAGGGGAAGGCGACAGACGTCCAGAAATCTGCGTATCTGACAGCCCTCTCCCTGAAAGGAGAGACGATTGACGAGATTACAGCGTCGGCGGCGGGGATGCGCTCCCACTGCATCAAGCTGCTCCACAACATGGATGTGCTGGAAATTGTCGGTACGGGCGGAGACGGGGCGAACTCATTTAATATTTCCACCACTGCCGCAATGGTGATCGCGGCGGCGGGCGTCCCGGTGGCAAAGCATGGGAACAGGGCGGCTTCGTCAAAGTCGGGAGCCGCTGATGTGCTGGAGGCCCTCGGCGTGAAGATTGACCTTGAGCCGGAGCAGAGCGCAAGATTATTAAAGGAAATCCAGATCTGTTTCCTGTTTGCACAGAATTACCACATCGCCATGAAATATGTGGCGCCGATCCGCAAAGAGCTGGGGATCCGCACGGTGTTTAACATACTGGGCCCGCTCTCTAATCCGGCAGGCGCAAATATGGAGCTGATGGGGGTATACGAAGAAGAGCTGGTAGAGCCGCTGGCACAGGTTATGGCAAAGCTGGGAGTCGTCCGGGGCATGGTTGTCTACGGGCAGGATAAGCTCGATGAGATCTCGATGAGCGCACCGACTTCCGTGTGCGAGATCCGGGACGGATGGTTCCAGTCCTATGAGCTCACGCCGGAGCAGTTTGGCTATGAGCGCTGCAGCAGGGAAGAGCTGACGGGAGGCACGCCACAGGAAAATGCACAGATAACAAGAGATATCCTGGAAGGAAAAGAGAGAGGGGCAAAGCGGCAGGCCGTATGCCTCAATGCGGGAGCCGCAATCTACATTGCCGGGAAGACGAAGACTATGGAAGAGGGCGTGCGTCTGGCAGAGAAGATCATCGACGGGGGCCTGGCAGAAAAGAAGTTAGAGCAGTTTATAGAGGAGAGCCGGAAATGAACATCCTGGAGACGATAACGGAACGGACAAGGGAGCGCATTGCACAGGAGAAAAAAGAGATCCCGCTTTCTGAGGTGAGGGCGAGGGCAGAAATGCGGTGCAGAGAAGAGAGGGACCGGGAGGAGATACCGGCATTTGAACGGGCGCTTAAGGCAGAGGGACTGTCTTTCATCTGCGAGGTCAAGAAGGCGTCGCCGTCAAAGGGACTGATTGCCCCGGATTTCCCCTATCTCAGGATCGCGGAAGATTACGAAGAGGCGGGAGCGGCTGCCGTCTCCTGCCTGACTGAGCCGTACTGGTTTCGGGGGAGCGACCGTTATCTGGAAGAGATTGCGGGAGAGGTCACGATACCGGTCCTCCGAAAGGATTTCACCTGTGAGGAATACATGATTTACCAGGCAAAGGCGATGGGAGCTTCGGCGGTGCTGCTGATCTGCTCGGTGCTGGATGACAGTGAGCTTTCGGCGTTCTCCCAGCTGTCCCTGGAACTTGGGCTCTCTGCCCTTGTGGAGACCCACAGTGCAGAGGAGATTGAGCGGGCAAAAAAGAGCGGAGCGCGGGTCATCGGGGTGAACAACAGGGACTTAAGAGACTTTACCGTGGACATTGAGCACAGCGTCAGGCTGCGTCCTCTTGTGGGGGAGGATACGGTATTCGTCTCGGAGAGCGGCATACGCGGGACAGAGGACATGCGCAGGCTCTATGAAAACGGGACGGATGCAGTGCTGATCGGAGAGCTTCTGATGCGCGCCCCTGACCGGAAGAAGAAACTAAGAGAGCTGAGGCAGAATGTATGACAAAGATTAAAATATGCGGACTGAGCCGCCCGGAGGATATCCGGTATGTCAACGAAGCACAGCCGGACTACTGCGGATTCGTCGTCGGCGTCCCGAAAAGTCCGAGGAATATCACCCAAAAGCAGCTCAGGGAACTCAAAAGAGGGCTGAGGAAATCAATACAGGCAGTCGGCGTGTTTGTCGACGGCGACCCGGAATTGATCGCACAACTGTTAAACGAGGGCGTCATTGACGCTGCACAGCTCCACGGCCAGGAGGACGAAGTGTACATCCGAAAGCTTCGGGGAAAGACAGACGGGGTGTTGATCAAGGCATTTTCCGTCACTGCGCCGGAGGATCTTGAAAAGGCGAACCAAAGCAGTGCGGACCTGATCCTTCTGGATAACGGGAAGGGCGGCACAGGGCAGTCCTTTGACCGGGAGATTTTAAGGGCGGTGCCGGATATGAGAGATTACTTTCTCGCAGGCGGCGTTGGCGTACCGGATATTCCGGACCTTGTCAGGGCATACCGGCCCTGGGCGGTGGACATGAGCAGTTTTGTGGAGACGGACGGAAAGAAAGACAGAGAGAAGATTATGGCAGCGGTGGCTGCAGTAAGGAGTTGCAGATTATGAGGAAAGGAAGATATGGGGTTCACGGCGGGCAGTACATACCGGAAACGCTGATGAATGTGGTGGCAGAACTGGAAGAGGCATATCACCACTACAAAAATGACAGGGGATTTCAGGAGGAGCTTACAGGGCTTTTCAATGAGTATGCCGGAAGGCCGTCCAGGCTCTACTATGCCCGGCGGATGACAGAAGACCTGGGCGGGGCGAAGATCTATTTAAAGAGAGAGGACTTAAACCACACGGGTGCGCATAAGATCAACAATGTCCTGGGGCAGGTGCTTCTGGCAAAAAAGATGGGAAAGACAAGGGTGATCGCAGAGACAGGGGCAGGGCAGCACGGTGTGGCGACTGCCACTGCGGCGGCGCTGATGGGGATGGAGTGCGAAGTCTTTATGGGGGAGGAAGATACGAAGCGCCAGGCGCTGAACGTATACCGTATGCGCCTCCTGGGGGCAGAGGTCCATGCGGTATCGACGGGTACCGGCACATTAAAAGACGCCGTCTCGGAGACGATGCGGGAGTGGACAAAGCGGATGGAGGATACCCACTATGTACTGGGTTCCTGCATGGGCCCGCATCCGTTCCCGGAGATCGTGAGGGACTTCCAGGCCGTCATCTCAAAGGAGATCAGGGAACAGCTTATGGAAAAGGAGGGGCGTCTTCCGGATGCGGTTCTTGCCTGTGTGGGAGGCGGCTCCAATGCCATCGGGGCGTTTTACCATTTCATTGAGGACAAAAGCGTGCGTCTGATCGGCTGTGAGGCGGCAGGAAGGGGCGTGAATACTGCCGAGACGGCTGCTACGATCGCGACAGGGAAACCCGGAATATTCCACGGGATGAAATCTTACTTCTGCCAGGACGAATACGGGCAGATCGCACCGGTGTATTCAATTTCCGCAGGATTGGATTATCCGGGGATCGGACCGGAACATGCGGATCTGTATGACAGGGGCAGGGCAGAGTATGTGGCGGTCACAGACGATGAAGCGGTGGACGCCTTTGAATACCTTGCCAGGACGGAAGGGATCATCCCCGCCATCGAGAGCGCCCATGCCGTTGCGTATGCCAGGAAGCTTGCACCGCAGATGGAGAAGGGGCAGATCATGGTCATCAACATTTCAGGCAGGGGTGATAAGGACTGCGCTGCCATTGCCAGATACAGAGGGGAGGATATTTATGAGTAGGATAGAAACGGTTTTTCAGAATAAGAAAGCATTTATTCCCTTTATCACATCCGGGGACCCGGATCTTGAGACGACAGAGAAACTGGTATATGCGATGGAGCGGGCAGGGGCGTCCCTGGTAGAGCTGGGGATTCCATTCTCTGATCCGACAGCGGAAGGTCCGGTGATCCAGGAGGCGAATCTCCGCGCACTCTCACACAATGTGACGACGGACAGGATCTTTGGCATGGTGGAGCGCATCCGGGAAAACTCCCAGATCCCGATGGTCTTTATGACCTATGCCAATGTTGTGTTCTCTTACGGAACAGAGCGGTTTGCAGAAAGGGCGGCAAAGACCGGCATGGACGGTATCATCCTGCCGGATGTGCCCTTTGAAGAGAAGGAAGAGTTTGCCGGTGTGTGCAGGAAATACGGACTTGACTTTATTTCCCTGATCGCCCCGACGTCCCGCGAGCGCATCCGCATGATCGCAGAGAAGGCGGAGGGATTCGTCTACTGCGTCTCATCCCTCGGGGTTACGGGAACCCGCAGCAGGATCACAACTGACATCGGGGCGATGGTGCGTCAGGTGAAGGAGGCAAAAGACATCCCCTGTGCAGTCGGATTCGGAGTATCCACGCCGGAACAGGCGGCAGAGATCGGCGCGGAAGCGGACGGCGTCATTGTCGGAAGCGCGATCGTAAAACTGTGCGGGAAGTACGGGAAAGACTGTATTCCCTATGTGGAAGAATATGTCAGTTCAATGGTCCGGGCGCTTTCGGATGAAGACCGTCCCTGCGGCTGAAAATATATCTTTTTCTGCTCCGAAAACTGTGCTATAATAGCGACGAGTGCAGAAGCCGAGATGGAAATTGCGGACAAAGAGCAGGAGGGACAGATGAAAAAGAAGAAAAAAGCGCCTCTGGCAAGAAGCTTCGGCTATGCCTTTGAAGGAATCTGGACGGGCATACGCAAGGAGAGAAACATGAAGATCCACTGCCTTGCCGTAATCCTTGTGACAGCGGCAGGAACATTTCTGGGATTGTCGGCAGTGGAGTGGTGTATCTGCCTTCTCCTTTTTGCCCTGGTGATATCACTGGAGCTGGTCAACACGGCGGTTGAGGCGGCGGTTGACCTTGCGACGGAGGAGCAGAAGCCTCTGGCAAAGACTGCCAAGGATACGGCGGCAGGCGCGGTCCTTTTTTCCGCCATTGTGGCGGTGATCGTGGGTTGTATTATCTTCATCCCGCATCTTCTTGCCCGGTTCCCCTGACAGGGATGATACAGTACTGTCCGCATGCGGACAGGCAAACATGCAGAAAGGATATGAGCTGACGATGGATGATAGAAACAGGACAGGCGTGACAAAGCAGGAGACTCTGTCAGCCTTAAGGAAACCCGGTGAATTATATGTGATAATGTCCGCTGCGACAAGGATGCCCTTTGTGGTCTGCGACGATGAGACGTACGACGACGAAGTGCTGCTCTACTACCGTCTGGACGATGCGAAGGAGAAAGCAGGACATCTGGCAGATGAAAAATATAAGACTGCTGTGGCTAAAATAGAAGAGAAACAGCTTCTCGCGTTCTATACGAGCCTCTACGCTATGGGTGTCAACTGCCTGTCTGTCAACAGCGGGACAGATATGCAGACCAGCATACAGCTCGAGGAGCTGGTGGTGAGAAAGAAGCCGGAGCAGCTCCCGGAAGGGAAAAAGCTTGTGGAGAACCCGTCCCTGCATCTGACCGCCCTGTATTTTATGCAGGAGCTAAGGCGGCTTGGGAGCCCTCAGCTTACCGAAGAACTCAGGGATATGCAGGAAGAGCTCCTGGCACACTATAAAAAAGGGACATATATACTGGCGGCAAAGGAGGAGGGGCAGATTCCCGTCCTGAAACAGAAGGACGGAGCTGTATACCAGCCGCTTTTTACAGACCTTCTGGAATTTCAGAAGTTCGCCAGGGGACAGAAGATGAAGACTCTGGTGATCCCGGCGGCGAAGATCCCGGATATCCTTGCAAAGGAGGCAAAGGGGATCGTGATCAATCCGCTGGGGGTTAATCTCCAGCTTCAGGTCACACGGCAGGAGCAAAAGCCGGCGTCATGACTATGATATATTTTACGATGAAAATGGAGGATATCCCTCCATTTTTATTGCGTCAGGTGAGGAGGAAACACTTTGGGTGAGAACCATACAATAGGAATCCCAAGAGGGCTGATGGCATACCGGGAAGGCGTTTTGTGGAAAAATTTTTTTGAAAACCTGGGATATCCGTGTGTATTCAGTCCGAAAAGCGACAGAAGGATACTGGGGCAGGGGACCGCACGGGCGGTCGACGAGACATGCCTGCCCTTTAAGATGTATCTCGGGCATGTGATGGAGCTTAAAGGGAAATGTGATGTGATATTCATCCCGCGGATGGGAGGATTTACCACAAGGGAAAAGATGTGTACGAGGTATGAGGCTCTCCCGGATCTTGTGAGAAATATTTTCCGGGATGAGCATATGGAAGTTTTAAGCGTCAGTTATGACTGGTATGACCGCACGACAGAAGAAAAGGTGTATCTGGAACTGGGAATGTCTCTGGGGAGCACCAGGAAAGAGGCGAAAAAGGCGTACAACGCTGCCAGGAAGAAGCAGGAAACATGGAGAAAGGCGAAGGAGAAGGGACAGCAGCAGCTTTTGGAGACCGGGAAGACGAAAGTCCTTCTCTCCGGGCATCCCTATGTGATCCACGATGCATACATGGGCGGAGAGATCACCGGGATTCTGGAGAAAATGGGGGCGAAGGTGCTCTACTCAGACTATGTGGAGCAGGGAAGCGCCATGAAGAGAAGCTATGAGTTTTCCCGTGTCATGCCCTGGCTGATCAACCGTGAGATAGCGGGGGCGACCATGCTGATGCGCAAAAAGGTGGACGGTATCGTACTGGTCAGCGCGTACCCGTGCGGTCCGGACGCTCTGGTGAACGATATGCTGATCCGGAGGATTAATGGGATTCCGGTCCTAAGCCTTACTCTGGACGCCCAGAGCGGAACGGCAGGAGTTGAGACCAGGATCGAGAGTTTTATTGATATTATCAAATATCAGAAAGCAGGCGGATATGGAAATCAGAATTGACGACAGAAAGAAAATCGCATTTCCGAGGATCAATCATTACGATTACGCGATACGCTATATTGTGGAGCAGGGACTGGAAGCGAAATTTGTCCTGCTTCCCCCGGCGACAAAAGAAACGACAGAGCTGGGGACAAAGTACAGCCCGGACTATGCGTGCGCGCCTTTCAAACATTCCCTGGGGAGCCTGATCGAGGCCCTTGAGGCAGGGGCAGAGGTCCTGGTGGAGACAGGGGGGCTGTGCAGGCTGGACTATTATGGCGAACTGCAAAAGGAGATCATCCGTGAACTGGGATACCGGTGTGAGTTTATCAATCTTGCGGAATATATGGGCGGCAAAAAGAAAGAATGGCTGAAGCTTGCAAGACAGTTGAACCCGAAGCTGAATCCCGCCAGGCTCGCGGCAGGGGTGTATGAAGGCGTCAAGATGGCAGAGTGCATGGATGAGATAGAAGAGAGTTACTTTAAGCATGCAGGATTCGAGGCAGAGGGGGGCAGCTTTAAGAAGGTGTACCGCCAGTTCCTGCTGGAAATGCAGATTGCCGAGAATAAAAATGAGATCAAAGCAGGGTATCAGAAGGCAAAGCAGGCATTTGCCGAGCTTCCGCTCAAGATCCCGGAGAACCCGGTCAGGATCGGTGTAGTGGGAGAATACTTCACAATCATGGATGAACATTCCAATCAGTATCTCCAGGAAAAACTGGTCCGGCTCGGAGCGTCTGTGTACCGCTTTATGAATGTGACGAACTGCCATTTAAGGGCAAAAGCCTCAGCGTTCCTGCCAAAGATCAAGGAGTATGCACAGTACAGCATGGGACCTACGACCACATGGACCATCCACGCGGCGCTGGATTATGCAAAGAGAGGGTTCGACGGGATCATCCATGTGAAATCGTTCGGGTGTACGCCTGAGATGGACGCCATACCTGTGCTGCAGAATATCAGCAGGGATTACCATATCCCGGTGCTGTATTTAACCTATGACATGCAGGACAGTGATACAGGGTTGGATACAAGGCTGGAAGCCTTTTATGACATGCTGGAGAGAAAGAAGAAGGTATTACGATGAAGAAAAAAGCATATCTGGGAATCGATATCGGTTCCATATCGACGAAGGGCGTCATTATAAATGATGACAACGAATTTCTGGCGGAGTGTTACCTGTGGACGGAGGGGAATCCGACCCGGGCAACGAAGAATGTGCTGCATGTATTGCAGGAGCAGTTTGACCAGGAGAGGTACCGCATCGTTTCTTCTGGAACAACGGGGAGCGCACGGAAGCTGGTGGGGAGTATGATCGGCGCCCAGGTGGTGAAAAATGAGATTACTGCCCATGCGGTCGGGACTACGACGCTGCACCCGGACGTGCGCACAATCCTGGAAATCGGCGGACAGGACTCCAAGATTATCTGTGTGGAGAACGGCGTCGCGGTAGACTATGCCATGAATACGCTGTGTGCTGCCGGGACAGGGGCGTTTCTGTCCAGCCAGGCGCACCGGCTTGGCGTGGCGGTGGAAGAGTTCGGGGAGATTGCCCTGAAAGCGGAGAAAGCCGCACCTATCGCGGCGCGCTGTACTGTCTTTGCAGAGTCTGACCTGGTACACAAGCTTCAGGTCGGATGCCCGAAAGAAGAGATCATTGCAGGACTCTGTAAAGCGGTGGCAGGAAATTACCTGAATAATGTGGCAAAGGGAAAGAAGATCACGGCTCCCGTCGTATTCCAGGGAGGCGTCAGCAAGAATGCCGGCGTGGTCAGGATGTTTGAGGAAGAGCTGGGGATGCCTGTGATGGTGGATGAAAAGGGGCATCTTATGGGAGCCTTCGGGATCGCCGTGCTGGCAAAGGAGAGCCAGGAGGAAAGCGTATTTTCCTTCGACGTGGCAGACATGGAGTTTAAGACAAGAGAAGTCACCTGCGGGAAATGTGCAAACCACTGTGAGATCATCTGCGTCTACAGGGACGGCAGTCTGATCGATTCCTGGGGAAACCGGTGCGACAACGGGGCAGTGAAGATCCGGTAGAGCCGACGGAGGGAGGAGTTATCAATGGCAGTGTTTGATTTTACAAATATCCCTGAAACAGGGAAAGACCCAGTGTGTACCTATACGGTTTTCCGTACGGGTGAGGCGTCAGCCTCCCCGGAGCATCCGATCCTTGTCCTGGATGCCAACGGGAAAAAACTAAGGCACCACTCCTGCGGCGTTTTCACGAATCCGTCCAGGCGCACGGCGTTTGAGTTTGAGGGAGAAGAGGGGAGCGTCAGCGCGGATATCTTACAGATCGACGCCCGGTTCGTAAGCCTGTTGAAATGGCTGGGAGAAAACCACATAAATGTGCGCCTTTCGGGGGCAGAAAGAGAGGACGGCTATGCGGTGTATAAGATCCGTGAGACTGCCTTTGGAGGGGGAAGCAAACTCTCTGCGGAAGACGGATTTCTCCAGTTCATGATCGAGCGTCTCCTCTCAAGCGATGCTCCGGCGGAAACGGAGGAGGATGAAGACGCCCAGGAAGACGGGGACAGCATGAAGCTTACCAGTATCCAGAGTATTACGGATTTTATGAACTGCGCAGGCCGTACGCTGCCGGACAATATCCGGCTATGGGCAAGGAGGAACCTGGCTGTGGCACGTTCCCATGAAGTGTCAGCGGAGGAGCGCCGCCATGCCCAGAGGGCGCTTTCCATTATGATGAACATTCAGTGGAAGAGCCATTATTTTGAGGCGATTGACGTGGAAGAGGCGCGGAGGATCCTGGATGAAGAGCTCTACGGCATGGAGCGCGTGAAACAGCGGATTATCGAGACGATCATCCAGATCAACCGGACCCATACGCTGCCGGCATACGGACTCCTTCTGATCGGTCCGGCAGGGACAGGGAAATCCCAGATCGCCTATGCGGTGGCACGTATACTGAAGCTGCCCTGGACAACCCTTGACATGAGTTCGATCCATGACCCGGAACAGCTTACCGGCAGCTCCCGGATCTATGCCAACGCAAAGCCGGGCATTATCATGGAAGCTTTTTCTGCGGCAGGAGAGTCAAACCTGGTATTCATCATCAATGAGCTGGATAAGGCGGCAGCGGGAAAAGGGAACGGAAATCCTGCCGATGTGCTGCTTACGCTTCTGGATAATCTTGGATTTACGGATAACTATATGGAATGTATGATTCCGACAGTCGGGGTATACCCGATTGCAACGGCAAACGACCGAGAGCAGATCAGTGCGCCTCTCATGTCCCGCTTTGCCGTGATCGAGATACCGGACTATACGCCGGAAGAAAAGAAAGTTATTTTTGCCAGATATGCGCTCCCGAAAGTGATGAAGCGCATAGGGATGAAGGAACATGAGTGCATCGTGTCAGAGGAAGGGCTGGAAGCACTGATCGAGATATTTGCAGACACAAGCGGAATCCGAGACCTGGAGCAGGCGGCGGAACACATTGCTGCCAACGCGCTGTACCAGATCGAGGTGGAACATGCGAAGTCTGTGACGTTTGATGCAGAGATGGTGAGAGGACTGATCCCGTAGCAGGGATACAGTCCAATCCTTTCTTACCTGGGCCAGCGCTTTTCGCGTTCCGGCAATACAGGAAAGCTGCCGTGAGGCTCCCTCTGATACCAGTATGCCACGCTGGAAAGGTCATCCTGCCGCTCGAACAGCCCGTTGTATCCGACGCCTATCTGCTGGACCGTGACTTTCAGGTCAGATTCAAAAAAGACCGGGTCCTGGATATGCCATCTGTAAAACCCTCTCATCGGAGGACAGTCGTCATTGTGATACGGGTTCTGCACAAGGTCGTCATGCCTGGAATAGTAGGGGTATCCCAGATAGTGCGTGCTGTAAGTGTGCTCGAATGTCCTTGCGTTTTCCACAGAGGCAAAGCTCCAGGACCCCCCGAAATAGTCTTCCATTCCTGTTCCGCATATCGTCGGATACTCCAGGTCCCCGTCAAGATAGAATTTCACTTCCCCTTCTCCCCACCAATACCTCTGCAGGGTGGAGAGCGCAATGTAGGTGCCGACATACTGCCCCTGCCCTTTTATCCCATCCACGATCACATAATCTTTTCCAAGCTCCGTCACCGGCTGCCTTCTCCACTGCGCATGGAAGTATGCGGTCCCCTCAGGAAGCTCGTTGTACAGGCAGTAATCGATCTGATAGAAAAATGCCGGTATCGGATTGACGTGCTGGTTCTCCAGTACAATCCGAGCCTTTTTCTCAAAGGGCATGGGGAAATACATATTCAGCCCCCTGGAAGGCACGACCGCGACTGCGGCAGAATTAATCTGACATTCCCGTCCGAAACCGCAGCAGAAAAAGTCCCCGAGGGGTACTTCCACAGACGGCTCTTTTTCCTCATCCCAGAACATTTTCAGGACAAGGTCCCGCAGGACAAAGCAGTTTCCTTCAGACGTCTTATTGTCTACTGTGATCCAGATATGGGTGATGATGCCAGGCCCTTCTATTTCAGCGAGTTTTTCCTCAGTTCCGGGAGCAATATCCCGGATGCATGGGCTTCCTTTGCGGGATTTTCCAAGGACACTTGACGCCATGCCGCCCTGTCCCTTCTTCCCCTCCCTGTTTTCTGCGTTGACCGCTCTGCTTTTTCCCCTTGTAAGATGGGGGAGTGTTCCGATATTTCCCGGTAATATAATATTCATTTCCTATCCTTTCGTTGCTCCCATAGTCATGCCTGCCGTTACCCATTTATTCAATGCAAAATAGATGATAAGAGGGGGAAGGATCGAGATGGCGATCGCCGCATAAGTGGCGCCCCAGTCTACGTTGCCAAATGCCCCCACATAATCTTTGAGCCCCATTGCCACCGTCTTTGCACTGTTCTCACTGATAAATGTATTTGCAAAGATAAAATCGTTCCATATCAGGATGCTGTACATGGAAGCAATGGTGATGACAGTGTTCCTGGCAAGAGGAAATACGATCCTGATAAAAATCCGTCCGGGATTACACCCGTCCACGATCGCCGCCTCGATCAGCTCGTCGGGGACAAAGTTGTAGAAGCTTACGAACATCATGACGGACAGCGGGAGGGCAAACCCTACCTGGGGGAGGATCAGGGAAAAACTTGTATTTAAGATTCCCATCCTGCTGTAAAAGATGAACAGCGGGATCAGCGTGATCTGCACTGGGATCATGATGCCGAATGTAAAGAACGCGTAGATCTTGCCTTTCCCTCTTATCCGAAACTTTGACAGCGCATATCCTGCCGTGCCGCTCAAAAGTATGATCAGGATCAGAGATACCCCTGTTACCTTGAGGCTGTTCCACATGTATGTGCCGATCATCCCGTCAGAGAGCACCTTGATGAAATTCTCGAACGTGACGGACTTAGGCAGAGCAAAAGGCGTTGAGGATAGTTCGACCGTGGGTTTGACGCTTGCCATAAAAAGCCAGAGCACCGGGTAGATCTGAATGATCAGAAAAACCAGGATCACGATCCCGAAGATGATTTTCCCTGCTTTTTTCTTCATGATTTCGCCTCCTTTTTTTCGGAAAAGATTTTTCTTAAAATGAATACGACCAGGATGCTTTCAAGAATGATAAACACTGCAACTGTACTGCCGTATCCATACTGGTTGCTTGAAAATGCCTTTTTGTACATATAAGTAGACAAAAGCTCGGTTGTATTGCCCGGTCCGCCGTTGGTCAGCAGGAACGGAATATCGAATCCCCTGAGCGCTCCTGTCAGGCACATGGTCAGCGTCAGCAGAAAAATATCTTTTATCAGGGGGATCTTGATGCGAAACAGAATCTGAAGTTCGGATGCCCCGTCTACTTTGGCAGCCTCATAAACGGATGGGTCCAGTGAGACGAGCGCCGCATAGAAGATGACCATATACATTCCCGTGAAACGCCACCCTTCCGGGAAAGAGACTGACGCAAGGGCAGTGTGTATATTTGCCAGCCAGGACGTCACGAACTGATCAAGCCCCACTGCCTGGAGAAACTGGTTTAAAAGCCCCATAGGTTCTGTCGCATACATACTCCTGAAAAGCTGGGCGATCGCGACCGTTGTAATGATGCACGGCACATAGTATAATGTCTTGACAAGTGTCACCCGCTTTGTCATATAGGTCAGGAGGATGGCGAAGAAAAGACCAATGCCAAGCTGCATGGCCACAACGATCACCAGGTAGATCAGGTTGTTGAAAAAGGCTTCATAAAATACTCTGTCACGAAACATGTCAATATAGTTCTGAAAACCGACAAAGGTCTTGTCACCGATCCCGCCCCAGCTCATGAAGCTCAATCGTATAGATTCCTCAATCGGATAAAAAACAGCTAAGATATAGAATAATAATCCCGGCAGCAAAAATGCCAGAAACCACCGTTTGCTTTTGATAACTCCCATTTATGTCTCCTTTTTGAAATGATGAAGAGGCGTCCCACAGCCAGAGACTTATGAGACACCTCCCTCTGTTATTTTACGTTTGCAGCGATTGATTCATCGATCATATTGCAGAAATCATCTACAGAAAGCTCTCCAGAAGCAAGGAGAAGCAGATTATCCTGCATCGTTGTATTTGTGTCTGCGTCCAGGTAAGTATCCCATGGCTTCAGGAAATTCTCCCCTGTATTCTCCATATCACTTTGAATCCGCATATAAAGGTCTGAAAATTCAACATCAGACGGAAGCTCTGTTTTGATTGGCGACATCTGCTGTTTCGATGCGTAGATCTCCCCATAGTTATCGAGCAGATACAGAACAAAATCCTTTGTCTTGTCATCAAATGTCTCTGAGTTAAAGGCCATGCCGATACCGGAGTTTACGCAAAATTCGTTAGCCTGTGTCTTGCCGTTCTCAATAGTCGGGAGATAAAAATAATCTATCGTTCCCGCATCATAAGCTTCCTGCATTGCCGCGATTTCCCAGTCCCCGATATAGTACATGGCCGACTTCCCGTCCAGGAACATGGACTGTGCCGTTGCATAGTCGGTAGCCGCAAAGCCGTCATTAAAGTACTGGCCGATCTCCTGCATAAACTCAGCCGCTTCTTTTCCGGTCTGGCTGGACATCTTCTCATTCCCGTCACGGAGATTGATAATGAAATCATTTCCCGTCTCCCTGAAGGGTATCATGGCAAGATATCTCTGAACGGGCCATCTGTCTACTCCGTCAACCGAGATCGGGGTGATGCCGTTGTCCTTTAAAGTCTTGCACACATTGATCCACTCATCCATTGTCTGGGGAGGAGTAAGGCCGTACTGGTTAAAAATCTCTTTGTTATACCATGTCATCTCCACGTGATACTCCAGAGGGAGAGTATACATGGATCCGTCTGTAAATTCCTGATACTTCAGGGCAGTCGGATAGAAATCATCATATCTGTCATTATCCTGCAGAAACTTTTTCACATCCACAAGCATCCCTGCGTCTACAAGTTCCTGGCAGTATGGATCTGCATCAATATCTATAATATCGGGCATGTTTCCGCCAGCGATCAGCGTCTTTAATTTCTGCAGATAGGACGGACGGTCTGCAGTCGTCTCAAATTCAACCACGACCTTTCCGTCATGTTCCGCACTGTAGTTTTCGGCAATTTCCCTTAACGTCTGGTCGATCTCGCCGTCCACCGGCCTGGAGGTGAACCATTTAATTGTCGTTACCCCGTCATCGCTTCCGCTGTCCTGGCTGCCGCCGGATCCGCATCCCGTTGCCAGCGCTGCTGTCATGCTAACCGCCAAAAGTATACTGAGCATTCTCTTTTTCATTCTACACTCTCCTTTTCTCTGTATAATTTTGTATTTCCACATTCCCTTGCACAACATAAATCCCGGCGTATCCGTCCTTGTGATCGTACATCCGGGTCGAGAGGGCAGTTGTGTCATTGACATAAACGACACAGATGTCGTCCTCCCTTATGATCTGCAGATGAAAATCAGTTCCTTCCGGCAGAATCCTCGCAGTCTCAACCTGAAAGGGGACATCGCCCTTTATCTGCCACTGATATTTCCCGTGCTCACTTCTGGGCCACATATCCCATGCCATCTGCCTTCTTTTCAAATCCATGCGCAGAAAATATCCTTTCTCCATTCCCTCATCAGTATGCAGTGCAATGCCAAATTCTGCCGCTTCGTTCACATGTACATCCATTTCCAGCAGGAAGCAGTCTCCTTTTACGGGATACATTGCGCATCCTAGTGTCTCACTTTCGATCTGCACTGTTCCGGCTTCCCGGCTGACCCGGCAATTGTAGGTGGCTGGAGGCTGAAGGGTGCATGTCTTCGGAAAAGCGGCTCCTACAGAGGGGATCATCCTGACCTCCAGCTCTTTGGTTTTTTCATTCTGTATGAGCTCGTGGAAGACCATCGTGCCTCCCCACTCCCAGGGACCAAAATCCTTCTGCCCGTATTTGCTGGCGATCCATCCAAATGCATATCTGTGTTTCCCGTCAGAGGCAGTTTTGATCGCGTAATCCGCCCGGCAGTCGAACGTGTCGTTCCCGGGAATCTTCCACGGGCCCTTCCATGAATCTGAAATCCTGTAATGGGTTGCAAATCTGTCGGAAAATGTCGAAAAGATCAGATACCAGTGGGAACCCATCTGAAACAATTCCGGGCATTCCATCGTGATATACATTCCCGGCGAATAGAAAGGAGATTCATACGTCCAGGACATCAGGTCCTCTGACCGGCACAGTGCGATGCACCCGCCGCGAAGTGCTCCCCCGTTTTTGATCCGGGTAGTCACGAGCATGAAATAACAGTTTTCCTCCTCGCTCCAGAACACATAGGGATCCCGCCAGTCAAACTCCTCATACATCACTCCGTCGGACGTGAGGCGGAAATCCTCCACAGTTTCCAGATGCTCCAGGTCCGTGCCGACCGCCTGCATGACAGACTGTATGCTTTTTCCGTCTATTTGGATTGCCTCGTTATATGCTGTATAAAACGCATGGTAAACACCTTTTTTGTCCTTGATAACGGAACCTGTATACACATTATTGTTCGGCTGGTCATCCCCGCCTCTGCGGATCGCCTCTCCCGCATACTCAAGCTCTACAAAATCCTTTGTCTTTACGAGATGCCAGGTCGTCTGTTCTGCATATTCTTTATCCCTGTTCCTGGGATCATGAAGATAAAAGCCATAATATACCCCGTTTTCCCAGTAAGGGATCAGATCACCTACCCAGGCGTCCGGGGGTCTGTAAAATAATTTTTCCATTTACCCTCCTTTTTGCACGTTTTTGACGTGCATTTTTTCTTACATTTTCTGCGATTATAGTATCATATGCACGGTGATTTTTCAATAAAATGCACATTTTTTTGGCGTTTTCTGCTTTTTTGACCATATATCTCCCCTGATTTTGTGCAGATTTCATAAATTTGCACACAGAAATTGTGCATTTTATGCATTTTTACATTTCGTGCATAATTTTACTTTCCTTACAGAGAAATAAATGTTACAATCGTTTTGAGGTGAGATTATGAAATGCACGATAAAAAATATTGCCCAGGAGCTCGGGCTTTCCAGAAATACGGTTTCAAAAGCGCTGAAGGGAAGCAGCGAAGTTTCGCAGAAAACGACAGAGCTTATCCTGAATAAGGCGCGGGAAATGGGGTATAAAGGGGTTCCGGGTACTGCTGTGGGGCAGGATCTGAAGGAAAATTCAGACCAGAGCAATGGTTCCATATTGTTTCTTACTAAGACCTATGCATCAGATTCCGAGTTCTGGGCTAATGTCCTGCGGGGGATAGACTCCATCCTGTCAGCCGCCCACTATCATCTTATGATCAGCATTATGACTGACAGTAATCTGAAGCAGCTTAAATTTCCGAGCACTCTGTCGGATCCTTCTATTAAAGGGATCATTATTGTGGAAATCTGCGATGAGACTGTCTGCGAAGCCCTCCTGCAATACAATCTTCCCGTCGTAACGGTCGATATGCCTAAAAACCACCCGGCTGTGCCGGAAAAAATGGATATCATTACAATGGAAAATAAGAAAAACATTTACAGAATCGTAGAGCACCTGATTGGCAAAGGGGCAAAGCGGTTCAGCTTCATTGGGGATCTTTACTCCCCGAACGTAGGACGCGGCTTTCAGGAGCGGTACGATGCGTTGTGCGAATGCCTTAAGGAGCACCATTTGTCACTGGACCATAATTGTTGCCTCTTATCTGAAACGCCTGAGGATTTCAGGGATTCTCAGTTCATTGTCCAGAAAATACAGGACATGGCATCTCTGCCGGACGTGTTTATATGCGGCAATGACTGGACCGCAATCCAGATGATTTATGCGCTGCAGTTTCTGGGATATAAAATACCGAGGGATGTAAGTGTCGTCGGATTTGACAATATTCCTGCATCAGAAAGGATCATGCCCGCTTTGACTACGATCAGTACGCCGCAGAAATATCTGGGGATTGCGGCAGCTCGCCAGATGCTGGAACGGATTCAGTTTCCCGATTCGCCCCACACATATATGCAGTATGAGACAAAGCTCATACTCCGCGATTCTACGAAATAGCGAGAGGATTTTGGTATAAAAGGAGAGCGGCTCTGTGTTAACGTTTTGGATGATGGGAATGTGCAAGAGGCAAAACAACTGATAAGAGAGGTATATGATACAGATGGTAAATCCAGTGACAGTAATGAAAATAGCCAATGAGCGAAAAGTGATATTTGAAAATCACCCGGAATTTTTTAACTTTATCATGGAGCAGTTCGGGCAGGAAGAGATTCCAGAAGGGACTGAGATAGAACTGAAAATTACCAGACCCGGGGAGGCTGCAGTTTCCTCGGAAATTTGTGTAGGCGAGAAAGACAGAAAACTGTTCGATGGATTAAAAGAGATGATACGGGGATGAGGGGACTTTGCACAGATTGATTTACTGGCAGCCGTTGACAGATTCTGACACCCCAATGTTCAGCTTTAAAAAATCTGGAACGGCAGCGAGAAAATATATAGCTATTTTTTCAGGTTCATGCTACCATATATTTAAAGCATTTACGATTCTGACAGCACAAATCTATGGCGGCGTCCGCCGCGTCGGATCTTCTGAATAAACATGTCAAACGAAATCTCAATGCTTTGATCTCAATCAGATAATGCAGAGAGGTTTCCGCTGACAGGGGGCCTCCTGCTGTGCCAATCAAAAGGAGGAACCCATATGGAGAAAAAACCGAACCGTCTGTATAAGTCACGACTATTCGTCATGATCTTTGAGGACAAAAAGAACCTGTTGGAGCTGTACAATGCAGTAAGCGGAAAACAGTACAAGGACCCGGAACTTCTGGAGATCAGCACCCTGGAAAACGCGATCTACATGTCGATGAGGAATGACCTGTCTTTCCTGATCGACGCCCGGCTCTCCCTGTATGGGCACCAGTCCACTTACAGTCCGAACCTGCCGCCCAGGTTCCTCGTCTTTTATAATGGCGGGGAAGAGCAGCCGGACAGGCGAGTTCTGAAACTGTCCGACCTGTACGCGGTGGAAGAAAGGGAGCCGAAACTGGAGCTGGAAGTGCTGATGCTCAACATCAATGCGGGGCATAACCCGGACCTGATGAGAGCCAGCCACACCCTGTGGGAGTACGCACAGTACACGAGCAGGGTAAGGAAGTATGCAAAAGAGATGCCCATCGCAGAGGCGGTGGAGCGGGCGATCACGGAAAGTATCCGGGAAGGGATCTTAAAGGAGTTCCTGGAAAAACACCGGACGGAGGCGAGGAATATGAGCATATATGAATATGATGAAGAAAAACACATGCGCCAGGAAAGAGAGGCTGCGTGGGAAGATGGGCGGAAGGAAGGGCGAAAAAGTGGGTTTGCTGAAGGAGAAAAGTCGGGGAAAGAGAAGAAGCTGAAAGATCAGATACAGAAAAAGCTGTTAAAGGGAAAGTCTGTTTCTGAGATTGCGGATGCGCTGGAGGAGGACGAAAGTGAGATTATAAAATTGCTTAATGAGATAAATATGCAGGCAGATATAAAAAATGTAGGCAGATATAGGAAATGACTTGAGAAATATGCCTATATATGGTATTATTCTTTTGTGGTGAAAGGTTCTTGGACATCTGAAGTTTAGAGGTCAGGGGCCTTTTTGCTTTAATATGGATAAGGGAAATAACGGATAATACCCTATTATCCTTTACTAATAAAGTGGAATAGTTGTTTGTTTATCATATATAGGGAGTTGAATTTATGAAATGCAAAAAAATATACATTGTAGGTAATTCAAGAGAGGAATTTAAAAATCTGATCGAATCGACAGAAAAAAGCTATAATGACCACCCAAGCAAAACAAGTCTTTCATTGGCGACAGAATTAGTCTCTTCTTTAGGATATCAAGTTGAATATTTTGGCGGAATAAAAGATTTAATAGATGCTTATCAACAAAAAATATCTTTTCCGCCATATACATTGTTCATAAATTTTTCTGATGGCTTGGAGCAGCCGAACAGAAAAGGACAGTCGGCAATGTTGCTTGAATTATTGAATGTTCCATTTGCTGGATCAGATGCATGTTCACGGCTAATCGCAGGTAATAAACAATTTGCGAAAGAAATTCTTCGCAATATAAATGTATATAGTCCGAAAGGTATTTTAATTCACAAAATGGAAGACTTAGAAAAAGTTTCTTCACTTTCGTATCCACTAATGATAAAACCAAATAGGGAAGGATCTTCGATCGGAATCACACAAAAGAATTATATTAAAACTCCGGAGGATTTAAAAAATATTACTAAATTGTTGCTAGAGGAATTTAACGAACTTCTTGTAGAAGAGTATATTTCTGGATATGAAGTTACTAATTTCTTGATTGGCAATCCGCAACGTTTCATTTTAAATGACATTATATTAAATGGATATAACAATCAATTTTACTTCACAAATTTCATCTTTGGTATAAATGAAAAATCTGGCGGTAAACGTAACCAGATAACTCCGGAATCAATTTTACCACCAGAAACAATTAGGACTATTCACAACACATCAGAAGCTATTTTTGAGCACCTTGGTATGCGTGATTTTACAAGGATAGATTACAGATTAACGAAAGAAGGAAAACTTTATTTCATTGAATTAAATGGTAATCCAGCTATAAGCCAAACATCGGAATTAGGCACATTGTCAAGGCTTCGTGGCTTTTCATTTCAAGAAATATATGCAAAAATAATCAATGCAGCATCTTACCGCATATGGGGTGAATAATATTTTATATTATTCATTTCCAAAGGTTAATACCCAAGGCTCAAACGGGAGATTAATATAGTAATCTGTAAAGCTATCCAAATTAATATAATCGTTAGTATGTCCATCAATAAAACATAAAAGATTTTTAACTCGAGCTGAGCTGTGAGGAGTTTCAGTTTTTAAATAAGGCAGGCATTTATTTAATAATTTTTTTGCTGTAGAATATTCTCCTTGGTTAACAGCTATCACAGCAACATTTGTATATATTTTTTTATAAATTTTGTCATCAATAGGTGGATTTGCTTTCAGATATTCCAGCAAAAAAGTTTTCAACTGCTTGTATTCATCCTCATGATTTAAATAATAATGACATAACATTTGATTCCCCTTTATGGTTATTGTTGCATAGTCAGATTTATTCCAAAATAAGGCTTCGGATAAAGTCTCTAAAGCATTGCTAAAATTATGATTGACCATTTGAATAACTGCAATATTATTAAGGCAGTACGATATCTCATGTGGTTTTATATTTTCTAAAATCGTTTTACAGATTTGAAAATTTTCCAGTGCCTTTACATATTCACCACATCTGAAGCACTCGAAACCATAATTGTGAGATGCTTTTGCATATTCTTCCTGATCGTCAAGCTCCTTTGCTATATTTATGGCCGCTTTTAAATACTGTTTAGACTTATCACCCCTATAGTAGTCCATGGCTGTCCGATATATTCTTGTTACCCAGTACATACTATCTTCTTTGTGATATTTTTGTATAATATCTGTAAACAGCTTTTTAGCTTGAATATAACCCTTTGGAGCCAGGCAGAGAGCAACCTCTTTTAAATATAGAGCTTCTAGATACTGTACAGTATTTATTTGTAGTCTACCGTCTAGTAACAGGTTAATACTCTCAAGTGCATGCTGGTAGTCAAGTGTGATCATGTAAATCCGGCAATAAGTGGTTTGAAGCGCAAAATACTCAGATGAACTTAATTTAACTGACTCCAACAAATTAAGTATTGACTGCGCTTTTTCAAATTCACCGGCATTATAAGCGTTTAAAGCAATGGATAGCTTGGATGGCGGATCTAATGTCCTAATAGATTTAGACAGCCGTTCAAAAATTTTTTCAGCTTTTATATATTGTTGTTCTTTTGCCAACGTCAGACCATATTTTAAATTAAATTCTTGCCAACCATCGCTCCTGGACATATAGGAATGATAAGCTTTTAACGATAATAAATTGTTGTGGGGAAGTGATACACATTTTGTATCAATAAATTGTAACATACAAAAATGGAAAAAACTTGACTTAACAGTATTTTTTTCTAAAAGTCGACTTATAGCATAATAGATTGAGTCGTGCTTTACTTTGATTTTACATATGTTAGTCTCATAAATTTTTTCCAATATACCTATATTCTCTAGTTCTAATAATGCTTTTCGTAATACCGCATTTGTAAATTCTTGTAAAGACATATCGATATTAGCGATGTATTCGGTCAGTTGAAGTAATAGAGTAATCTCGATGGGCATACCCCACTCTACGATGACTCGTAAAATAAATTTCTGCTCTTTAGGAAGATGGTCATAATCAAAGGTTATCAATTCTTTTTGAAGAAGCATTTGTAATTTGTCATATGCAAAAATGGCTTTTTCATTTTGATAATCGATACCATTTTGCGAATAGAGATTCATTAAAAATATTTTTAATTTCTGGGGAAGTCCACTACATGCTTCAAATAATAGCTTGATATCTTTCCAATCACACTGTTGTAAATCAAATGAATCCTTAAGGATATCAAAAAAGTATGTACTGTTTTCAAAGGCATTTAATGAAATACGTACTACGTCGATTTTTTCTGCAAGACACGATAAGATGTCTAAACGATTTTTTAATTGTTCTGTTGTAGTTATAACAATAAATTGAACATTCGGGTTACCAATTTGATTATAAAAAACGGCTGAGAATAAATCTACTGATTCTTCTTCGCACTGAGTAAAGTTATCTAGTATGATAAGAATTTTTGATTTTTTAGAGATATATTTTAAATAATTTTCGATCACCTTTGTCATATTATGTTGTTCTTTGTTTTTACTTAAAAATAGTTTTGTGAAATCTAAGCCATTTTCGATAAGCCCTAACTCGTCAATAGAATTAGCCGATAGGAAATTAACGGTAATCTTTTTTACGATGTCAAAGATGGATATATAATTTGCCTTTAAAAATTCCCGGAAACTAATATGGGGAGAATCGCTTAATGCATTGATAAATTGCGATAAATATGAAAGCGAAGTTTCCCCCGATTTATTTAGATATATAACATTTTCTTTCTGCTGGCTTAAAATGTTTTTTTCTACAAAATATGTTTTACCGACACCACTTGGTCCATCTATCCATAACACGTTACTCTCAAGCTTGTGCGATAAAAATTGAGACAAAATATTGCGCTCTTTGACTCGGTCTACAAATTTAAAATTGAATATTTTCGTATTTTTCAAAAATACTACCTCCTTACATTTATATTTGAAGTTTTATGAAAGGATGATTAAGATGAAACAGAAATTATCAAAATTGCAGTATGAAGTTCATTTGGTGGATCATTGCAATCTCAACTGTCAGATGTGTGATCATTTTTCACCCCTTGCAGACAAAAACTATCTTTCGCCCAATCAATATGAATCGGATGCAAAACACTTGTCTGAAATTTTTGATCATAAGGCAAATTATATTAGACTTTTAGGTGGCGAACCATTACTTCACCCACAATTAGTACATTTTTTTGAAATTTCCCGTCGATACTTTCCTGACACTGATTTAGAGCTGTATACAAATGGTTTATTGATTCCGGAGCAGCCAGATATGTTCTGGAAAGCATGCCGCAATTATTCAGTAAAAATAGCAGTAACTAAATATCCTATTCATTTTGATTATGATACCGCAGAAACTATAGCACAAAACAATCATGTAAAATATATATATGTAACTGAAAAAAACGAACCTGTAAAAACATCATGGCGTCTGCCGCTAGATTTAGAAGGTAAACATAATCCTATCACAAATTATTCAAAATGTGATATGGGAAACGTATGCATATTATTAAAGAATGGACGCCTTTACCCCTGTACAGTTATACCCAATGTGGTTCATTTTAACAAATATTTTAATACAAATTTACAAGTTACAAATAATGATAGCATTGATATATACCATGCAACAGCTGATCAAATACTTAAATTTTTAGCTAACCCAGTTCCATTTTGCAGATACTGTGCTATAGAAAACCGGGAAGAAGATATCCCGTGGAACATTTCTCAAAAAAATATTAAAGAATGGACTTGAAAGTTTCATAGGAAACAACCTGCCTGAATCTTTATCTCGGTGCAATAGAGTCATTTCTTTAGATATAAATAATAGGGTATTATCCATAATTCAAATAACATCCCGTCGCTGAAATATGCTACACTACCAGAAAAAATGGAGGACAGGATAATGTATCAATCGGAACAGGTAAAAAAGTATCTGGAATACTGCAAATTCAGAAAGGAATTAGACGGAAACACTTTGAAGGCATATCAAATTGATTTGAGGCAGTTTTTTGAGTATGTCTGTGAAGATTTGCCGGAAAGGGGAAAAATTGAAGCATATATAACAGAACTACATAAAAAATATAAACAGAAGACTATAAAGCGTAAAATTGCATCAGTTAAAGCATATTTCAATTATTTAGAAGAAACAGAGGCGGTTTTGGATAATCCGTTTAGAAGGATCAAGGTAAAATTTAAAGAAACCTTTATTCTCCCAAGAACAATCTCCCGTGAGGAGATAGAACGACTCCTGAATTATGTGTATACATATCAGAAAGGCGAAGGAAGAAATAGGAGCAAAAATGGAATAAGAGATATCGCTGTTATAGAAACATTCTTTGCGACCGGAGCCAGGGTGTGTGAAATTTCAAACATCAGGGCGGACTGTGTGGATCTCAATACAGGACTTATTAAAATTATGGGAAAGGGAGGAAAAGAGAGATATATACAAATTGTCACATCAGAGGTTTTGGAAGTTTTAAGAAGATATCAGGAGCAAAATATGGATGCCATTCAGAAAAGCGGATTCTTTTTCATAAACAGCAGAGGAAGGCGGTATACGGAACAGTCAATCCGTCTGATGCTGAAAAAATACGCGGAATCGGCAGGGATAAGAAGAAAGATTACTCCCCATATGTTTCGTCATTCGTTCGCAACATATTTGATCGAAGAAGGAGTAGATGTTAGCTGTGTCCAGCAACTTCTGGGACACAGTTCCATAAGGACGACTCAGATATATATTCATATTGCTGCCCGGAAACAAGCGGAGATCCTGAGGAAAATGCATCCAAGAAACAGGATGAAAGTCGGAAGTATTGTATAAAAGCCAGATTATGTCAGAGAGAAAATAAATTCGTTGTATGGATATTTCCGTTCGTTTATGCTACCATGTATCTAAAGCATTTACATTTCTGACAGCACAAATCTATGGCGGCGTCTGTCGCGTCGGAGCTTCTGAATAACATGTCAAACGAAATCTCAATGCTTTGATCCCAATCAGATAATGCAGTGAGGTTTCCGCTGACAGGGGGTCTCCTGCTGTGCCAATCAAAAGGAGGAACCCATATGGAGAAAAAACCGACCCGTCTGTATAAGTCACGGCTATTCGTCATGATCTTTGAGGACAAAAAGAACCTGTTGGAGCTGTACAATGCAGTAA
>CALWMN010000023.1 GCA_944381935.1 uncultured Mediterraneibacter sp. | reverse complement strand
GGGATTTCCTTCTCTTTTGCCGTCTCGACGACGCCGCGCCGTCCTGATGCGTCAAAATCTCCCAGCTTCATCACTTTGCACAGAAGCTTCCCGTCTTCAAGTCTGGCCGGCGCAAGAAGCTCCATAAATTCCACGCCGTCATCTACAGCCATGACGAGTTCTTCCTCGTCCGCCGGCATGTAACGCTTTGTCCGTCTGTATACGAGATACGAGTGCTCCACTCCTCTGGTGCGCTTCACCGCCCTCGCCGTATCCATCGCCGTATTTCCGCCGCCGATTACCACAACGTTTTTCCCGATATCCAGGTTTCCGTCGCTGGCTTTAAAATCCGCAAGGAAGGAAAGCGCGTTGACGGATTCTCCTTTCTCCAGGCGGAGGACTCCGGGTTCCGACGCCCCCACTGCAAGGACCACGTCTGTATATCCTGCATTTTTCAGCATCCCGATCTCTGTGATCTCAGAATTCAGACAGACATTTACCCCCATTTTTTCAAGGAGGGACGCGTCTTTTTCTATCGCATCTTCCGAGATCCTAAACCCGGGGATGACATGGCGGACCACACCCCCAAGAGCGCCTGTTTTCTCAAACAGAGTGACTTCCACGCCTGCCCGCCTCATGAAATATGCCGCTGCCATACCGGCCGGACCGCCGCCGATCACCGCCGCCTTTTTCCCTCTTGTCAGAGCAGGCGCCTCCATCTTTTCCAGCAGAGCGTCATAGCCGTTCTCTGCGGCGATCAGTTTCATCGCGCGGATATGGACCGGCTCCTCATAAAAATTGCGTGTGCACTTGCTCATGCACGCATGGGAGCAGATCGTCCCTGTGATAAATGGAAGCGGGTTCTTCTCCGTGATCACCCGGAGCGCTTCCTCATATTTCCCTTCCTCAACAAGCTGCAGATAGGCGGTGATATCCTGATGTATCGGGCAGCCTTCACGGCAGGGAGCTGTGAAGCAGTCAATAAGCGGCACCTGTTTTTTGATCTTTCTGGATGGAAGCGGCTTTACAGCCTTGACATGGTGGGGACTGGCTTTCGCGTCCTTTGCAAGCTTTTTCGTTCCCTCCACGCTTACGCCGTCGAATACCACATTCTCTTTTTCCACCAGCTTTGCCATCTGCTCCATCCTGTCATATCCGCCCGGTTTCAAAAGTGTTGTCGCTACAGTCACGGGCCAGATTCCGGCATCTACAATTCCCTTTATATTATGGAAATCAGCCCCTCCCGAATAGGATATCCGCAGCTTTCCGCCAAACTCCTCCGTAAGCTTTGCCGCGAGTGAGATCGACAGCGGGTAAAGGGATTTGCCCGACATGTACATCTCTTCGCTTGGAAGTTCATTCTGCTTTACATCCACCGGGAATGTATTCGTGATCTTCACACCAAACTCCAGGTTCCTCTCCTGACAGACTTTCATCAGACGGGTCAGCATTGGGACCGCATCTTCGTACTGCAGATCATCCCTGAAATGGAAATCTCCGAACGAAACGTAATCGTACCCCATATCGTCCATTGTTTTTCTCGCATATTCATAGCCAAGCAGCGTCGGATTGCATTTGATAAAAGTATGGAATCCCTTCTCCGTAATCAGGTACATCGCGATCCTCTCGATCTCCTGCGGAGGACATCCGTGAAGTGTTGAGATCGTCACGGAATTGCAGATCTCACCCGAGATCCCCTCGATGTCCTCTCTTGTCACGCGCTCGAACAGGTCCGCATGTTCCAGCAGATAGTCCCGGCACTCCCGGAAGACCGGGGAATCCTCTGCCTGTTTCATCGTATTTAAGAAATGATCGATCTTCTCTGATTTGATTCCCGCGAGATCATACCCCACACTGATATTAAACTGGAAGCCATCCATGCTTCCAATGCCAAACTCTTTGGAGATCACCTTGCACAAAAACCATGCCTTGATATATTCTTCCATCGCCTGCGGGACATACAGCTCCGTAGACCACTCACAGTTGTAGCACTCGTCGTCCGCCTTAATGCACGGCTTCTTTACGCAGGCGGAAAGCTCCGCCCCATCCATAATCTGCACGGTTTTAAGCTCAAAGAAACGGCTTCCCGTATAGTACGCAGCCACGATATTCTGCGTAAGCTGCGTGTGGGGACCTGCTGCCGGTCCCACCGGCGTTTCAAGCGGACGCCCAAAGATCGTCCGGTTGTACTCCGGGGCAGCATAGTATGGGTGGTGTGTCCCGAACACTGTGCCGTTCTCTTTTTTTTCTGTTAAGATCCATCCGAGAAGCTGTTCAAAAGACATAGGTCTCATAATGTCACTCATAATTATTTCCTCCTGTTTTCCGAGCCTTCTGTTTCCTACTCTGTATCCGGCTTGTCCTTCGGCAGGATCAGATTGAGAAACACCGCAAAGATCGTCGCCAGCACGACCGGTGATGAGGCGAATGTATTATTGATGATCGACTGGAAGCTTTCCAGGCTCATACTCATATGAAGCGCACTGTGGATGCTTGCGGTCATCTGGTTTAAGCATCCGTCGCACAGAGAGACGCCCATTCCGATCGCGATTGACAGCCCCGCTACCGTTGTATTGCGGTATGTCAGTTTCTCTGTCACGAGCAGTTTGATTCCGGTCATTGCGATAGAGGCAAATACAGACGCGACGGCGCCTCCCAGCACACACTGCGGAATCGTGCGCAGCAGCGCGGAGAATTTCGGGATCAGCCCCGCGACCAGAAGGATCAAAGCCGCAACTGAGAATACTTTCCGGCACACTACCTTCGTGGAACCGACAATGCCGACATTCTGGCTGTATGTGGCAGTCGGGGGGCATCCGAAAAACGCACATACCATATTGCTCGCGCCATATCCGATGATTCCGCCGTTTAATTCGTCATCTGTCGGAAGTCTGTCCATACCGCCGCTGGTCGTGGCAGAGAAATCTCCCATTGCCTGGATAGAGTTGACGAGGAACAGGATCGCCAGCGGAATGATCGCTGATATATCAAATTTCATGCCAAATGCCAGCGGCATCGGGATCTGGAACCAGCCTGCTGAGGAAAGGGAAGAGAAATCCACCATTCCAAAGCACAGCGCCACTACATACCCGCAGAGAAGCCCGATCAGGATGGATGCAAGCTTGAACAGTCCCTTCCCATAATGATTCAGCAGAACAACAATGCCAAGAGTAATGAACGCCACCAGCCAGTTCTGCCAGGAACCGTACACAAGAGCCTCCGTCTTCCCCTGCTGCTCCACAACCAGTTCATATGTATTGGACGAGTTGCCTGCCATATAGTTGACTGCCGTCGTATACAGGGACAGTCCGATGGCAAAGATAACCGTGCCAATAACAAGGGGCGGGAAAACCTTACGGATCTGCCGGATAAAGAGACCCACCAGAATTGCCACAATACCTCCGATGACCATTGCCCCGAAGATTGTATCCACATCTTTTGCCTGTGCAGCGATCGCCGTCATCGTCGGTACATACGCAAAGCTGACCCCGATGATAACCGGAAGCCCGGACCCCAGCTTGATCTTATTGGCATAGAGCTGCAGCAGTGTGGAAAGTGCAGCAAACACAAGGGACACCTGGATCAAAAGCCCCATGTTCACATTGCCCCCTGCATTGTTCGCCGCGTTCGCCACCAGGATGGCAGGCGTTACGCATCCTACTACCGCCGCCAGTACGTGCTGCGCCGCCAGCGGCAGGATCTGTCCTACAGACGGGTTTCCATCCCATTTAAAAAGTTCTGAATTGTCTTTCGTCATCCTCTTGTCACTCATTTTCCTCTTAATCCTTTCTCACCGTTTTTTATTATCTGGTCTTCAGCAGGGAACGCTTCCCCCGCCTATCTGCTATTGATCCGATCCGCCAGGCCTGCTGCCGCCTGCCTGCAGTCCGCCATCACTTTCTCCTCGTCAATCTCCGTCAGTCTCCTGTCCTTCATCAGCACTTTTCCGTTCGCCACTGTCGTCACGACGTCATGTCCCGTCACGCCGAACACAAGATGTCCATTTATATTTCCTTCGTTCATCGGTGTAAGAGGGTCATAATCCACAATGATCACATCTGCCGCCGCCCCTTCTTTTAACACGCCGAGTTCCTGTTTAAAATAGCGTCCCGCTATCCTGGCGTTATTCTCGAAAAGCATCTGGGGTACCTCTGCCCAGGCGGTGGTCGGGTCGCAGAGATGATGTTTGTGCAGGACATTCGCCACCTTAAAGGATTCCATCATGTCATGGGTATAGCCGTCCGTTCCAAGACCGGTCAGGATCCCCCGGTGTACCAGTTTCATAGTGGGCGGGCATCCGCAGGCATTTCCCATGTTGGATTCCGGGTTATGGACCACCATCGTGCCCGTATCCCGGATCAGATCCATCTCATGCGGATTGATGTAAATACAGTGGCCAAGCAGTGTTTTCTCCCCGAGGATGCCGTGATCCATCAGCCTGTCCACAATCCGCTTCCCGTAATGCTTCAGGCAGTGATGCAGATCCTCGATGCCCTCCGCGACATGGATGTGATATCCCACCTCATCCGGTTTATTCTCTGCCGCCAGGCCAAACGTGTCATCAGAAATTGTAAACTGGGCATGCATCCCCATCATTCCCGCGATCATTCCCGAATCATCTTTCAGGGCATGACGGATAAATTCCGCATTTTCCATAACCGATTCCCGTGCCTTGTCCTTCCCGTCACGATCCGAGATCTCATAGCACAGGCAGGATCTCACCCCCGTTTCCTTCGCAGCCCTCTCAATCTCAAAAAGAGAACCCCTTATTGAGCCGAAGCTTGCATGGTGGTCAAACACTGTCGTGACGCCGTTTTTTATACTGTCGATGTAAGTCGCCACAGCGCTCAGATAAGTATCATGAAGCGTCAGGTTCCTGTCGATCGTCCACCACATGCCGTCCAGAATATCAAGAAATCCTTTCGGATCATACCCATTCACAGAAAGCCCTCTCGCAAACGCACTGTAAATATGTTCATGTACATTAATAAAAGCAGGCATGATCAAACCGCCCTTTGCATCAATATACTCTGCTCCCGGATAGGCCGCACGCACTTCTTCCAGATCTCCTATCCGGCAGATTGTGTTCCCTTCGATGACCACAGCGCCGCTCTCAAGAAAGGGACGTTTCCCGTCTCTCGTAACGACTCTGCCGTTTCCCAAAATCAGCATTTCCTCATCTCCTTTTCCACTCATTTTCTGTGCATTTCGTCTATAAACGCCTCTCATTTTCTATAGAATACCATTAAAATTATATAAATGCAACATATATTCTAAATAATTTTTAGATCACCTAAAAATTTTTTAGAAAAAGTATTGACTCTCTCATTTTTTATGCTATGATGAATCTATAGAGGCACTATTCTGGAAAAGGCAGGTGAGAAACTTGGAGCAGCAGCTTGACTTCCTCAAACAGCTTGCACACGGACTTGCTGTTCAGTTCGGAAGTTCCTGTGAGGTTGTCATTCATGACCTGACCAGAGAAGATCTGGACAAGTCAATCGTATATATTGAAAACGGTCAGGTATCTAACCGGCAGACCGGGGACGGACCGTCCGGCATCGTACTCGAAACGCTCAGCGCCGATCCGTCCAGGATCAAAGACAGGCTGTCCTATCTCACAAGAACAGAAGACGGGCGTATCCTGAAATCCAGCACACTTTATATCAGGGATGAAAACGGAAGAATCGCGTATATCTTTTCTTTAAATTATGATATCACTTCCCTGCTTGCTGTTGAGTCTGCCCTGCGCCCTCTCATACAGACAGGACAGGAAAGCGAAACTTCTGATGAGAGCGGCAGGAAGGATCCTCAGACAATCACTCATAATGTGACAGAACTGCTTGACCAGCTTATCGAACAGGCAATCGCTGCAGTAGGCAAGCCGGTCGCACTGATGAACAAAGACGACAAAGTAGCTGTAGTACAGTATCTGAACAACGCCGGTGCATTTCTCATCACAAAGTCCGGCGACAAGGTCTCTTCCCTCCTGGGAATATCAAAATTCACGCTTTACAGCTACATGGACAAAGGATAATCCTGGATCAGGTCAATAATTTTAAGGAGGTTTCACGATGGAAACAATAAAGTGGGCAGTAAACAAGATGCCGAAAACCGAGGATTCCCAACTAAAGATCATGAGCCTGGAGGAGATTTCCAAAGCCAGGGCCTTTCATGAGAGCTTTCCACAGTACACGGTGACGCCGCTGGTAAAGCTCGGCCACATGGCTGGCCGCCTCGGACTAAAAGAAGTCTATGTCAAGGACGAATCCTACCGTTTCGGCCTCAACGCCTTCAAAGTGCTGGGCGGATCTTTCGCGATGGCGCGCTACATAGCAAAACAGACCGGCAGGGATGTTTCCGAGCTTCCCTATCATGTGCTTACATCGGAAGAGTTAAAAAAGGAATTTGGACAGGCGACATTCTTTACCGCAACAGACGGCAATCACGGCCGCGGTGTCGCATGGGCTGCCAACAAACTGGGGCAGAAAGCCGTTGTCCTGATGCCGAAGGGGTCAACCCAGACGCGGCTCAACAATATCCTTGCAGAAGGCGCCCAGGCTACCATCAAAGAATATAATTATGATGAATGTGTGCGCATGGCGAACGCTATGGCGGAAAAGACCGAGAACGGCGTCATGGTACAGGATACTGCCTGGGACGGCTACGAGGAGATCCCAGCCTGGATCATGCAGGGGTACGGTACGATGGCGATGGAGGCCGACGAGCAGCTCCATGATAACGGATGTGGCCGTCCCACCCACGTATTCATACAGGCAGGAGTCGGCTCCCTTGCCGGGGCAGTTCAGGGTTACTTTGCGAACAAGTATCCTAAGAACCCTCCGAAAGTAGTCGTGGTGGAGGCTTCCGCCGCTGCCTGCCTTTATAAAGGCGCATGCGCAGGAGACGGCGGCATCCGGATCGTAGACGGAGATATGGTGACGATCATGGCAGGTCTTGCCTGCGGAGAACCCAACACCATTTCCTGGGATATTCTGAAAAACCACGTAGATACCTTCATCTCAACTCCTGACTGGGTTGCGGCAAGAGGCATGAGGATGCTGGCAGCGCCGGTCAAAGGCGACGCCCCGGTAACGTCAGGGGAATCCGGCGCCGCTCCCTTCGGAACGCTCGCCTGCATCATGACAATGGAGGAATACAGACCGCTTAGAGAACACCTCGGGCTGAGTCAGGAATCAAAGGTGCTGCTCTTCTCCACAGAGGGCGACACAGATCCCGGAAGGTATGAATCTATTGTCTGGGGCGGGAACGACAGGTAACACTGTTTTTCCTTTCCATATAAATAAAACAATCAGGAAAACTTTTCACATCTATCATCAAAAAGGAGAGAGAATTATGGATTTGAACAAGATCAAAGAGGCTGCACAGAGCTATGAAAAAGACATGGCCGCATTTCTGCGCGCCATCGTCCGGAACCCGGGGGAGAGCTGCGATGAAAAAGCGCATATCGATACGATAGCAGCCGAGATGAAAAAGCTGGATTTCGATGAAGTCATCATTGACCCTCAGGGAAATGTAATCGGTTATATGGGAAGCGGGGACAGGATCATTGCCTATGACGCACACATTGACACCGTAGGCATTGGAAACATCGAGAACTGGACCTTCGACCCGTACAAGGGTTATGAAAACGACACCGAGATCGGCGGCCGCGGCGTGTCGGACCAGTGCGGCGGCCTTGTATCTGCCGTATACGGCGCAAGGATCATGAAAGATCTGGACCTGATCCCGGAAGGCTGCCGGATCATGGTTGTCGGAACTGTCCAGGAAGAGGACTGTGACGGTCTTTGCTGGCAGTACATCATCAACGAGGACAAGATCCGTCCTGAGTTCGTCGTATCCACAGAGCCGACCGACGGAGGTATCTACCGCGGGCAGAGAGGGCGTATGGAGATCCGCATCGACGTCAAGGGCGTATCCTGCCACGGATCTGCCCCCGAGCGCGGAGACAACGCGATTTACAAGATGGCCGACATTCTCCAGGACGTGCGTGCCCTCAATGAAAATGATGACGCTGACGGAACTAAGGTCAAAGGTCTTGTAAAAATGCTCAACCCGAAGTACAACCCGGACTGGGAGGAAGCACGCTTTCTCGGGCGGGGTACTGTTACGGTTTCCCAGATCTTCTACACCTCCCCGAGCCGCTGTGCGGTTGCTGACTCCTGTGCCGTTTCCCTTGACCGCCGCATGACGTTCGGCGAGACATGGGAAAGCTGCCTCGATGAGATCCGCGCACTTCCGAGCGTGCAGAAATACGGTGACGACGTTGTTGTCTCCATGTATAACTACGACCGTCCCTCCTATACCGGATGTGTATATGAGATTGAGTGTTATTTCCCGACATGGGCGATACCGAAGGATCACAAGGTCACAAAAGCTCTCGAGAAAACATACACCTCGCTCTACGGGGATAAGAGGATCGGCGCCGATGAGACTCTGGAAATGCGCCAGAGCCGTCCGCTGACAGACAAATGGACCTTCTCCACAAACGGCGTGTCCATCATGGGAAGGAACGGAATCCCGTGCATCGGATTCGGACCCGGGGCAGAAGCGCAGGCACACGCCCCGAACGAGAAGACATGGAAGCAGGATCTGGTGACATGCGCGGCTGTCTACGCAGCGCTTCCGGCAAACTACTGCAGCGAGTAATCAGAAAGATTAACTATTTCAGTTCATTTCAGGAGGATAAGCAAATATGAAAACGTTACAGGATTATATTGATAAGTTAAATTCTCTCAACTTCAAGGATATGTACAACGGTGACTTCTTCCTCACCTGGGAGAAAACAGATGACGAACTTGAGGCTGTCTTCACCGTGGCAGACGCACTTCGGTACATGCGGGAAAACAACATCTCCACCAAGGTGTTTGAGAGCGGTCTCGGGATCTCGCTGTTCCGCGACAACTCCACCCGTACCCGCTTCTCTTTCGCATCCGCATGTAACCTGTTAGGTCTTGAGGTGCAGGACCTTGACGAAGGGAAATCCCAGGTAGCGCACGGGGAAACTGTCCGCGAGACAGCGAACATGATCTCCTTTATGGCTGACGTCATCGGTATCCGCGATGATATGTACATAGGAAAGGGAAACACCTATATGCATGAAGTTGTGGACGCTGTGACACAGGGAAACAAAGACGGCATCCTGGAGCAGAAACCGACCCTCGTAAACCTGCAGTGCGACATCGACCACCCGACGCAGGCAATGGCCGACATGCTCCACATCATCCATGAATTCGGCGGCGTTGAGAACTTAAAGGGCAAGAAGATTGCAATGTCATGGGCATATTCTCCGTCCTACGGCAAGCCGCTCTCGGTTCCGCAGGGAGTTATCGGACTGATGACCCGCTTCGGCATGGACGTTGTCCTGGCCCACCCGGAAGGTTATGAAGTCTTCCCGGAGGTGGAGGCTGTTGCCGCAGAGAACGCGAAGAAATCCGGCGGCTCCTTCACAAAGACGAACGACATGAAAGAAGCCTTCAAGGATGCAGACATTGTATACCCGAAGAGCTGGGCGCCGTTCGCTGCAATGGAAAAACGTACAGAACTGTACGGGAACGGGGATCTGGAAGGCATCAAGGAACTGGAGAAAGAACTCCTCGCCCAGAACGCACAGCACAAGGACTGGGCATGCACGGAGGAACTGATGTCCACGACAAAAGACGGGAAAGCACTCTACCTTCACTGCCTGCCGGCTGACATCACGGGCGTAAGCTGTGAGGAAGGAGAGGTTGACGCAAGCGTGTTTGACCGCTACAGAGACCCGCTGTACAAAGAGGCAAGCTATAAGCCATATATTATCGCAGCTATGATCTTCCTGGCAAAATTTGCAGATCCGGCTGACATCCTTAAGAAACTCGAAGAAAAATCAACGCCGAGGATCTTAAAATAATTACAAATGACACCCAGGACATACTTTAATCAAGGACAAAAGGAGGAAACATTATGTTAAAATATGTAGAAACAAAAAACGCTCCCGCAGCAATCGGTCCCTATTCCCAGGGAATCATCCTGAATGGAATCGCATTTTTCTCAGGTCAGATCCCGCTTTCACCAGAAACCGGGGAAGTCGTAGGTTCCACAATTGAGGAACAGGCAGAGCAGGTCATGAAAAATGTAGCGGCACTTCTTGAAAGCCAGGGAGCGTCGTTTACGGACGTAGTCAAGACAACCTGTTTCCTTGCCGACATGGCTGATTTTGCTGCGTTCAATGAAGTATATGCAAAATATTTCACCGGCAATCCGGCGCGTTCCTGCGTTGCCGTCAAAGCACTTCCAAAAGGGGTTCTCTGTGAGGTAGAGACGATCGCGGCTGTCAAAGAAGGCTGAAAAATCAGGGAGGTTCATTATGGGAAAGAAAAAACGCATTGTCATTGCCCTGGGCGGCAACGCCCTCGGCAACACTCTTCCTGAACAGATGAAAGCCGTTAAGATCACCTCCCGAGCTATTGTCGATCTGATCGAGGAAGGCTGTGAGGTCGTCGTGGCACACGGGAACGGTCCCCAGGTCGGCATGGTCAACAATGCAATGATTGCCCTGACCCACGAAGACCCGCAGCAGCCGAACACGCCTCTGTCCGTGTGCGTTGCCATGAGCCAGGCTTACATTGGCTATGACCTCCAGAACGCACTTCGGGAAGAGCTGTTAAACCGCAGCATCACAGACATTCCTGTCGCGACTATGATCACACAGGTCCGCGTGGATGCCGACGACCCGGCATTTCTAAATCCGTCCAAACCGATCGGACGTTTCCTTTCAAAGGAACAGGCTGACACTATGGCGGAGAAATACGACTATATCATGAAGGAGGACGCCGGGCGCGGCTACCGCCGCGTGGTCGCTTCCCCAAAGCCGCAGGAGATCATCGAGATCGGAACGATCCGCACGATGGTTGACTCGGGAGATCTGGTCATCGCCTGCGGAGGCGGCGGTATCCCCGTCATGCGTCAGGGAAATCACTTAAAAGGCGCCAGCGCGGTCATCGACAAGGACTTCGCGAGCTGCCTGCTGGCAAAAGAACTGGATGCAGATTTTCTCATCATCCTGACCGCTGTCGAAAAAGCTGCCATCAATTATGGGAAGCCGGATGAGAAGTGGCTCGATAATGTCACAGTAGATGAGGCGAAACAGTACATGGAAGAAGGGCATTTTGCCCCCGGTTCCATGCTTCCGAAGGTTCAGGCGGCTGTAGAATTTGCAGAATCCAAACCGGGAAGGCAGGCACTGATCACACTACTGGAAAAAGCGAAGGACGGAATCCTGGGAAAGACCGGGACAAGAATCACACTTTGATGAAAAAGCTGAGGGCGGCATGGTTTGTTTAGAACCATGCCGCCCTGTATTTATTCTCTTTCTGTTTTTTCCCGGATCCCCCGGTAGATCTTTTCTGCCGTCATCGGCAGTTCCCTTATCGTCACGTTGACCGCATTCTGGATCGCATTGGAGATTGCGGGGGACGGAGTGTTAATCACAATCTCCCCGATCGATTTCGCCCCGAAGGGTCCGCTCGGCTCATAGCTGCTCTCAAACTCCACCCGTATCTTCCCCACGTCCAGACGGCTTGGGATCTTATACTGCATAAAGGAATTGCTGTAATTTTTCCCCTTCTTATTATAGACGATATCTTCAAACAACGCCATGCCGATCCCCTGGGCAATCCCGCCCTCCACCTGTACGCGCGCCAGGCTCGGATTCACCACGGTTCCACAGTCCACAACTGCCACATAGTCGATCATCTCAGCCACACCTGTCTCTTTGTCAATTTCCACCTCGGCAATGCCAGCCATAAACGGCGGCGGCGAAGTGGGCGAAGAAAACGCCTCGCTGGCTGAGAGCGGCTCATTGTTAAAGCTCATCACCCGGTTTCCGATGTCTTTTCTTGTGATAAATTCTCCAGTCTTTAAGTTCGTCACCCTCTCGCCGTCAAACTCCACGTCTTCTACCGGACAGCCAAGAAATCCGGCTCCCCTTTCACAGATCTTTTTCCGCAGTGTCTCGCACGTCTTCACGACCGCCATACCGGTTACATAGGTCGTGCTGGAAGCATAAGAGCCGCAGTCGTAAGGAGAAATATCCGTGTCAACGCCGTGGACCAGGATATCGTCCATCTCACAGTCCAGACATTCTGCCGCCATCTGCGTCAGGATCGTATCACAGCCGGTTCCCATATCCGTCGCTCCTATCATCAGGCTGTAATACCCGTCGTCATTTATCTTAATGGCGACAGTCCCCGTATCCACACTGGAGATCCCGGAACCCTGCATCGCCAGGGCCACGCCGACGCCGCGCACTTTCCCGTTCCCCATATCCCGGCAGGGATATTTCTCATCCCATCCGATCATTTCCTTCGCCCTTGCAAGGCAGCGGTCCAGGGCGCAGCTTTCTGCCGTCTCATTATAATAAGCCGGCATGGCCATTCCCTCTCTCACCATGTTCTTCTCCCTAAGGATGGTGGGATCCATCCCCAGCCCAAGCGCCAGCTCATTCACGGCAGACTCCACAGCGAAAATCCCCTGGGTCGCCCCATATCCCCGGTATGCACCCGAGGACATGACATTCGTATACACTACGTCATACGAAAAGCGGAAGGCTTTCGGGCTTGCGTAAAGCGGAATGGACTTATGGCCGGAAAGCCCCACCGTCGTCGGTCCATGCTCGCCAAACGCCCCCGTATTGGAGAGGGTATACAGGTCAATCGCCTGGATGTTTCCCTCCTTATCCGCGCCCACACGGACATGCATTTCCATCTCGTGCCTCGGGGATGAAGCAGTCAGAGATTCTTCCCTGGTGAAAAGGATCTTCGCCGGCTTTCCTGTCTTCCAGGTCACGATTGCAGGATACACCTCCGAAACGGACGTCTGCTTTGCCCCAAATCCTCCGCCGATACGGGGTTTGATCACGCGGATCTTATGTTTGGGGATATCCAGCGCATTGGCGAGAATACGCCGCACGTGAAAGGGCACCTGGGTGGAGGATACCACGTTGAGCCGTCCGTATGCATCAAGGTATGTATATGTGCGGAATGTCTCCATCATTGCCTGCTGGTTCGCCTTTGTGTGATAGACACGGTCGACCACATAGTCGCAGGATTCCAGCACCGCCTCTACATCCCCCGACTCGCTGACGCCGTGGGCGCACAGGTTGCGCTTATTATCCGCTCCAACCGGGCACAGGCTTTTCCAGTTTTCCTCCGGATGCACCAGAATCTCATTGTCTTTCGCCTTTCTGAAATCCAGTATCGGTTCAAGCACGTCATACTTGATCTTGATCAGTTTCATCGCCTTTTTGACCGCTTCCTCAGACGTACCCGCAACGATCGCCGCAGCGTCCCCCACAAAGCGGACACGCCGGTCCAGGATCAGGCGGTCATACGGACTCGGCTCCGGAAAAGTCTGCCCTGCCATCGTAAAACGTTTATCCGGACAGTCTTTATAGGTCAGGATACATTCAATCCCCGGCACTGCTTCTGCCCGTGCAGTCTCAATCTCCCGGATCAGAGCATGGGCGTGGGGACTTCTGACAATCTTTACAACGAGACAGTCAGACGGCGCCAGATCGTTCGTATACACAGCCTTTCCAGTCACCAGCGCCTGTGCGTCCACTTTCGCGACAGGGTGATTGACAACCCTCATATTCTCTGGCTTCATTCCATCTCCCCCTTCTTATATTCCAGATATTTCTGAATCGCGCGGAGCTGCCCCATATATCCGGTGCATCTGCACAGATTGCCCGCAAGGTATTCTTTGATCTCTTCCATACCAGGGTTATCAAGCTCCCGCAGCATCGCAAGCACATTCATGATGAATCCCGGAGAACAGAACCCGCACTGCTCCGCTCCCTCGTCCGCGAGAAATGCGCCAAACTCTGCCGCTTCCTTTTCAACCCCTTCCAGAGTCGTAATCTCATGTCCTGCAACACTGGCGGCAAGCACAGAGCAGGAAAGCCTTGATTTCCCGTCGATCCACACGGTACAGAGCCCGCAGTTTGTCGTTTCGCATCCACATTTTACACTTTTACACCCCTGGTCTCTGAGGACATTCAATAAAATGGCGTCCGTACCTACATCTACACGGATCTGTTTTTTATTCAAAACAAACTGTACTTCCATCTCTTCTCACCCCTCTGCCAAAATCGAACATATAGCGCGGCGAATCAGCACTTCCGCAAGATGCCTGCGGTACTCTGCGCTCCCTCTCATATTCGTTCCATATGTAAACTCATCGGCGATCTCTTTTGCATAAGCGCTGATCTGCCCTTCTGATACATCCTTTGCAATCTGCCATTTTCTTTCCACAAGCGCCGCCTTCATGGGACGGGCTCCCACTGTAAAATACCAGGATTCTCTCCCGTGTACAATCCCCGTCACAACAGCACATGCGATCACCGGGAAATCTGTTTTTGTCCGGCGGACCGACTCATAACGGAATTTCCGCTTCCCCTTCCGGATAATTATAGAAAGGAGGATATCCTTATCCGGCCTGCGGTTCACAAACTCGGAAAGACGTATAATCCCGCCGCTGTAAAGCTCTACAAATGTATCCAGGGCAAGCAGGGCGGTCAGCACATCGGAAAATCCAAATCTGCCGTATATGCTTCCCCCCACTGTCGCCTGATTGCGAAACTGCACGCCGACAATGTGGCGCACAGCCTCCGCAATCCCATCCCCATACTCTTCTCTGAGCCTTTCGCACTGCTCAAGCTGGCGTAGGGTGCACATCGCCCCGATCTTAAACACATGGTCCGTCTCCTCAATCTGGTCCAGTCCAAGCTCTGATAAGTCGATCAGGGTCTTGATCCTGGCATTTCCAAGGCGCATCCACATCATGCCGCCCATAACTCTGCTGTTGCGCGCCTGGTTCAGCTCATATGCCTCTTCCGGCGTCTTTGCCTTCACATAATTACCGATTGTAATCACAGCGGCTCTCCTTTCCGATAAACATATCTTATCCTTATTTTAAAACAGCGAAAAAAAAGTGTAAATGAAAATCTGGTCATTCACACTTAAGCACTTTTAGATTATCACAATACGGATAAAATGTCAAAGGGCTCTGACCTGTTTCTGCCATTGATCTGTTTCCACAAAAATGCGGGAAATCAGTTGACAGTCTCTATACCGCAGTGTTATGATTTCATTAAGTACAGAAACGTAGATAGAGGTCGCATTTTTCATGAGTAAGATGACGGATGTATCAGGAACAGAGGAAATCATCAGAAAGGGGAAAATGCCGAAAGGATAAGAACCCCTGATATCTTATTTCTTGGGCATGGCGTGAAGAACGACATGACTGTCATCGCAGGATGGAGAGCTATCTGATTTATACGAACAGGTATATTTTAGAACGGCGCATCTTGCCGTTTCTTTTATGTTCACCAAAATTTTAAGGAGGAAGAAAGAATGGCAATTTTCAAAGGAGCGGGCGTAGCCATCGTCACACCAATGAAGGAAAATTACGAGATCAACTACGACAAGCTGGATGAGATTCTGGAGGAACAGATTGCCGGCGGGACTGACGCTATTATCATCTGCGGTACGACAGGAGAATCTGCCACCATGACAGAGGCTGAGCACAGCGAAGCGATCCGCTTTACTGTAGAGCGGGTAAAACACAGGATCCCTGTCGTAGCCGGGACAGGTTCAAACTGCACCGCTACCGCCATCGAGCTTTCAAAGCAGGCGGAGGCAGACGGGGCGGACGGTCTTCTGATCGTGACGCCGTATTATAACAAAGCCACGCAGAACGGACTTGTTGCACATTATAAAGCCATCTGCAGCGAGACAAAGCTCCCCGCGATCGTTTACAATGTGCCAAGCCGCACCGGCTGCAATGTACAGCCGCAGACACTTGCCCGTCTCGTAAAAGAGGTGGATAATGTCGTCGGCGTGAAAGAAGCTTCCGGTAATATCGGAAACGTGGCAGAGATCATGCATCTTTGCGGCGGCAACATTGAACTGTATTCCGGAAATGACGATCAGGTCGTACCGATCCTCTCCCTGGGAGGCATCGGCGTCATCTCCGTCCTATCCAATGTTGCCCCCACTTATGTACATGACATGGTCGAGAAATATCTGACAGGAAATACAGCCGAGAGCTGTAAAATGCAGCTTGATGCAATCCCGATGTGCAATGCACTGTTCTGTGAGGTGAACCCGATCCCGGTGAAAGCTGCCATGAACATGATGGGAAAGGGGGTAGGTCCGCTTCGCGCACCAATGACAGAGATTGAAGATGCCCACAGAGAGGTTCTCAGGAAGGCAATGACTGATTTCGGGCTTCTGTAAAATGTGAAAAAAATGTGAAAGGGGACGTAGTAAAATTCAATTTTACCACGTCCCCAATTGATTGTTTACACTACAATATCATATTTTTCTATCGCAATCTTCACCGGTTTGTCTGCGAAAAACCGGATATCTCCCGCTTCCTGAGGCGTATCATAAAGGCACATGGAAAATGCCTGTTCTCCGTCATTAACAAACAGCTCTATAGAAAATTTGTCGACCAGGAAACGAAGTTTCAAATTTCCATCCTTTTTTCTGAACTTGAACGTTCTCTGGCTGACAATATCATGCCGCAATCCTGAATAGCTCCTGTCCACAGTGATAACCTCTTTGTCCAGGCTGCAGCAAAAAGATATATATACGGTAAGAGAAAAAGCCGTCATAAAAGCCTTGTTAGCTCCCTCCTTATCGCCTCTCCCCTTTCGGATGGCCACAACGGTTGCGCCGCCCATAGGAAACATCGCTGCGACTGCAGCGACAAAAGTAATGAATGGCACACCGATATTACTACAACATTGTAGAGATAGGTTACAAATAATCCGCCCATCGCAGGGAAAATATTATGAAATAAAGATTTTGTTTTTGTGTTCATAATCATACCTATATAAAAGGAAGTGGGATAAAGCCCAAACAGGCTTATCCCACTCCAACAATCTTATTTGACTGCAATTCCTCTGACAAGCAGCTTCATTCTAGCATGATGTCATTCCTATGCCAACGGCTTTATTATAAACATATTTCTCTGCTTTTCCCCTTTACAGCAGCGGAACCGCTACTGCCTTTGCTTTCCATAATGTACAAGACCCACAACCCCCGGACCGGCATGTGTCCCGATGCTGGGACTCACGTCATTGATGATCACATTAGTAAATTCGAGTTCTTTTACCATGTCTGCCACTGCCTTTGCTTCATCCAGGCAGTCGCCATGCAGGACTGCAACCATTCTTTCCTTCCCGTATGCATCCGGATCCAGGGTTTCTTCCATCCTGGACACCAGGGTCTTAAGGGATTTCTTCCTTCCCCTTACTGTCCCGTCGGGCTTCAGTTCTCCCGACGACGTTACGGTCAGGATCGGCTTAATATTCACAAGACTTCCGACAACTGCGGTGGTTTTAGATACGCGGCCTCCGCGCTGTAAATGATATAAATCATTTACCGTAAAGGAAACGTTTACATGATCCCGCTCCTGAATCAGGATATCATAGACTTCATCCTTGCTCCTTCCCGCTTTCCACAGCTCTACTGCACGGTACACAGACACCCCTTCTCCAAGCGATGCATTCAGAGAATCGAATACCCGGATCTCTCTGCCGGGATATTCTTCCATAAGCTCGTTTGCCGTCATTATAACATTATGACAGCTTCCGCTTAACGCGCTGGAAAATGCAATATGAAGAATATCCTTGCCTTTCTTTAAAATCTTCTCGAAACGTTCCCGGATCACTGCGGGATTGTTCGCCATAGATTTCGGCAGTTCCCCGTTTCTCATCGTCTCATAAAAATCGTGGGGACTCATATTGAGTTCATCCCCGTAAACTGTGTCCCCAAATGCATAGTACTGCGGAATGATGGTCAACCCGTTTTCTTTTATAAATCCGGGAAGCACATCTGAGTTAGAATCTGTCGTCACTACATAATCAGCCATGCCACTCCTCCTGTATGGTTGTCCTGCCGACTGTACTGTATTAATATCTCCAGGAGTCTCCGCTTCCACTTTCCATCTCTTCTATGTTTCCAAATCCACCGATGTCAATCTTATACCACTGTTGTCCATTCACTACAGTATAACTGTACTCATTCCATAATCCTTCGCTGCTGACCTCACTCTCCACGATCTCACCGCCGCCTGCCTGGTCCAGCGCAATCTGCTGTGCTTCTATCGGAGTTACTTTCATTATATTTACCCCCACAAGCCCTGCCACAATGATAACAATAACTGCTGCTATAATAATTGCGATAGATTTTTTAGATATTTTTTTCATTCTTTTTACCCTCCATATATTCTATCTCTTGTATGCGATCACTATATCAGAGAAAAATTAAAAAAAGATTAAAACATTGAAATTTTTTCATATACGGCTGCCAGAAAAAAGTCTTGACAAATTTCATCTCCCACAGTATACTTAACAAGTGGCTTATGTAAGAAAAGCTGCGATACAGGGGATTGGTCAAATGGTATGATAGGGGTCTCCAAAACCTTTGGTGGGAGTTCGATTCTCTCATCCCCTGCTCTAAAGAGTGAGAAAAGCCTTGTAGAAAGGAGGTTTTTTGAACTCTCTCCATTTTTGGTAATCGGAAGGTAATCAAAAAGGTAATCAGAAGTAATCAACTTAGGAAACTAAGTTGATTCAGACTGTAGACAAAGTCCCCGGTTTACACCGGGGCTTTTCTATTGCAGTTATCAACATTTCAATGATTCTTCCGGTTTTTATCAAGAAAATTTCCCTGCTTATCAACTCTAAAGTTAAGCGGTGCGTTCCCTGCACATGGTATAATTATCCTATAAGGAGGTTCCGCTTATGATGACAAGAGATGCCGATAAAAAAAGAGAACAAATGATGATGTTCAGCATGGATGACATGGTACCAAAGGATCATATGCTCCGAAAGATTGACCGGGCAATTGACTGGAACTTTATTTACGATCTTGTAGAAGACAAGTATTGTGCGGATAACGGAAGACCGAGCATGGATCCGGTGATGCTGATCAAAATCCCTTTTATCCAGTATCTCTATGGGATTAAAAGTATGCGCCAGACGATAAAAGAAATCGAAGTGAACGTAGCTTATCGTTGGTTTCTCGGTCTGGATATGCTGGATCCGGTTCCTCACTTTTCTACTTTTGGGAAAAACTATACCCGCCGTTTTAAGGATACGGATCTGTTTGAACAGATCTTTTCCCATATCCTCGAACAATGTATGAAGTTTCATCTGGTAGATACATCTACTGTGTTTGTGGATTCTACCCATGTAAAAGCCTGTGCGAACGGCAAAAAGATGCGAAAGAGGATCGCATCTCAAGAAGCTCTATGGTATGAGGAGGAGTTAAAAAAAGAAATCAATGAAGACCGTAAAAATCACGGAAAGAAACCTTTAAAAGAAAAAAAGGATGATTCGAATACACCTCCCACAGCGGGCGACGGCACTTCTGGTGAAAGCGGTTCTTCAGACGAAATCCCGGAAGGAGCCAAAACGCAAAAATGCAGTACTTCAGATCCGGAAAGCGGCTGGTTCCGAAAAGGCGAACATAAACATGTTTTTGCATACAGCATAGAGACTGCATGTGACAAGCACGGGTGGATCTTAGGTTATACTGTGCATCCAGGGAATGAACATGACAGCAGGACATGGAGGCCTTTGTACGACAAGTTGAAAGACCTGGATATGGAAAGGATGGTATTGGATGCCGGATATAAGACTCCAGCAATAGCGCGAGAATTGTTAAAAGACGGGATACAGCCCCTGTTTCCATATAAAAGGCCGATGACCAAAAATGGATTCTTCAAGAAATATGAGTATGTCTATGATGAATACTATGACTGTTATATCTGTCCAGCGGATCAGATCCTTACTTATCGGACAACAAACAGGGATGGCTATAAAGAATACAAAAGTGATAAAAACATCTGTAAAAACTGTCCTTATCTTTCCAAATGTACAGAAAGCAAAGAGCATGAAAAAACAATCTCCCGCCACATTTGGGAAGAGTATCTGGAAGCCAGTGAGGATATCCGCTATACTATCGGGAACAAAGAGATTTATATGTTGAGAAAAGAAACCATTGAGAGAGTGTTCGGAAGTGCAAAAGAACAGCATGGATTTCGATACACACAATATATCGGAAACGCTCGAATGAGAATGAAAGCCGGGCTGACCTTTGCGTGTATGAACCTGAAAAAGCTGGCAAAGATTCTGGATGTAAGGGAAAGGAAGAACAAAAAATCAGGATTCTTTTTTATCCTTTATAAAAAAATATGGGAGTTGGTATTTTGGCAAAAAGAGTGGTGCTGGAGCTAGGCTTCAGCACCAACTTTGTCTACAGTCTGAATCAACTTAGGAAACTAAGTTGATTATTTTTTTGTAGAAAATTTCCAAAGCTAAAGAAGTCCTATTAAGAGTGTAAGTATCATTTTGTAACAAACTCTTGATAGGTCTTTTTTATGCAAACAAATAAAGTGAAGAAAAATATAGTTTCTTCTTGACAAAGTTAAACAAATGTATAAAATGTACTTATACATTAAGTACATTTGAAAGGAGGACGAATTGTGGACATTATCATTAGTAATAATGCTGACAAACCAATATATGAACAAATAACTTCTCAAATTAAGGCAATGATAATGAGCGAAGAATTAAAAGCCGGGGAAAGCCTTCCTTCAATGCGTTCTTTAGCAAAATCGCTTCATGTAAGTGTTATCACCGTCCAAAAGGCTTATGAAGATTTGCAACGTGACGGATTTATTGAAACCGCAATAGGAAGAGGGAGTTTTGTATCTGCTCAAAATAAAGAATTTTATCAAGAAGAGCAACAACGTATTGCAGAAGAACATCTACAGATTGCCGCAGACATAGGACGTGCAAATAATATTCCGCTTTCTAAATTGCAGGAAATACTTACACTATTCTATATGGAGGACGAATAATATGAATTATGCTTTAAAACTGCAAGAGGTATGTAAACAGTATAAAGGGTCAGATTTTGCTTTAGACAATATTTCATTTGCTTTACCAAAGGGAACTGTTATGGGTTTTGTTGGCGAAAATGGTGCCGGAAAAACAACAACTATAGGCTGTATTCTGAACACGCTGAAAAAGGAACATGGAATAATAGAGATTTTTGGGAAAGAAATGAACGACGATGATGTATCTGTCAGGGAAGATATAGGTGTTGTATATGACGGCGATAATTTCCCGAATTATTTAACGGCAATCCAGCTTTCCAATATTATGGCAGGCATTTATAAGCAGTGGGATACGCCGTTGTTTTATGAATATCTGGAGAAATTTCATTTGAAGCCCAGCCAGAAACTTGCAAAATATTCTAAGGGAATGACTATGAAACTGGCTATTGCAGTCGCACTGTCTCATCATCCTAAATTACTTGTTTTGGATGAAGCGACCAGTGGATTAGACCCCGTAATGCGTGAAGAAATTTTAGATATTTTTTTGGATTTTGTTGAAAATGAAAATCACTCCATATTGTTGTCGTCGCATATTACCAGCGATTTAGAACGAATTGCAGATTACATTACATTTATCCACAGAGGAAAGATTATTTTGACAGAAACAAAAGATAACCTTATTTACAACTATGCTGTTTTACGATGTACAGAAAAGAATTTTTCAACCTTGGACAAAGGGGATATTGTCGCTTATCGTAAAAAGGATTATCAGATAGATGTTTTGGTTTCCGATATAAAAAAAGCTCGGAAAAAATATCCCAAAGTTGTTACTGACCATACAACCGTTGACGAAATCATGTTGCTTTTAGTAAAGGGGGAAACAGTATGAAAGGTCTTTTAAAAAACAATTTTATGGTAGTGAAAGAGAATATGAAGATTTTATTTCCGCTTGCCGTTATTTTTGGTGTTGTAGTTTCTGTTACTGGAAATTCCTCTTTGCTGAGTATCTTTTCTCTGGCTCTTTCTCCTATATTATCTATATTAGTCGTGTTGTGTTTGAGAAAAGAAAGTCTGTCCAAATGGTATAAGTATAAAATATCATTACCTGTCAAGCGAAAAAATATTGTTCAAAGCTATTATATCAGTCATCTATGCTGGTGTGCAGTTAGTATTGTAATTGTAGCTTTTTTTATGCTTCTTACCGTAATTATTCATGGCAATCAATATTTTTATTATGGATTTCGTGATGCTGTTACGCTTGTTTTAGGCGGAGGTGTCCTGGCAATTTTTATCGGGGCAATTTTTTATCCATTATATTATTATCTGGGAGCTGAAAAAATTGAGATAATAGCAATAATCAGCCTGGCTATTTCAGTTGTTATTATTGCTGGTATCAGTATACTGATAAATATATTAGTTAGTGATAACGGGGTATCTGATACGACATACTATATAAGTCTGCTGGCTATTGTGGGAATTACAGTTGTGGCTTTTGTATGTTCTTATTTTCTATCACGTTGTGTTTTTCAAGCAAAAGAATATTAGGTAAAATCATGAAGCCATGTCCTTTAAAGAGATTGTCAGATTACAATTCAACGCCTTAATAATGGCAACCATAAAAGGCACTCTGAAACAGAAAAGAAAACAACTTATCAGACGCTCAAAGTATGAAGTACTGTTTAGTGAAATGAGTGCAACACCTTTGTACGAACAAGGTACAGTTGATACTTATCTCTACGACATGACAGAGTTTTGTGTACAGCACTTTGTTGTCCATGTTAATGACGAAAAAATCGCTATTGCGTTAAGAGAATTATCGGAAAGACAAAGGGATTTCATACTCCTTTACTATTTCCGTGATATGAACGATAGAGAAATCTCAAGACTCTATCATATCTCCCGTTCTGCTGTTGGATATACAAGGAACAAAGGTCTGGAAAAAATGAAAACTTTACTGAAAGATATGGGTTAGCTATGAATGAAAAAGAATTATGGATATCCTTCTTTTGAACTTATCTGTAAAGCGTCTAGTGGCGATAAAGCTGCTATTGATAAAATCCTGAAATTTTATGACGCTTATATATCAAAGCTTTGTTTACGTCCGTTTTACCACGAAAACGGAAAGGTTATTATGAGAGTGGATGAAGAATGGAAAGGAGATATTCACACCGCCATGCTAAAGGCAATCTTGAAGTTTGAAATCAAGATAAAATAGTTTTATAAAAGGCTACACCGCCGGAGTGATCCAGACGTGGTGGCGGTCGTAAGACATCAAGCCATGCCAGCTTTGCTGGCAAACGGCTGGTTCACTCTGACGGTGGGGCGAGCGTCAGCGAGCCATAAAGCCCCCGTTATCTAACAAGGGGGGCACAAGTAACTGGAAACTATATTCCGCAAGGCGTAAAAATCCTTTGTTTATGCGCTGTAACAGCATTTCCAAAGTGTGATTTAAAATGCGCCTGCTTTACCATATAAACTGAATACTGCATATCTGAGGACAGTTGATTTTATATTGACTGTCCTTTTTTCATGCAACGAGACGAAAGGATGAGTGATTTATGAATAATGTTTTTATACAAGAACTGAAAGAAAAGCGTGAACGCTACGGCGTATCACAGTCAAGACTAGCGGTTGCCTGCGGTATCAGCCGTGAATACTATAACCGCATTGAAAACGGTAAGACACAGCTCACAGAAGCCTTAAAGGAGGAAATCCAGAAGCAGATAGAACGCTTCAATCCAGAAGAACCGCTATTCCTGCTCATTGATTATTTCAGAGTGCGTTTCCCCACTACGGACGCATTGACCGTGATACAAAGAGTTATGCACCTTAAAGAGAAATATTTTCTCCATGAGGACTATGGGAAATACGGCTATGAGGAAAGCTATCTTTTGGGCGATATTCAGGTCATGGTTTCCCACACTGAAGTGCTGGGTGTTCTTATGGAAATGAAAGGGAAAGGTTGTCGTCAAATGGAAAGCTATCTGCTGGCGCAGGAGCAAAGCTGGTATGATTTTATGCTGGACTGTCTGACTGCCGGCGGTGTGGTGAAGCGTCTTGACCTTGCCGTCAATGACCGTGTGGGTATCTTAAATATTCCAAAACTGATTGAAAAATGGGAACGTGGCGAAGCTGTCTCCCGTTTCCGTGGGGAGAAAGGCTACAAAGGTACACAGAAAAATGGTGATGATATTCCAGAGAGCACAGGAAATACCCTCTATATCGGGTCTACAAAAAGCGAACTGTATTTCTGTCTATATGAAAAAGACCATGAACAGTACCACAAGAACGGTACAGACATGGAAACGGCAGAAATCAAGAACCGTTTCGAGATACGTCTGAAGAATGAACGAGCCTATCATGCCGTTGCGGATATGCTGACCTATTATGATGTGGAGCGCACCGCCTTTTCTATCATCAATTATTATGTCCGCTTTGTTGACCGTGAGGACGGCAAGCCTAAGAGCAAGTGGAAATTAAATGCAGACTGGGCGTGGTTTATTGGCGAACACAGAGAAAAGATAAAGCTGACCACACAGCCGGAGCCGTTCACTCTGCAAAAGGCGTTAAACTGGCTACACAGACAAGTCGCCCCGACACTGAAAATGGTTGAGGAACTGGACAAACAGAATAATACCACCATACTCCGTGATATGCTGGACAATACGGAGCTAAAGGAAAAACATAAGCATTTATTACTGCTGGAAAAATCAAAGCCAGAGGATAGGATAGATACCGCCGTTTCATCAGAAAATGACGGTATTTTTTAATTTCATGCAACAAAACCGCTTTTCCCGTACAGATATGGGGTGAAAGAAGAAAGTTTATCCATGATTGCCAGAAAAGCACCTCTCATTTGTATTGATAATAGAAAGAGGAAAAAATGCTTGAAAAGTTGGCAGACAGAGGGATTGACGGGTAGCTGTTAGGTGAAGAAGAAAGCCTGCTGAGGATTGCCTGAACCATATCGCTCATTCGTACTAATGGCGAAAAAGAAAAGATTGTTTTCAATTTTGGGTATCAATCTTCCCTCTGCATAGCGAGTGTTAAGTGTAAAGAGGTTTTCTTCTTTCAACTGTTCTTTGACAAGTAAATAAAGCAGTCTGATACATTGGACAGCCAGTGAGCCATATGGACTGGTACGCCATGACCTTTTCCCTGCCAAGCGAGCGATATTATGCCGGCGTCCATAAAAGAGGGGTTGTCACTTCTCTTAGCCATGACCTGCGCTGTCTGATAATGATACTCCCGTACAGCCACAGCTTGAGTGTAGGAAAACACCGCACGCAATGGGTACGGTCGCATGAGAACCATGTGAAGGTGAAATTCCTGTGGGCGCTGACAAACGCCGTCAGACTGCTGTGAAATCAGAATTGCCATAGCAAAAACTGCACTTTCCATAGACTATTTAATGACTGGGGGTGATAAGTGTCGGAGAAAGGCTGCCAGAACCCGAAAAAACAAGGGATGAATTATCTGCCACAAGCGATACAGATTTATTGAATTTTATGATTGACAAAGGTATAATTGACTACGAGAGAGTTCAAATGCAATTCGCTATGGCAGAACGATATGAATTGTTAAAGGAACATCCCTACAAGATATGGCAGGGAGAAAATGGGAAATGGTATACCTATCTTCCGGACGAAAAGAAAGGGAGGGTTTTAAAGAAACGGACTACCCAAAAAGCGATTGAGGATATTGTTGTCCAATATATCAGAGAACACAAGGAAATTCCATATATCAGAACGGTCTTTACAGAATGGGTAAATCAAAAACTGGAATATAAAGAAATCCGTAAGCAGTCTTATGACCGATACTGTACAGATTTTGAGAGATTTTTTTCCAAAGCTGAAATATCTGTAAAAAGATTTAAAGATATTACCGAGGAAGATTTAGAGGACTTTATCAAGACAAGTATTCGTGATTTCAATTTAACTGTAAAAACGTTTTCTGGTCTTAGACTTTTGCTCAACGGCATTTTTAAGTATGGAAAAAAGAAAAAATATACTGATATCAGTATTACACAGTTTTTCGGTGATTTGGAACTGCCGAAAACAATTTTTGCGAAGAAAGTCAAAACAAAGCAGGATGAAATCTTCTTTGAAGATGAAATTCCATGTATAGCAAGCTATGTAAAAAGCAATCCGACAATATGGAATTTAGGAGTGTTGCTCGTTTTTGTGACTGGTATGAGAGTAGGAGAACTGTCCGCATTAAAAAGAGAAGACATAGACGGACATATTATTCACATCAGACGGACAGAGATTAAGTATAAAGATACTGATACTAATAAATGGGTAGTCGGGATTGAAGAGTTTGCAAAGACAGATGCCGGAAATCGTGATTTGTTGATTACAGATACAGCAGTATGGATTTTGAATGAAATTATGAAACTCAATCCGCACGGCGAATTTCTTTTTATGAATAATGGAAAACGTATTCGTGAAAATACGTTCAACAAACGGATAACAAGTATATGCGAGGAACTACATTTGCACCACAGGTCAATCCATAAAGCGAGAAAAACTTATGGCACTACTCTGATTGACGCTGATGTAGACGACAGTATTGTTGCTGAACAAATGGGACACGCTGATATTACGACAACGAAAAAATATTATTATTACAGCAATAAGACCGAAAAACGCAAACGAGAGCAGATAGAAAAAGCTCTGGCAATCTAGGAGAAGGTAATCAAAAGTAATCAGAGGTAATCAATATTGAAAACTTTAAGGAGCAAAGAAAAGCAAGGAAATATAAGGCTTTCCACTTATGAGGGCGCTGGGAGTATCGAAATTCGATTCTCTCATCCCCTGCTATTAAAGAGCCAGAAATGCTTGAAAAATAAGCGTTTCTGGCTCTTTTGTTTTATCGGGAAATCAAAGGGTATCAGACAGGGTATCAAAAAGGAAAATCTCAAATCATTGTTCCCCCCCTGTTTCTTTGCTGTGAGATCCTGTTTCATCAACCGAATTTTATCATTCTACGGTTTTGTACCCTGCATTATTCAGAACTTCTATTGCTCTCTGGTAATTTTCTCTTTTAACCAATATGTAATCTGTATTAAATGTTGAGATTGCAAAAATGCCGATTTTATTCTGTGCCAGGATTCCAGAAATTTGAGATAATACCCCAATCAATGAGAAATCCAAAATTCCCTGAATCCGAAAGGCTTTCCACCCATCATCCCTCTCAATTACATTAGACGGTACTTTATTTGCAGGACATACCAGCGATTTTTCTTCATCTGTTTTTCCTGTAAAACAAAACTCAGTATCTAAATCCACAAGGGAATAATTTTCTACCTTGCATACTGAAAAATCGCAATCAATCTTTTTTATTTCCATAAATGATTCACCTCACAGCCATATATTTGTCTCAATAATTGCGCTTCTTGTAATGTTTCTTCATATCTTCTATGGATTGCATCTCCCGCACGGCTCATATCCTTCTTTGACCAGCTCTTTGCGGTTTCCGATGTACTCCCGTTTATTCTCCTCCTTGATATCTTCGGCTCCGGAACAGTCTGCCTTATGGAATTTACGGCTGTTTACATTAATGATATAAGCCTGTTCCCGGGCGACCTTCTCATTTGAGGTCTCTGCCTGTTCAGCCGCTCCGCCATCCTCCGTCAGCCAGTTTGCCCCTGTGGCATAATCGATCGTTATATCCGGCTGGACATTATATACGTATACATTAAAGCAGACTCCCTCGCCGTCATCTTCCACCGACTCAGCCTCCATCTGTACTCCTGACGCCACCAGGTTATCCTCCTCAAAGACCGGCGTTACTCTGTACATGACATGATTGTCTGTCTCATGTATGTACTCTGCCACCATATCCTCAAAGGGAAGCATCCCTTCTGTATTCATATAACGTGTCCCTGTGATCAGATTTTCCTTATTCGCGTTCTCTCCTGACAACTGATAACCGATCAGATGGCAGCGGTTGTACAGATACTCTCCGTCTACATTTTCATACCTGTTGTTTTCCCATCCTGTCGGTATTACACTGCTGATGCTCTCCCGGTCCTCTGTCGGCATGAGATCCTCCCCGATGCACGCCTCCGCGGCGCCGCATCTCCCAAGCTCATCCAGCTCACTGTATGCTTCAAAGGAGACCGCCGTGATCTCTTCCTCGGAAAATTCCGGCTGGTTCTCATTGATCTCTACATAAGGTTCCCCGTCATACTCCGGAACCTCTGCCACTGTTTCATATTCCAGGCTCTGAGCCTCCCTCCCGGTGACTCCATCCTCTGTGGCAGGGATGCTGCCACATGCGCTCAATGCAAAAGCAGCCAGTACAGAAGCACAGAAAACCCGTAAGTTCTTTTCCTTTATCATCGTTCATTCTCCCCTTCGATGTAATCTTTTCTCACATAATCGTCCTTTACAAGTTTAACACGAATCTGGAAACAGTTCCATCACACTGCATAAATTTCTCACACAATCACTGGAAGTTCCTAAAGGCGCATTCCGGGATTGTGAGCGGTCGCCAAAGTCCCGGGCAAACCCGGGCTTTGGCTCGTCGCTGCCGCAAAAAAACAGCAGCCCGGCTTTCTGCGCCTGCGGCTGCTGTCTCTGTCCAAGTTATGGTCTGCCAGTCTGTCTTCCCGGTCTTTGGACGGGTACCCTGACCGGAACCGGTTCGGGAACCACACCCGGGATCAGGCTGTTTAATACTTCTTTCAGCTTCTTCCCTATTCCACTGTTAATCAATCTATAATAACGTTCCAACGACATATTCTCTTCCTCCTGTAAATGAATCTTCCTGTTAATTGTTGCTTCACTGTCTGTATTCTAACAGAAAGAAAAGCTTCTGTCAGACTTTTACCACTTATTTTAGAATAGTTTATACTTTCTTAATCCAGTTCAGATATCGTTTATCAAATACAGGCCAGATAGAGAGAGTTTTATGATCTGTGATTTCCCATTGCATTTCCCGGCAACAGCAACTAAAATGATTACTGACGCGGCGGCTTGCAGACAAGGCGCCGCAGGAACAGAAGCTATGGAGGGATCTGCCTTGAAGAATATCATGATTGTGGATGACGACGTCTATATTGGAGACATGCTGGAAGAAGTGCTGGAAAGGGAAGGCTACGGCACTGCACGCGCCTATTCGGGAACAGAAGCACTGCTGTATCTTTCCTCTCACACGCCTGACCTTATCCTGCTTGACCTGATGCTGCCCGGACTAAGAGGGGAAGAGCTTCTCCCCCTGATCAAAGGTATTCCTGTCATCATAGTCAGCGCGAAAACAGAGGTAAGTGATAAGGTCAGCCTGCTGCTGGACGGAGCCGTTGACTATGTCACAAAGCCATTTCACACGGAGGAGCTTCTTGCCCGGATCGCTGTACAGCTCCGGCAAAAAGGCGGCTCTTCTACTTCCTTTCTCTGCTTTGACGAAATCAGGCTGGATTGCCTCTCCCGGTCTGTCACGGTGAGCGACACTCCTGTCAGGCTCACCCCGACGGAATATGCCATTTTAAAGCTTCTCATGCAGAATCCTTCCCAGGTTATCACCAAGTCTGTCATGCTGGACCGGATCAGCGAGGATACTCCCGACTGCATGGAAAGCTCTCTGAAGGTCCATATCAGCAACCTGAGAAAGAAACTAAAAGAGGGGAACGGGAAAGACTATATTGAGACTGTGTGGGGAATCGGCTTTAAGCTGAATGAGGATGCCTGAAAAAATCTTTACGGTTTCTTTACCCTTTTCTTTACCGGTTTCTTTACTCCTTCCATATAGAATGGCCTATGTCAAAAATACTTACTGGAGGATATTCTTATGGACTATATTCTTTCAGCGGATTCGCTGAGCAAACATTACAGGCATTTTAAAGCGCTCCATGATTTTTCCATACATGTGCCGAAAGGCTCTATCTATGGATTTATCGGGAAGAACGGGGCCGGAAAGACTACTCTCATCCGCCTGATCTGTGGTCTGCAGCATCCCAGCTCGGGGGACTATACTTTGTATGGCGTCGACAGTACGGACCAAAGGATTGCGAAGTGCCGCCGGAGGATGGGCGCTGTGATCGAGACGCCTTCCCTCTACCTTGATATGACGGCATATGAAAACCTGCGGGAACAGTACCGGATCATAGGACTTCCGGATTTTAACAGTATCCCGGAGCTTCTAAAGCTGGTCGGACTTGAGAATACAGGGAAGAAAAAAGTGAAACATTTCTCCCTGGGGATGCGGCAGCGCCTGGGGATCGCCATTGCACTTTCGGGCAGCCCTGATTTCGTCATACTCGACGAACCAATCAATGGCCTCGATCCACAGGGGATCATAGAGATCCGAGAGTTGATCCTGAAGCTCAATCAGGAACGCGGCATTACTTTTCTTGTCTCCAGCCATATCCTGGACGAACTTTCCCGGCTTGCGACACATTACGGCTTCATTGACAACGGGCATATGATCAAGGAAATCAGCGCCCGAAAGCTGGAGGCTGCATGCCGCAGATGCATCCGGGTGCAGGTGTCCGATATCCGCGCCTTTACCCGTGTAATGGATGAACTGGGATTAGAATATAAGATCTGCTCTGACACAATGGCAGATATCTATGCAAAAGTAAATGTGTCAAAACTGACTCTTGCCCTCGCTAAGAAGGACTGCGATGTGATATCCCTGACAGAATGTGAGGAAAGCCTGGAGAGTTATTATATGAATCTGATTGGAGGAAAGAAGGATGAGTAGGTTATTGTCAGCAAATGTCAGCCGCTTATATAGAAACAAATATTTTCTTATATGCTGTATTTATTCTGTCTGTTTCGGTATGTTCATGTCAGCCATGAATTACATCACTACAACTGCATCCGGGGACAAACCTGTCATTGATAATCTGTTCTTTTCTTTTTCCATCTTTTCCGGAATCCTGAACGCCGTTTTTATCAGTCTCTTTATCGGGACGGAATACAGCGACGGAACGATACGGAACAAGATCTCGGTCGGGCACATGAGAAGAGACATCTATCTCTCCAGCTTTGTGGTATGCGCCATTGCCGGCATAGTCATCTGCCTTCTCTATCTGTCTGCCGCACTGGCAGTCGGTATCCCTCTCATGGGATTTTTCGAGGCGGCTCCAGAGCTTGTATTCGCAACCGCACTCTGTATGCTGGTCGCATCCGTCGCCTTTTCGTCCGTTTTTCTGCTCATTGCGATGCTCTGCCAGAACAGGGCGGTCACGGCAGTCGTGAACATACTGCTCGTCTTTACTCTGCTTTTTGCCGCCATATACATCCGCGCACGGTTAAATGAGCCTGAAACGATCACGCAGCAGACTATCGCCACATCCGATGACGGCATTACCAATGTGACAGAGGAAAGCCTTGCCAATCCCAACTATCTGGAAGGAACAAAGCGGGATGTATATGAGTTTCTCAACGACTTTCTCCCCACCGGGCAGTGCGTGCAGTTTACAAACATGGAGGCGGGCCGCCTTCCCCTGCTGGCAGCCTATTCGGCAGGCATTTCTGTCGGTTTTGCAGGGATCGGCATGTATGCTTTTCGCAAAAAAGATATCAAATAGCGGAAGCTTTTAACTTTCGCGGATGGGAGGTTTATCATGGAATTATGGCTGTGCTGCCTGGCAGGCGTTCTTTTCATCATCATTCTGATCCTGGTCTGCAAAATCTGTATTCTGAGAAAGGCTGCAATGGAAATATCAGACGCCTTTTCCGACAGGCTTGGGCATGATACCAACACCCTGATCGACATATGCAGCCGGGACCGTGCCATGAGAGCGCTGGCAGGGAAGATCAATGTACAGCTTCAGAAGCTGAGGGAGGAACGGCTCCGCTGCCAGATGGGCGACCGGGAAATAAAGGACGCCGTTACCAACATCTCCCATGACCTGCGCACGCCCCTTACTGCCATCTGCGGCTATCTGGATCTCCTTGAGAAAGAAGAAAAAAGCGGGAATGTATCCCGCTATCTGAAGATCATCCGCAGCCGGACCGACGTTCTCTGCCAGCTTTCGGAAGAACTTTTCCGCTATTCTGTTGTGACGGCAGACATCGGGGAGATGCCAACTGAACCGATCGTCCTGAACCGCATCCTGGAGGACAGTATCTCTGCTTCCTACGCTCTTCTTAAGGAGCGGAATATCACGCCTGCTATCTCGATTCCCGAGGCGGAGGTCCGCCGTACCCTCAGCCGGAGCGCCTGCACACGCATCTTTGGGAACCTGGTCAGCAATGCCGTGAAATACAGTGACGGAGATCTGAATATTACACTGGAAGAAAACGGCAGGATCACATTCTCCAACCATGCATCGGGACTTGATGAAATCCTGACCGGCAGGCTGTTTGACCGATATTATACCGTGGAAACCGCATCCCCCGGTTCGACCGGCCTTGGACTTTCCATCGCCCGCACACTGACGGAGCAGATGGGCGGGAGCATTGAGGCGGACTACAGAAACGGAATGCTCTATATCCGCCTCTTTTTCCCTTAGATACTATTTTGCCGTAACCGGGGCGATAAGAAGCGCATCCAGGTTCTCCATGTCCTCCTCGTTAATTTCATACTCACCGGAGTCATTTTGACCCACGTGCAGCGTAACGTCCTGAGCCTCCCCATAGAGAAGTCCCTTATCAAGATTCTCCTTTAATACTTCATAGTATATCTCGTAAACCTTGCTCTGCATCTCCTCATCGGAAGGCATTTCCTCCCCTTTCATGACACTGTCTGTCACCTGGTCCGCATACTCCTGTGCCTTTGTCTGAAACTCCTCATATGTATCCTCGAACAGAGACACCGGCTTTACCTTTACAGGAACGAGATAACTGCCGTCCCCTTCCTTTTCAGGTTCCCCGACTGTATAGTTCACCTGCTTTGCAATTTCACCGAACAACTCCCTGTATTTTTCTTTCAGATCTTCCGTCATTGCCGCAGACTGAAATTCTTCCATTGTTATATCAAGATTATTTTCAAAAACAGCCTTTGCCTCTTCCTCTGAAATGTCTGCCATCTCAAGATATTCTTCTGCCTGATTTTTATAGGACATATCCAGCACAGCTTTCACATACCGCTGGGGATCAAAACGGTTTACATAAAAATATATTCCCGCGGCTGCCATAAAAGCCGCTGCAAGAACCGCAGCGGCTGCAATGATCATTTTTTTACGTTTCGTCATAGTCGTATTCCTCCTTTTCACATCTTAACGGCTTGTATAGTATAACATCCGTTTTTCGTGAAAAAAGAAGAACCCTGTCGCATTTATTGAAAAACGTATCCGGCAAGCCTTTCAAAGGCTTCCTGCACTCTGCTAAAGGGAAGGGCAAGATTCATCCGTATCCCATATTCACCGTGGAAAGGCCTTCCGTCCTGCCAGAGCACGCCGACCTCCAACCCGTCTCTCTGGACTTCATCAATCGTCCTGCCGTGCTCCCGGCACCACTGGCTGCAGTCGAGGAACAGCATATAGGTCCCCTGTGGCTTTGATACTTCAACGCCCTGGAAGTGTTCTTCTATAAACCTGCAAGCGAAATCTACATTTCCGGTCAGGACAGTCCGAAGCTCATCCACCCACTCGTATCCTTCCGGTTCATAAGCTCCGATCAGTGCGTACATGGACAGAAGATTGACCTCATTATAGTGGCACAGACTGGACTCTTTCAGAATCCGCTCCCTGAGCCATTGATTATAAATGATATGGTAGCTTCCGACCAGCCCTGCCAGATTGAACGTCTTGGACGGGGCATACAGCGCCACTGTCCTGTTCTTCGCATCCTCTGATACCATCTGTGTCGGAATGTGGCGATACCCCGTAAGAGTCAGGTCAGACCATATCTCATCTGAAATAACATATACGTCATATTTCCGGAAAAGCTCCATCACGTCCTCAAGCTCCCGCCGCTCCCAGACTCTTCCTGTCGGATTATGGGGGCTGCACAGAATCGCCGCGTGGATCTTATTCTTCCTGATCCTCTCTTCCATATCAGCCAGATCCATGCGCCAGATCCCTTCTCCGTCTTTCTTAAGGGGACTGAGCACGATCTGGTATCCGTTATTCACAAGCGTCCCGGTAAATCCGACATAGGTGGGGGAATGTAACAGAACGGAGTCTCCCCTGGAACAGAGTACATTCAGCGCACTTACCACGCCGCCGAGAACTCCGTTCTCGTACCCGATATACTCTTTCTTTAGGCCGGGCACCTTGTTTCTCTTTTCATGCCAGCGGATGATCTTCTCATAATACTCATCCCTTGGCATGAAATAGCCGAACGCAGGATGCTTTGTGCGCTCCATGATCGCCTCCGTGATCGTCGGAACCGTCGGGAAATTCATATCTGCCACCCACATGGGAATCCTGTCAAATCCTTCCCTTAGATTTACCTGTGCGAAAAATTCATGCCCAAAAGCGTCTTCCATCTCCGGGGCGTCCACCGCGACAGCATCTTTGCCCCGTCTGTCTAAAATACTGGTAAAATCATATTTCATGCCAAACCAAACCTTATCTTCATATAGGATTTAATCTCATCCACACATTTTGGGAAGCCAAGCTTCCCGCTGTTTAAACACAGGTCGTAGTTTCTCGCGTCCTCCCACTCATATCCCGTATGATACCGGTAGAAATCACCCCTGTACTTATCCGTCTTTTCAATATATTTCTGCATTTCTTTTTCGGTCATACTGTGGCGCTCCATAGCGCGTTCCATGCGAAATTCCCAGTTTGCATGTACAAAAACGCTCATCACATTCGGGTAATCCTTCAGGATGTAATCCGCACATCTTCCGATAATAATACAGGACTCCTTTGATGCAAGCTCTTTGATCACCTTTGCCTGATAGTTAAAGAGATTATCGTCCGAAACAAACTCCCTGTCTTCCGGCGGGATCAGTTCTCCCTCATAAGGGCGGCTTAACAGCTTGAACCATCCTGCATGGCGTATCTTCTCATCTGACATTCCAAACAGACTTTCATTGATTCCGCTGTCTTCTGAGGCCATTCTAAGGATTTCCCTGCTGTAACAGTTAATCCCCAGATCTTTGGCAAGCATTGCTGCTATCGTCTTGCCTCCGCTCCCGTACTGTCTTGACACTGTGATCACGATATTTTTCATGAAGCTCCCCCCTATTCTCCAAGATATGCTTTCTTAATGGAATCGTCCTCGAGAAGATCCTTCGCCTTTCCTTCCAGGACGATATTTCCAGTTTCAAGGACGTATGCCCGGTCAGCAATCGAAAGTGCCTTCTTCGCATTCTGCTCTACCAGCAGCACTGTTGTACCGCTCTGGCTCACAGCCTGGATAATATCAAATATCTCGTTTACCAGAATCGGGGAAAGACCCATAGACGGTTCGTCCATCAGGATAATTTTCGGCTTCGACATCAGCGCACGCCCCATTGCGAGCATCTGCTGCTCCCCGCCGCTGAGGGTACCTGCCATCTGGTTCCTTCTCTCCTTAAGGCGCGGGAACCTCTTATAGACATTCTGGAGGCTTTCCTCAATTTCACTCTTGTCCTTTCTTGTATATGCCCCCATCTTAAGGTTCTCATAGACGCTGAGCTCAGCAAACACACGCCGCCCTTCAGGCACATGTGCCATTCCCATCGAGACAATCTTATGTGCAGGCACCTTTGTGATATCCTTTCCCTCGAAGAATACATGCCCATTTTTCGGAGAGAGCAGTCCCGTGACCGTATGCAGGATCGTTGTCTTACCTGCTCCGTTCGCACCGATCAGGGCGATCACCTCTCCCTGCTCTACCTGGAAGGACACGCCTTTTATTGCCTGGATAACACCATAATATACTTCCAAATCTTTCACTTCAAGCATTGCCATAGCCGTTCCCTCCTATTCTCCCAGATATGCTGTGATAACCTGCGGGTCGTTCAGAACCGTTCCGGTATCCCCCTGAGAGAGCACCTCGCCGAAATTCAGCACTGTCAGCTTCTCGCAAATGCCGCTTACGAGCTTCATATCATGTTCAATCAAAAGGACCGTCATATGGAACTGTTCCCTGACAAACCGGATCATGTCCATCAGCTCTCCGGTCTCATTCGGATTCATGCCCGCAGCCGGTTCATCCAGGAGCAGAAGCTTAGGCTCTGTCGCGAGCGCCCTGGCGATCTCCAGCTTCCTCTGCTGTCCATAAGGCAGATTAGATGCGAGCTGCTGCGCAACCTGCTCAAGCTCAAAAACTTTAAGTAAGTCCATCGCCTTCTCATCCATCTCCTTCTCCACGCTGCGATAGCGGGGAAGGCGCAATATCCCTTCAATCGTAGAATAGTGGTGTTTGTTGTGGAGTCCTACCTTAACATTATCCAGGACGCTTAGTTGCTTGAACAGCCGGATATTCTGGAACGTTCTTGCAATTCCCGCTTTGCTGATATCGATCGTCTTCTTTCCCGTAATGTCCTCACCGTCCAGTAGAACCTTCCCGCTGTCGGGTTTATAGACCCCTGTCAGAAGGTTAAAGACCGTTGTCTTGCCTGCGCCGTTTGGCCCAATCAGCCCGTACAGTTCTTCCTTCTCAACTGAGATATTGAAAGCGTTCACCGCCCGGAGACCGCCGAAAGAAATGCCAAGATTTTTCACATCCAATAATGCCGCCATTATTTCACAGCCTCCTTTTTTCTTTTTCCAAACGAAAAATATTTTTCTCTCCACTCAATTGCTTTTGGCGCCCAGTTAAACAGCATCATGATGATGAGCACAATCGCATAGATGAGCATACGGTAATCGGAAAGCCCTCTTAGAAGCTCCGGCAGAAGTGTCAGTATGACAGCCGCTATAATAGAGCCTCTGATATTCCCGATGCCTCCCAGCACAACAAAGACGAGGATCGTGATTGACATATTATAACCGAAATTATTCGTCGTCGCCGTTAGCGTGGAAAGATTGTGGGCATACAGCACTCCTGCCGCTCCGGCAAGTGCAGCCGATATCGTAAACGCCATAAGCTTGTATTTCGTCACATTGATCCCGATGGACTCAGCCGCTATCCTGTTGTCACGGATCGCCATGATCGCACGGCCGTCCCTGGAATTTATAAGATTCGTCACAATAAACAGGGTAATCAGGATCAGGATGACTCCGATCAGGAAGGTGGAGTCCTTCGGTGTTCCGGTAATCCCCTGGGGTCCGTTGACAAGAACCGTGCCGTCCGGCTCCATGTTAAGATCCATCACATCCTTTGTAGAAAAATGGAATCCATTGGAGTCCCTTCCTATAAAAAGCACGTTTACAAGGTTTTTGATGATCTCGCCAAATGCGAGGGTTACAATCGCAAGATAGTCTCCCTTAAGGCGGAGAACAGGAATCCCGATAATCAACCCGAACACCGCGGCAACTGCAATTCCGATCAGCAGGGCCAGGAAAAATCTCAACAGAGACGATGTGATGACATCTCTCATGCACTTTGAGAAAAAGGCGCTGGTGAAGGCTCCCACACACATAAATCCGGCATGCCCCAGGCTCAGCTCGCCCAGTATGCCCACAACCAGGTTCAGGGAAACCGCCAGGATCACATAGATACACAGCGGAACCATAAGTCCCTCCAGCAGGCTGGAAATGCTCCCTGTAGTGATAAGCGTCTGCATGATAAGGAATGCTGCGATGACAATGCCGTAAGTAATCAGATTGCTCCGTGTATTTTTACTCATTTTCTTCAACATACCCATACACCTACACTTTCTCCTGAATCTTTTTACCTAAAAGTCCTGTAGGCTTCACAAGAAGCACAATAATAAGCACGGCAAACACGAGTGCATCCGCCATCTGGGAAGAAATATATGCCCTTCCAAGGATTTCAATGATTCCCAGGAGAAGTCCCCCGATAAATGCTCCCTGTATCGAACCGATACCGCCGAATACCGCTGCCACAAATGCTTTGATTCCCGGCATGGCTCCTGTATATGGTGTAAGGCTTGGATATGAGGAACACAGCAGAACGCCTGCCACCGCCGCCAGAGCAGAACCAATGGCAAAGGTAAGGGCGATCGTACCGTTCACATTAATCCCCATTAGCTGCGCGGCGCCCTTATCTTCCGATACTGCCCGCATCGCCTGTCCCGGCTTTGTTTTCTGGACAAAAAATGTCAGGACAATCATGATGATAATACATGCAATGATTGTCACAACTGTCTCTCCCGAAATTTTCAGGCTTCCTCCTGCCAGAGACAACCCGCCCCATTTCACAACTGACTGGAAAGACTGTGCATTTGCCCCAAAAAGGAGAAGAGCCACATTCTGGAGCAGATAGCTCACGCCGATCGCAGTAATCAGCACCGCCAGAGAAGAAGAGGCATTTCTAAGCGGTTTATATGCAATCCTCTCAATCACGATGCCAAGGGCCGTACAAACGACAACTGCGATGAGGATTGCCGCCAGGGGAGACAGTCCTGCCTGGGTCATACTAAGCAATGCCACATATGCTCCGATCATGATGACATCTCCATGAGCAAAGTTCAGCATCTTGGCGATACCGTAAACCATCGTATACCCGAGGGCAATGATCGCATATACACTGCCAAGACTTAATCCATTAATCAAATAAGATATAAAGCTCATATCCATTCCCTTCCATTCTCATTCATCTTATCTTATTGTCGAACATCAGCTAATTATAGCATATTTTTTATCCCAATAGCAATATAAAGTCACGTTCGTCTGTTTTTTCGTTCGTTTCCCTACCTCATTCCTTAAACATAAACATAAGAAACAGAGGATGCAGGCAATGCCTGTTCAGGCTGCCTGCATCCTCTATTATGCTTCTAAAATTCTATCTGTATGCCTCACATCAGGCTGATGTTCTACTCAGCCTGAAGCACTGCATATTTTCCGCCTTCTACTACAACTACAGTTGGATCTTTGGAAGGTTCTCCGTCCTCTCCCCATGTGATCTGCTTTCCGGTCAGACCATCAATCGTGATCTCCGTCATAGCGGTCTTCATCGCATCGGAAATGTCCGATATGCTCATCTCCGGTGTGATATCTGCCTGTTCAGCTGCTGCTTTGATCGAATAAAGGCAATCATACGCATCTGCTGCAAACTGATTCGGTGTCTCTCCGAAGTTTTCTTTATAATCTGCCACAAATGTCTGTGTAGCCTCATCTTCCGCATCAGCCGTAAACGGCGTCAGAAACATCAGTCCCTCTGCAAGGCTGGTATCAAAGCCTTCCAACGCAAGCAGGCCGTCCATTCCGTCGCATCCGAACCATGCCGGTGCGAAATCCATGTTGTTCGCCTGTGCCAGGATCAGGGAAGCCTCCTGATAATAAATCGGGAGGAATACAAGATCCGCTCCTGCATCCTTTGCTTTCTGGAGCTGAACAGAGAAATCCGTCTTACTGTCCGCAGTAAATGCTTCTGTCGCAACGATCTCCAGCCCCTTTGCCTGTGCCTCTGTAACGAACGTCTGATAAATACCGGAAGAATACGTATCAGAGCTGTTGTAGATAACAGCTATTTTGGAAGCCAGTCCGTTTTCCGCTATATAATCTGCTGAAGCAGATCCCTGGCTCGGGTCTGAAAAACACATACGGAATGCATTGTCATACTGGATACTCTCAACCGCAGTAGCGGAAGGCGTAAGCTGGAACATATTGTCTGCATGTGTCTCCTCAACAACTGCTGTACAGGGTGTAGAGGTAACTGTTCCGACCAGCATCTGCATTCCCCAGTCTTTCAGTGTATTGTATGCATTAACTGATTTCTCTGAGTCAGACTGGTCATCCTCAAACTGATATTCTATCTGATATCCGTTAATACCGCCGTCTGCATTGATCTCATCTACCGCTAGCTGTATTCCGTTCTCTACTGCTGTTCCATAAATTGCATTGTCACCTGTCGTAGGTCCGATACCGCCAATTTTAAAGGTATCCGAACCCGACGAGCCTGATGAACCACTGTCGCTTCCGCATGCTGCCAGCGAAACCATTAGAGCCGACGCAAGCATCAGGCTTGCTGTTTTTTTAAGCATCTTCATAATAACTCCTCCTTTTTTAGTTACTAAAAGATATCGTACCCTTGAAAAGTAGGTTTGTCAACCCCGAAAACCGTATGCTTTTACGGCCAGGCCTATGTCACTGGTCCTGTGAAAGTCTCCTCTTCTCTGATCCCTGTATCATTCATAATTCTGCTCTCTTGCTGCCGGCGTCCTGACTTCGATCAGATTTCCGTCCGGATCATAAATCCGAATCCGCTTCTGCCCCCAGGGCAGCACTGTCAGCTGCTCCGCGTAGCGAATCTCTTCTTTATATCCCTTCAGCACCTTTACAAACCGCCCGATGTCCGGCTCCTCAAAATAAAGTTCCGACGCATGGTTGGGAGAGATAACCGGACAGCCAAGTGCTTCCTCCCATGTCCTGGCGTCCTGGAGGACCAGTCCTTCTGTCAGGATTATGTTTCCTTCCTGCTCAAGGATCGGGGTCAGCCCGAACAGTTCTCTGTAAAATACTTTTGACCGCTCAATGTCATTTACTGCAAGCAATATATTTTTCAGTTTCATTCCTCTGCCCTCCTTATCATCATTCCAACACTGTCTTCCATTCCTTTGCACGGTACGCGTCAAAGCACATCTTAATCTGCCCTGCATTGTTTTTTTCTTCCGCAAGGCAGGGCAGCTCGTCCAATCCAAAATATCCACTCCCGACTGTTTCTATATTTTTCTTAAAAGAACCGCCGATCACAGAACAGAGCACAAAGATCTTGCAAACTTTGTGGGCGTACACAGGCAGATTGTGTTTTTCCCTGTCCTGTACGGCAATGACCAGATCCGTCTTTACATCCAGCCCTGCCTCTTCCTTTACTTCCTTGACCACATTTTCTCCCACAGAGACGTCCACATCCACCCAGCCTCCCGGCATAGACCATGTACCGTTATTTTCCTGGACAAGCAGGATTTTGCCATCCTGGAAAATTGCTGCACGGGTATCCAGCTTTGGTGTCTGGTATCCCGTCTCATTGCAGAAAAGGCCTTCTACTTTTTCTGTCGGTATCTCCGTCTTATAGCTGATCATCTCCGCTGCAATGGAGCGTATCCTCTCATACCGCTCCAGATCAAACCTGTCCCTTCCATAATAAAGCCCTGCCTGCGCAAGGCTCTGAAGCTCCACTGCCCATTCCAGCCACTTTTCATTTCTGTCTATCTTCTTCAAATGATTTATTCTCTCCTTCCAGACTCTTTCTGTGTCTCTGCCAGAACCATGATATCACAAAACCGTTCCTGCTAGCAATCGCCACGCACAGAGGGTCAGAACAATTTCCTTAAAAACGGCAAAACACCCGGAAGATTCCTCTTTCGGGTGCTTTCTCTCATCCCATATGTAAACGTCCATGTACCTTCAAAACTACATACAAAGAAAGATCATCCATCTGCCTACCACCGTGCGCTGCACACTTAGGGGACCCTT
>CALWMN010000022.1 GCA_944381935.1 uncultured Mediterraneibacter sp. | reverse complement strand
GTGAGAGCTTTCTTGCAGTCCATCATGCCTGCGCCTGTCATCTCTCTTAATTCTTTTACCATTCCTGCTGTGATTGCCATGATAAATTCCTCCATTTAAAATATTCGTTATCCTGTTCGTTCCATTACCGGAAGTGCCAGAAGGCACATTCCGGGATTGTAAGCGGTCGCCAAGGTCCCGGGCATATGCGGACTTTGGCTCGCCGCCGTTGCAAAAAATGCCTCAACCTGTCAGATCAGGCTGAAGCATTTCCTTTCATATCCCGAAGTGATATTACGCCTCTACAGCCTCTTCAGCTTCCACTGCTTCCACGTCGTCTGCAGCTTCCTCATCATAATATTCTTCTTCAGCGGTCGCGCCCTGATTTGCCTCGATAACTGCGTCAGCCATCTTGGAGACGATCAGTTTCACCGCTCTGATTGCATCATCATTTCCCGGGATTACATAATCCAGCTCTTCCGGATCACAGTTTGTATCACAGATACCGATCAGCGGGATTCCAAGCGTATGTGCTTCCTGGACACAGATCCTCTCTTTCTTCGGATCTACTACAAAGATCGCATCCGGAAGTCTCTTCATCTCTTTGATTCCGCCGAGATTCTTCTCCAGTTTTGCCCACTCTTTTTTGAGTGCGATAACTTCTTTCTTAGGAAGTACGTCAAATGTTCCGTCCTCTGACATTGCCTCAATCTCTTTGAGACGTTTTACACGGCTCTGGATCGTCTTAAAGTTGGTAAGCATACCGCCCAGCCATCTCTCGTTTACATAGAACATTCCGCAGCGCTCCGCTTCTGTTTTAATCGCGTCCTGAGCCTGTTTCTTCGTTCCTACAAAGAGGATTGTGCCGCCCTCAGCAGCGATGTCAGAAACGGCCTGATATGCATCGTCTACCATTCCCACAGACTTCTGAAGGTCAATGATATAAATACCGTTTCTCTCCGTATAGATATATGGGGCCATCTTAGGGTTCCATCTTCTTGTCTGATGTCCGAAATGAACACCGGCTTCCAGTAACTGCTTCATTGAAATAACACTCATGTTTCTTTCCTCCGTTTGGTTTTCTTCTTCCGCATGCTTTACGCTTTTCCGAGACCGTCCGGACATACCCGGCTTAGGCACCCTCATCAAAATCCGCATACGTGTTTTTTTGCAACGTGTGTAGTATATCACAGAAAACGCGTGTTTGCAAGCATTTTCAGATGATGCTGGCAAAACAGGAATCAGGATTCCAAATTCTTCCTGTTCTTTTCGTCACTTCTATGATATTCTGGATATAAGGCTGACGCCGAACAATATCAGACAGGAGGATGTATGCTCATGAAGTTCACATTCGCACACAATAACCTTAATGTATATGACCTTGAAAAATCACTTGCCTTTTATGAAGAGGCGCTTGGTCTTACCGTGACCCGGACAAAAGATGCCTCTGACGGAAGCTTTAAGCTGGTCTATCTGGGAGACGGCGTTACTTCCCATCTCCTGGAGCTGACATGGCTAAGGGATATGGACCGTCCTTATGAGCTGGGGGATAATGAGATCCATCTTGCCTTTTACACAGATGATTTTGAAGCGTCCCTTAGCAAACACAAAGAAATGGGTTGTGTCTGCTTTGAGAATCCGGGCATGGGAATCTATTTTATAGAAGATCCTGACGGATACTGGCTTGAAATTGTTCCTGCGAAATAGCCAGCATGCCACTCACACGGCAAAGACCGCTGCAGTTTGCAGCGGTCTTTCTTTTGTATTTTATCTTCATTTTTCTTTAGAATCTCACATAATATGTAACACGTACGGAACTTACACAGATCGGCACACCGTCCTGCTGTGCTTCAATCATCTGCCCGCCGCCAATATAAATGGCAACATGTCCCGGTGTCCAACAGATATCTCCGGGTTGCGGATCACTTACGATCGTGCCGCTGCTCAGAATCGAACTGCTTGTTCTCGGAATGGATATTCCCGCCTGTGCATAACACCACTGGACAAGTCCTGAACAGTCAAATGCATCATACGGTCTCTGTGCTCCCCACTCATAGATCGCATTGCCAACCTGTGACCATGCAGCGTCTACAATTGCATTTCCTGTGCTGGCATTATAACTTGCCCCTCCGCCTGATGAGGAACTGGACGAGCTTCCGCCTCCGCCTGAACTGTTATTGCTGCTTCCGCCAGTGCTGTTGTCATCCTGGCTGGAACCGCCGGCATTTTCGCTGCCACCAGCTTCATTATTAGCCTCGGCAGCCCTTGCAGCTTCCTCAGCGGCTTTCCGTGCAGCCTCTTCTTCGGCAGCCTTGCGCGCGGCTTCCTCAATCTGTTCATCCAGATTCTCGATCTCTGCGCTCTTCTCAGTGATCGTCTCATTCAGCTCCGTCTGCTGTGTCTGGTACTCAGCCTGCGTGTTTTTCAGATCTTCCTGCTTTGTCTCAAGCGTCTCTTTGAGGTCTTCTACTTTCTGGACCGTAGCCGCATATTCCTCCAGCTTCTCACGGTCATAATTATGTACCTGCTGGGAGTACTCTGCCTGAGTCAGCATGCTGGTGATATCTCCCGAGGTGAATACCTTCTCAAGTGTCGCTGTACCGCTTCCCTCCTCATACATATATTTGATTCGGAGTTTCATAGCCTCATACTGTGCTTCTTCCTCGGCTTCTGCTTCCTTGAGATCTTCCTCCGCCTGCGCAATCTCTTCACCGGTTGTGATCAATTCGTCTTCCAGGTCGGATATCTTTGACATCAGAGTGTTCAGCTGTGACTGAAGACTGTTCACTTCACTCTGCGTTTCCTGCTTCTGTTGTTTTAAATCATCCACTTCATCTGCAAAAACAGGTGTAACAGCGAGTGAACATGTAAGCGCTGTAGCGAGAAATACACTACTTATCTTTTTCCATTTCATCTCTCTTCTCCACTACTCCTTATGTATTATTTATGCCCCCATATATTGATAATCATACAACATTAATTTGTCTTTTTCAACAGCAATTCACAAAAAAGATGATTTTCTTTGGGACACAAAGCGTCGATTATTTAATACTTAATAGATTATAATAAATTTCGGGAGAAAATTCAACATATTTTTAATATTTATGTAATATTTTCAGCCTGACAGTCACAATTCCTCCTTTTTCGCAGCAAAAGCATCCTGCCAGATGTTTTTTATTCTGAGAGGTAGCCCAAAGGATCTGCGCGCAGCCACCGGAAATGCCCAAAGGAATATCCCGGCATTATAAGCGGTCGGCAAAGCCTCGGGAAAATCCGGGCTTTGGCTCATCACGGTTGCAAAAATATCGGCATACAGAGGTGTTCCCCCTCTGCATGCCGATGCAAAATCTTCTGAAATTCCTGTTCTTACTGGATATACAGGTTGGTATATCCCATAAGGCTTTCATCCACCTCCCGTGCAGCTTCCCTTCCTTCGCGGATCGCCCACACAACAAGCGACTGTCCTCTGTGCATATCACCTGCTGTAAAGATATTTTTTACATTAGTGGCATACCTGCCCTCTTCTGTCTTTACATTTGTCCGGGCATTAACCTCAACACCAAACGCCTTTGTGACATAATCCTCACTGCCCAGGAATCCTGCCGCGATAAGCACCAGGTCTGTATCCACCGTATACTCGCTTCCGGGAATTTCTGCCATAACCATTCTTCCCGACGCTTCATCCTTTTTGCTCTCCAGCTTCACAAGAACCGCTTTACAGACTTTTCCCTGTTTGTCCTTCACAAATTCTTTCACTGTCGTCGTATAGACACGCGGGTCGCTGCCGTACAGGGCGATCGCTTCCTGCTGCCCATAGTCTGTCTTGCAGATCCTGGGCCACTCGGGCCAGGGATTATTCTCTGCCCTCTGATCCGGTGCCTTCGGCATCATCTCGAGCTGGATCACTGATTTTGCCCCGTGCCGGATCGCCGTTCCGACACAGTCATTTCCTGTATCGCCGCCGCCGATAACCATGACCCGCTTTCCTTTTGCGGAGATATAGGTTCCGTCTTTTAATTTCATATCATTCGCCCACAATGCCTTTGTCGTAGACTTCAGGAAATCCACCGCGAAATAAATCCCCTCCGCGTCTCTTCCCGCCGCTTTGATGTCCCTCGGGTTCGACGCTCCGCATGCGAGGACAATGCGGTCATATTCCTTCAAAAGCTGGGCAGGTTTCACATCTTTTCCCACATTGCAGTTTGTCCGGAACTCAACGCCTTCTGCCTCCAGAACGGAAAGCTTCCTGTCAATGATCTGTTTTTCCAGCTTCATATTCGGGATTCCATAGCGGAGCAGTCCGCCCGGCTTGTCCTCCCTCTCAAAAACCGTCACACTGTGCCCTCTTCTGTTGAGCAGGTCCGCAGCTGCCAGCCCAGAGGGGCCGGAACCGATGACCGCGACCTTTTTCCCCGTACGGACCTTGGGCGGACGCGCTTTCGCATATCCCATCGCATATGCATTTTCAACAATCGCATACTCGTTGCCCTTCGTCGCCACAGCCTCCTGGTTCAGACCGCAAGTACAGGCATTCTCACACAGTGCCGGGCACACACGGGAGGTAAATTCCGGGAAATTGTTCGTCTTGACCAGACGGTAATATGCTTCCTCCCAGTTCCCGTTATAGATCAGGTCATTCCACTCCGGCACAAGGTTGTGCAGAGGGCATCCGCTCGCCATTCCCATCAGGTTCAGTCCCGACTGGCAGAAGGGGACTCCGCACGCCATGCAGCGCGCCCCCTGCAGCTCCTGTTCCTCTTTGGACAGAGGCGTGTAAAATTCGTTGAAATGGTGTATTCTCTCAAGCGGTTGTTCCGCCGTCTTATCCTCTCGCGCATAATCCATAAATCCTGTCGGTTTTCCCACTTTCATCGCCTCCTATCTTCCGTTCTTGATCTTGTTGAACGCTTCAATCTTCGCTTTTTCGCTGCTTAACCCTTTTTCCTCCATCTGGATGATGGCAGACATCATTTTCTCATAATCCTCCGGGATAATCTTCTTGAATTTTGGAAGATAATCTTTAAAGTTGTCAAGGATTTTCTTTCCGATCTCGGAATTTGTATAGGAAACATGCTCCTGGATCATGCTCTTTAATTCCTGCACGTCATATTTGTCCGTCACACGTTCAATGTTGACCATATCCTTGTTGACCTTCATGTAAAGGCGGCTGTCCATATCCAGTACATACGCGATCCCGCCGCTCATTCCTGCGGCAAAATTCTTGCCGACACTGCCCAGGATCACGACACATCCTCCTGTCATATACTCACAGCCGTGATCTCCGACTCCTTCTACGACTGCTTTCACGCCGGAATTACGCACGCAGAACCTTTCTCCTGCCACACCGCCGATAAATGCTTTCCCGCTTGTCGCCCCGTAAAATGCAACGTTTCCTATTATAATATTCTCATCCGATTTAAATTTTGTGCCGTTCGGGGTACACACAACCAGCTTCCCGCCGGAAAGCCCTTTCCCGAAATAGTCGTTGCTGTCCCCGGTCAGCTCCAGTGTCAGTCCCTTCGGGATAAATGCCCCAAAGCTCTGTCCGCCGGCGCCCTTGCACTGGATCACAAAGCTGTCCTCTGGAAGCCCTTCCGGGTACCTCCGGGTGATCTCCGACCCGAAAATGGTCCCGAATGTCCGGTCCGTATTGGTCACATCCACTTCAATGCTTCTCTTCTGCCCTTTCTCAAGCGCCGGCATGAGCTGTCTGACAAGAACCTTTTCATCCAGCGTCTTTTCAAGTTCAAAGTCAAAGACCTTCTTCGGATTGAAGATCATCCCTTTCCTGTCCTTTGCATACGGGTTATAGAGCACGCCGCTTAGATCCAGCGAAGCCGCCCGATTTGAAGTCGGCATGTCTTTTACCTTCAGCAGGTCGGTTCGGCCCACCAGCTCATCCACTGAGCGCACGCCCAGTTTTGCCATATATTCTCTTAACTCTTCTGCGATAAACCGCATAAAGTTGATCACGTATTCCGGCTTTCCGGTAAAGCGTCTGCGCAGCTCGGGATTCTGGGTCGCCACACCGACGGGGCAGGTATCCAGGTTGCAGACTCTCATCATCACGCATCCCATCGTCACAAGCGGCGCAGTGGCGAAGCCAAATTCTTCCGCTCCCAGAAGAGCCGCGACAGCAACGTCGCGTCCGCTCATCAGCTTTCCGTCCGTCTCGATGCGCACACGGTCCCGCAGTCCGTTCTGGATCAGGGTCTGATGAGTCTCGGCAAGCCCCAGCTCCCACGGCAGCCCTGCATTCTGGATAGAGCTTCTGGGGGCAGCACCGGTGCCTCCGTCATATCCCGAGATCAGAATAACTCCCGCGCCCGCTTTCGCAACACCGGCAGCGACAGTCCCCACGCCTGCCTCAGAGACAAGCTTTACCGATATCCTGGCATTTTTATTCGCATTTTTACAGTCATAGATCAACTGCGCGAGGTCCTCAATGGAATAGATATCGTGATGCGGAGGCGGTGAGATCAGGCTCACGCCCGGTGTCGAGTGGCGTGTCTTCGCAATCCACGGATAGACCTTGCCTCCCGGAAGATGTCCTCCCTCGCCTGGCTTTGCGCCCTGCGCCATCTTGATCTGGATCTCCTGGGCGCTCACCAGGTATCTGGACGTCACCCCGAAACGGCCTGACGCCACCTGCTTGATCGCCGAGCAGCGGTTCGTGTCAAGACGTTCGATATCCTCTCCGCCTTCGCCGCTGTTTGACTTCCCATGCAGCGTATTCATGGCGATGGCAAGCGTCTCATGCGCCTCTTTTGAGATCGAGCCGTATGACATCGCTCCCGTCTTGAATCTCGTCACGATGGAATCCACGCTCTCGACCTCTTCCAGCGGCACGCCTTTCCTGGGATATTTAAAATCAAGCTGCCCTCTGAGGTTGATCTTCTCTCCCTCTTCATCCACCATCCTTGTATACTCTTTGAACATCTCATAATCTCCGCGCCGTGTCGACTGCTGGAGCATATGGATGGTCTGGGGATTATAGAGATGTTCCTCCCCGCCGCTTTTATATTTATGCCTTCCCATGCTGTCAAGCGTCATGTCAGAGTCAAGGCCGAGCGGGTCAAACGCCTGCGTATGGAAAGCTGTATAGTCCTCCGCGATCTCTTCGATGCCAATACCTCCCACACGGCTGACTGTATCGGTGAAATACCGGTTGATAAATTCCGCTTTCAGTCCGATTGCCTCAAAGATTTTCGCCCCCTGGTAGGACTGGATCGTAGAGATCCCCATCTTGGAAGCAATCTTGATGATCCCGTGTATCACGGCAGAGTTGTAGTCGTCTACCGCTGCGTAATAATCTTTGTGGAGGAGCCTTGCCTCTATCAGCTGGCGGATAGACTCATGAGCCAGGTAAGGATTGATCGCACAGGCACCGTAGCCGAGCAGCGTTGCAAAGTGATGAACCTCCCTTGGCTCCCCGCTTTCCAGGATCATGGCGACAGAGGTCCTCTTCTTCGTGCGCACAAGATGCTGCTGCAGACCTGATACTGCGAGGAGAGAGGGGATCGCCACGTGATACTCGTCCATATCGCGGTCCGTCAGGATCAGGATATTTGCCCCTTCCCGGATCACCCTGTCCACCTCAATAAAGAGATATTCGATCGCTTTCTCCAGGCTGGTGTTTTTATAGTAGGTAATCGGAATCTCCGCAACCTTGAACCCGTCCACATTCATGTGCTTGATCTTGAGCAGGTCTGTATTGGTCAGGATCGGGTTGTTGACCCGGAGCATCTTGCAGTTCTCCTCTTTCTTTTCGAGAAGGTTGCCGTCCCTTCCCACATATATGGTCGTCGAAGTGACAATCTCCTCACGGATCGCATCGATGGGAGGATTCGTCACCTGCGCGAAGAGCTGCTTGAAATATCCGAACAGAGGCTGGCGCTTTTCCGAGAGCACGGACAGCGGGATGTCGATTCCCATCGCCGCAATGCCTTCCGCCCCGTTTTTCGCCATCGTAAGGATGGATGTCTTCACATCTTCATAGGCATAACCGAACGCTTTCTGAAGGCGGGTGCACTCTTCCTTCGTATATTTCGGGATATCCACATTCGGGATCTTAAGCCCCTTCAGCTCAATCAGGTTTCTGTCCAGCCATTCTCCGTAGGGTTCCTCATTCGCATATTTTTCTTTCAGTTCTTCATCATCGATCACTCTTCCTGCAACCGTATCCACTAAGAGCATCTTGCCGGGATGGAGACGTTCCTTTACCAGGATCTTCCCGGGGTCAATATCAAGGACCCCTACCTCTGATGAAAGGATCAGGTTATCATCATCCGTGATATAATATCTGGACGGCCGCAGGCCGTTGCGGTCAAGGACCGCTCCCATCACATCTCCGTCTGAGAAGAGGATAGATGCAGGTCCATCCCAGGGTTCCATCATTGTCGCATAATACTGATAGAAATCCTTTTTATTCTGGGACATGCTCCGGTTGTTCACCCACGGCTCAGGAATCGCGATCATCACCGCAAGCGGAAGCTCCATGCCGCTCATCACCATGAACTCCAACGCATTGTCAAGCATCGCGGAATCCGAACCGGACGTATTGATCGCCGGAAGGACTTTGTGAAGCTCTCCCTTGAGCGCCCCGGATTCCATCGTCTCTTCCCTCGCACGCATTTTATCCGCATTTCCGCGGATCGTATTGATCTCTCCGTTGTGCACCATAAACCGGTTCGGATGCGCCCTCTGCCAGCTTGGGGCAGTATTCGTGCTGAACCTTGAGTGGACCATTGCGATCGCGGATTCATAGTCTTCATCCTGCAGGTCTCCAAAGAAGGGTCTAAGCTGCCCTACAAGGAACATACCTTTATATACGATCGTACGGCTTGAAAGTGAAACAACGTACGTATCATCGCTGCTCTGTTCAAAAATCCTGCGCACTACATAGAGTTTCCGGTCAAAAGGAAGTCCCTTCTTCACCTTTTCCGGTCTCTCAATAAAGGCCTGCATAATGCACGGCATACAGTCAACCGCTGTCTTTCCCAGAATCTCCGGGTGAATGGGAACCTCTCTCCAGCCGAGGAAGTTAAGCCCTTCTTTTTTCACGATGACCTCAAAAATATTCTTCGCCTGATTTTTCTTGAGCTCATCCTGGGGAAGGAAAAACATCCCGACTCCGTAATCTCTCTCGCCGCGCAGAGGGATCCCCAGCGGCTGACAGACCTTACTGAAAAACTTATGCGAAACCTGGAGCAGGATGCCGACGCCGTCACCGGTCTTCCCTTCCGCGTCCTTTCCTGCCCTGTGCTCCAGATTCTCTACAATCTTAAGGGCCCCTGCCACAGTATGATGGCTTTTCACCCCTTTGATATTCACAATCGCACCGATACCGCAGTTATCGTGCTCGAAGCTTTCCCGGTATAATCCCTGCGGACTTTCCTTTATCTTCTCCATAATCGCTGTCCTTTCTTTTGCATTTTCCTAGACTATACCTCATTTTTTTCTTTTTGTAAACAAGAAATTCTTCTAAATAATCAGATAATTTGAATTTATATATAAAAAATATAAATTATCAGATAATTTAACGTTTTCAGAACTATAGGAATCCTTACTGAAATTATTTCCACTTCCCGCTTTATTAACATTTGTATGCAACAAAAGAGCGGCGGATCTCACAATCCGCCGCACACAATTTAAAATTGTATTTTTATCAAAACAAATCCCCGAAATTCTTCTTTTCCTCCGGTGGATCCTCACGTCCCCTGTATGTCATCTGCTGAATGTACACAAACATTGCCGAACAGATAAACGCGCTGATAATGACTGCCACAGCCATCCTGAGCGGATCTTTCGACAGCCACGCAAAGACGCCCGCCTCGGTAGACACAAGGGACCAGAGGTTGAGTGCAATATGGAGCGCTGCCGGAGCCTTAAATGATCCGAATCTCTCATACAGATAACAGAGCAGAAGCCCCAGAAGAAAACTGTATATCATCTGAATGGTGTTTGTATGCATCAGGGAGAAAAACACAGAGGACCATATCGCCGAATACCAGAATTTCTGGTTTTCCCTGTGTCGCTTAAACAGGATTCCCCTGAACATAAATTCTTCCGCAAGAGGAATGATAATCCCCACCGTAAGGATCTGGATCAGGAAAGGGGATGCATAGATGCTTTGCGCAGCCTGCTGATATTCGGCATCGTAAAGCGCAGCCTGTGCCATTGCCGACAGGCAGGTGACGCCAATGCTCCCCGCCGCCGCGAACACGGCAATGGGCCAGTATTTCAGAAGCGGTATCTTCACCGCCGGTTCAATCCCAAGTGATTTCTCAAGCTCTCTGTCCTTCCTGAACAGGAGCACCGTGAGCGGAAGCGTGCACAGGGCAGATACTCCTGTGATCTCCGCCTGATACCGGATCAGCATCTCATATGCCGGAGCAAGTCCTGCCAGATATGCTTCTATTGAGAGTTCCTCTCCCGACGACATCATTTCAAGCAAAAGTTCTGATATATATGGGGCCTGTATGATGAACTGTATGACGAACTCAACAGCCAGCTGTATCCCCCAGTATGCAAGAAGCGGACCGGCCAGGCTCCAGAAGGGATTCTTTCTGTAAATATGGTTCATTCCTCCATCTTCCCCGCTTTCTCCAGAATCCAGGCTTTCATCTCTTCGCGCTTTCCGCTCACGGACCCCTGTACCATCTCAGGACGCCCTCCGCCCCGTCCTCCAAAGGCTGCGTTAAACGCCTTCACAAACGGACGCATATCCAGCCTCCTGCTGCCGATCACATACCGGTATCCGCCGCCATCATTCCCGTGAAAGACCGCGCACAGCTTTCTTTCTGTACCGGTCTTTCCTGCCCCGTCTGACTCGGCATGTTCCAGGATATGGTTCATGAGCATGCGCATCGATTCTCCTCCTATATGTTCAGAAAAGATGCAGACAACCTCTTCCTCATCCGGCACCATCCGGGCGCGGTATTCAACAAGCTTCTTCTCTTTTCGCGTGATTTCTGCCTTCAGCTCCTGGGTTTCATCCTTTAAATGATGCACGGCATTTGCGATCTCATTTTGCTTCGCGCACAGAAGCGCTGATATGTCTGCCGCCTGCTCCTGTTTACACACATAATCCGCCAGGGCGCGCACGCCGCAGAGCATGGTCACACGGGCGCCTCCCTTATACCGCTGCACATCCGTCAGCTTGATAATGCCGATCTCCCCTGTATAGTCCACATGGGGCGCGCAGCAGGCGCACACGTCATACCCGGGTATGACTACGATCCTTACCTGCCCCTCTATCTCGATCTTGCTGCGGTATTCCATCTGTTCCAGTTCTTCGCCGGAAGGATACAGGACCCGGACTTCAAGATTCTTCCACACCGCACGGTTCGCCTCAAGTTCAATCTGAGACAGCTCTTCCCTGGATATCTCGCCGTCAAAATCCATCGTACAGTCCTCGCTGCCGAGATGGAATCCGACATTGCGGTACCCGAATCTGGCATGGATCAGTCCCGACACGATGTGCTCCCCGGTATGCTGCTGCATCTTCATGAACCGTTCTTCCCAGTCAATACGGCCTTCCACTTGCTGTCCCGGCTCCAGAGGCGCCTCCGTCATATGAAGGATATGCCCTCCCCTCTCCTGGACATCCAGAACGCGGACGCCTCCGAGTGTTCCCGTATCCGCATACTGCCCTCCGCCTTCCGGGAAAAACGCCGTCCGGTCAAGCTCTGCCGCATAATACTCTCCGGCCCTGGTACACGCCGTCACCTTTCCTGTAAATGTTTTGAGATGGCTGTCACGGTAAAACAGCTTCTCCGTCATAAGCTCTCCTTCCATAGAGTATTACATCCTTTCCGGTGCATCGAATCCAAGAAGTCCGATGCATGTTTCCAGCACTTCCTTCGTAAGGACCAGAAGCGCGATATATCCAGATTTTCTCGTTTCGTCTTCCTCTGAGAGGATTTTTGTCTCGTGATAAAATTTGTTAAACTCATTCGCCAAGTCATAGATATAGGCACAGAGCCTGTGGGGAGCAGTCTCCTCATAAACCGTGTCTATCACATCGTTGTATTTGAGCACCTGGAGCATCAGCGCTTTCTCGTACACGCTACCGGCGGCAAGAATCTGTTTTCCTTCCAGGCTGCCGCCGCTTTCCCGGTATTTATTCAGAATTGATTTGATGCGGACGATCGTATAAAGGATATAGGGTCCCGTGTTCCCCTCAAAGGAAGTAAACCTGTCCACATCAAAGATATAATCCTTGGACGCCTGGTTGGACAGGTCGCCGTACTTGATTGCCGCAAGTCCGACAATCCGGGCAGTGCGCTCTGCTTCTTCCTCCGCAACCGTCCGGTTGTCCATGATCTTTTTATACATCTCTTCATTGATTTCCCGGATCAGATTCTCCAGGCGCATGACCCCGCCTTCCCTTGTCTTGAAAGGTTTTCCGTCCTTTCCGTTCATCGTTCCGAATCCCAGGAACTTAAGCTCCGTCTTGCGGGGCACGATCCCGGTCTTTTTCGCACAGCGGAATACCTGTATAAAGTGGAGCTCCTGCCGCTTATCCACTACATAGATCACTTCATCCGGATGGTAATCCTTCTCCCTCTCCACGAGAGTTGCCAGATCCGTCGTATCATACAGGGCAGCGCCGTCCGATTTCAGGATCATGCAGGGCGGCACTTCCATATTGTCGCCCTCTTCCTGCACATCCACCACAAGCGCCCCCTCGTCGTAGCGGGCATATCCTTTCTCCTTTAACATCTGCACCATGTCGGGAATGTATTTCTGGGCGTCCGCCTCCCCTTTCCAGAGGTCAAACTCCACATTAAGCCGCCGGTAATTTTTCTTTAAGTCTGCAACGGAAACCGCCATGATATGATTCCAGATGGCAGTGTATCCCCTGTGCCCGTTCTGCAGAAGATAGGTCGCATGCAATGCTTCTTCCCTGTAATCCTCATGCTCTTTTGCGTAGGCGCTTGCCGTGGGATAGATCTCCTCCAGCTCACTGATCGTAAACGGCGCCTCCTTCGGATATTCTCCCTCATACTGATCGTCAAAATACGGAAGCTCGGGTTTTCTCTTCTTAAGCTCTGTAATAATCAGTCCCATCTGGTATCCCCAGTCGCCAAGATGAATGTCTCCGATTACCCGGTTCCCTTTCATTCTTGCGATCCGCTTGATGCTTTCCCCTATGATCGCGGAACGCAGGTGTCCCACATGAAGAGGTTTTGCCACATTCGGGCCACCGTAATCAATAAGGATTGTTTTCGGCATTTCCACCTCGTTTACGCCCAGCCTGCCATCCGAGGCCATCGCATTGAGATAGGAAGCGACAAACTCCGGGTCAAGCTTCAGATTGATAAATCCCGGCTTCACCACATCGACCGATTCAAAGCAGGGGCTCCTCTTTAAATATCCTGCCACGTCATCCGCGATCATAAAGGGAGCCTTTTTATACTGCTTTGCCCCTGCCATCGCACCGTTGCACTGGTATTCGCACAGATCCGGGCGGTTGGACAGCGTGACCTTCGCCAGTTCCTCATCGTATCCCGATTCGCGGAATGCTTTTTTTGTATCTATCGTGATCAATTCCAGTAACGTTTTCAATTTTCCCACACTCCTTCATCCGTATGATTGACAGTATACCATGATTTCCATGCTTGCGGAAGTCCTTCCCGGAACTTTTTCCCGGTCCTGCTTGCACATATGATCTCTGAACTTTATAATACAAAAGGGGAAACTCTGCAAGATGGCTCCCAAATTCAGAATGGAAAGGCAGTTATGATATGATAATAGGATCACATGTCGGCATGAGCGGCAGGGAAATGCTCCTGGGCTCCGCAAAGGAAGCCGTCTCTTACGGAGCCGACACATTTATGTTTTATACCGGCGCCCCCCAGAATACCCGCAGAAAGGAAATCAGCGAATTAAACATCGAACCGGCGTGGGAATACATGCATGAACACGGAATCCGGGAGATTATCGTCCACGCCCCCTATATCATCAATCTCGGGAACTCTGTAAAGCCTGAGACTTTCTCCCTCGCAGTGGAATTTCTCGCCAAAGAGATTGAGCGCACGATAAGCTGTAAAAGCCACACCCTCATCCTCCATCCCGGCGCCCATGTGGGCGCAGGCGTTGACGCGGGAATTTCCCAGATCGTCAAGGGACTCAATGAAGTCCTGACTGCGGATACGGACTGTCTGATCGCCCTGGAGACAATGGCAGGAAAGGGTTCCGAGATCGGGCGTTCTTTTGAAGAGCTCGCCCGCATTTATGACGGGGTTGCACACAACGAAAAGCTGCGCGTCTGTTTCGACACCTGCCACACAAGCGACAGCGGCTACGATATTGTCCGGCATTTTGACGATGTCATAGATGAATTTGACCGTCTGCTCGGGAAGGATCAGATCGCCGTATTCCATATCAATGACAGCAAGAATCCGTCCGGGGCGCAGAAAGACCGGCATGAAAACATCGGTTTCGGCCACATTGGATTTGACGCGCTGCATTACATTGTCCGCCATCCTGATTTCGATGGCATACCCAAAATCCTGGAAACACCCTATATCCCTTCCCCCTCTCATCCGAAAAAATCGTATGCCCCATATAGGTATGAAATCCAGATGCTAAGGGAAGGCACATTCCGCAGACGGTTGAAAGAAGAGATCATCGATGCCTGCGAAAACGGTGTTGGCTCTTGACAGTCCTTCTCTTTCAGTGTACGATTGTATTACACAGGTAATACAATTAACAGGAAAGAAAACGAGGTGATTTGATGCCATGGGATTTAGACAATGACCGCCCTATCTATCTGCAGTTAATGGAGCGTATTCAACATGACATCATCTCCGGTGTTTATAAACCCGGGGACAAGATACCTTCTGTCCGCGATCTGGCGCTGGATGCAGCAGTGAATCCGAACACGATGCAGAAGGCGCTCTCTGAGCTGGAGCGGAGCGGACTTGTATATTCTCAGAGGACGAGCGGACGCTTTATCACGGAAGATGAAACGATGCTCAAAAAAATGAAGACGGAACTTGCACAACAGCATATCCGGGATTTTTTTGAACAAATGCATCAGCTTGGTTTCAGCGATGACGAAACACTGGAAATGATGCAGAAGACTTTAAAGGGGGAGAAGCAATGAGACCCATTCTGGAATGTCAGAGCCTGACAAAAAAATACGGCAGCGACTATGCGCTCTTTGGGGTTGATCTCGCACTTGGACGCGGGCAGATCGTAGGGCTGCTCGGCCCCAACGGGAGCGGAAAGACTACACTGATCAAGCTTATCAACGGTCTTCTGACGCCCACGGAAGGCAGGATCCTGGTCGATGGCCAGGCGCCCGGCGTCGAAACAAAAAAAATCGTATCCTATCTTCCTGACAGAGACTATCTGAGCAGGCATATGCGGGTAAAGGATGTTCTTGCATACTATATGGATTTCTATAAGGATTTCAGCGCTGAAAATTCTTCCCGGATGCTTGACGCCCTTGAAATCGACCGGAAGGCAAGGCTTTCCTCCCTTTCAAAGGGGACGAAAGAAAAACTGCAGCTTGTGCTCGTCATGAGCCGTAATGCGGATCTGTATGTCCTGGATGAACCGATCGGCGGGGTAGACCCTGCCGCCAGGGATTATATCCTTCAGACGATACTGACAAATTACAACGAGAATGCGACAATACTGATATCAACACATCTCATTGCCGACATCGAAAATGTACTTGACCGGGTGGTCTTTCTAAGCGCGGGGCAGGTCACGCTCAACGCATCCGTGGATGAGATACGGACAGACTACGGGAAATCTGTGGATACTCTGTTCAGGGAGGTGTTCAAATGTTAGGGAAACTGATAAAATACGATCTGAAATACGGAGCGAAGATCTTTATTCTTGTCCACGCAATCCTGCTGGCAGCCTGTATCTTCGGAAGGTTTTTCTTTCTTGATCATCTGGACTTCGGCCGCACGGACAGTATTGTTGTTTCATCGCTGGCGATCTTTGTGTCCGTTATGCTGTTTTTGTACATTGTGGTGTGTTTCTGCACATGGCTCATAATAGCCGCAAGATTTTACCGCAGCCTGTTTACAGGCGAAGGGTATCTGAGCTGGACGTTCCCCGTATCAGGCGTCCTGCATCTCTGGGCAAAGATCCTCTCAGGATGCATCTGGTTTTTTCTTGACTGCTTCATCTGTGCAGCCGGTATCATATTGCTGGTCACAGGCAGCAATGTCAGGGATGCCTACTTCGCGATCGCGCCCGAAGTTACAGAGTATTTTGGGATGCCGCCTGGCACATTCGCATCCGTCTTTTTTATCTATATGCTGGTTTCCTGCATCTGCAGCGTAATCTCAACCTACTTCTGCATCGCTGCGGGACAGCTATTCCCTTCCCACAGAATACTGGGCGCGCTCATCGCATACTTTGTCTACTCGTTCATCTCACAGCTTCTTGCTTTCGCTGTCCTTGCAGCAATGAGGCTGTTTCCTGCCGGCGCATACACGGATATGGCAAGCGGCATAGATGCCGCAAGATACACTTTATCCATAATGGGTGTAACTCTTATCATCATGGTGGCCGTGTCCGTCTTCCAATATATCGTCACACATATCATCATGAAAAAGAAGGTCAATCTTCTATAAAAAGGAGTGCTTTTGTACCTCCCCTTGAAATATGAAATCCCGGAAAATGCGATAAACACTGAATTTAAAGCATTTCCCGGGATTCATAAATTGAAAGCGTCTGAGCGGAGTCGAACCGCCGCACATGCCTCCGGAGGGCATCGCTCTATCCACTGAGCTACAGACGCATCTGTGCTGCCAAAAGGCGGAATCTTTCTTCCTTCCGGCAACCTTAATTATCCTAGCATAAATTACAGAAAATGTAAAGGGCAAAACACGACATCATAAATATTCTCTTATCCTGCCCTCTGCCCGCTATGAATTTTTCATAACCACTCTTCCGATCACGTCGGCCACATGCTCGCATGCATCAGCGCATTTCTCCAGATAGTCGTAGATTTCCCGCCACGCGATGATCTGCAATACATCTTTCTCCTCGACGTGGAGCTGTCTCATACTGGACATGTAGAGATGGTCAGCCTCCTCCTCAAGCGTATTGATCTCAATAATCTTTCCGCTTATTTTTTTTGATTTTCGGAAATCAGAGAACTCTCCCAGGAGATCGCACAGGGCGTCACAGCACTTGATAACCGTATCAAGAAGCCTTAGGGCCTCCGGGCGTATCTTCTGCACATTATTAATGTAGACCCGGATCAGAACATCCTCGATCTTGTCTGTCACTTCATCGATATTCTGGCTGAGCTCAGCGATATCTTCCCTCTCAATCGGCGTGATAAAGGCTTTTGTCAGCACATCATCCATCTGATGCCTCTCTTCATCCGCCTGACGCTCTATCTCGTGTATCTCCTGCAGCCTCTTTTCGATTTCATCGGGCATGAAATCCGTCAGAATATCCCGCAGAAGATGCGCGGCCTTACACGAATACCCTGCACATGCAGCAAAATTATTATAATAAAATGCATCCTGTTTCCTTGCCATTCTTTTTCCTCCTCATTAACCGAAAACAAACATAAAGATCTTTGCCATAACAAAACTGATCACACCGCATCCCGGAAAGGTAAAGATCCATGTAAGCATCATATCTTTCACAACGCCGAAATTAATCGCGGACAACCGTTTCACCGCCCCGACGCCCATGATGGCGCTCGTCTTGGTATGAGTCGTCGACACCGGAATACCAAACAGGCTGGAAAACAAGAGGCAGAGCGCCCCGGCAAGATCCGCAGAAAATCCCTGATAACGCTCCAGCTTCACCATATCCATCCCGACGGATTTTATGATCTTTTCTCCGCCCACGCTTGTCCCGACGCCCATCACGATACTGCAGAGCATCATAAGCCATACCGGAATTGGTATCCCTGTAACGGAACTTTGCCCGTCTGCAAAGGCAATGCCAAGAAAAAGCACTCCGATGAATTTCTGCCCGTCCTGCGCGCCGTGCATAAAGCTCATAGCCGCAGCGCCGACAATCTGTGCCCCGGCAAAGAAATCATTCGTTTTTCTCCTGTCCGCTTCCCTGCAGAGCACAGTGGTAATTTTACAGACTATCCATCCGATCAGAAAGCCAAGGGCAAGGCTGAGTACCAGACCGTAGATTACCTTCACCCACTCGCTTCCGTTTATTCCGCCTATCCCTCCCTGTATCGCGATAGCCGCCCCGGACAGCCCTGCAATCAGGCTGTGGCTTTCGCTGGTTGGAATCCCGAAAACCGAAGCCCCCACACTGTACACCACAATCGATACCAGAGCTGCACACAGCGCGATCAGCGCTTCATGTGTATGATTCCCGAAGTCCACCATATTGCTGATCGTAGAAGCGACCGAGCTGTTGATCTGAGTCATAATAAATACTCCCAGAAAATTAAACACCGCACTCATCATAATCGCTTTGCGCGGACTTAAGCAGCGTGTCGTCACACAGGTAGCAATAGCATTGGGTGCATCTGTCCATCCATTCACAAAAATCACGCCCAAAGTGAGCAGAACTGTGATGGCCAGCATCGGATCGCCCGCAATATGATCCAGAAAATACTCAAGTGATATGTCCATATTTTTTACTCCTTCTGCGCAGACTCAATGCGCAATACTTCTGTTCACATCTGTTGAAGCTGTATCCCACGCTTTTTCCCATCCTTTTTAAGCCGTGTCAGAAGCTCGCACAAAAACCGTTCAGAAGAAAATAAACGTGCGCAAAAACGCAGCTGCCAGATCAGCTCTTTCCTCACACATAAGGAAAATACCTCCACTGCCAATACAAATGCTGCTGCCCTCTGCTCCGTCTTCAGCATCCTGAGCTGTTGAAAGCAGATTGCTCCGGCTCTGCTGCGCAAAGATGTTTCATTGTTATAAAATCCCGAAAAATCCCTGCTCTCCCGGGGCTGAAGCGATACGAAAGACATCCTTTGCTCCTCTGTATGGAACGGCTCTCTCCCAGACTGGAAATGAAAAAGGGAAAAAAGAACAACAGATAAAACTATTGCAGCAGTTGATATACATTTCATTTTCTGCATCATTCTTCCTCCCCTTTGTTAAAAATTCCTTAAAAATATGTAAAATTCATTTTTTACAATACCATTTTCAATTTCGCGTGTCAATCACTCTGCTTTCTGTTTTTTCTTCTGTGCATGACAACTGCCATTCCCCATACCCCTGCCGATATTGCTGCTGCGAGGGCAAAAGCCGGGACCCATGCTGTTCTGTCTCCTGTTTTTACGGATGCCCTCTGTTCACTTTGCACCTCTACTGTCTGCCCTTCATCCTCCAGGTCTTTATGTGAATCAATGGTCTGCTCTCCAAGGCAGAGTGTTTCATATACCACAAGCTGCCTTCCCTCCAGTCCGGCTGTATCGACGTCAAATTCCATCTCCACCTCCATCTCTGCCGTTTCTGCGGTGAAAGTCTTCTCCGTCATCACGGCTTTGCCGTTCTGGAGGAGCTCTTCTTTTTCTGTTTTATCCATCAGGACTCCCGACAGGCGGTATTCTTCTCCCATCTGCAGTCCTGTAAGCTCTACCGTATCGACAACCCTTTCTTTTCCTCCGCTCTTTATAAGCTTTGCACCGCTCCCCTTCCAGACTGCTGTGGTGTCGGCGATGTGTGTCCTGTCATTTTCTACTGTAAGTATCACACTTCCTTTCCCTTCTATTCTTCCCGCTTCATCAATTGTAATCTCGCGGACCGTATCGTCCATGCGGTAGCCGTCGAGTCCTTCCCTTTCCTGGATACAGTATGTGCCGGGCAATAGTCCTTCCAGGACGATCCTTCCCTCTCCATTGGTGGCAATAACCTCGCTGTAGAGTCCGGGAGGCACGCTTTCCGCTTTTTCCGCCTCATCACCGGAGGGATCCCCCGGGTCATCTTTCTCCTTCATCCATATGGCAAATTCTACGCCGGATAACCCTTTTATGGTTCCTGCCTCCCTCTTTTCTATCACGATCCTGGTCGGGCTGTTCCTCACTTCAGACACCACCGTTACGACAGCAGTGTCCTGGCCCTCATATTGCAGAGATACCTCATATTTTTCATCTGCCCGGACATATCCCGGAGTCTGCCGAACCTCCTCCACTTCATATATGCCCAGAAATAGTTCTTCCGAAACCGCGCTTCCGTCCTCCCCTGTCGTGACCGAACCCGCCGTCTCCCCTTTCTCCACGCGCACTGTCCCGTCCGGTGTTATGATATCTTCTTTCGCCCGTATTTCAAACACAGTGCCCGCAAGCGGCTTTCCTGTCGCATCATCCGTTTTTTTGATATGGATCCTGCCTTTTGCCGGCTGATTGGAAAATTCTGCTTCAAACGGCTCATCCCAGTTATGCCCTTCCTCTATCTCAAACCTTACCGGCTCATCTGCCAGAACATATCCTTCCGGCGCCCGTATCTCCTCAAAATAGTAGGTGCCTGCCGGCAGCTTCTCCGGCAGGATAAAGCTGCCGTTTTCATCGGTGCAAAACGTCTCCATAACCGTTTCTTTCGGATAATGCATGGTCATGGCGATCGGTTCCCGGTTCTCATCCAACAGCCGGAACTCAGAATCCGCCAGCGGGATCACCCTTCCGGTATCCGCGTCCGTTTTTACCAGCTTTACAGGCGACATAATCTGTTTGTTCTCCAAAATATAGTGCAGCACTCTCCCCTCCTCTGATATCGTGACCTCAAAATCCTCAACCGGCTTGAGTCCCTTCGGCGTATTTTTCTCGCTGACCACATAGGTATCGTATACCAGGCCGCCGCGCCCGCTGTTCCCGAGCTGCTCTGTCGACGCATACCCGCGTTCATCCGTAACGATCTCATACTGCTCCTTCGTCGTCTTTGACGTGATGGAGAATACAATCCCTTCCAGGGATGTCTTCTGGTCCTGTTCCTCGTCTGTATCTTCACGGAATTTTACAAGCGCCACCCCTCCCCGGATGATATCGTTTTTTATCGCCTTTGAAGATGTATTCATCTCCACTTTCACGCCATCCTCCCTGATTTCAAAATCTCTGGAGAGCACGCCGGTGCAGTTATATCCTTCGGGCGGCTCCGCCTCCTTGAGCCTGTAGCTCCCATACGGGAGATAGCTCTCCCCGGTCTGTGCCGTTCCGTTTTCATCTGTGACAAGCGTTGTGATTACATCCCCTTTGTTTTGCACCACACCGTCCACTGTAACAGGAGAATCATTAAGGGAGATAATCTGTATTTTCGTCCCGGAAAGCATCGCTTTCCCCTGCGGCTTGTTCTGCTCTGTCTCACTGTCCCATTTCTCGACAAGGACGCCTCCCCTTATCACCTGTTCTTCAATTACAGGAGAGTGATAAACCGTGTCGGTCTCTCCGGGTCCTGCTGATTCAATCGGAAGGATATGGATATCCGGGTCTGCCAGATATCCGGTCGGAGCTTTTGTCTCCTGTATTACGAGAGTACCCAGCGGAAGCGTATTATTTCCGTCAGAATCGGTGTAGAGCGCATCCCCTCCTGTTTTCATATCTTCCGTGAACAGGACCCTGCCTTCCCGGTCGGACCGGAACACCCAGGTCTTCCGTGGAACACCCCCTGCCTTTTCCGGGTCAGAACTGAAATGGTCCGCATAATATTTCACCGTAAACTCTGCCCCCTCAAGAGACGCTTCTCCCTGTGGCTGTGATTTCCCTGTATCTGCATCTGTTTTCTTTATAAGCAGTTTTGCCGGATAATTCTGCGCTTTCTCTGTGCAGTCATACCGGGATACGATATTTTCTTCCACCGTTATCCTGCTCTTTGTGCCGTCGAGCGCAAATCCCTTCGGATTTTTCAGTTCCGCGATCTCATAATCTCCTATCGGCAGCTCTGCTGCCCGCCCATATCCCTTCTCATCTGTCGTGACCGTGCACACGAGAGTATCGCTCCCCTGCTCATAGATGCCAAAGACCGCCCCCTTCAGCGAGTAACATGAATTATCCTTTGTCCACTCCTCCCGATTAGACTTCTTGTATACCTCTATTGTCCCTGTCCTGTCCTTCCCGCTTCCTCCTATCGCCTGGCTGTCAGAGCCGGAACGGAAGGTAAACGCATAAAATGACGCCGGCGGGTCAGGAAGGCTCATGATCCAGTCAATCTCCGTCTTGAGCGCAGATACCAGGTCATCCCCAAGCCCGACAAAAGCGTCCTGATCCCCGCTGTACAGATATGCGACAATGCAGTGGCTCATACAGTACTCACTATCCAGCCGGAACTCTGCGGCATATCCTAGATAGCCGTATTTTGTCACGAACGTATTATAGCCGGGTCCTCCGTATACATAATAGAGTCCCTTTCTCAGCCTCCCGTTTTCCAGGGGTTCCGGCGTGTATTCCCCTGCCGGCGGGGTGGATTTCAGCGGTTCCAGGCAGTAGGCTGTCTTCCCGTCCACAGAGAAATAGTTTGTGCTGTATCCCCCGTATCCGACCACATCCCCGACTTCCAGCGACACCCTGGCTGCAGATTTTAAGTTCGCTGTTGTGAGGACAGTCATATTTTCCGTATCGGAGGGAACATAGTTCTCTCCCCCGCTCTCCTGCGCTCTGACACGATTCCCGACAGACAGAAAAAACGCCAGGAAAAGTACGCACATAAGCAGAGCCATTCCTCTCACGCCCTTCATGACACTCCCTCCTCTCCGCTCTTCTTTTTTCCTGGGAGAAGTCTTTTTCCGCCCTGTTCAAAAAAATATGCATGGTCGCCAAGGACTTCTTCTGCCGCTACCTGCGCATGGTTGACGTCCCGGATCATTTCGTCCAGTTCCTCCTCCATGACCCCGCAGAGATCTGGCACAATGATCACCTCATGCACACTGCTTGGCAGTATGTAGTAATCCCTTTCCAGGATATCGCCTATCATTTCCAGCACATATGGATATGCCATGCATGCCGCCCCATAATTTCTTGTGCGGTTTGTCAGCACATACATGCCGTCCCTTGTGTCGTCATCCTTTTCCAGGAGGTTCTCCCCTCTAACGTCTCTGCCCCCAGAGGGAAGACACTCACGCAGTGCATGGCTTATCGTAAAAAGTTCTGCTGCCAGCAGCTCTTTGGAATTTTTAACAGCTATGCTCCACAGGGTTTCTTCATCCGTCCCCCAATGCCTCATATGGCTGTTATAAATCTGCATAACCGCAGATCCCTCACAGTTCATCTCTACCAGGACATAATACACAACGGACAGGTCCAGGAATTTCCTGTGCGGCATTTCTTTCAGGAGCATACTGTTTTTCCGGGTATTGATCAGTTTGAAAACAACTCTTCCCCTTACCCCTTCCCAGTTCAGAGCGTTCCCGTAGTCCCATGATTCATTTTGCCTGATATCCACGTAGAAACTGTGGATATCCTTCACAATTTCCCCAAGCGTCTTTCCCCGTTCATACCATTCATAGTATTCCTCCAGGTAGATTGTCGGCGAAACATTGATTCCCGGCGTCTCGATAATGATTCCCCTTCTCTCTTTCCCGTTATTTTTCATCGCCGTGTAAGGAGAGATTTTAACGCCTCCCTCCAATTTATCACTCAGTCTTCTTTCCACCGCGCTCACAAATTCTGTGTAGTCCATCTTTCTCCTTTCTTAAAACGCGGTTCATTTGTATTAAATGAGAAAACCGGCACGATATGTGCCTATTTGAAAATAAAAATGATGATGTTTCAGAACAATATTATGTGTTCTCTATTATAGACGAACACTTTAAAAAAGGCAAGAAAAAATTTCGGACAGCCATAAAACAAAAAACCTGCACCCGCATCCGAAAATGCAGGTACAGGGGAATAGCCTGTCCGCTGTGGCAGACGGTATTATCAGAATTATACTCTTGAAAGATACTCTCCTGTGCGGGTATCGATCTTAAGCACATCGCCAACTTCGACAAATAACGGCACCATAACTGTCGCACCCGTCTCGACAACAGCCGGTTTTGTCGCACCCTGCGCTGTGTCTCCCTTGAATCCCGGCTCTGTCTCTGTGATGGCAAGTTCGACAAAAAGAGGCGGTTCCACAGAGAATACATTTCCATTATGGGAACATACCTTGACAGTCTCATTCTCTTTCACAAATTTCAGGGCATCCCCCACTACATCCGCATTTAATGCGATCTGGTCATATGTCTCAACATCCATGAAATTATACAGGTCTCCATCCCTGTAGAGATACTGCATATCCTTCCTGTCGATATGGGCTTTCGGGAATTTCTCAGTCGGCCTGAATGTCTTCTCCACAACCCCGCCGCTGATAATATTTTTTAATTTAGTTCTTACGAACGCCGCTCCTTTTCCAGGTTTTACATGCTGAAATTCCAGAATCTGGTAAATATTTCCGTCAATCTCTACGGTAATTCCATTTTTAAAATCTCCTGCTGCGACCATTTATCTTCCTCCTTCAATCGTGCATCCTAACAGGCACTATCTTCATACCATTCTATAATAGATTTCTACTTTTTTCAATGTTTTTTTCCCGTTCTTTCCTATAGAAATGGAGAACGATCTTCTCCAGGAATCGCTTGAGAACAATCTGGATCTCTTCTCTGGGGTGAATCGGCTTCACCAGAATATTCCGAATACCCGCCCTCTTTGCACCCCAGACGTCAGTGAAGAGCTGATCTCCCACAAACAGCGTGTTCTCCCGTTTCGTACCCATAAGCTCCATAGCGCGCACATAGTTCTTTACCGATGGCTTGTGGGCATTAAAAATATACTGTGTTCCGATATCCCTGTTAAACATTTTCACCCTCGGTTCCTGATTGTTCGACAGAAGGCAGGATGCAAATCCGATCCTATCCAGTCTTTTAAACAGCTTTCTTGCGCGGTCGTCTGCCGGCGCTCCGTGGGGCACAAGCGTATTGTCTATATCAAAGATCACACCCCTGTATCCGTCCTCATACAGTTTCTCAAACGGGATGACATATGTGGACGCCACATATTCATCCGGAAAAAATCTTTCAAACATTATTTTGCATCCAGCTCCATCAACTTTGAAATCAGTTCCTCGCTTATCTGAAGGATCGTCTTATGGTCAGTCTGTATCACAACATCCGCAGCCGCCTCGTATTTTTCGCGGCGTTTCTCCATCAGCCTGGAAATGGATTCCACGCTGTTATTCTCCTTCAAAAGAGGTCTGTCGTTGCTGTCCTTCACCCTTTCATAGATCGTGGAGGGACTCGCTGTCAGAAGGACAACCCGCCCGTTCTTTTTCATCTCAACAACATTTTCTTCTCTGAGCGCCACGCCGCCGCCGCAGGAGATCACATAGTGCTTCTTTTCCTGCAGCTCCCGAAGCAGCTGTGTCTCCAAGTCCCGGAAATATTCTTCCCCGTAGGTGGCAAATATATCAGGGATACTCATCTCCTCACGCTCGGCAATCACCTGATCCATCTCCACGAGCTTCATGTCAAACATGGTACTCAGATAATCCGATATTGTCGACTTTCCCGCTCCCATAAAACCGATGAGCACAATATTATACGGGAAGAGATTCCTTGCCTGGATGCGTTTGCTGTTTTTCAAGATACATTGAAACACATCATGGATCTCATCCTTGTATTTGTTCTCTTTGAGCTTCTCAGCCAGCCTGCGCTCCTGCTTCGCTTCCTGCGCCGGCTGAAGGATCGGCATCCCGTACTTTTCCTTGTATGCCATGATCTTTTCAATGATCGCATTCCTCTCCACAAGAACGTCGATCAGCTTGTCATCGCAGATCGCAAGCTGCTCACGGTACATTTCCAAATCGTTCATCTTTCTCCTCCATATTTTCCGCTCTTTCCTGAATGGCCAGAAACCGATCTGCATATCCATGCAGAACCTATAACCGTTTTATTATAACAACTTTCCCAAATGATAGCAAGAACGGATTACAGGAAAGGGAAGATCCCCGGTTAACTGCCATATTTTCTATTGATTTTCTTCCTTTTCCATCGTCTTTTCTATTGCCGTCCTCACGTCTTCTTTGAACTGATCCCATGCGTCCTCGTGATCGACAAAATACTTCGGGCATATCTTTCCCGTAATATCATAATGGCGAATCACGTCATCCTGCGTCAGGTCAAACTTCATGCAGAGCCACGCCGTAAGCTGCACCAGCGACCTGTATGTCTCATCCGTAAATTCTCCGCTCCCGTCCGGATGGCAGCACTCTATGGATACTGTGTCCATATTCCTGTCGTTCGATGCGTAGGCAACCTCCCAGGTGGGGACGCACTGTATGATCTCCCCCTCCAGTCCAATAACAAAATTACTGCTCGCCTCCGTGGCATGGCTGTACTGCAGCCCGTTAAAGTAATCCCTGTTATCCTGCGCCGTGCTTCCGGGATTTGCTGTGTAATGGATTACAATGCCCGTGATTGTATTTGTCTCGATCCCTGGTCTGGAATATGAGTTGACGTCCAGAAGCTGCACGTCTATTTCCGGCTCTGAGGCATCTACATTGAGGGCCCTGCCTCTGCCTGAAACGCACGAGTAAATTCCCAGCACAACTGTTATAACGACGAGGATCACCAGTCCGATACATATCATCAATTTTTTATCCTTCAGCTTTCTTTTCTTTCTTCTCTTTGTTCCTCTAGACGATGTCATTTGTATCCCCCGCTTTTTCAACACTGACATAATGATAGCACATATTTTATAACGGTTTGTGAAAATTTTCTTATGAATTTATAAAAGGCACTGCATGCCGGCATGTAAAATACCGGTTTGCAGCGCCTTCTGGCATGCTTTCCTCTTCTCTACTCATCAACACTGTAGTTCGGTGCTTCCTTTGTGATATGGATGTCATGAGGATGGCTCTCTTTGAGCGATGCCGCTGAAATCTTCACGAAGCACCCGTTTGCTTTGAGTTCCTCTACTGTATGTGTACCGCAGTACCCCATACCGGAACGGAGACCGCCCATGAGCTGGAATACTGTATCTTCCACGGTTCCCTTGTATGCAACTCTTCCCTCCACGCCTTCGGGTACAAGCTTCTTCGCATTTTCCTGGAAATAACGGTCCTTGCTTCCGTTTTCCATCGCTGCAATTGAACCCATGCCGCGGTATACTTTATACTTTCTTCCCTGATACAGCTCGAATGTCCCCGGACTCTCGTCGCATCCGGCAAAGATGCTTCCCATCATGCAGACATTTGCTCCTGCCGCAATCGCCTTGGTCATATCGCCTGAATATTTAATCCCGCCGTCTGCGATAATCGGGATGCCGTGCTCTTTTGCCACCTCATAACAATCCATCACTGCCGTGATCTGCGGAACGCCGATTCCCGCAACAACACGTGTCGTACAGATTGACCCGGGACCGATTCCTACTTTGACGGCGTCGACCCCTGCTTCGATCAGGGCCTTTGTCGCTTCCCCCGTCGCCACATTTCCTGCTATCACCTGAAGGTCCGGATACCTGTCCTTGACCATTTTCACCGTGCGCAGGACATTTGCTGAATGGCCGTGGGCAGAGTCCATCACAATGACATCTACCTTTGCCTTCACGAGAGCTTCCACCCGCTCCAGGCAGTTGGCAGTAATCCCGATTGCCGCGCCGCAGAGAAGCCGCCCCTGGGAATCCTTTGCAGAAAGCGGATATTTGATCTGCTTCTCGATATCCTTAATCGTAATAAGGCCTTTCAGATTGCCTTCATCATCCACAATCGGGAGCTTTTCTTTTCTCGCCTTTGCGAGTATCTTCTTCGCCTCATCAAGTGTTATGCCCTCTTTCGCGGTGATCAGACCTTCTGAAGTCATGGATTCTTTTATTTTTTTAGAGAAGTCTTCTTCAAATTTAAGATCGCGGTTTGTGATAATTCCCACCAGCTTGCGGCCTTCTGTAATCGGTACGCCTGAAATGCGGAATTTCGCCATCAGATTGTTGGCATCTTCAAGCGTATGCTCCGGAGATAAAAAGAAAGGGTCGGTGATGACGCCGTTTTCTGACCTTTTTACTTTGTCAACCTCTTCTGCCTGCTGCTCGATCGACATGTTTTTGTGAATGATACCGATGCCTCCCTGGCGCGCCATGGCAATTGCCATACGATGCTCTGTCACCGTATCCATCCCTGCACTCATCATAGGAATATTCAGCCTGATCTTCTTCGTCAGATACGTGGAAAGATCTACTTCATTTGGGATCACTTCTGAATATGCCGGAACAAGCAGAACGTCGTCAAATGTAATCCCTTCACCTATAATTTTACCCATTATCCATTTACCTCTCTTTCTCAAGAATCCATATTATGATATTATCTGATATACTACAAAAATTCACAACAGATGTCAAGAGTTCTTTCCGCAATCGCAGAAAACCCGGATAAGAACCATTCAAATTCTTACCCGGGTCTGAATCCTTTGCCTTTCGTTCCGGTATGGGGAATTACATCATTCCCATTCCGCCTCCGTTTGCTGCTGCGGCAGCCGGTGTCTCTTCCTTGATCGTGGATACGACAGACTCTGTTGTGAGCAGTGTGGATGCCACACTTGTCGCATTCTGAAGAGCACTCCTTGTAACTTTGGCAGGATCGAGGATGCCCTCCTCAACCATATCGACATATTCTTCTTTGTAAGCGTCAAATCCCTTTCCAGGCTCCGACTCCCTTACCTTATTGACGATCACAGCGCCTTCCAGTCCGGCGTTTGTCGCGATCTGATACAGAGGTGCTTCCAGTGCTTTGAGAAGGATCCTTGCTCCTGTCTTCTCATCACCCTCCAGCTCTTCTGCGAACTTCGCAACTTCCTTCGCCGCGTGGATATATGCGGAACCGCCGCCCGCGATGATTCCTTCCTCCACAGCAGCCCTTGTCGCATTCAGCGCGTCTTCCATGCGAAGCTTTGCTTCTTTCATCTCTGTCTCTGTTGCTGCTCCGACACGGATAACCGCTACGCCGCCTGCCAGCTTCGCAAGTCTCTCCTGAAGCTTCTCCCTGTCAAAATCAGAAGTCGTCTCTTCAATCGCCTTCTTAATCTGAGAGATTCTGTCTGCGATCGCCTGTTTCTCGCCGCATCCGTCCACAATAACGGTGTTCTCTTTCTGTACTTTAACGGATTTCGCACGTCCGAGCTGCTCCATTGTCGTCTCTTTGAGATCCAGCCCGAGCTCCTCGGAGATCACCTGACCTCCGGTGAGGATTGCGATATCCTGAAGCATCTCTTTCCTTCTGTCCCCATAACCCGGAGCCTTAACTGCAACAACATTAAACGTACCGCGCAGCTTGTTGACAATCAGGGTCGTAAGCGCCTCTCCCTCAATATCCTCTGCGATAATCAGGAGCCTTGCTCCTGACTGTACGGCCTGCTCGAGCAGCGGAAGGATATCCTGGATGTTGGAGATCTTCTTGTCTGTGATCAGGATATATGGATCTTCCAGAACCGCTTCCATCTTCTCCATATCCGTAGCCATATACGCAGAGATATATCCACGGTCGAACTGCATACCTTCTACCAGATCCAGCTCTGTCTGCATTGTCTTGGATTCCTCAATCGTGATAACTCCGTCGTTGGAAACCTTCTCCATTGCATCTGCAACCATCTCGCCCACTGCCTCATCTCCTGACGATACTGCAGCGACTCTTGCAATCTGCTCTTTTCCTTTTACCTTGCTGCTCATGGACTGAATCGCTTCAACAGCCTTGTCTGTCGCCTTCTTCATTCCCTTCCTCAGGACAATCGGGTTTGCCCCTGCCTCAAGGTTCTTCATTCCTTCGTGTACCATCGCCTGAGCAAGGACGGTAGCTGTTGTTGTTCCGTCACCTGCAACATCGTTTGTCTTAGAAGCAACTTCTCTGATGAGCTGCGCCCCCATATTTTCAAATCCGTCTTCCAGCTCGATCTCTTTCGCAATTGTTACACCGTCATTTGTGATAAGCGGCGCCCCGAAAGACTTATCAAGCACAACATTCCTTCCTTTTGGTCCCAGTGTAACCTTTACTGTATCCGCCAGTTTGTCTACGCCTTTTTCCAGTGCTGCCCTGGCTTCAGCCCCATATTTGATTTCCTTTGCCATCTCTATACATCTCCTTTGATTTTCTTGATTTATCCCTGTCTTCGCTTTTCATGCACTTAAGTGGATCAGTCAGCAACGATTGCGAGAATATCACTCTGTTTTACAATGATATACTCTTCTCCGTCTAGCTCCACATCTGTTCCCGCATATTTGGAATAGATTACTTTCTGCCCCTCTTTCACCTGCATGACAACTTCCTTGCCATCTATATTTCCGCCGGGTCCCACGGCAATCACTTCTGCCTCCTGCGGTTTCTCTTTCGCCTGTCCCGTTAAAACAATACCGGATTTTGTTGTCTCTTCTGCTTCTAACTGTTTTAAAACAATTTTGTCACCCAATGGTACTAACTTCATTGTAATTCCTCCTTGACCTTTGTTTATTAGCACTCATTTAAGTCGAGTGCTAACCTCATGAATATAAAATAGCACTCCTGCTGATATTTGTCAACACTGTTTAAACTTTTTTTATATAATTATATAATATAGCAAAACGGGTCATCACATACAGTGAAAACCCGTTTTTACTGTCCTCATGCTCTTTTCATCACATTCTGACCTTCATTCGCATTATAAAATCCATTCTCAATCCGGAACCGGATAATGCTCTTATCCTCCGAACGATATCTCTCCTTCACCACGCCCGTACAGTAAAGCAGTTCTGTCCTGGTGGATATATAACATCTGTATTTTGCGTCCAGAGATATTGCCGTCAGGTTATCTTCTTTCAGTTCCAGATAGATATAATCCTCCTCAAGATCATACTTATATACCCGGCACCTTCTTGTGGAATCGTCAAATATCCCATCTGCCGATATTACCTTTCCCATCTGCAGGTCAACAGGATTTCCCTCGTACATGACATTTCCTCCTGCTACATCCTCTCTTTTTTAATGCGCTCAAGCTCCGTGAACACATAGTCGTTCAAAACTTTGATATAGGTCCCCTTCATGCCTGAGGAACGGGATTCGATGACCCCCGCGCTCTCAAACTTCCGCAGCGCATTGACGATCACAGAACGGGTTATCCCGACCCGGTCCGCAACCTTGCTGGCGACAAGGATCCCCTCCGTCCCGTCAAGCTCATCGAAGATATGTATGATGGCCTCCAGCTCAGAAAATGACAGAGTGCTGATCGCGGACTGGACAATATGCTCCTTCCTTGTCTCCTCAGCGCTCTCTTCATTTACGGAACGGAGCATCTCCAGACCGACCACTGCAGTGCCGTATTCACTGAGAATAATATCATCGATCGAATAAGTAGAATCCTGCTTATAGATAAACAGCGTGCCAAGCCGCTCCCCTGCTATGTCAATGGGCGTAACGATTGCCTGGCAGCCTGCCACCGCTTCCGGAGAAAAGCCAAGCGTCTCAAGATTGACATTTTCCTTCGTCGACAGAATACTTAAAAGCCGTTCATTCAGCATACTGTCAATATGAGAGCCAACCGCTTCTGTGATCAATTCATTGATCTCCTTTACCCTGCTGCACTTGCTGACCCCGAGGATTTTCCCCTTTTTGCTGACCACAAGCACATTAGAATCCAGGATCTCCGTAAGGACGGCACAGATATCATTGAACACTACTTTGCTTGAATTATTGTTGTGAAGCAGCTTATTGATTTTTCTGGTTTTATCCAATAGTTGTACGCTCATCATTTCCTCCGAATTTTATTCCACATGACATTACAGTCCGCTCTTCTGTACAGAGGTGGACTGCAGTCATATGCCCCAATAATTGTATATACAAATCACACTAATAATATAGACAAGACTATATTATCATACAATTTGCAAAATATCAATGCGATTTCTAATTCTTTTTTTCCTCTTTTTTATCATGGTGCAGAGTAGTCACATATCCGCACTTTTCATCTGCGCATACGAGCCTGTTTCCCTTTTCTACCATGTATCCTCCGCACTCCGGGCACTTTTCTTTCGACGGCTTCTGCCATGACATGAACTCGCACTCGGGATTATTCTCGCACCCGTAGTATTTCCTTCCTTTCTTTGTCTTTCGGATCACGATATCTTTCCCGCACAGCGGGCATGATACGCCGATCTTTTCCAAATAAGGCTTTGTATTCCTGCACTCCGGGAACCCCGGGCATGCAAGAAACTTCCCGTGGGGGCCGTATTTGATCACCATATTGCGCCCACATTCTTCACAGATGACATCCGTGACCTCATCCTCTATCTTCACCGTCTCAAGCTCTTTTTCCGCTTTTTTCACCGCTGCGTCGAGATCGGGATAGAAATTGCGGATCACTTCTTTCCAGGGGACCTTCCCCTCTTCCACCATATCAAGAAGACCTTCCATGTTAGCTGTAAAATTGACATCCACAATGCTCGGAAAACACTGCTTCATCATATTGTTCACGACTTCTCCGATCTCCGTGATATACAGATTTTTAGCCTCTTTGGTCACATATCTTCTGCCCAGGATGATGGAGATCGTCGGGGCATACGTGCTGGGACGCCCGATCCCCAGCTCTTCCAGTGTCTTAACCAGGGCAGCCTCCGTATAATGCGCCGGCGGCTGTGTGAAATGCTGATCCGTGTTAAACTTTTCTCTTGTGAGCACGGAATCCGGGCTAAGGCTCCCTACGAGCACATTGCTCTCTTCTTTTTCCTCATCCGCCTCCGTATACACAGAGCGGAACCCATCAAAAATTGTCTTTGTTGTAGAAACTGTAAAGAAATACTCTGCCGCTTTGATCTTCACCGAAGTTGTCTCATACCGTGCCGGCTGCATCCGGCTTGCCACAAACCGTTTCCAGATAAGCTGATACAGCCTGAACTGATCCCTCGACAGTGAATCCTTTAAAGCCGCCGGAGTCCTGGTGATGTCTGTCGGGCGGATCGCTTCATGCGCATCCTGAATTTTTTTGTTTCCGCTTTTCTGCGCGCTCTTCCCCGCGGCATATTCCTTCCCGTACACCGAGCTGATATATTCGCGTGCGGACGCATCCGCCTCATCTGATATTCTGGTAGAATCTGTACGCAGATACGTGATGACGCCGACAGTGCCGTTTCCTTTAATATCGACTCCTTCGTAGAGCTGCTGGGCAATCCTCATAGTCTTCTGGGTGCCGAAATTCAATGCTTTTGCCGCTTCCTGCTGAAGCGTACTGGTGGTAAAGGGCAGAGGGGCTTTTCGTATTCTCTCACTCTTTTTGATATCTGTGATGGTAAACTCCGCATTTTCTACCGCTGCCAGAATCTCGTCCAGCTCTTCCCTGCTGTGGATTGCGACCTTCTTTTTCTCTGTTCCGTAGAACTTTGCCGTCAGGGGGCGTTTCTCCCCTTTGATCTTCAATACTGCGTCCAGCGTCCAGTACTCTTCCGGTATAAACGCATTGATCTCATCTTCTCTGTCCGCAACAAGCCTGAGGGCCACAGACTGGACCCTGCCTGCGCTTAAGCCTCTCTTTACCTTTGCCCAGAGGAGCGGACTGATCCTGTATCCGACCATTCGGTCGAGCACACGCCTTGCCTGCTGCGCGTCCACCAGATTCATATCAATATCACGGGGGGCCTTTAAGGATGCCTTCACCGCGGTCTTTGTAATCTCATTAAAGGTGATGCGGCGCATCTTCTTGTCATCCAGCTTAAGCGCTGCCGCAAGATGCCAGGATATCGCCTCACCCTCACGGTCAGGGTCGGTCGCCAGATATACTTTGTCTGATTTCTTCACTTCTTTTCTGAGATCAGCCAGGATACTCCCTTTTCCCCGTATCGTAATATATTTCGGTTCATAGTCATGCTCAATGTCTATTCCAAGCTGGCTTTTCGGAAGGTCGCGAACATGTCCCTGAGATGCCGCAACCGTATAATTGCTCCCAAGAAATTTTTTAATTGTCTTCACCTTTGCCGGCGACTCCACAATAACAAGATAATGTGCCATAAGATCTGATTCCTCCGTCTGACGGTAGCCTTCTATTCCGATTTTACATAATTGTTTTTAGAGATTTCTCGTACGTATCCATGCAATTCCAAAGAAACCAGGATATTCATGACTTCTTTTATATCCAGCCCTGTTTCCTGCACAAGCTGACCGGCTTTCTTTGGATACAAACCGAGACAACTATACACCAAATTTTCTGTTGTTTCAAGCACTTTTTTATTTTTGTCTTCTTTTTCAGTCCGCCCATTCAATGGAATATTCCACTCCTGCAGCAGGCTTTGAGGGTTCATCAGGATCCCTGCGCCCTGCTGGATCAGCCTGTTGCACCCGTAGCTCAGTTCGCTGTTCACCGGTCCGGGCAGAGCATATACATCCCTCCCCTGGTCCAGCGCAAGATCCGCCGTGATCAGGGAGCCGCTTCTTACTCTCGCTTCAATGATAAGCACTGCATCTGATATGCCGCTGATAATCCTGTTACGGGGAGGGAAGTTCCGGGAAAGAGGAGGCGTTCCCGGCGGATACTCTGACAGGATACCTCCTCCCCGCTCCAGAATATCCATGTAGAGCCCAATATGGTCCCTGGGATAACAGATATCAACGCCGCACCCTAGAACTGCAAACGTTTTTCCTCTGCCCAGCAGTGCGCCCCGCTGACCCATGCCGTCGACGCCTCTTGCCATGCCGCTGATAATCTCAACACCGGCTTCTGCCAGCATCCTGCCAAATTCTTCCGCATATTTTTCACCGTAGGGGGAGCATCTTCTCGCCCCGACAATAGCAGCCTTCTTCCTCCGCCTGTCCGGAAGGCTTCCCTTCACATAGAGTGCATACGGAAAATCCGGTATCTCCAGAAGCTTTTTCGGGTATTCCTCTGAAAAGTATGGAATGAAGCGGATTCCTTTCTCGCAAAGTACGCCATATTTTTCTGCCAGAGACTGATCCTTCTGTGCCTGCCTAATTGTATTTTGCTCCCGCTCTGTTAAGAACTTAAGATGAGAAATTTCTTTTTCTTCTATATAATAGAGCGCCTTTCCCGTTCCCATATGCTCCCTGAGGATATATTTTTTTCGCGCAGGAAGATTAAGGCCTGCCAGCCAGGATTCATATTGCAGTTCTGCCGCCTGATTAACAGTCTGTTTCATCCCTTCCTGCCCTATTCCTTTTTTCATTTTCTCTTTCCTCATATCTGCTGCCTTCCCCAATATTTTTTATCCACTGTACGGTATCCGATCGCCTCTCTTAAGTGGGAGCTTCTGATTTTCTCATCACCTTCCAGGTCTGCGATCGTGCGTGCCACTTTGATTACCCTGTGATATACCCTCGCACTCATCCCCAGCACAGAGAAGGCCCTCTCCATAATCTTCTGTTCATCAGTTCCCAGCCCACAGTATTTCCTCATCTCCTCCCCGTCAAGCATGGCATTTACGCTCCTGCATGTCCCTCTGTATCTTTCCTTCTGTATCTCACGTGCCTGGCACACCCTTCTGCGTATCTGCTGTGAGCTTTCTGCCGGTTTTTCTTCTGTCAGATCCTCGTATTTTACTTTTGACGCCTCGGCGCAGATATCAATTCTATCCAGGAACGCCTGGCTGACTCTTCCGATATATGCCTGGATCTGTGCCGGAGTACAGGTACATTTCTCCATGTCAGGATAGCATCCGCAGGGACAGGGGTTCATGGCTGCCACCAGCATAAAGCTTGCAGGAAAGCTGTAGGTTCCATGTGTTCTTGTAATCTGCACCGAATGTCTCTCCATCGGTTCCCTGAGGACTTCCAGGACGCCTTTTCCGAACTCCGGAAGCTCATCAAGGAAAAGAACTCCTCTGTGGGCCAGGCTGATCTCTCCCGGCTTTGGAACCATTCCTCCCCCGGTCAGGGCAGCTTTCGTCGCTGTGTGGTGGACACTGCGCAGCGGTCTCTCCCGGATCAGAGGTTCCCTCTCATCCAGAAGCCCCATCACACTGTATATCTTTGTGATTTCAATACTTTCATCCATGCTGAGGGGAGGGAGGATCCCAGCTATACACTTGGCCGTCATCGTTTTGCCGCTGCCGGGCGGACCGATCAGCAAAAGGTTATGGCCGCCTGCCACCGCAATCTCTGCCGCCCGCCTTACATTTTCCTGTCCCTTAACCTGCGAAAAATCCTCTGCCGGAGAAGAAGACTTTCTCTGCGGCGTCCTGCCGGACGCTCCTGCCTTCACCCGGGCCGCACCATTGAGGAATCCCACAGCCTGTCTTAAGTCTCTGACGCCAATAATCTCTATCCCGTCAACAAGTGAAGCTTCCGCCGCATTTTCCTCGGGCACAATACAGCGCTTAACCCCTCTCCTTCTCGCTTCTGCCGCAACAGGCAGTATGCCCGGCACCTTTTTTACTTTGCCGTCCAGACCCAGTTCCCCGATCATAAGACATTCGGCGTGCCTGTGCTTTTGCACACTTCCCAGGGAAGTCAAAACAGCTACCGCAATAGGCAGGTCAAAGGATGCCCCTCTCTTTCTCACGGCGGCAGGGGACAGATTAATCACGGTTCGCTTTGCCGGAAAATCAAACCCCGAATTGCGTATCGCAGTGCGAACCCTCTCCGCCGCCTCCTTTACTTCTGATGACAGATACCCCACCATGTGGAATACCGGCAGTCCGTTGCTTACATCTGCTTCCACCTGGACGAACTCGACTCCGAGTCCCTCTATGGCTGCGGACACTACTGTGCTGAAACTCATGTTTGCACTTCCTTTCCTGAGTTCCTGCCTGTCAAACACCACATAAAACATAAAACGAAACTTTGGCTGAAACAGCCTGAAGTGATCACCGGAAAAGAGTTCTCCGGAAATGTAAAAATATAATAATGCACTTTTCCTCCCACTGTCAATCGGTTTTTGCCCTTATTTTATTTTTAGAAGGAATTTTTGCCGCACACATGGCACACAGTCCCCTTTTTTATTGGAAAAGCACAATTTCCCCTGTTTTTTCATAAACTATACTAAATGTGCTAAGAGGTGCCATCTTGAAATCATTTCCGAATCCCCTCACCCCTTCCGAAGAAAAGTACTACATCCAGAAATACACGGAGGGAGACCTCGAAGCAAAACACATCCTCATTGAGCGCAATCTCCGCCTGGTCGCCCATGTCGTCAAAAAATATCAGAATCTGGAAGAAGAAACCGAGGATCTCATCTCGATCGGCACAGTTGGTCTCATAAAAGCGGTCACGACCTTTAATCCTGACAAAGGGAACAGGCTCGCAGCGTATGCGTCTCGCTGTATAGAAAATGCTATCCTCTCGCCAATAGGGTTTTACTCCCGGGAGAAATCCCCCAGCAAGGATTTCAGTCACATTGGAAGGTATTTACAAAGTTTTCAGATGAAAATTATCTCATGTGCAGAACAGAAGACGGCATTGTACAGTACGCTCCTCTGTGCATCCATACATTCCGGCTGATCGCTCCCCGCAAACTCCTGGAAGCCCAGCAGTTTAATCAGCAGTATCACAGTTATGAAGAAATACAAAACGTTCCTGACCGTCTGCGCTGGTGCCGCCATCACATGGGGCTGATGCAGAAAGAGGTTGCAGAACAGATCGGGATCTCCAGAGGGCACTATATAGATTATGAAGTAGGATATGTAGATTACTACCCGAAAGAAGTGGTGGACAGGCTGGCAGACTTCTATCATATCCCGGTTGAAGACCTTCTGGATGAATACAATCTTTTCTTATATAAAGGTCAGGGGAAAATGCTAAAAGAGTGCCGGGAAAAAATGGGGTTAAAGAAGAAACCCTTTGCGAGAATGCTGCATGTGGATCCAAATACTTACCGGAACTGGGAATCAGATAAAAAAAGAATGTTTAAGCTTACCTGGGAAAAATATTTTCGTGAAGTGCTCTTAGCCAACCAGAATGCATCAAATCAGAATAACATTTGAATAATTGAAGTCATACTTCGACAGACTGACCATCTTGAACCCAGATCGTCAGTCTGTTTTTTCTTTGACAGCTGAATGGATGATCTCATCAATCAACTGTATTTTCTGTTCAGAGGGGCAATTCAACCTGTTGATATACTGACCGACCATATCAGCGTGGACGCCTGCCGCCCGGACTGCCAGCTCATGTCTGCCCTCTTCTGTCTTCGGATAATGAACGATCACATGGATCGGAGCACTTTTCCTTGCGATACCACGCACCTCCCCGGTATTTCAGTTTATGAACGAGAAGTTGTCCGCTATTCTTCCGGAGACTGTTTCCTTTTTCTGCATCATCAGATTAAATTTGATGTTATAATATATAGAAGAAACGCATTAAAACTTCTTTGTGATACCATCTTATCAGGGAGTTTGCAAAAGCTCATTGAGCGCAGTTTGAGCATAAATTGACCAGGATCAGGAGGAAATATATGGAACGCTGCGATTTCAGTTCAATCATTACCACGGTTCGCAAGTATATCGGCGATGACAGAGGAATGAATCAGATTGATCTGCTTTATGAATTGTTTGAAGGTTTTCTTGAAGAGGAATCTTCACAGGACTTTGATTTTGACAACGGTCTTGTCTGCCGCTGGTTTAACGGACAGGCCCGGATCAGCCCCCGCATCTCCGGATATTATCTCCATACAGACAACAGGAACCGTCTGGCTGATGATATAGAAACAAATATTCTGCCGCTAATGTGTGACAGCGCAATGGCAATACAGGAAATCTACAAGATCCTGATACAGGATGGAACTATTTCCGATCAGAAAAAAGAACAGCTTACTCAGGATTACCCGTGTCATACTTCTGAAGAACAGGCTGCTTTTCTTGCGTCTGTTCTTTGCTTTGGAATGGAACGGACATTTGTTAAAAGGAACGCTGCCACCAAAAAACTGCTTGCTGCCGGAACACTGTCTCCGGTAATCAGTGATTTTGTTTATAACGGAGAAGTTCCCAAGGCGTGTGCTCATTTCTGCGGAAGGAATCAAGAGCTTTCCACACTTCACGAATTAATTTCAGAAAAGCGGATCATTTTTCTGCAGGGGATTGCCGGTATCGGGAAAAGCGAGCTTGCCAAAGCATATGCAAGAGCTTACAGAAAAGACTATACAAATATTTTGTATCTGACCTACAGCGGTGATCTGCGACAGGATATCATTGATCTGGACTTTGTGGATGATCTGCCGGAGGACACGGAAGAAGACCGTTTCCGCAAGCACAACCGTTTCCTGCGGTCACTAAAAGAAGATACTTTGCTTATCACAGACAACTTTAATACTACAGCCGGAAAAGACGCCTTCTTCTCTGTACTGTTAAAATACCGCTGCCGTATCCTTTTTACTACCCGAAGCCGTTTTGATAACTATGCGTCTTTCAATCTTGGCGAAATATCTGATCCTGATGCTTTATTGTCACTAATGGGATATTTCTACTCAGATGCAGAGAAGGAACAGTCTATCCTGGAGCAGATTATTCAGGCCGTTCACAGCCATACACTGGCGGTAGAATTATCCGCACGGCTGTTGGAAACAGGTATCCTGGAACCACAGGAATTACTGGCACGGCTACAGGTTGAAAAATCTGCCCTTGGCGCAACGGATACCATTGATATCGTAAAAGACGGACAAAGTCGGAAAGCTACCTATTATGAGCATATACATACGTTGTTTTCTCTGTATCGTCTCTCCGAGGAAGAACTTGATATTATGCGGGGACTGATTTTTGTTCCCGTCAGCGGAGTCAGCGGACGACTGTATGCAAACTGGATGAAACTTTCGGACATGAACAGGATCAATGACCTGATTGAGAAAGGCTTTGTACAGACACAATCCGGAAGACAGATTTCTCTTCATCCCATGATACAGGAAGTGGCAATTGACGAGACCAGACCGTCAGTAAATAACAGTGCTGTACTGCTTGACAGCCTGCAAACCATCTGTCTGCTACATGGACATGACGTCACCTGGTACAAACCGCTGTTTCTGACCATCGAGAACATCATTCGGGAGATTGCAGATGACAATACGCCGACTTATTTGAGTTTTCTGGAAGATGTATTTCCCTACATGGAAAAGTACCACTATACAGCTGGAATGGAATTAATCATCGGCAAATTATCCGGGCTACTCACAGATGAAACTGTCGGGCGCAGTACAGACCGGGCGCTCCTTCTGGATTATCGTGCAGCCTGTGAGATAAAAACAGAAAAAGCCATCAGACTGGAAAAGGAAGCCATCGCCCTGATCCCGGAGATCTCAGAAGAAAACGCTCATCTTATTTCCAATCTCTACTCCAATCTGGGCGGGCTTTACAAAAGGGCAGGGAAACGGGATCTGGCACAGCAGGCTATGGAGCAGGGGCTTCGAATCCTGGAACAGTATGATCTGCTTTACTACCATGACAGTATTGCCCAGACTGCGAACTATGCCGTTCTCCTTACTGAAATGGGGCAGCCGGAAAGAGGGCTCTCCGCTCTGAAAAAACTATCCCTGATGATCCGTGACTTGAACTCTGACCAGACCATAGATTATGCCACAGTTCAGGAAGCAATGGGCGGCGTCTGCCTGGCTGCAGGCGATATCCGTCAGGCCACCACTCATTTTAAAAAAGCACTGGCTATCTATGAAGCGGTATATAATGGGGAACCGGATATGATTGAGACGAAAAAGCTGGAAATCCTCCAGATTTATACTCAGGCAGGGATAGCCTTAGGACAACAGCTGCTTAATAATTAGAAAACAAAAAGAAGAAAAGCCTGCACGGTAAAATCAGAAATTTTTTTCTAATCCGTCAGGCCTTTTATTCTTTTACATATACGACCAGTTCTCCAATCTCACATTCCAGATAACTGCATAATTTACAGACCAGATTTGCATCTATCCGTTGGAATTCATTTCTGCAATACCTGTTAAAATTCGCTCTTGGAATATCTAGGTCACGGCAGATCGTATTCTTGCTGATTCCCTTTTCTTTCAGCAATTCTTCTATGCGCATTTCCAGATGACCGTAATTCATTCTCCTCACCTCAACACAAAGTATATTTGATAAATCTTTATGTAGTAATTCACTATATAGTGAGGTACTATATAGTTATCCCATGTTGAAAAGCGAGGTTAAAAAAATGAAGCGAAAAATGATCATTCTACTTATTTCCGTTATTCTATTATCGGCAGTCTGCTATTATATCAGCCTGCCTGACTATATTGTTGTAAACAGTATGTCATTTAACAGTGAAAATACCCGGGAGACGGAAATAAAAGTTGTGATTTACAAATATCACAATATAGATGATACAATCAAAGCCATTGAACAGGAACATAACCGGATCAACGGCACACCGACCTCTCTTGAAATGGATCTCTATTATTCCCGCTGGCACCTCAGGCATGGATCAGTGCCATTTAAAACAGTAATCTTCAATTATACTCATAATTAATTTGCGGATTATCCCGGCAAAATCATATAGCATCGGTTCTGAAAACCGGTGCTTTTCTTTTGCTCAATTTCCGCTCAATCCCCTCTCAATGTTCTTACAGCCTTCTTTCAGTAGAATGAACTTGCAGTGAATACAGCACCATTTCTTTAAAACCGGTGCTGCTTTCCAGACAAATCTACAGAAAAGAGGATTTATTTTATGAGCAAAAAGACAAATCAGGGAGGTGCAAAGACGCATGAAAGAATTTAAAAATCTCATGATCATCGGCGTGGATCACGGCTACGGCAATATTAAGACCGCCGGTACTGTCACAAAAA
>CALWMN010000021.1 GCA_944381935.1 uncultured Mediterraneibacter sp. | reverse complement strand
GGCCTGCGCACGCTGACTGTAAAAAGGGAAAAGGATGCGTGGGGCGAGAGCTTTGCCCATGAGGTAAACGGAGTCTGCTTCTTTGCCATGGGAGCAGATTACATACCGGAGGACCACCTCCTCGGACGGCGGAGCAGAGAACGGACAGAGCGTCTCCTTGAGGACTGCCGCCTTGCAAACTTTAATTCGATCCGCGTATGGGGCGGCGGCTTCTACCCGGATGACTGGTTCTTCGATCTGTGCGATGAACTGGGACTGGTTGTCTGGCAGGATTTCATGTTTGCCTGCTCCGTCTATGAGCTGACGGAAGAATTTGAGGCGAATATCCGGCAGGAATTTATCGATAATATTACAAGGATCCGCCACCACGCCAGCCTCGGCCTGTGGTGCGGGAACAACGAGATGGAAATGTTTGTGGACGAGCGGTGCTGGGTGACAAAACAAAGCGAGGTCAGAGACTATCTGTTCATGTATGAGAGGATCATCCCTGAAGTCCTCAGAAAATATGACCCGGAGACGTTCTACTGGCCTGCAAGCCCATCCTCCGGCGGATCTTTTGACAACCCCAACGATCCCGACCGGGGTGATGTCCACTACTGGAAAGTGTGGCATGGAAGCCGTCCGTTCTCCGAGTACAGGAAACATTATTTCCGGTATATTTCGGAATTTGGTTTTCAGGCGTTTCCGTCGAAAAGGACCATCGAATCCTTCACAGATGATCCGGCAGACTGGAATATTTTCTCCTATATTATGGAGAAACATCAGCGCAATTACGGCGCCAACGGAAAGATCATGAGCTATATGCAGCAGGCGTACCGGTATCCGACGGATTTAGCCACGCTGATCTATGCCTCCCAGCTGCTGCAGGCGGACGGTATCCGCTACGGGGTGGAGCATTTCCGCAGAAACCGCGGCAGATGCATGGGCGCGGTCTACTGGCAGTTAAACGACTGCTGGCCGGTCATCTCCTGGTCATCCATTGATTATCACGGGAGATGGAAAGCGCTGCACTATTACGCGAAACGCTTTTTCGCTCCGGTGCTCGTATCCTGCGAGGAGGAGAGCTGGATGACCCAGGAAGCAAATATGAACCGTCAGCATTTCCGGTTTGAAAAATCCGTGCGGTTCAATGCCTCCAACGAGACGAGACAGGACCGGGAGATCCTCCTGCGCTGGCAGGTGAGGAATGCACGGGCGGAAGTGCTCCGAAGCGAGGAGACGAAGATCGCGGTTCCGGCGTTCTCGGCGCAGTGGACCGGGAAAGCGCTGCTTCCTGATATCGATGTGTTCACAGAGTACGTGAGCTTTCAGGCGTGGGATTGTATGGGAACGGCGACAGATGAACCGATTGCGGACGGTACGGTTATCTTTTCCTACCCGAAATATTTCCGATATCAGAACCCGCATCTGCATGTGGAGGCGGACGGGGAGTGGATCACTGTTTATGCTGACGCTTATGCGAAAAGCGTGGAAATTTTGAATGAGAATGAAGATATGATCCTGAGTGATAATTATTTTGATATGAACGCAGGCAAAAAGAAAGTCCGTATCCTGCGTGGGAAACCGGACGGGATCAGTGCCAGGAGCGTTTATGATATTAGGTGAATCCTGGAAAGGCATACTCAAAAGGGATTCCAGATCTTTTGAAATATTTTGAGTGTATAGCGTTTGAAATACAGGTGCATATCGTACAGTATACATGGTTGAGGATGAGAAAAGTTCCAACAATTACTTGACGCATACGAGACAACCCCGGAATATTTCTGGATAAATGTGTCACGCATCGCTTTTGAACCCGATGCGGACTGGGACGATGACAGCCCGTCCTGGCATCTGTCCGCTATGAGCGGCGAATCCTACTTTTATGACGGGTTTACGGCAGATAATTTGCCAGGGTACCGGACGCAGTTTGATGAAGCCGTGGACAGGATTATGGACGGCGCTCCCATCGGAGATCCGGTCCTTACCATACGGTATCTGAATAACTGGCTTTCAATCCATAATACATATAATGCAAACGGCATGGGAGCCAGCAATTTTTCCCGCTGTGCCGCAAGCGGGATCCTTTCTGAAAACGACGGCATATAATGATAAAAACCTGCCATATGGGGAAAGGCATGCATGGAATTATGTAGAGATTGACGGGACATATACGGCAACGATAAAAGTCGACGTACAGTTTGGTACATCCAGTACGTTGACAGAAACCGCAGAGGTGTCGATAGAGGTGAAGCCACATACAGTTCCGGCTGACAGCATGACTGTTTCCGGCGGAAGCGGAGGCGCAGGAAACGTATTCATATACGGGGATACTGTATCGGTAGAGACCGCTTTCACAATCCCGCCGGCGCAGGCGCCGGACATGCAGATGACGCTGTTTATGGAAGACGCTTCCGGGAACTCGTCGCAGATAAGCGGGCCTGTTAATGTTGATCCAGACGGCAAATACCGATTGAGCGTAGATACTGCAGAAAAGAAACTGCCTGTAGGCTCCTTTGATTTGGTTGTCCGGTGCGTGGATCAGAACGCTGATTTTTCTTACGATGCCAGAGCAGGGGTGAGTCTGCAGCAGCGTATCGTAACGGCTGTTCTGTCGGGAGATGCAGGCAAGGCATACGACGGCACTGCCGCTCTTCCGCAGGATGAACAGACACTGGGGATCCTGTCTGAAGGCTCTTATACATTCTGGTACAGGTTCACTCCATCCAGTAATAACTATTCGGTTATAACCGGTTCGGCAGTAATCCGGGTAGTGGGAACAGAAAGCGGCACAGAACCGGCGCCTGGCCGTACAGAGGGCTTCCAATGAGAGCGTAAACGCCGCTCCGTCTGAGGAAGTAAGTACAGGATCGGACAGAGAAAAAGACATTGAAGCCTCTCCCCAGACCGGCGTTTCCAGCAGTGGATCTATATACATTTTCCTTATGCCCATATCAGCCGGAACGGCAGGGGCGCTTTGGAAGAAACAAAACAAATGATATACTCCTGATTTTCCTATAAGCAGAGAGAGGGTATCGCTTGATCATCTGATTTAATGATTTTGTGACACCCTTTTTTGTTGGAAAGGGGTGACAGCATCGACCTGGTGTACGCCGATCACTCAGAAACATGCCCAGTACTTCTATTTCTTTTTTCAAAGGTCGAAAAGATATATATAGTAAAAGAGCCGGAAAGCCGCATCCCAAAACCGGAAAGGTGATCATGCAGCATTTGAGGGGACTGCGGGAGAGTGGCTTTTTGGAAGAAGCTCCTAAATATAAAAGAATCAAGGGCACTAAAGAGATTAAGAGAATAAACTAATTTAGAATTGCTAAAGAAAGAAGGGGAATCAAAGGGAACTTATTATGTGTTGCAAAATAAGGGTGAATCGCATTTTACAATCATACCTCCCAGGCATACTCCATCATGTGAACTAAGCATTTGCCTATAGGCCCAACCGGTTATACAATATATACAGATAAAAAGAAATTGTATAAAAACTGGAGGCGTTACACATGGATACAGAAAAAATGAAACAGGACTTAGGAGGCGGAAATGTATTTGAGATCGGCGAGCCGAACACAGCATTTGCACAGTACTTCATCGGACAGAGCTATCTGAAAATGCTCACCACAGAAAGAGTGGGAATAGGCAATGTAACTTTTGAGCCGGGCTGCCGTAACAATTGGCATATCCATCATAAAGGAGGCCAGATACTCCTTGTAACAGGCGGACGCGGCTGGTATCAGGAGTGGGGAAAACCCGCACAGGAGCTGAAAGCCGGAGATGTTGTGAATATTCCGCCGGAGGTAAAGCACTGGCACGGTGCGGCAGCGGACAGTTGGTTCCAGCACCTTGCCATCGAGGTCCCTGCAGAGGGGGCTTCCAATGAATGGCTTGAGGCTGTATCAGACGAAGAATATGGAAAATTAAAATAGCATGCGATATATCGGAGGGGTTTCCCCTCCGAATCAGTTTATAATAGGAAGAAGGGTGGTCAGTTATGACAGAAGCAGCAAAAAAATATTTTAACAGATTATATCCAGGCGGAGAATTTAAACTTGCATCTACAGATCCTGAGTTCACGGATTTTTTCGCTGACTTTTCCTGTGATGAAGTAGTAAATCAGGACGACCTGGATGACCGCACCCGGATGATGGCGATTCTTGCGACGCTTCTCGGATGCCAGGGAGTGGACGAATTCAGGGAGATCCTTCCGGGGGCGCTGAACCTTGGCGTGACGCCGGTGGAGGTAAAGGAGATCGTTTACCAGGCATGTGCCTATCTGGGAATTGGGAGAGTGCGCCCATTCTTTGACGCGGTAAATCAGATCCTGGCAGAAAAGGGAATTGCGCTTCCCCTTGAAGGGCAGACGACAACTACGATCAAGGACCGCGTGGAAAAAGGGGAGCAGGCCCAGGTGGATATTTTTGGAGACGGAATGAGAGGCTTTTCTACATCCGGGCCGGAAGAAAGCCGCCATATCAACCGGTGGCTGTCGGGCAACTGTTTTGGAGATTATTATACGCGGACAGGGCTTGACTACAGGCAGCGCGAGATGATCACATTCTGTTTCCTCGCAGCACAGGGAGGATGTGAGCCTCAGCTTACTTCCCATGCGGCAGGGAATATGAAAGTGGGAAATGACAAGGCATTTTTGATCAAGATCATTTCCCAGTGCCTTCCCTATATTGGATATCCGAGAAGCCTGAATGCGCTCAGGTGTGTCAATGATGCGGCAGGGCAGCAGTAAAAAATGACGGATACGCCTTCCATCTGCAGGTCAACGACCTGACAGGCGGAAGGCTTTTATATTGTCAATGTGCTGTGGGAAAGGCGCGTATCGGCAAATCCCTCTGGATATTGAACTGATAATGATGATATAATAATCATTAAAGAAATGGAAGGATTTATCAGGAAAGGAAAAGATTATAAGAAAGACAAAGATCATCTGTACACTTGGTCCTGCGACAGACCGGGAAGGGATTCTCGAAGCGCTTATCCGGGAGGGAATGGACGTTGCGAGATTTAATTTTTCCCATGGTTCCCATGAGGAACAGAAGACGCGGCTGGAGAGTCTGAAGGCGCTCCGGGAAGAATATGACAGGCCGATTGCCGCGCTTCTGGATACAAAGGGCCCGGAGATTCGGATCGGATGTTTTCGGAGCCATAAGATCACGCTCCAGGAAGGGCAGAAGTTTACTCTTGTCAATGATGAAATTGAGGGGACCCAGGAGAGTGTGACAGTTTCTTATAAGGAGCTTTACCGGGATGTAAAGGCAGGGGATGCTATCCTGATTGACGACGGCCTGGTCGGGATGAGGGTAGAAAAGATCGAAGGAAAGGATATCGTCTGCGTTGTCAGGAACGGAGGGGATATTTCGGACCGCAAGGGGGTTAATGTCCCGGGGGTTGAACTGAACATGCCGTTTATCAGTCCGAAAGATAAAGAGGATCTTCTTTTCGGAATCAAGGAAGACTTCGACTTTGTGGCGGCATCCTTTACCCGGACTGCCGATGATATCAGAGCGATGAGAAGGCTTTTGGATGAGAACGGAGGGGAGTCTGTCAATATCATCGCAAAGATTGAGAATCAGCAGGGTGTGGACAATATTGATGCGATTATTGAGGAAGCCGATGGGATCATGGTGGCGCGCGGAGATATGGGAGTTGAGATTCCTCTTGAGCGGGTGCCGGTTATCCAGCAGAGGATTATTGAGAAGGTATACCAGGCAGGGAAAGTCGTGATCACTGCCACACAGATGCTGGATTCCATGATGGCGCATCCAAGGCCGACCCGTGCGGAAGCCACAGACGTTGCCAATGCGATTTATCAGGGGACAAGCGCGATCATGCTCTCCGGGGAGACAGCGGCAGGGAAATATCCTGTGGAAGCATTGAAGATGATGGTCAGGATTGCTGTCAGCATGGAAAACAGTATTGATTACAATACCATTTTCAGGAAATCAGAGCGCTCGGAAGACCCGGATGTGACCAATGCTATTTCCCATGCCACCTGTATGACGGCGATTGATTTGAAGGCAAATGCTATTCTGGCAGCGAGCAAGACAGGGTGTACGGCGCGGATGATCTCAAAATACCGTCCGGGATGCCTGATCGGAGGCTGCTCCAGCTCAAAGAAGGTGTGCAGGCAGCTTAACATGTCCTGGGGGATATATCCCATGTCTATAAAGGAAGAATACAGTTCTGAGATTCTCTGCCTGCGTGCCATCGAGGCGGCGAAGTCTCACGGCCTGGTAGAAGACGGGGATGAGATTGTATTTGCCGGGGGGATCCCGCTGGGAATCCCGGGGAGGACGAACCTGATCCGCGTATGCATTGTGGGAGAATAGGACATGGAAAATCTGATCTTCAGCCTGAATGCGACGGCGCCCATCTTCCTTTTGATGCTTTTAGGGCTCTTTTTTCGGAAACTCAGATGGATTGACGAGGATTTTGCGTCCAAAATGAATCAGTTTGTCTTTCTTGTGCCCCTGCCGGTGCTTGTGTTTAAAGACCTGGCGACAGTGGATTTTTCAGCAGTGTGGGATATGAAGTTTGTGCTGTTCTGTTTTTGCACTACATTTCTCAGCATTGCCCTTGCCGCTTTGCTATCGCTGTTATGGAGGGATAGCTCTGTCAGGGGGGAGTTCATACAGGCGTCCTACCGGAGCAGCGCGGCACTTCTGGGGATTGCCTTCATCGAGAATATATACGGGGATGCCAAAATGGCGCCTCTTATGATCATCGGAAGTGTTCCGCTTTATAATATCATGGCAGTGGTTGTCCTGTCCCTCTTCAGGCAGGAGAGGCGGAAGCTGGACAGAGAGGTGTGGGTTACTACGCTGAAAGGCATTGTGACGAACCCGATCATACTCGGAATCGCGGCAGGGCTTTTCTGGTCTGCCCTGCGGCTTCCCATGCCTTCCGTCATGGAAAAGGCGGTCTCTGATGTGAGCGCCATTGCAACGCCACTGGGACTTATGGCGATGGGAGCGTCTTTTGACATAAGGAAGGCATTTGGAAAGGCAAAGCCGGCGGCCCTGGCGGCTGTGATGAAGCTGGCCGGTTTTGCTGCCATCTTTCTTCCTCTGGCAGTTTGGATGGGATTTCGCAGGGAGCAGCTTGTGGCAATCCTGATTATGCTTGGTTCCGCGACGACGGTGAGCTGTTATGTGATGGCAAGAAATATGGGGCATGAAGGGGTACTGACATCCAGCACAGTCATGCTGACCACATTTTTCAGTGCTTTTACGGTGACAGGCTGGCTGTATGTTCTGAGGAGCCTGTCTCTGATATGAAAATATGAAAATTTAATAAATTAGCACTCAAGTGTTTACAGTGCTGATAATCCGAGCTATATTTCCTTATAGAAAAAGAGGAAAGGAGCTCATTGTTTATGAGATGGTTTTTTGATTCTGGATTTGATTATGTTAATGAGTTTTTTGAGAACTGGAATAAAAAGATAAAGAAGATCAGGAATACATGCCTTATTGTGGCAGCGCTTTTGATCGTGGCAGGAATCCTGTGCATTGCGTTCCCGGTAAAGGTATTTGCAGTGATCCAGTATGTGGCGGCGGCAGCCCTGATCGCGCTTGGCATCTGCCATATTGTCAGCTATTTGTCGACCACGTATTACTTTAAAGACCCGATGCTTATTGTGATGGCGGCCGTCAATATCCTGATGGGGATCCTCGTTGCGGCAATGCCACTGGTTCTGACCGTAAATGTCATTACGTTCATGCTGGCGGTCGTGCTTATATTCAGCGGGGCACAGAAGGTTTCCTTTGCGTCGAGGCTGAAATATTTCGGGGTGCAGAACACGGGTATGATCACGTTGAGTGGTGTGCTCAGTATCCTCCTGTCGGCGACGTTCATCCTGCTGCCTTTTGGTTCTGCAGTCGTGCTGAACTATATCATCGCGGCATACCTGGTCATAACGGGGATCGCGCTTTGCATCGAAGCGGCCGGAATGTGCCGGATACACAGATAACAGAATGATGAGGTTCGGACATGCTTCGCCGTAATAGTAAGAAACTGCCGTACAGACTGAGTATCTCAGCTGCGCGGCAGTTTTTTAAACTATTTCTTTTTAATCTTGATCAACTGTGCATTGATGCTCTCCACAAATCCTTCGGGGAGGAGGGAACCTGCCATTTGACCCATGTTTTCAAAGGACATGGACTTCATCATATCCCACATCCCTTCGCCCGGGGATAAGGTCATATTCATTGCCAGCTTGAAGGCTTTGCTTATGATCTCCAGGGCCTCAGGGCACTCTGCAAGCTCTTCCATTGTATCTTTAATGCTATACATACCTTCCGGGAACTCCATAGGAGCTTTCAGGTCCAGGTCGCCCACTGCCTTAAACCAGTTTGCAACACCTTCCGCACGTTCATTCACCTCGGGCAGTACATAGATGGAAGGTTCTTTTTCCACTTTTTCCAGTGTCATAGTATCCTTTATGTCTCCTGCTGCAGCCATAATGGTGTTGAACCCATCGGCAAGAGAAACCGTAAATACGAATACTTTCTCCGACGTCTGTTCTGCAACCTTCTCCCCATTCAGATAAAGCGTTACAGCCGGCTGGTTGGAGTATACACGGATCTCGGTCGTCTCACCGGAGCGCTGCGCATAACGCTTCCCACACAGATGAACCATCGGTTCTTTGTTCCAGTATGCCTTATAAATATAATAGCTGTCTTTCTTTGTCTTGCGGTCAATTGTCATAAGACCCTTGTTGTTACGGCCTGCGACACCGCCCTCATCGCGGGCAGCGCATCCGAAATCGAACATGTTCCACACATGGCTGGACCACATCCACGGACGCTCGTCCAGAACTTTGGCAAGGTGCTCATGGTACAGCGCCTGGTACTCCTCGCTGTAGTCCTTGCATGCCGGGTTCGGTCCGTGATATGTAATAATGCCCTCGCAGCCGTACTCGGAAAGACCCAGGCAGATATCAGGATGGGCCTTGTGGAAGTTGTCCAGCCAGGGCCCGTTGTCCTCCATCTTCCCGCCGTACCATCCGAAATAATGGTTATAGCTCTCCACGTCTGTGATCCCATGCATGGGACTTTCGACCGGTGTCATCGTCACATGGGCGATTGTCGTCAGGCGGGTCGGGTCAAGCTCTTTTGCCAGAGCATTGAGTTCCTTGTGGTTTTCCACCAGCTTCTCGGAAATGCCGCCGATCAGGATCTCGTTTGAGATACCCCAGAAACAGATGGAAGGATGATTGTAGTTCTGTATAATCAGCTCCTTGAGCTGGCTGATACAGTTCTGGTGAGCCTCCGGATCTTTGTTGAATACGCTGATAAACGGGATCTCTGCCCAGATGATAAATCCGAGCTTATCGCATGCATCATAGAAATCCTGTGAGTGCTGATAGTGCGCCAGGCGGATCGTATTTGCTCCCAGCTCCTTGATAAGCTCAGCATCTCTGAAGTGGTCCTCACGTGTCAGGGCGTTCCCCTTATAAAGCTGATCCTGATGGCGGCTTACACCGCGCAGCGGAGTCTCAACGCCGTTGATAATAAATCCTTTGTCGGGATCACAGGAGAAGCTGCGGACACCGACGTTGGCGGAGATCTCGTCATATGCCTCATTCCTGCGCTGGAGCAGGGCCGTTACAGTGTAGAGACAGGGATCGTCAATATCCCATTTCCGGGCGTCTGGCACGTAGATCGTAACCCTTGTGTCATCCGCCGGGCGGCACGCGTATCCGACCTCATTTCCATCTGCGTCACAGATAGAATATAATACGGTAAAGTTCTCGTCTGTATTTTTAGTATAAGTGACAATGTCAAATACGGCGCCGCCGTCCTCACACGGCTCCGGGGTCACCTGAATACCGGGCCCTCCGTAGTATTCCAGGTCAAAATGCGCGTCCGGTACGCTGATAAGATTCACCCCGCGGTAAAGCCCTCCATAGAAAGTAAAGTCTGCGGACTGTGGGTAGACACTTTCTTTGTGTTCGTTGCTGCACGCTACGACAAGAAGATTCTCCCCTTCCTCCCTGCACAGATCTGTGATATCTGCGCGGAAAATGGAGTATCCTCCCTCATGATAAACCGCCTCCTTGCCGTTTACATAAACAGTTGCCTGCTGGCCGGCAGCCAGTATCTCGACAAATACCCTCCCGCCCGCAAGAGGCTGCCGGGGAGTCTCAAAGCTTTTTGCATACCAGTATCTGCCGCGGTCGTAGCTCCCGTTCCCGTCCTGTCCGTCTATGGCGTTCCATGTGTGGGGCAGGGTGACAGTCTGCCAGTCTGCCGGAAAAGCATCGGGAAGTCCGGCGTCTTTCTGAATGAATTTCCAGTTGTCATTCAGGTTTATTACTTTGCGCATACATAATCCTCCTTATGAATCTTCTGATATTCCTGTCTGTATTCTAAACTGGCGTTTATAGAAAGGAAAGGAATATTTTTAGTGATTATCGAACGATTTTCAGGCTAATATTTCAGGCCAAAACCAAGCTCATAATAATTTCCTGCCGCGTCGCGGTAAGCATAGGCTTTGCCGTTTTCATCTTTCATGCCATCCGGCATGTACCTGTCTTTGTCATAGCCGGGGACATCATTCGGTGAGATACATACCCCGTCAGCGTTTACCGCAATGACGCTGTCGTCTTTTGGCAGTGTCATCGGCATGCGGCCGACAGGTGAGAACCTGCCGAATATCACGTCCAGGACCGCACAGGGATAGGTGTCGAACCCTGCGAGGAGCACGTCAGAGTGTTTCTCTACATTTCCGACCTGCCATGCAAGGGTGAAATTGATTGACGAAATCACCTTCCCGCCGTTTCGGTGTACGATTTCTGCAATTTCTGAGATTCTTCCTGCTCCTGCAAGCGTGGTCTCGGTGTGAACTGTCCTGGCGGGACGCCCTTCCTCATCCACATCGCAGACTTCTTTCCCGTCACAGATATCCAGCTCAAGATATCCGGGGGTAGCGTTGAAGTACTCTCCTGAACTTGGCGTTACGAACAGGATGGCTGCCCCTGCTTCTTCCGGGGAGGAGACCAGGGTTATGCCCTCTGCAGCGACCTGTTTTTGGAGCTCTTCTGTCGCCTTTCCTGCAGCCTCTGCACTTTTGTTGAAACATTCGACATAAACCTTCAGGACGGAATCTCCCGTGGATGTGCGAAGGGGAAGTGTCCCGTCATTATTTTTCAGGAGAACCACAGACTTGCGGTGGATATCAGCAGCGTCATCCCAGTGCTTCTGTGTGGCAACGACTTCTGCCGCCCTGACAGGGTCACGGTACGGGTTCTCGAACAGTCCAAGCTCGAAACGTTCTTTGAGCGTGCGGGACACGGCGCGGTTGATCGCTTCTTCCGAGAGCGTGATCTGTTCGGGGGTATACCCTTCCGGGACAGCGTGCCCGCCCGTGGTGTAATATCCGTTTTGTCCCCGGTCATATGCCTCCCTTGCGTCTTTCATATCATAGGAGCCGCTTATGATATCGATGCCCGTGTTGACTGCAAGGGCTACGCGCTCACATCTCTCAAGGTCTTCCACACCCCATGCCATCATCTGGGTAATGCCGGAATCGCTGTTTATGTAGCCTTTGAATCCCATCTGGCCGCGAAGGATGTCATGGAGAAAGGCTTTGTTGTATGCAAATCCCACAGGAATCCACTCGATCGGATCTCCATTCATATCGTACTGGTCTGCGCTTTTTGCCCTGGCAGGTTTCGCGTAATAAGGCATAATGGAGGAGGCATGCTTTTTCACTGCGGGGAGGAATCCCGGAATATGATATTTCTGAAGGCTGCCCTCCGTCTGATAGACATTCCACTGCCCCTGTTTATAATGGGGATCGAATCCGTTTTCTCTTGCGCCTCCGCCCGGGAAATGTTTTACGGTCAGGGCGACACCGTCTGCCGTCACGCCGTCGTCACTTCCCTGGATTCCCGGGATGAGCCGGTCAAAGATCTCCGCGATCAGTTCAGGGTCTTCCCCAAATGTACCGTATGTCCGCTGCCAGCGGGGATCGCTTAAGCAGTCTGCCATGTACATGTAGCCTTTTTTCAGGCCCACGGAATCCCATTCTTTCCTGATACAGTCGGCAAAGTCGTCTATGATGGAGAAATCATCCGTCCCCTTCAGTGCGGCAGCGATACCCAGAGTGCCGGGCCACGCCGCGAATACCCCGGAGGCATCGTTCATTCCGAATACGACTTCACCGTTTTCATTCCGGGAGTTGGATACGACAAGCGCCGGGACAAAATGCTCTGCTTTTTCTGCCACGCAGTTTAATTCATTGATCCAGTCTGTCAGCTCGTCCGGCTTTGGGTTGGCGCGGAGAATGAACTCGCGTACATGTTGGTTGAGCATCATGTCTGTTGTCCCCGTCGTCGAGTTTGTCGCGAAGATTGAAGTGCCTGCCTCCACCGGTTTCTCGTCGAGAAGACCCGTTGCATCGACAAAGTTTTTGTCTTCTTGTTCCTGTCCCATTTTCCAGGAATTTAGGAAAAGCAGGCCGATCTTTTCATCCACTGAGAGCTCCTTTGCCAGAGCTTCGGCACGTTCCTCCGGGGATTTTCTCCAGTCCCCGCTGATGCAGAGCTTTCCGTCTCCGTTGACATCGCGGAAATATAATCCGTCTGCACAGATTGGGTCTTTTTCGGTTACGCCTATTACAGGACCGTTTTCATTTTGGAAGTAGCGTATTTTTTCGCTTGCTTTCTGCTGTTTCATTACTTTCCCCCATTTCAAAAATATGTAGTATGCGGTTTATTATAGCATAATTAAAATATCTTTCAATGAGATGTGGGCAGGCGTGAAGTAGAATTTTGACAAAATGATGCCGGATTCAGAAAGAAAGTATTGACGTATTGTATTCGGGAAAATACAATATATAGTGTGAAACGGACATGTATTGTACAAAATTAAGTACAATGGCGTTCCTGAGAATGATTTTCATTATAACGCTTGTCTTTTTTTTAACGCGATGATATACTAGCGCATGTAAGAGACCGGGGCTGCAGACGCCGGCTTACAGAAACAGTAATTTTAAACGGTAATTTAAGGATTTCAATGAGGAGGTTTTCAGAAAAATGGCGAGAGTAAATTTTGACCAGTGGACAGATTTCAAAGGGCATCTCTGGAAAGAAGAAGTCAATGTGCGTGATTTCATCCAGAATAACTATACACAGTATGACGGGGACGAGTCTTTCCTTGCAGACCCGACAGAGGCAACGGACAAGCTTTGGGGGGAACTCTCCAGACTCCAGAAGGAAGAGCGTGCAAAGGGCGGTGTTCTGGATATGGAGACAGAGATTGTTTCCGGGCTGACAGCATATGGGCCGGGTTACATCAATGAAGAAATGAAGGACCTGGAACAGGTTGTAGGCCTTCAGACGGACAAGCCATTAAAGAGAGCGTTCATGCCCTACGGCGGGATCAAGATGGCGGAGCAGGCATGCACGACCTATGGATATACCCCAAGTGAAAAACTGCATGAAATCTTTACCAAATATCATAAGACACACAATCAGGCAGTATTCGATGTATACACGCCTGAGATGAAGAAAGCACGTCACAATAAGATTATCACAGGGCTTCCGGACACGTACGGAAGGGGGCGTATCGTGGGCGATTACCGCCGTGTGGCTCTTTACGGGATTGATTATCTGATCGAGAAGAAAGAGTCTGATTTCATTGAGTACGAGAGACATGGGATGAAAGGGACGGATTTCCGTCTCAGGGAAGAGATTGCGGACCAGATCAGGGCGCTCAAAGAGATGAAGGAGATGGCGTCCGTATACGGCTATGACATTTCCAAGCCGGCCACAAACGCGAAAGAGGCGGTTCAGTGGCTGTACTTCGGCTATCTCGCGGCGATCAAGACGCAGAATGGAGCCGCGATGAGTGTGGGACGTATCTCCACATTCCTTGATATTTATATCCAGAGGGATATGGAGAAAGGAATCCTGACAGAAGAGCAGGCACAGGAACTTATCGACCACATTGTCATGAAGTTCAGAATGGTGAAATTCGCAAGGATCCCGTCCTACAACGAGCTTTTCTCGGGGGACCCGGTTTGGGCGACGCTGGAGATGGCAGGAATCGGAATGGACGGGCGCCATATGGTCACAAAGAACGATTATCGTTTCCTTCACACACTGGAGAACATGGGACCGTCACCGGAGCCGAACCTGACAGTGCTGTATTCCTCGCATCTGCCGGAGAACTTTAAGAAATATGCGGCTTATATTTCTGTAAAGACAAGCTCGATCCAGTATGAGAACGATGATGTAATGCGCCCGGTATGGGGCGACGACTACTCCATCTGCTGCTGCGTATCCGCGACAGAGACCGGTAAGGAGATCCAGTTCTTCGGAGCGCGCGCGAATCTTGCGAAATGCCTTCTGTACGCGATCAACGGCGGTGTCGATGAAAAGACGAAACAGCAGGTATCTCCGCTCTACAGGCCGATTACGTCTGAGTACCTTGATTTTGATGAGGTTATGGAGAAATACGACCAGATGATGGAGTGGCTGTCCAAGCTGTATGTGGATACACTGAACATGATCCACTATATGCATGACAAATATTACTATGAGGCTGCTGAGATGGCGCTGATCGATACAAATGTGAGACGTACGTTTGCGACAGGTATCGCAGGATTCTCGCATGTGGTCGATTCCTTAAGCGCAATTAAGTATGCGAAAGTAAAAGTGATCCGTGATGAGGACGGTATTGCCACAGATTTTGAGGTGGAGGGCGATTTCCCGAAATATGGAAACGATGACGACCGAGCGGATGATATCGCGGTATGGCTGCTGCGCACATTCATGAGCAAGCTGAAAAAGTGCCATACTTACAGAAATTCCGAGCCGACCACATCCATCCTCACCATTACGTCCAATGTTGTTTACGGTAAGGCGACAGGTTCCCTTCCGGACGGAAGAAAGGCAGGGGAGCCGCTGGCGCCGGGAGCAAACCCGTCCTACGGAGCAGAGATGAACGGGCTTCTCGCATCCCTTAACTCCGTTGCGAAACTTCCGTATGAGCAGGCGCTTGACGGGATTTCCAATACTCAGACAATCAGCCCGGGCGCACTGGGGCATGATGATAATGAACGCAAGAATAATCTTGTCCATGTGATGGACGGATACTTTGACCAGGGCGCACATCATTTAAATGTGAATGTGTTTGGTACAGAGAAACTGATCGATGCAATGGAACATCCGGAGAAAGAAGAGTATGCGAATTTTACGATCCGCGTTTCCGGATATGCTGTGAAGTTCATCGACCTGACAAAAGAGCAGCAGCTTGACGTAATTGCAAGAACCTGCCACGACAGAATGTAATCAATCGGGGACGTAGTAAAATTAAATTTAGCTACGTCCCCGATTGACGCCAGCCCTGTCCCTTTTTGCAGATAGCCCTGTCCCTGCCTGAAATTTGCACAAAAGGCAAGGGATTATAGGGGGATATTATCACCATTTTTGGCTATTTTTCACATAGGGGACACAGTGAAATTCAATTTGGGACACAGTGAAGCTTAATTTGGGACATAGCTAAATTGAGTTTTACTACGTCCCTGAAAGGGGAAATATGAAGGGTTTTATTCATTCAACCGAGAGTTTTGGCTCGGTAGACGGACCGGGTGTCCGTTTTGTGATTTTTATGAGCGGATGTCCAATGCGCTGTCAGTTCTGCCATAACCCGGATACGTGGAATATGACGGACGGGGAGCAGAGAAGTGTGGATGAATTGTTGCAGCAGGCGCTCCGATACAGATCATATTGGAGGGATGGCGGCGGCATTACGGTCAGCGGCGGGGAGCCTCTCATGCAGATCGATTTTCTTCTGGAGCTTTTCAGGAAGGCAAAGGAACATGGGATCCACACCACCATTGATACAAGTGGAGCACCTTTTACACGTGAGGAACCGTTTTTCGGAAAATTCAATGAGTTGATGGGATATACGGATCTGCTTTTGCTCGATATCAAGCATATTGATGAGGCGCAGCACAGGATTCTTACAGGACAGTCAAATAACAATATTTTGGATATGGCAGAATATCTTTCCAAAATTGGAAAGCCAGTATGGATCCGTCACGTGCTTGTGCCACAGAGGAATGATTATGACGGATATCTCAGGGATCTTCGGAAGTTCATTGATACATTGGACAATGTGGAAAAGGTGGAGATCCTCCCTTATCATACGCTGGGGGAATACAAATGGAAAGAACTGGGATATGACTATCCGCTTGCGGGAATTGAGCCGCCTTCTGCGGAACGCATTGAAAATGCGAACAGGATCCTGGAAACCGGGTGTAAAGTAAATAAGTAAGGTAAAAAAATACTGCCGTATCTATGAAATGTCAATTTATAGATGCGGCAGTTCTTTTAATTTGAAAGATATTCAATAAAAATGCAGATTTTATTTAGCTTTTACAGTTGAGTTCCGGGCAAAAATGTTCGTGCCCGTACGGCATTTAAGGCAAATATCATCTTTCGCCTACAGCAATAAAATCATCTATAATCTTTTGCCAGAAATATGACTGACAGGATACATACGATTCCTTCCGTCACCGGGACAGACAGCCACACGCCGGTCAGCCCGAACAGTTCGGAAAGGATCCATGCGACCGGGATGATCAGTAAAAATCCGCGCAGCATGGAGATGGCAAAGGCATGCCGCGGCTGATCCGAAGAGCTTAAAAATGCCGCGGCAATGATATTGATGCCGGCAAAAAACAGGCTGATGAAATAGAGCTTCATCCCCTGCGAGGCAATGCTGCTCAGGACCGGATCGTGATCCCGGTTGAATACGTCTGCCAGGGGCGCAGAAAACAACGCGATGGCCAGATAGGAGGCAAGTGACAGGATCAAAGCGGATGATATGGCATACCGCCTTGTGCCCCGGCGCGCTTTCCGGCCGCTTTCCGAGGAATATCTGCTCACGATCGGCTGTATCCCCTGCCCGATACCGGTAAAAACAGAGGTCAGCACCAGTGAAATATTGGCGAGAATCCCGTAGGCAGCCACCCCGGTATTGCCGTTTAAAGAGAGGATGAGGAAGTTGAATATAATGATGACAATGCCGGATGATACCTCAGTGATCAGGGAAGATAGTCCGAGGGAGCATATATCCGCGGCGCGCTTTACGGAGGGGGCGGTTCTCACAGGGTGAAAATGATTCCGTTTCCTTATAAAATGAAGGGAAAGGATGAGCATACTGATGACAGGAGCAGTCGCAGTGGCGATGGCTGCCCCTGTCATTCCCATATTCAGGGGGTAAATAAAAATATAATCAAGCACGATGTTAGTGAGGCTTCCTGTGATCATCCCGGTCATGGCAAGACCCGGTGCACCGTCGTTCCTGACAAAGCATAAGAGCGTATTATTGAACAGAAACAGCGGGGAGAACATCAGCAGGACCCTCAGATAAGGGACGGCGTAAGGCAGGGTTGTCCCGTCGGCTCCGAGCAGTGAGGCAAGGCCTGGCGTGAAAAACAACCCTGTAAACGAGAAGATGGCCGATGCAAGGGCGGCAAGGTACAACGCCTGCGTAAAGATGGTGCGGTGAACCCTGCTGTCAGGACTGGGTGCGGTAAGAGAAAACCTGGCAGCAGCTCCCATGCCGATCATCAGTCCCGTGCCGTTCATCAGATTGTAGGCGGGAATTGCCAGATTAAGAGCAGCGAGTGCGTCAGCGCCGATCCCGCGGGCAATAAAAAAGGTATCTGCCAGAATATAGCAGGAATAACCGATCATTCCCAGTACATTTGCAGAGACGTACCGGAGGAAGACAGGGAAAATGTTTTCATGTGAATGAAGTTTTGCTGTTGAGGCTGAGCTTGCCATAATGTAAACCTCCTTACAAAAAAACATCCACCATCTGTACCTGCTACGGCCTGACGGTACAGAAGATGAATGTTGCGACGATCCTACCCGGCGGCAGAATCTTACATTACATTTTTATTAATGGATTGTTTAAATCGTAGCCATCATATCACAGAAAGGACAGGAAATCAAATCTTTTTTTCCCGAAGATTCCAGTGTAGAATAAAAAAGTGGCTAAAGACAGACCACGGGAAAGAGGAGAGGCTATAGATGAACAAAAAGGAAATACTGGAGATACGGAAACAGTTTACCCCGAAAAACTGCGCGATTACGAGAATATGCGGGTGCTATGTGGACCATGAGAAGAATAAAAAGCTGGAGTCAAAAGAGGCTTTTCTGTCTCTGCCGGAAGAGGAGGCTTTTAAATATTTCGATATTTTTAAAAAGACACTTTCCGGGACAGTGGGGAGGAATATGCTGAACATGGAATTTCCTCTTGATGCGGAGATGCCGGGAGGGACACAGGAATTTCTGTTAAAGCTCAGGAACAGCAGGCTGGAGGATGACATGCTCCTGGAAGAGTTTTATGACAGGGTGATCGCCTCCTATGAGTATGCTGAAAACTATTATATCATCCTGATCCATGCCATGTATGATATCCCCGGGAAATCAACAGATAACCTGGAAATGTTCGACGCATCCGAGGATGTATACGAGTATCTGCTCATGAGTATCTGCCCGGTTTCTCTGTCGAAAGCGGGACTGTGCTACAATGCACAGGACAACCGGATTGAGGACCGCGTCAGGGACTGGATCGTGGATATGCCGGATAAAGGCTTCCTCTTTCCCGCTTTCAATGACAGGAATACAGACCTCCATGCCGTGCTGTATTACTCGAAGAAATCAGAGGATTTGCAGCCGGAGCTGATCGGACAGATTTTAGGCGCTCAGATGCCGATGACAGCGGATACGCAGAAGGAGAGCTTTCAGATGATGATCGAGGATACACTGGGGGATGAGGGGGATTATGAGACGGTCCGGAATATCCATGAAACCTTAAATGATCTGATTGAAGAACATAAAGAAGAGCCGGAGCCGCTTAGGCTTGACAAGACAGATGTGAGGAAGATCTTTGAGCAGAGTGGGGTCTCCGATGAAAAGATGGAGAGTTTTGAAAGGAATTATGAGGATGCGGTCGGAGAGAAGGCGTCTCTGCTGGCATCCAACATAGCAGAGACAAAAAAGTTCAACATTGAAACCCCGGATATCGTCATCAAGGTGAACCCGGAGAGGGCAGACCTGGTAGAGACGCGGATGATCGACGGGCGGCAGTGCATCGTGATCCCGGTAGACGACCATATTGAGGTAAATGGAATCAATGTCAGAACTTTAAAGGCGGATCAGCAGTGATCCGCATCAGACAGATAAAGACATAAGCGGCATCGCACACGGGAAACCGGATGAGGCGGGGATCATGCAGGGGCGGGTTCTGCATGATCCCCGCCTCATCCGGTTTTTGCTTCTGTACGAGAAAAGGCAGTGCGCGATGGAACAAAATTTAATTAGATACATAAACTGATTTTATATAAAAAATATAAAAATATCGTGAATAAAGCAGATATTTCTTGACATTATTGTACGGAAATACTAATATATCGATTAGTTACCTAACTAATTTATCGCGGGAGGGAGGATTGAATATGGAGTGTGATAAGACGAAACTTCCCGTTCTGGCTCTTATGGGGATTGTAGTGCATAAAGTGATGAACAGGGCAAAAGAAATGTACATGGAATTTGACCTGAACTACAGCCAGGCGGGTGTGTTGTTCTATCTACATCAGAAGAAGGAAATGTCGCAAAAAGAATTGGCAGCGCGCCTGAATATGACTCCGCCTTCCGTTACCTCCACGATACAGAAGATGGAGAAAGGCGGCTATATCACACGGAAGCCGGATGAAACGGATCAAAGGGTGATGCGCCTTGCACTGACGGAAAAAGGAGAATCCTGTATCCACAATGTGAAAGAGATTACAGATCAGATGGAAGAACTGATTTTTAGCGGTATGAATACAGAAGAGAAGTTGCTTTTCAGAAGACTTCTGATACAGGTGGGTGAAAACCTCGACGAGGAAAGAAAAAAGAGTAAGACTCACGCGGAATCTTATGATACAGAAAGGAAAAACAGACTATGAAAAATTTGTTCAAATATGCGGCGGTCCAGTGGAAATCCGTACTGGCAATCATTGTCATCTTGTTTATCCAGGCATACTGCGACCTGTCCCTTCCGGCCTATACGTCCGATATTGTAAACGTCGGAATCCAGCAGGGGGGAATCGAGGAACAGGTGCCGCGGTCCATCTCGGCAGAAGAGATGGGGAAACTTACCCTGTTTATGCCAGAGGAGGACCGGGAACAGGTGATGGATGCCTATGAGGCTGACAACAGTTCATTTGGCCAGGATGCATGGACATTAAAGGGCTCGGTATCCGGTGATCATGCAAAAATGGATGAACTAAAAGGGATTCTTGCGGGGCCTATGATGCTCACTGCCGGATTTGAGTCAGGGAGCGACATGACAAAGCAGATTGAGGACCAGCTAAAAGCTGCCCTGCCATCCGGCGCGGCAGCAGAGGATATGACAGTCTTTGATATCATGGAAATGCTCCCGCAGGAACAGAGAAGTGCCGTGACAGAGGAAATGGAAAGAGAGCTGGACGAGATCCCGGACAGCATTCTGGAGCAGGCGGCAGTCAGCTATGTAAGAAGTGCATATGAGAATCTCGGTATGGATATGGACCGTATCCAGACAAATTATCTGCTTGCGACAGGAGGGAAAATGGTCGCCCTGGCGTTTCTGGGAATGGCAGCGAGCATCCTTGTCGGATTTCTTGCGTCCCGTGTCGGCGCAGCGACCGGACGCGACCTGCGGAGCAGGGTCTTCCACAAGGTCGTCGGGTTTTCAAACAATGAATTTGACCATTTTTCCACGGCGTCCCTTATCACAAGGAGTACGAATGATATCCAGCAGATCCAGCTCCTGACGGTTATGCTCCTGCGCATTGTACTGTATGCTCCGATCCTTGCCATCGGCGGAATCATCCAGGTATTCCACACCAATGTCTCAATGTCATGGGTCATTGCGCTGGCAGTTGCTGTGATCGCGTTCGTCATTCTGATTTTGTTCCTTGTCGCCATGCCGAAGTTCAGGATCCTGCAGACTCTTGTCGACAAAGTAAATCTTGTGATGAGAGAGATCCTGACCGGCCTGTCCGTGATACGGGCCTTTAGCACAGAGAAGCATGAGGAAGAACGCTTTGACAAAGCGAACAGGGAGCTGACAAGGACGAATCTGTTTGTAAACCGTGCCATGACATTTATGATGCCGGTGATGATGCTGGTCATGAACGGAGTGTCCGTGCTGATTATGTGGACCGGCGCCCACGGGATCGACCAGGGGCAGATGCAGGTTGGCGATATGATGGCGTTTATTCAGTATACCATGCAGATTATCATGGGATTCCTGATGCTGTGCATGCTCTCCATTATGCTTCCGAGGGCGGCAGTCGCAGCAGACCGTGTGGAGGAAGTGCTGCAGAGCAGTACTGTGATCCACGACCCAAAACAGCCGGAGGGATTCGACGAGGAGGCGAAAGGTGTGGTGAAATTCGACCACGTATCGTTTCGCTATCCGGGTGCCGATGAAAATGTGCTCCACGATATTACCTTTACCGCGAAACCCGGCGAGACCACTGCAGTTATAGGAAGTACGGGAAGCGGAAAATCCACCCTGGTTAATCTGATCCCGAGATTCTATGATGTGACGGAGGGGGCGATCACGCTGGACGGGACGGACATCCGCAAAGTAAGGCAGCATGACCTACGGGAACGGCTGGGATATGTTCCCCAGAAGGGAGTCCTCTTTTCAGGAGATATTGCTTCCAACATCATGTTCGGTAATCCGGACGGGACCAGGGAGGAGATGGTGGAGGCAGCAGAGATAGCGCAGGCCACAGAATTTATAGAGGAAAAACCGGACGAATATGAAAGCCCGATCTCCCAGGGGGGAGGCAATGTGTCCGGCGGGCAGAAACAGAGACTGTCCATCGCCAGGGCAATTGCAAAGCATCCAGAGGTCTTTATTTTCGACGACAGCTTTTCCGCCCTGGATTTCAAGACAGATGTTACGCTCAGGAAAGCGTTGAAAAAGAAAACAAAGGACAGTACGGTCCTGATCGTTGCGCAGAGAATCAGTACGATCCTCAATGCCGAGCAGATCATCGTGCTGGATGAGGGCAGGATTGCGGGGATCGGAACACATCAAGAACTGCTTCAAAACTGCGAAGTTTATCAGCAGATCGCGGCGTCCCAGCTCTCGGAAAAGGAGCTTGGCGTCGGGCTGAAAGGAAAGGAGGCGGCCAGCCATGCCTAGAGGAGCACACGGCAGTATGTCGGGAGAAAGAGCAAAAGATTTTAAAGGAACACTTAGGAAACTGGTCCGGTACATGAATGCTTTTAAGGTACAGATGGCATTTGTTGCTGTTTTTGCGGTCTGCGGGACTGTGTTTAACATCGTGGGACCGAAGATCCTGGGAAAGGCAACGACAGAAATATTTAACGGGCTTGTGAGTAAAGTCTCAGGCGGGAGCGGCATGGATTTTGGGAAGATAGGGCAGATCCTGCTTGCAACACTCGGACTGTACGTGGTCAGTGCGTTTTGTTCCTTTGTCCAGGGGATTATTATGACGGGAGTGTCCCAGAAGACGACATACCGTCTGAGAAAAGAAATATCAGAAAAGATCAACCGGATGCCGATGAACTATTTTGATACCAAACCTGTCGGGGAGATCCTCTCCCGTGTGACAAATGACGTGGATACTCTCGGGCAAAGCTTAAACCAGAGCGCCACACAGCTTATTACGTCTGTGACAACGATCATTGGTGTGCTGATCATGATGCTGTCGATCAGCCCTCTGATGACGGTGGTGGCGCTGCTGATCCTGCCGGTTTCTGTTCTGCTGCTGTCGTTTGTGATGAAACATTCCCAGAAATATTTCCGGGGCCAGCAGGAATATCTTGGGAATGTAAACGGGCAGGTGGAAGAGATCTACAGCGGACATAATATCATCAAGGCATTTAACAAAGAAGACGATGTGATAAAAACGTTTAATTCTACGAATGACAAACTGTATGATTCAGCATGGAAATCTCAGTTCTTTTCCGGTATGATGATGCCGGTCATGCAGTTTATCGGCAACCTGGGGTATGTCTTCGTGGCAATACTGGGCGGATACCTGACGATCAAAAATACGATAGAAGTAGGAGATATCCAGTCCTTTATCCAGTATGTACGAAACTTTACGCAGCCGATCCAGCAGGTGGCGCAGGTGGCAAACATGCTGCAGTCCACGGCGGCAGCCTCCGAGAGGGTATTTGAATTTCTGGAGGAGAAGGAAGAAGACCAGACAGTGCCGGATCCGGTGCCTGTGGAAGGACTACGGGGAAATGTGGAGTTCGACCATGTGCATTTCGGATACAACCCGGATAAGATCATCATCAATGATTTTTCGGCAAAAGTGGAGGAAGGCCAGAAAATCGCCATTGTAGGACCGACGGGAGCCGGAAAGACGACGATGATCAAGCTGCTGATGCGTTTCTACGACGTGAACAGCGGCGCTATCAAAATCGACGGGCATAACGTGAAAGATTTCAACAGGAGCGAGCTGCGGCAGATGTTTGGCATGGTGCTGCAGGACACATGGCTGTTCCACGGGAGCATTATGGAAAATATCCGGTACGGCAAGCTGGATGCGTCGGATGAAGAGGTGATCCAGGCTGCAAAGGCCGCCCATGTACACCGGTTCGTCCAGACGCTCCCCGGAGGGTATCATATGGAACTGAACGAGGAGGCGAGCAATGTCTCCCAGGGGCAGAAACAGCTTCTTACGATCGCCAGGGCGATCCTGGCAGACCCGAAGATCCTCATACTCGACGAGGCGACCAGTTCTGTTGATACCAGGACAGAGGTCCTGATCCAGAAAGCGATGGATAATCTGATGAAGGGCAGAACAAGCTTTATCATTGCCCACAGACTGTCAACGATCCGCGATGCAGACCTGATCCTCGTCATGAAAGACGGCGATATTGTGGAGCAGGGAAACCATGAGACCCTTCTTGCCCAAAACGGCTTTTATGCAGATCTGTATAATGCACAGTTTGAATCTTCAGATCAGACGTGCGCATAAATAAAAAGGGGACATATTGGCAGAAATCGGACGGAATTATCAACCGTCCGATTTTTGCGTCGGGAAAAAGAAATCGGACAGTATGTCAGAGGAGGGGGACAAAACGGATGACAGTCCGGCAAACATTCGTTATAATAAGGGGAGAACAGGGAGGGATCGATATGGGATTTACACATTTTGATGAGAACGGGAAAGCGGTTATGGTAGATGTGACGGACAAACAGGAGACGGTAAGAGAGGCGACCGCCGAGGGGAAAATACTTGTAAGCCGGGAAGTGTTACAGGCAGTTCTGGAAGGAACGGTCGGCAAAGGGGATGTCCTTGGCGTAGCGGCGACAGCAGGCATCATGGGGGCAAAAAAGACATCTGAGCTGATCCCGATGTGCCATATCCTTCCCATTACGAACTGCAGGATAAATTTTGAGACAGATGCTGCGAAGAACGCGATTTACTGCCAATGCACCGTTAAGGTGACGGGAAAGACCGGGGTGGAGATGGAGGCGCTGACAGGCGTGAGCATCGCGCTCCTTACGGTCTACGACATGTGCAAGGCTATGGATAAGACGATGGAGATAGGAGAAATCTGTCTGGTGGAAAAAAGCGGGGGCAGGAGCGGGCATATTTTAAACAGGAGGAAAACATCATGACGGCAGACAGGAGATGGCGGACAGCGGTTGTGACGCTCAGCGACAAAGGATATGCGGGAGAGAGGGTGGACAAAAGCGGTCCGGCAATATGTGAAATGCTGGAGAAAGAGACCTACGATGTGGTGAAGACAGTATTGCTTCCGGATGAACGGAAAGAAATAGAAAAGTGTCTGCGTACACTTTGTGATGACGAAAGAATGGATATCATTTTTACGACGGGAGGCACGGGATTTGCAGAGAGGGACTGCACTCCCGAAGCAACGATGGCAGTGGCGACCAGAAATGTGCCGGGGATTGCGGAAGCAATGCGGCTTGCCTCCCTTAAGGTTACGCCCAGGGCAATGCTTAGCCGCGGAGTCTCAGTGATACGGAATCGGACGCTGATCATCAATCTTCCGGGGAGCCCGAAGGCGGTCCGGGAAAATCTGGAAGCTGTCCTTCCGGCCCTTGGGCACGGCATGGAAATCCTGGCAGGAAGAGCGCAGGAGTGCGGGATGCCTGACCAGAAGAGTACAGGAAGAGCATAGGGAGGATAGAGGATACAGCGGAGGTGGATAAAAAGTGCCGTTAGTGGATCAGTATGGCAGAAAAATTGAATATATGAGAGTGTCTGTTACGGACCGCTGCAATCTCAGATGCATTTACTGTATGCCTCCGGAAGGAGTAAAAAGCGTTCCGCACAATGAGATCCTGACTTTTGATGAGATAGAGCGCATTGCGGGGATCGGCGCCGGACTTGGGATCACCCGGATCCGGCTTACGGGAGGCGAACCTCTGGTAAGGCGCGGCCTGCCGGTTCTGCTGGGACGGCTCAAGAGAATAGAAGGAATGGAACAGGTGACATTGACGACAAACGGCACTTTGCTCAAACACCAGATTTCTGAGCTTGTCTCTTCCGGGATGGACGGGGTAAACATCAGCATTGATACCCTGAATGAGGAGAAGTACCGCAAGATCACGCGGACGGGCAGATTAGGCGATGCGCTGGAAGGCGTGGAAGCGGCGCTTGGATTTCCGGGACTCCATGTCAAAGTGAACTGTGTTCCCCTGGGAGAGGACGAGGGCGAGGACTGGGTCAGGATGGCAGCCCTGGCGAAAGAGAGGCATCTGGAAGTACGTTTTATTGAAATAATGCCGGTTGGGACAGGCAGACAGTACAGCGGACCGGGAAGGGAGAAGATATATGAGACGCTGAGGGCAGCCTTTGGAGAGGCAGAAATGTATACAGAGAGGCTGGGAAACGGACCTGCCGATTATGTGCGGTTTCCGGGATTTGCCGGCAGAATCGGGTTCATCAGTGCCATTTCCCATCCGTTCTGTGATACCTGCAACCGGGTCCGGCTAACCCCGGAAGGATACCTGAAGACATGCCTGCAGTACGGCACAGGGACAGATCTCCGGAAGCTGATCCGGGCAGGGGCAGACGACAGGGAAATAGAAGACGCATTCCGGGACGCGGTATACAATAAGCCTGCCTGCCATTGCTTTCCGGATAAGGATACAGAACAAGAGAGACCGACGGGGTACCTTGAGACAAGAAATATGTCCGGGATCGGCGGATGAGCAGGAGGGGGGCACGGATTAAAATGTCAGCCAGAGAAAGGACAGGGCAAATGGGAAGGATAATTGCAGTCTGCACAAGCCCGGAAAAGGGAACGCAGAAAACAGGTCGGGAAATGGGTGAATTTATAGAAGATTTCGGCATAAAGGGGGACGCCCATGCAGGAAAATGGCATCGGCAGGTCAGCCTTCTCTCCTATGACAGGATCGAAGAGTTCAGGAGCAGAGGAGCAGAGATTGGAGACGGCGCGTTCGGAGAAAATCTTGTCGTGCAGGGGATAGATCTTCGTACACTCCCGGCCGGGACGCGCCTGGCATGCAACGCTGTCATCCTTGAGATAACGCAGATCGGGAAAGAATGTCATCATGGCTGCCAGATATACCGGAAAATGGGGGACTGCATCATGCCCCGGGAGGGCGTCTTTGCCAGGGTGGTCCGAGGAGGACGGATCAGTCCCGGGGATGAGATCCAAATTATGGAATGATCCCGGATCCGGATGAAAAATTCCTTGCAAGAGTCCGTGATTCGGTATATCCTATTGGGAGGCAGGATGACGCCAAAGGGAAACGGCTCTGAGGCGGAGGGAAAGCGGATGACAGTCCGGCAAATATAAGACGCGGCAGGTGGCTATGAAAAGGGTAAGATTGGCAGTTCTGGCAGTAAGCTGTGCGGCTGTGCTGGCAGCGTGCCGTCCGTCAGAGGCGGATACGGCAGATGGTGCAAAGCAGGGTGGCATGGCAGGAATTGAGATAGAGGAAAAGGACGGGGAACAATATTACACATTTCAGGATGTGGAGGGAAACAGCTATGAGGCGAAGCTTTTAGACAGCGTGCCGAAATGTGAATATGATTTTTCCAAGCTTACGACAGTGGAAGAGACAGGGTTTAAATCCTATACAGATAAGGAAAAAGGCATTTCATCCAAAATGGGAATCGACGTCTCGGAATTTCAGGGAGAGGATATCGACTGGAAACAGGTGAAAAAGAGCGGGATCGAGTTTGTCTTTGTTCGCCTTGGTTATCGGGCGTATGGAGAAGAAGGGGAACTTGTGCTTGACGCAATGTATGACCAGAATGTAAAGGGTGCGCTGGATGCGGGACTTGAAGTCGGCGTATACTTTTTCTCCCAGGCAGTCTCAAAGAAGGAAGCTGCCGAGGAAGCAAAGTTTGTCTTAAAACATGTGAAGCCATACGAGATTACAGGACCGGTTGTATATGACACGGAAGAGATCAAATGGGACACTGCCCGGACGGACGGCAATACAAGGCAGGAATTTACGGATTATGCGAAGCAGTTCTGTTCGGCTGTGGAGGATGCCGGATATGAGACAATGATTTACGCAAATCTGAAGTGGATGGCGTTCACTCTGGACATGGAGGAACTCAAAGATTATTCATTCTGGTATGCGGATTATTATGAGCTTCCCCAGTGCCCTTACCAGTATCAGGTCTGGCAGTTCAGTGAGACGGGAGTGGTGCCGGGAATTAACGGCAATGTAGATCTTAACATATGGTTTTGCAAAGATAATGTTGGAAGGAGCAGGGAATGAAGTGGAATAAATTTCGTTTGAAGACAACGACACAGGCCGAGGATATTGTCAGCAGCATGCTGATGGGCCTGGGAATCCAGGGGGTTGAGATTGAGGATAAGATCCCTCTCTCCCAGTCGGATAAAGAGCAGATGTTTGTGGATATTCTGCCTCAGATCGAGGCGGATGACGGAGTTGCATATCTGAGCTTTTACCTGGAAGAGGAGGAGGATAAAGACAGGGTCCTCTCGGATGTCAGGCGGGAGCTTGAGGAAATGTCCTCCTATATAGATGTCGGTGACTGCCTGATCGAGGAGTCTCAGACAGAGGATGTGGACTGGGTGAATAACTGGAAGCAGTATTTCCATCAGTTTTATGTGGATGATATTCTGATCATTCCTTCCTGGGAGGACGTAAAACCGGAGGATGAGGATAAGATGGTGATCCATATCGATCCCGGAACAGCATTTGGCACGGGGATGCATGAGACGACACAGCTTTGCATCCGGCAGCTCCGCAAATATGTGACGGAAAACACAAGGGTTCTCGACGTGGGATGCGGCAGCGGGATTCTGGGGATGTTAGCACTGAAATTCGGCGCAGCATACTCTGTCGGCACAGACCTCGATCCGTGTGCCATTGACGCGACCCATGAAAACATGGAAACAAACGGTATTTCCCGGGACAGGTATGAGGTTATGGCAGGAAATATCATCGATGACAAAGCGGTTCAGGATAAAGTGGGGTATGGCTGTTATGATATTGTGGCGGCAAATATCCTGGCTGATGTCCTTGTGGAGCTTACACCGGTGATCACCCGACAGTTAAAGAACGGGGGAATCTATATTACGAGCGGGATCATAGATGGCAAGGAGCAGACCGTGACAGAGGCGGTGAGAGCTGCCGGGATGGAGGTCCTGGATGTGACATACCAGGGCGAGTGGGCCTGCGTGACAGCGAGGAAAAACTGATGCAGCGTCTTTTCGCACAGACTTCCCAGGTGGGAGAACATGAAATCCTGATAGACGGAACGGATGTTAACCATATTAAAAATGTGCTCCGCATGAAACCGGGGGAGGAGATCTCAGTAAATGACGGGAGCGGTAAGACCTACCAGTGCCGGATAAACCGGTATTCGGAGGGGAAAGCGGTTCTTGATATACAGAGCGCCACAGAGACGGATACAGAGCTTCCCTCCAGGATCTGCCTCTTCCAGGGGCTCCCGAAGGGGGACAAGATGGAATGGATCATCCAGAAAGCGGTAGAACTGGGGGCCTGGAGTATCATCCCGTTTCGGGCAAAACGTTCGGTTGTAAAGCTGGATGAGAAAAAGGCGGCAAAACGGCAGGCGCGCTGGCAGGCGATCGCAAAAGGGGCGGCGGAACAGTCAGGAAGAGGCGTCATACCGGAAGTGGCCCAGGTTATGACATTTCAGGATGCCCTCAGGGCAGCAGGAGACCTGGACGTGCTTTTGATCCCGTATGAACTGGAAAAGGGGATGGAAGAGACGTCAAGGACGATAAGCAGGATCAGGGCAGGACAGTCTGTCGGAATTTTCATCGGACCGGAAGGCGGGTTTGAGCAGGAAGAGGTGGAACGCGCCAGAGAAGCCGGGGCAGTTCCGATTTCCCTTGGGAAGCGGATATTGAGGACAGAGACCGCAGGGGTGGCTGTGCTGTCGGTTCTCATGTATCAACTGGAGTCCCAGGAACATAATTTAGTAATAAAGAAAGAGTAAAGGAAAGGGAAAATGGAAATATATTTAGATAACTCTGCCACGACCATGTGTTACCCGGAAGTGGGGGAACTGGTATATAAGGTGATGTGTAAAGATTACGGCAATCCTTCGTCCATGCACCGAAAGGGCATTGAGGCAGAGCATTATATCAGGGAGTCAAAGGAAACGCTTGCCAGAATCCTGAAGGTTGGGACAAAAGAGATCGTGTACACCTCCGGCGGGACAGAGAGTGACAACCTGGCTCTGATCGGATGCGCGAGGGCGAATAAAAGAGCCGGAAACCATCTGATCACTTCTTCCATTGAACATCCGGCGATTCTGAATACGATGAGATACCTGGAGGAGGAAGGGTTCCGCGTGACGTATCTCCCGGTGGACGCCCAGGGGAGGATCAAGCTGGAAGCGCTGGAAGATGCCCTCTGCCCGGAAACGATCCTTGTCTCGGTGATGTATGTGAACAATGAAGTGGGGACTGTCCAGCCGGTGGAAGAAGCGGTCCGTATTGTGAAGCAGTACAACTCTTCGATTCTGTTCCACACGGATGCGGTCCAGGGATTTGGGAAGTACCATATTTATCCGAAGCGGATGGGGATTGATCTCCTGACAGCAAGCGGGCATAAGATTCACGGCCCCAAGGGGATCGGGTTTCTCTATATTGGGGAAAAAGTAAAGATCAAGCCGATCGTGTTTGGAGGGGAGCAGCAGAAAAATGTCCGCTCCGGTACGGAGAACGTTCCGGGGATAGCAGGGCTGGGACTTGCGGCAAAGATGATCTACCAGGACCTTGATGTCAAGACAGCGCTGATGCGGGAGCTCAAAGCTTATTTTCTGGATGGCATTTCCAGAATTGAAAATACGACCGTGCATGGCATGACTGACGAGGGAAGCGCACCCCATATCATCAGTGTAGGGGTTGCAGGGATACGAAGTGAAGTGCTGCTCCATGCGTTGGAAGAGAAAGGGATCTATGTGTCATCCGGGTCGGCATGCTCTTCCAATCATCCTGCCGTCAGCGGCGTCCTCAAAGGGATAGGGGCATCGAAGGAATACCTGGACGCCACGCTGCGGTTCAGCATGTCAGAGTTTACAACGAAAGAAGAAATTGACTATACACTCGAAACGCTATATAATTGTGTACCGATGCTCAGGAAATATACGAGACATTGACAGGAGGATACGATGAGATTTCATTCATTTTTGATTAAGTACGGCGAGATAGGGATAAAAGGAAAGAACCGGTATATGTTCGAGGACGCCCTCGTGCGCCAGATCAGATATGCCCTGAAAGGGGTGGACGGGAATTTCCATGTCCATAAATGCCATGGAAGAGTCTATGTGGACTGTGACGGGGACTATGATTACGAGGAGACCGTCGGGAGTCTGCAAAAAGTATTCGGCATCGTCGGGATATGCCCGGCCGTGCGTGTAAAGGTTGCTGAGATCGGGCAGTTGAAGCAGGATGTAATCTCATATATGGATCAGGTGTATCCGGATAAGAAGCTGACATTTAAGGTGGAGGCGCGCAGAGCCAACAAGAGATATCCGATGAATTCTATGGAGATCAACTGTGAACTGGGTGAGGCGGTTCTCGGGGCGTTCCCGGAAACAAGCGTTGATGTACACGATCCGGATGTGAAGCTTAATGTGGAGATCCGGGAAGAAGTATACATCTACTCTGAGATCATACCGGGACCGGGCGGGATGCCGGTGGGAACAAACGGAAGCGCCATGCTGCTGCTCTCAGGCGGAATTGACAGCCCGGTAGCAGGATATATGACCGCGAAACGGGGAGTTGAGCTGGAAGCAGTGTATTTCCACGCGCCGCCGTACACGAGCGAGCGGGCAAAGGAAAAGGTCATCGACCTTGCACGCCTCGTGTCTGCATATGCAGGCCCTATCAAGCTCCATATCGTGAATTTTACAGAGATTCAGCTCTACATCTACGAAAAATGCCCGCACGAAGAGCTGACGATCCTTATGCGGAGATATATGATGAGGATCGCGGAAGAGTTTGCCAAAAAGGACGGCTGTCTCGGGCTGGTGACGGGAGAGAGTATCGGCCAGGTCGCAAGCCAGACAATGCAGAGCCTTGCCGCGACAAATGCTGTGTGCACGCTTCCGGTCTACCGCCCGCTGATCGGATTTGACAAGCGCGAGATCGTGGAGATATCAGAGAAGATCGACACATATGAGGTCTCGATCCAGCCCTTTGAGGACTGCTGTACGATATTTGTCGCTAAGCACCCCGTAACGAAACCAAATATAGAGAGAATGGAGAAATCGGAGCAGAATCTTGCCGGAAAGATTGATGAACTGGTGAGAACAGCAGTTGAAACTGCAGAAATCATGAGAGTGGAACAGGAAAGATGATCCTGGGAACATTCCGGCAGTATAAAAAGAGCTGTCCGTGCAGACAGCTCTTTTCTCAACAATAGCCATTATTTGATGATGTAAGGATCAAGCGCAGACAGGATGTCGCTCACATCTCCGTCAGCGTGGATGTTCAGGTCGATCGGCTTGGAAAGATCAAGACTGAAAATACCCATGATTGATTTGGCATCTATAACATATCTTCCTGATACTAAATCGAAGTCATTGTCATACTTTGTAATTTCGTTCACAAAAGATTTTACTTTGTCGATTGAGTTTAATGAAATCTGTACTGTTTTCATTTTGAAATACCCTCCTTGATTATACAATAAAGTATGTCTGCCGAACCTCCAAGGCTCAATATTGCGGGGCGCCTGCCCTATGTATATTCTACGGGAAGATATGGTAAAAGTCAAGAAACAATAGAGAAAAACGAGGTAAATATAGCATGAGAAAAGCAGCACTGCACAATCTGGGATGCAAGGTGAATGCCTATGAAACAGAAGCCATGCAGGAAATTTTAGAGAAGGCGGGATATGAGATCGTACCGTTTGGAGAAGGGGCGGATGTGTATGTCGTCAATACCTGTACCGTGACCAATATTGCGGACAGGAAATCCCGTCAGATGCTCCACCGCGCACGTAAAATGAATCCGGATGCCATTGTCGTGGCGGCAGGGTGCTATGTCCAGGCAAAAGGGGAGGGGGAAAAGCCGGATCCGTGCATTGATATTGTGATCGGGAACAACCGGAAGAAAGACCTGGCTAAAATTCTGGACGAGTACGAGCAAGAACGCAGAAAAGCAGAGCCGGTTGTGGAGATGGAAGAGATCGGGCGCGCAAAAGAGTATGAAGAAATGCAGCTTACAAAACCGGGCGACCACACCAGGGCGTATATTAAAGTACAGGACGGGTGCAACCAGTTTTGCACATACTGTATCATTCCCTATGCGAGGGGACGGGTAAGGAGCAGGGAGGCGGCTGATGTGGTCCGGGAAGTCCGGGCCCTGGCGGATAACGGGTACTGTGAGGCTGTCCTGACCGGGATCCATCTGAGCTCCTACGGCATCGATTTTGACGGGGAACGGCACCTCCTGGAACTGATCCGGGAGGTACACAGGATTGACGGAATCAGAAGAATCCGTCTCGGGTCTCTGGAACCGGGCATCATCACGGAAGAATTTGCGTCAGGGCTGGCAGCGCTTCCCAAGATCTGCCCGCATTTCCACCTTTCCCTTCAGAGCGGCTGCGACGCGACGCTCAGGCGTATGAACAGGCGGTATACGAGCGAAGAGTATTATGAAAAATGCCAGATCCTGAGAAAATATTTTTCTAATCCGGCCCTGACTACAGATGTGATCGTCGGATTCCCGGGAGAGACAGAGGAGGAGTTCCTCCAGTCCATGAAATTTGTGGACAAAGTGAACTTTTATGAGACCCACATTTTCAAATACTCCAGAAGGGAAGGCACAAGAGCGGCTTCGATGCCGGACCAGGTGGGCGAGCAGACAAAAGCCGCGCGCAGCAGCCGGATGATAGAGCTTGGGGAGAAAAAGCGCGCAGAATATGAAAAAAGTTTTCTTGGGAAGGAAGTGGAGGTGCTTGTTGAGGAGCAGTCTGAAGGAGGAGGGAAACCGGTTCAGGTCGGTCATACAAGGGAATATATGAAAATTGCACTAGAGACGGATACAAATCTGAGAAATTGTATTGTAAAAGTTCAAATTGATAATGCTTCACAAATTATTCATTGAATTTTGTAAAATATTATATTAGAATTGTATATAGGGTATCTGGGTTTTCTCAGAGGATTACGCATGGCGTACTTGAAAAAAGGAGGAGCAAACATGAGCGATTTAAGCAACACTCAGTTCTTTCAGGTAGAGCCGGGACCGCAGATCTCAGCAAGAGATATTCTTGAGATCGTGTTTAAGGCACTGAAAGAGAAAGGATATAATCCGGTCAATCAGATCGTCGGCTATATCATGTCGGGCGATCCGACCTATATTACAAGCTACAACGGGGCGAGAAGCCTGGTCATGAAAGTGGAGCGGGATGAACTGGTTGAAGAACTGCTGAAGTCGTATATCGAACACAATTCCTGGGAATAATCATATCATGAGGATTATGGGGTTAGACTATGGTATGAAAACGGTTGGAGTTGCGATGAGCGACCCGCTCGGCATTACCGCCCAGGCAGTGGAGACGATACAGCGGAAAGAGGAGAACAAGCTGCGCCGCACCTGCGCCCGCATCGAAGAGCTGGTGCGGGAATATGATGTGGAAAGGATTGTGCTTGGTTTTCCGAAACATATGAACAATGACATCGGGGAGCGTGCCGTAAAAACTCTCGAGTTCCGCGATATGCTGGCAAGACGCACCGGCATGGAAGTGGTCATGTGGGATGAGCGCCTTACGACAGTGCAGGCGGAGCGTATACTGATTGAAAGCAGCGTGCGGCGGGAGAACCGGAAGAAATATATCGATAAGATTGCGGCAGTATTCATACTTCAGGGATATCTGGATTTTGTACATAGCAAGGATGACGGGGGTATTTGCTGACTGGTGCGGCAGGGAGCCTTATAAGGGGATATATAAATGGAAAAAGTGAGATTTGCTTTCGGTGACGGAAGCGGGGAAGAAGAGTTCTTTGTACTTGAGGAGACGAAGATAAACGGCTCTTCTTATCTACTGGTGACAAACTCTCAGGATGATGATGCAGAGTGCCTTATCCTGAAAGAGGTAAGCCAGCCGCAGGAGGCTGACAGCGTATACGAGATCGTGGAAAACGATACAGAGCTTCTGGCAGTGTCAAAGGTTTTTGAAGAACTGCTGGAGGATGTAAATATTGAAATGTAGAGTCCGTCTGCAAAGACAGAGGATTTTTACAATAGATTTACTTACTGCGGGGGACGAAAACACTGATGGAACAAAGAGAAGTGCAGGAATTACTGAAGGAGAAATTAAAGGAAAAAGGGTTGAAGATAACCCGTCAGAGGCTGCTTGTTTTATCGGTGCTGGAACAGAACAGCGGCAGCCATATGACTGCGGAGGAGGTCTGTGAGCTTGTTTCGGCGGACTGCCCGGAAATCGGTCTGGCGACAGTTTACAGGGCACTGCAGCTTTTATGGAATATGCAGCTTGTTGACCGGATCAGCTTTGACGATGGATGCGTGCGCTATGAGATCGGACATTTGTTGAAAGGAGATACAAAGCATAACCACCATCATCTGATATGCAGGAAATGCAATAAGGTAATCCCCTTTGGGGATGATCTTCTTGACGATCTGGAACGGTACATAGAGGGAGCGACCGGATTTCATATCCTGGATCACGAGCTGAAATTTTATGGTTTGTGCAAAGACTGCATAAAGAAAGAGAACAGTTCCCCCCTATCATTTTAGGAGGTGTTTATTTATTGAAAAAACAGAACAATGGAAAATTGCGTATCATACCGCTTGGCGGACTGGAGCAGATCGGTATGAACATTACTGCCTTTGAATACGAAGACAGTATTGTTGTTGTGGACTGCGGACTGGCGTTTCCAGAGGATGATATGCTTGGGATTGACCTTGTCATTCCAGACGTCACATACCTGAAGGATAATATTTCCAAGGTAAAGGGGTTTGTCATCACGCACGGGCATGAGGACCATATCGGTGCCCTTCCCTATGTGCTAAAGGAGATCAACGTTCCGGTCTACACGACGAAGCTTACCATGGGAATTATTGAAAATAAGCTGAAAGAGCATAATCTCTTGAGAAGCACGAAAAGGAAAGTAGTGCGTCACGGACAGTCGATCAACCTTGGAAAATTCAGGATCGAATTTATTAAGACGAATCACAGTATCCAGGATGCCTCAGCGCTTGCGATCTATTCTCCGGCGGGGGTTGTCGTACACACGGGAGACTTTAAGGTGGACTATACCCCTGTGTTTGGGGATGCGATTGACCTGCAGCGTTTTGCCGAGATCGGGAAAAAGGGTGTTCTGGCACTTATGTCGGACAGTACGAACGCCGAGCGGCGCGGCTTTACCCAGTCGGAGCGGACAGTGGGAATCACTTTTGACCACATTTTTGCAGAGCATCAGGATACCCGTCTTATCATTGCCACATTTGCATCGAATGTGGACCGTGTGCAGCAGATCATCAATTCAGCGTACAAGTACGGGCGTAAGGTAGTTGTGGAAGGCAGGAGTATGGTGAATATCATTTCCACGGCATCGGAGCTTGGATATCTGCATGTGCCGGACAGCACTTTGATTGAGATTGACGAGATGAAGAATTATCCGCCGGAGAAGATGGTGCTGATCACGACAGGGAGCCAGGGGGAATCGATGGCTGCCCTGTCGAGAATGGCGGCGGGAGTGCACCGGAAGGTAACGATCCAGCCAAGTGACACGATCATCCTGAGCTCGAACCCGATCCCCGGGAATGAAAAATCAGTATCCCGCATTATCAATGAACTGTCGGCCCAGGGGGCAGAGGTTATTTTCCAGGATGCCCATGTGTCCGGTCATGCCTGTCAGGAGGAACTGAAGCTGATCTATTCCCTCGTGAAACCGAAATACGCCATACCGGTGCACGGCGAGTACCGCCATCTGAAGGCAAACGCAGAGGTTGCCAGATCGCTTGGAATCCCGAAAGAAAACATTTTCCTGATACAGTCAGGAGAGGTGCTTGAGCTGGATTCTGAGGCGGCTAAGGTTGTAGATAAAGTACACACAGGCGGGATTCTGGTTGACGGGCTCGGCGTTGGCGATGTCGGGAATATTGTTCTCCGTGACAGGCAGCATCTGGCAGAGGACGGCATTATCATAGTAGTCCTGACGCTTGAGAGAAGGACAAACCGTCTCCTTGCGGGACCGGATATCGTCTCCAGGGGATTTGTATATGTAAGAGAATCCGAACAGCTTATGGATGACGCCCGCAAAGCGGTATCAGACGCCCTTGATAAGTGCCTGTCAGGACGGCATACGGACTGGAACAGGATCAAGCTGGTGATACGCGACGCGATGAATGATTATATATGGAAGAAGACCAAGAGGAAACCAATGGTCATTCCGATTATTATGGATGTGGATGTGTAACAGATGATAGTGGATGAACGTATCGTTACCTTCATCAATTCCTTGGATACAGAGAACAGTGAAATACTAGAAGAGATTGAGCAAGAGGCTCTCGCGTCGGATGTGCCGGTCATACGCCGGGAGACGCAGAGCCTCCTCAAAGTACTTCTTATGATTCAAAAACCTATGAGCATCCTGGAAGTCGGGACTGCCGTAGGTTTCTCTGCGTTATTGATGAGCGAGTATGCGCCGGAGGAATGCGTGATTACGACAATTGAGAACTATGAAAAAAGGATCCCCCTTGCGAGAGAAAACTTCAGACGGGCAGGGCGGGAGTCCCGGATCTTCCTGGTGGAAGGAGATGCAGCAAAGATCCTGAAAACGCTGACAGACCCGTATGACTTTATTTTTATGGATGCTGCAAAGGGCCAGTACATCCATTATCTGCCGGATGTAATGCGCCTTCTCACGCCGGGAGGCGTGCTTGTCTCAGACAATGTGATGCAGGACGGAGACGTGATAGAGTCCAGATTTGCAGTAGAACGGCGCAACCGCACGATCCACGCCAGGATGAGGGAGTACCTCTACGAGATCAAGCATCGGAAAGAGCTTGTCACATCGATTCTTCCGCTTGGGGACGGCGTGGCAGTAAGCGTAAGATGCGATGGAAAGAAAAGCGGGGAAAAACAGAACCACAGAGAGGGGAAACGTGATGAGCAGACATCCTGAATTATTGATACCTGCCAGCAGCCTTGAGGTGCTGAAAACCGCGGTGATATTTGGCGCAGATGCGGTATATATCGGAGGCGAGGCGTTCGGGCTTCGGGCAAAGGCAAAGAATTTTTCTTTGGCAGACATGCAGGAGGGGATAAATTTTGCCCATAAGCATGGCGTGAAGGTCTATGTGACGGCGAATATTCTTGCTCATAACCAGGATCTTAAAGGAGTGCGGGAATATTTTGAAGAACTCAGAGAGATGAAGCCAGATGCCCTGATCATTGCCGATCCGGGAGTCTTTGACATTGCGAAGGAAGTCTGCCCAAAGATTGACCGCCATATCAGCACCCAGGCGAACAACACCAATTACGGGACCTATAATTTCTGGCACCGGCAGGGAGCAAACCGCGTGGTGTCAGCCAGGGAGCTTTCCTTAAGAGAAATCAAAGAGTTGAGGGAAAATATCCCGGATGATCTGGAGATTGAGACATTCGTGCACGGGGCCATGTGCATTTCATATTCCGGGAGGTGTCTTTTGAGTAATTATTTTACGGGGAGGGACGCCAACAGGGGGGCGTGTACGCATCCGTGCCGCTGGAAATATGCCGTGGTGGAGGAGACAAGGCCGGGAGAATACATGCCTGTGTATGAAAATGAGAGAGGAACATATATCTTCAATTCAAAAGATCTGTGTATGATTGAATATATCCCTGAACTGATTGATGCCGGGATCGACAGTTTCAAAATAGAGGGACGCATGAAAACGGCGCTCTATGTAGCCACCGTGGCACGGACCTACCGGAAGGCGATTGATGATTACCGGGAGGATCCTGAGCTTTACCGGGCACACATGCCCTGGTACCTCAAGCAGATCTCAAACTGCACCTACCGGAAGTTTACGACGGGATTCTTTTTCGGGAAGCCGGACGATGACGCCCAGATCTATGACAGTAATACTTACGTCAAGGAGTACACATATCTTGGTATTGTCGGAAATGTCCAGAACGGGATATGCCGGATTGAGCAGAGGAACAAATTTTCAGTGGGGGAGACGATTGAGATTATGAAGCCGGATGGGACCGATGTGGAAGTCCGGGTCAGACGCATCATGAATGAAGAGGGAAAGGCGCAGGAGAGCGCCCCGCACCCAAAACAGGGGCTTTTTGTGGAACTTAGCGTATGCCCGGAGCAATATGATATCTTAAGAAGGGCAGAGCCTGCGGAAACGTGACCGTATGCGAATCATAGGAAAAGTGCTGATATATGCCATATACAACGGGCATATGCCAGCACTTTTCATTTTAGCATTTCTATGATTAACTGACTGATAATCCTGCGCTTTGAAGAGGAAAGCCTGCGGAAATTTCTGATCAGTTCCAGTTCAGCTTTATCCAGATCTGTCTCTGTATAGTGGACGCATTTTTGAGGAATGTCAGAATATTCAATAAGGTAATCTACGGAGGTCTCAAAAAAATCTGCAAGATTTTTCAAAGTGGAAATATCCGGTTCCGCGATATTATTTTCGTATTTGTACACCGATTGTTGACTGATGCCCAGGTGGTTGGCGAGCTTCTGTTGACTGAGTCCTTTTTCTATGCGTAATTCCTTTAATCTTTTCATCAGGCATCCTCCTTATTATGTTTATTATTCTACCAGTAAAAAAAAAATATGAATAAAACTGAAAAGTTGTTGAATATAAAACTAATAAGTTGTAAAATAAAGCGGAAAGGAGGAGAAGCATGAGCAGGAAAGCAATAATTGCGGCTGCTTTGATTCTGACTGTCTGCTTTTTCGTGTTGGGGTTCATTTGCAAAAGCACCGCTGACAGACAGGCAGGAGTATCAGCATCAACGGGCGCAATAATAAATGGCGAATTTGTGGAAAGCTCATCCGGAAGAATAGGAGGAAATCAGGAAAAGCAGGAGATGTTTGACACTACCGGGACCTGCTTTTACGTTCTTGCGGGCGTTACAGGAGTGATCTGCATCGCTGCGGCGGTGGGCAACAAAAGGAACAGACGATAAGGAGGGGAAAAAGATGTATGTTGTGCAGACACATAGTATTGATTTTTTTGAAATACTGCCCATTATTTTTGGGGTATTGATCGGATTGGCTGTTATAGCGTGCGGGGTTTATTTTTATGTAAAAGGCCAGGACAACAAGAAACCACTGATAACAAAAAAAGTAAAAGTTCTGGAAAAACCAGTCAGCCAGGGAAATATTGCATGGTATGTTGTTGAATGTGAAGATGGCGAACGGTTGAAATTAAGAAGTTTCCAGGATGGCAAAATGATAATTTCCGTAGGGGATGTCGGAATCCTCAGTTACAGGGGACAGACAATTCAAGATTTTAAACGGCAGATCAGCAGATAGAAAAGGACTTCCTGAGAGCCGGCGCAATACTGTGCAAATGCTTTTAAGGTCGATGTGAGCCGGCTCTTAAGATTGCCGGGGATTTAAAAGAAGGGGCGCAGCTTTTCGATTGCGCTCTTTTCGATTCTTGAGACATAAGAGCGGGAAATTCCAAGCTGTCTGGCAATTTCCCGCTGTGTATACTCTTCCCCGTTATAGAGTCCATATCTCATTTTTAAGACGAGCTTTTCTCTCTGGGAAAGCTCGCTTTCTACTTTTTCATATAGTTTCTGAATATTCTCTTTCAGGCAGATCTTTTCCGGAACATCAAGTCCTTCATTTTCCATAATGTCGTAGAGTTTAATCTCATTGCCTTCCCGGTCAGTGCCGATCGGCTCGTAGAGAGAAATTTCTTTTCCCGCTTTTCTGCGGGAGCGGAAATGCATTAACACTTCATTTGCTATCCTCACCCCAATGAGTTTTTGAGCCGTCAGCGATTTCATCTTCATAATCCACATCACTGAACCGTTCCAACTCTTCTAAGTCGTCTTCTGTGCTGTCTGCTTCATTTGCTTGATAGGAAAGCGGCGGATATTCAATTTCATCATCCTGCACCCCGAAGAGGATAATATGGGCGTTGACACCGTCCCATACAACTTTGCGGACGAGTGTGCGGATCGCCGCACGTTTCTGTTCTACGGTCATTTCATCTATGCTTGTCTTGAAAACGGACAGCAGTTGCCGCATGACGTCAAATTCGATATCGCTGAAAGTGTGCTGGGAAGTCAGTGCTTCCAGTTCATGGATCCGGGTGTCTGTTTCCTCACATTTCTGATTCAGCTGTTCAATGCGTCGTGCCACCTGATTCCTAACCGTGCTGTCACCCAAATCGGCCAGGGAATCAACCAGACCTTCAATTTTCTTTTCCAGTTCTTCTTTCTCATGACGGATAGAAGCCAGCTGATCTTCATAGGCTGCACGGTTGCCGGTATAGAATTTCCGGCTTTGTTCCAGCTGGTCAATGAAGAAACCTTTGTCATCTTCCAGCAGCTTGATCTGCTCGATCACAGCCAGATCCAGTGTGTTCCCATTGGCATTTTTACTGTTGCACATTGAACGTTTGCTGCGCTCTTTTAATTTGCATACATAAGTGTATATCGGCTTCCCGTCAGCAGTTTTTCGCTTGCTGATCTTCGGATACATACGGCTGCCGCAGGTGCAGTATAAAAGACCGGTCAGGAGTGCTTCGTTATTCCGAGGCTTTCGGTATGCCTTACTTTTATTCCGATCCAGAGACTCCTGTACAGAAATCCAGACTTTGCCCGGAACAATGCCCTGATGCAGACCTACCGCAACAATCCATTCATCGGGCGGAAGATAGGTGACGGCTTTCCCTTTTTCCTGTTTGGTGCGGTTATATACCATCATGCCATGGACGCTGTCGAATTCATCTTTGGCAGAATTAAGATCTGCGTTCTCTTTTACAAAAAAGTTATATGCGTTTACATCCGCGATCATGTAAACCGGATTCTGTAAGATAGACTTGATTGAAAAACGGGTAAAGAGTTTATTGTTTTTTGTTTTAAGTCCCCGCTTTATTAATTCTGCTTCTACAGAAGTCAGAGAATCGTGTTCGATATACAGGCTGTAGATCAGACGGACAATTTCTGATTCTTCCGGTATCAGTTTCAGCTTGCAGGCCTTTTTTGCTTTCCCGTCTATGGTAACTTTCTGTACCGATTCTGAGGCATATCCTGTGGGAGTTGTTCCCCCAAGCCATCGTCCGGTTTTCGCCAGTTCATGCATATTATCTCTGATACGCTCGGCTATGGTTTCACGCTCCAGCTGGGAAAAAACAGAAGCTATATACATCATGGCCCGTCCCATGGGAGTTCCGGTATCAAACTGTTCTCGGATAGATATGAAAGCAATGTCCAGTCTTGACAATTCTTCAATAAGGCTGGAAAAGTCACTGATATTCCGGCTGATTCGGTCCAGGCGGTAGACAATGATCGCTTTGAACTTACGCTGCCTTGCAGCTTCCATCATTTTTTTAAAGTCCGGCCGGTTGAGATTACCGCCGGAAAAGCCTTCATCCTCATACACTAAAATATGATCCTGTGGAATTTCAGTATAATG
>CALWMN010000020.1 GCA_944381935.1 uncultured Mediterraneibacter sp. | reverse complement strand
GGTGTTTGCGAGCTTCCGGAAGGCACAGAGATGTGCATGCCTGGAGATCACGTTACAATGACAGTTGAACTGATCCATCCGGTAGCTATGGAGGAAGGTCTGAGATTCGCTATCCGTGAGGGTGGACGTACAGTAGGATCTGGTACAGTAGCATCTATCATCGAGTAATTTACGCGTAAGAAACGAGATGAATAAATAAGCAGTAAACCCGCTGAATGCTTGCATTCATGCGGGTTTTGCTTATTATGCGGCGACTGCCGCGACCGAGACGAAACGAAGTGTAGTCGAAGAAAATAAGGCGTTTGACTTACTGATATATCACAATATAAATAAAATATTTGTAAAACAAAATGTTTTTCCAGAATTATATATTTTTTATGGAGAAAATACTGCTTATAAAAATCGATTTTCGTATATCCGATTTGCAAAAAATAATGATACGGATAATTTTGAAAATTATATTTACAACATTGCAAAAGAAGAAGTCTATAAGTTAGACGAATCTGAAAAGTTTCCAAGTTGGTTTATTGATTATAGTAAATATACGGTTCCTACATTTAGCAATCATTTAGGCGAAATGATAAACGAAAGAAATATATCTATTGTATTCCATTTAGATAATTCAAAAACATCAGCAGTTTTGTTTAATTATATAAAAAATATGTCAGATAGTTTAACGCAGATTAAAAATATATTTGACGATGATGATACTATAAACATCATGTCAACGTTTAATAATAAACTACAGTGTGTACTTTTTATATATTACTGCGCAAAAGTATGTCCTAATATTTTTGGACATTCGATTTATGGAGTATCTATGGATGATTTGGAAAAGGGTTCTTTAAATCATTATTTAGAGTATAAGTCTGCTTTAAAAATGCCACAAAATGAATTTTCTTTTTATAAAAGATTAAATAAGGATCTGTTTAAAAAGTGCAAGGAACGGAGAGAAATAAATCAACTGCCGAGGTTTATTTATACAAATTATATTTCTTCGCATGATATGATTAGTATCCTATATAGATATTTAATAGAATTAGTTCAATGGGGGAAAATTGGATCACGTTGGAAAAACGAGAATAATTTATTTAAAGTTGTAAAGAAGGAATATCCGGATGCGTTGTATCAATATCATTCTGAATGGTTAGGAAGACAGTCGCTGGATATTTATATTCCATCACTAAGAATAGGAATTGAGTATCAAGGCATTCAACATTATAGGGCTGTTGAATATTTCGGGGGAGAAAAAAGTTTAGAAAAGCAAAGGGATAATTTGAAAAGAACAAAATGTGATCAACAAGGAGTTAGATTGATTGAATGGAGATATGATGATCCAATTTCTAAAATGATATTAAAAGAAAAAATACATCAGCCTCCTATGACAATTAATGAGCAAGTAGAAAATTTAAAAAGTATAGGACTGATTGTCAAAGATGAGGAATATGCAAAATGGACAGAGGGGCAAGGTAAGCAAAAATAAAATGTTGGTATTTTGTCGCCATAATTGTGTATGAAACGTTTATATAATATAATTATTTTACTTTTGACTAAAGATGATTGTAACAAAATGAAAGAATTTGGTACTAATTGAGTGGAAAGGGGGTTGAAAACGCAAGTGATTGAAGAAATATATGAGATGTATTCAAAAAAGTATGGAAGTTAATATCCTGTAAGCTATTTTAATCTTAGACAAGAATAGTGTCAAAATTAAGCTGGAGAAAAAATATTTAATATGGAATATAGTCCCATATATGTTGAATGTAAATATCTTTGCGGATTATAATAAATATAAAATGTTTACAGGTATAGAGAAGTTGAATATGTATATGAAAAAATTTTTTAAAAAGTATATATCTTTTATATTTTATGTGCTATTTATTATTATTGTGTCTTTTTTAATTATTACCTTTATAGCACAAAGAACTTGTGTTGATGGGCATTCCATGGAAAATATACTTTATCCTGGTGATAATGTTATTTTGGATAAGATATCTTATAGATTCAATAATCCTGAAAGATTTGATATTATAGTCTTTCCCCATGAAGTTGGATTGGAAAAAAAATATTATATAAAAAGGATTATAGGGCTTCCAGGTGAAACGGTTTATATTAATGAAACTGGAAATATTTACATAAATGATGTGCCGTTATCTGAAGAATATGGAAAAGAAGATATACAAGATGCGGGGATAGCTTCTTTACCTATTACATTAGACGCAGACGAGTATTTTGTTTTAGGAGACAATCGTAATAATAGTTCGGACAGTCGTGATCCAAGTGTGGGACTGATTAAGCGAAACGAAATAATTGGAAAAGCTTTTATACGAATATATCCTTTTTCAAAATTCGGAATTATATCTTGACGGTATAGTAAAAAAAGAATTCCTCCTTGCTGTTGTAGCATCCAAAAATAATTAGAAATTGATGAAAAAATAAAAGCATGAATGTATGATACTAAGTGAAAATAGCAGTTTATCAGGAAATAAATCAAAAAATCAAAAATCGCTGAAGTGAACAAAAATGATTGACACCTTATATGACACCACATATAATATAGGCAGGAGGTATGTTGAATGTCAAAATGGGATAAACTGATAGCGCGTATATGTAATCTGTCAAAAGACCTCCGATTTGATGAACTGCGAAAGGTATTGGAAAGTTACGGGTATGAGATAAATGCTCCGAAAGGCGGAAGCAGTCATTATACATTCAGGAAACAAGGATGTATGCCGATTACAATACCGAAGCATGAACCGATCAAAAAAGTATATGTAGAAATGGTAAGGCAGATAGTGGAAAGTGAGGCGAATAATGATGAAGACGCTGGATGATTATATGGCAATGTCCTATCGCATGGAAATTGTAGAGGATAAGGATGAAGGCGGATTTGTAGTCTCCTATCCGGATTTACCCGGCTGTATTACCTGTGGTGAAACAGTGGAAAGCGCGGTGACGAATGCACAGGATGCCAAAAAAGCATGGCTTGAGGCAGCGATTGAAGAAGGAGTGGAGATTCATGAGCCGGACAGCCTGGAAAATTATTCCGGACAGTTTAAATTGAGGATACCGCGCAGTCTGCACAGATCACTGGCAGAGCATTCTCAGAGAGAAGGAATCAGTATGAATCAATATTGTGTATATCTTCTTTCCAGAAATGATGCTGTGTTTTCAAAATAGTGGTTGTCAGATAGAGACCGTTTCAAGTTTTGCGTAAACTCAAAAAAACTGATATAAGATATGTCATCAGTTACTTTGGGCAGAGCCGATTTTTTGAGGTTCTGCCCTTGCTTGTATTATAATGCAGTTTCCGGACAGGGAGTATCCCTTGTTCCATCCCACGTTCTATCCCGCGCCTGATGGCGCTGCTCATTTGGGAATTGTAATTACGGATCGCTTTTTCGCGCCCAGCTTTGCCTGCTCATTGGCGCTGGGCTTCTCGAGTTCTCTGTATGCTTCGTCAATGTACTCATCTCTTTTCTCCATCTCTTCAAACTCTTTTCGGGACTTTCCGCCGAGGAATCGCATCCAGTTGATGATATCCCCTCCGCTGCCGGATTTTCTGGCAGCTTCTTAAGCTCTAGGATCTGGATATCCATAAGATCCGTATACTCCTTACCGGTTCTTTTGTCGCAGAAGATGATGGTACGGCAGAACTCGCTGTCATGTTCAAAATGGATAAAATCCAGAATGCTGACGTGGATGCATTTCTTCAGGTTTTCATAGGACCTGCCTTTCTTTAACTGGTCCGTGAAGATTTATTCCCTGCTTATCGCCTGGATGCCCCTGCCGCGGGGAGCAGGACGGTGTGTCGGACTGCCCCGGGACTAATGTCCAAAAGGGCGGCGACGAAGCCTTTGCGCACTTTGGGATTGTGCATCAGCCCTTTGAAGCATACATCCATAGTGGGAAGCATAATAAAACTGTCATGGCTGAGGTTATTTTCAGTGTGGATATTTCCTGTGTCTGTCATAAAGTTCTCCTTTTCTGCCAGTGTTTCAACCCGTACAGAAAAAGAAGATTTTACATACACATCTCATTCAGGACCGCAAATGATATTTTGTGTATCGTACCGGCAGAAGAGATCCAGATACCGGGGACAGAAGCAATATTAGCCTTTGGGGAGCAATTTTGTTTTTTTCATCCGTCCTGTAGGTAATATAGGCTCTGAAAAAGGAAACGATATCTCAGATTTAAAAGTTGTTCCTAAACCATTCGTGCGCATAAAATTTCTAAAAAAGCACATACTGTCAAAGATATAAAGAAGGTGTGGGCGGTCAATGAAAAACGAGAGAGCATATAAAGAATTTAGGAAACATTTTATGGTAAAAAATATAGGGGTTGATCTCCTTTACGATATTGCCGGCAGTATTCTCTATGCTGCCGGCATTTATACCTTTGCTGGAAATGCCGGGTTTGCGCCTGGAGGGATTTCCGGCCTGGCTCTGCTTCTGAATCATCTTTCCGGTTTTCCTGTGGGAACACTGACCCTGATTTTTAATATTCCCATGGTTGCCATCAGTTACAGGGCAGTCGGACGGCAATTGCTTCTGAAGAGTGCCAAGACCATGATCATTTCTTCTCTGTTTCTTGACATTGTATTTCCGCTTACCCCCATGTACAGAGGCAACAGGATGATGGCAGCGGTGTATTCCGGTATTTTCCTGGGAGCAGGAATGGCACTGTTTTACATCCGCGGATCCTCTTCAGGCGGCATTGACTTTCTTGCGCTGACCATTAAGAAAAAGAAGCCGCACCTCTCAATGGGGGTGATTACGCTTATCATAGACCTGGTTGTAATTTTCCTGGGATGGCCTGTATTTGGCGATATAGACGCAGTCCTTTACGGAGTGGCTTCAACCGGAATTTCCACAATTGTGATGGATAAGGTGCTATATGGATCTGGCGCGGGAACGCTTGCAGTCATCATTACAGGAAAGGGACAGCAGATCGCGGAGAGAATCGGCACGGACGCAAAGAGGGGAGTGACATCTCTTCCGGCAAAGGGAGGATATACCGGGGCATATAAGGATGTGCTGCTGTGCGCGTGCTCTAAGGCAGAGGCGTATCTGGTCAGAAGCGTGGTGGAAGAGGTGGATGCGGAAGCGTTTCTTATGTTTACGGAGACCAGTGAGGTATTCGGAGAAGGATTTAAGGGGAAGGAGAATTGAGGCAGAATATCTTGACACGAGAAAATATATTTGCTATATTACAAATAGAACACAAGAGGTTTTAGACGGAAGAGGTGTGTTCAGCCGATGGACGTTCCGAAGTGGGAAGGAAGATTGACGATGCAGCAGGATAAAATTGAAGGATCGGTTTCTGGCCCCGGAATGTATCCGGGGTTCTCTTTTGGGACTTCCGATGATTGCGATTGACACAGAAATTCGGATAAGAGGGTGATGAAAATGGCAGCGAAACGAGATTATTACGAGGTGCTCGGTCTTACAAAAGGGGCAGATGCAGCAGCGATTAAAAAAGCATACAGGAAACTGGCAAAGAAATATCATCCGGATATGAATCCGGGAGATGCAGAGGCGGAGAAGAATTTCAAGGAAGTTACGGAGGCTTACAATATCCTAAGCGACCCGGAGAAGAAGAAGCTGTACGACCAGTTTGGCCACGCGGCATTTGACGAGACAGGGGCAGGCGGCAATCCCTATGGAGGCGCATACCGGCAGACATATGCAGGGCCGGGCGGTGGATACCGGGAATACCATTTTGAGGGCGACAATATGGATGATATTTTTGGGGACCTATTCGGCGATATTTTCCACCACGGAAAGGCCCGGGAATATGGCAGCGGCAGCGGCTTTAAGAACGGAAGCTTTGGCGGGGACGGTTTTTATGGCGGATTTGGCGGCGGCAGTTTTCGGTCGAAGGGGTCAGATGTACGGGCAGAAGTAACAGTGGGATTTGACGAGGCTGCGTTTGGCTGTGATAAGATTATCCGGCTTCAGGATCCCGGCAGCGCAAACGGCTCAGTCCAGTCGCTTAAAGTCCACATTCCGGCAGGCATTGACTCCGGCAAGAGCATACGGCTTAAAGGGAAAGGGATGCCGGGTACGGGCGGCGGAGAGAACGGAGATTTGCTGTTAAAAGTCAGGGTGGCGGATAAACCGGGATATGAGAGAAAAGGCATGGATGTCTACACAACCGTAAACATTCCTTTCACTACGGCGGTTTTCGGCGGTGAGGCAGTTGTCAGTACACTGTACGGCAATGTGATCTGTAAGATCAGGGAAGGGACTCAGTCCGGTACAAAAATCCGCTTAAGAGGGAAAGGTATCGTCTCCATGAAAGATTCGTCTGTGCATGGCGACCAGTACGTTACCGTGCAGATAGAAGTGCCGAAATATCTGAATCCGGCAGCGAAACAGAAGCTTAAAGAGTTCGAGGCGGCGTGTGCGGGACAGGCAAAGACGGCATAAGGGGGATGTGTGATACAGAGCCGGCACGGGGAGAGAGGAAACAGAATAAAGGGACAGGATCAGGATGTATTTTCAAACTGGTTCTGTCCCTTTTTGCAATTGCTATCCGGCCCGTTATTTGCTATTATAGAAAAGTAGCGTATAAGGCTCTGCCACAAGGGAGAGCTGCCATGATACGGATATCGGACAAACAGCAGACAGAGAGGACGGAATGTACATGAAGATCGGAATCGGAAATGACCACTCAGCGTTAGAGCTGAAAGAAGAAATTATCAGTTTTCTGAGGGAAAAAGGACATGAGGTAACGGATTATGGGACAAATTCTTCAGAAAGCTGCGACTATCCTGTTTACGGGGAGAAGGTGGCGCGCGCTGTTGCAGGCGGGGAAGTCGAGCAGGGGATCCTAATCTGCGGGACGGGGCTTGGGATTTCGCTTGCTGCCAACAAGGTGAAGGGAATCCGTGCAGCGGTCTGCAGCGAGCCCTTTACTGCCAAAATGGCAAGGGCGCACAACAATTGTAATATTCTTGCTTTCGGGGCGAGGGTTGTGGGGAGCGAGCTGGCGAAGATGATTGTCGGCACCTGGCTGAATACGGAGTTCGAGGGCGGACGCCACCAGCGCAGGGTAGATATGATCATGGAGATAGAAGAAAAGGACTGACAGAGAAAATGGGAAAGAGATATTTAGATTGTACCGCATCCGAGATACAGCGTATGACGGGAAGAGAACTTATCGATGCGATCGCAGGAAGTGAGGGCAGAATCCTGGTCTGTGAGACGATCGGAGCGGTCCGCCCCATGCTGGGCGATGTGACAAATGCAGAGTTCGCGGCAGCTATGGGTGCGGACATGCTGATCCTGAATCTGTTTGATGTCAACGATCCGGTGGTTATGGGGCTTCCGGAAACAGAGCCGGATGAGATCATCCACACCATAAAGGAATTGACCGGAAGGGCAGTGGGAATCAATCTGGAACCGGTTGGGGAAGTTGCAGAAAGCACTGTCGGCACCAATGAAGAGTGGCATCTGACGACCGGGCGAATGGGGACTTTGGAAAATGCGGAAAAAGCGGTGAGAATGGGAGTTGATTTCATCGTACTTACAGGCAATCCGGGAGTGGGTGTGACAAACAGTGCAATCACCCATACGCTTCAATTGTACAGGGAGCGGTTCGGGGAGAAGATCATGCTGGCTGCAGGAAAGATGCATGCGGCAGGAATCCTCTCAGAAAGCGGAGAAAATATTATTACGGAGGATGATGTAAAGGCGTTTTGCGAGGCGGGGGCAGATGTGATTCTCATGCCGGCACCGGGAACTGTTCCGGGGATTACGACAGAGTATGTCCGTAGCCTTGTTTCCTGCGCACACCGTATGGGAAAACTGACGCTTACTGCTGTCGGCACGTCCCAGGAGGGAGCCGATACAGCGACAATACGCGAGATCGCGTTGATGTGTAAAATGACGGGAACGGACCTGCATCATCTGGGAGATTCCGGGTACGTGGGTATGGCTCTGCCGGAAAATATCCTTACATATGGAAAAGCGATACGGGGAGTACGCCATACTTATCACAGGATGGCGTCATCGGTCAGACGATAACGGGACAAGGGGGAAAATATGCAGTCGTACTATCTTTCACAATGGATTCTTTTTTTCTTCCTGTACAGTTTTGTCGGGTGGATATGGGAGAGCTGCTATGTTTCTGTGAAGGAGCGCAGATGGGTCAACCGCGGTTTCATGCATGGGCCTGTGCTTCCGCTTTATGGCTCCGGAGCCGTGGCCGTCCTGATCGCAACCATACCGGTGAGAAAAAATATTATATTGATTTTCCTGCTGGGGATGCTTGCCGCGACAGTTCTTGAGTATTTTACAGGAGCAGCGATGGAAAGGCTTTTCCATGTCAGATATTGGGATTACAGCAATGTAAAATACAATTTAAACGGATATATCTGCCTGCCGGCATCGCTGTGCTGGGGACTTTTCTCAGTGCTGATGACCAAGGTGGTCCATATTCCGGTGGAAAGGATCGTACTTGACATCCCTCTGCGCCTTACAGAGTATGCTGCGGTGATTTTGACTGCCGCAGCGGCTGTGGACTTCACCCAGTCCTTCAATGAGGCAATGGATATGAAACATGTCCTTATCCAGCTTGAAGATAGCAAGCGGCAGATCAGAAAGATACAGGACAGGCTTAAGATAACAGTTACAGAAGCTGCGCAGGATTACCGGAAGAGGTCAGAAGACTTCCATCATGCTGTGTCCGGGCGAAAGGCGATACTCCTTGAAGGGATCCGGCAAAGGCGCGAGATGCAGAGAAAAATACTTGAGGAGCTGTCCTTCAGGGCGGACTTCCTTCTCAGAGAGGAGCTTCCGTCTAAAGTAGATAAGCTGCTCGGTGGAGAAAGGCGTGAAGAGCTTGCCGAGATCAAAAGCAGTATTCTGCGGGAACTCCAGAAAACAGGAGCGGGAACCGATAAAAGTTTTCTACACGCAGCAAGCCAGCTGAGGAGAAATCCTACCGCAGTTTCCAGAAAATTTAAAGAGGCGGTGGAGGAACTTAAGCTGCTGTCGGGAGAGAATAAAAATACGGATGAAGGTGATAACAAATGACAAAGAAACAACGCGCGCTGGAAGTGATCGAAAGATTAAAGAAGGAATATCCCGACGCAGGATGTACTCTGGACTATGACCAGGCGTGGAAGCTGCTCGTCAGCGTCAGGCTGGCGGCACAGTGCACGGATGCAAGGGTGAATGTTGTAGTGGAAGGGCTGTATGAGAAGTATCCGGATGTGGATTCTCTGGCAGCCGCTGATGTTGATGATATAGAAGAGATCGTGCGTCCATGCGGTCTGGGCAGGAGCAAGGCGAGAGATATTAGTGCCTGCATGAAAATGATCCGCGACGAGTATGGCGGGAAAATCCCGGATGATTTTGACGCTCTGCTGAAACTGCCGGGAGTAGGGCGCAAAAGTGCAAATCTTATCATGGGAGATGTGTTTGGGAAGCCTGCGATTGTGACAGATACGCACTGCATACGTCTGGTAAACCGGATCGGTCTTGTGGACCAGATCAAGGAGCCGAAAAAAGTGGAGATGGCTTTGTGGAAAATCATACCTCCGGAGGAGGGGAGCGATTTCTGCCACCGTCTTGTGTATCATGGAAGAGATGTATGTACGGCAAGAACGAAACCCCACTGTGAAAAATGCTGCCTTGCGGATGTGTGTAAAAAGGTGGGAGTTTGAGTGCCGGGTTTTTATCAGATGAGAAGGATAATGGCAATATGGAAAATTGAAACAAAATTATCTGAAAATGTTGACTATCTTCCTGAAAAGTTCTAGACTTAAAGTATCATAGCAGGAAGGAGAGATGACTATGACAGAAGTATATGTTGCGACGATTTTACTGGCTGTTACCTTTCTTCTTATCTGCTGGGTTGTTACAGAATTTCAGATATATGACGACAGCCACAGTCTGGAGGATGAACTGAACAGACCGGGGATGTCATCAAGATTTGCAGCCTGGCGGATCAGGCTCTTTGAAGTGATGGACAAAGCAAAATATTATCGTCAGGAGAGTCTGAAAGAGGCAAACAGGACGACGTTTCTGTTTGGCATTAAACGGAAAGATAAAAAGGAAGAACACCGTCTTGCAGGCAGGGTAAGGCAGTGACAGTTATCAGCGATCCACAGGACAATAGGACAACTGCCGCAGCAACAGGGATTTTTGCAAAAGAACCCTCGCTGCTGCGGCAGTTTCTCTGTCTGAAGATAAAAAATATAAAAAATGGAGGATGACAGAAATGAAAAGTGTGAAACTACGTGAGAATTTTTATTGGACAGGAATCATTGACGATAAGCTCAGAGTCTTTGATATCATTATGTACACGGAATTTGGGACCACCTACAATTCCTATGTGATGAAAACAGGAGGCAAGACCATTCTGTTTGAGACGGCAAAGGCAAAATTCTTTGACGAGTACCTGGAAAAAATGAAAGAGGTCATTGATGTGACCAGGATTGACTATCTCGTCGTGAGCCACACGGAGCCGGATCATGCAGGCAGTGTGGAGAAGCTTCTGGATTACAGCCCGCAGATGAAGATCCTGGCGACAGGATGCGCGATCGGTTTCCTCAAAGAGATTGTAAACCGAGATTTCGTCAGCATCGCAGTGCGCGATGACCAGGAGATGAAAATCGGGGACAGGACACTTCACTTTATGCATGTGCCAAACCTCCACTGGCCCGATACAATGTATACCTTTATAGAGGAGGAACAGATCCTGGTAACCTGTGATTCCTTCGGTTCCCATTATTGCCTTCCGGAGGTGGTTTCTACGGAAATTAAAAAGGAAGAGGATTACCAGAAGGCACTGAAATATTATTATGACTGCATCATCGGACCCTTTAAGCCGTTTATGCTTAAGGCGCTTGACCGTGTTGAAAATATGGATATCAGCATGGTGTGTACAGGACATGGACCGGTACTCGTGGGAGAGCGGATCAAGGAGGTCATGAAGCAGTACAGGGAGTGGTCCACCCTTGTGAACCCGAATCCGAAGAAGACAGTCATTATGCCATATGTGAGCGCGTATGGGTATACAAAGACACTGGCAGAGAAGATAGCACAGGGCGTGCAGGACAGCGGTGATATTGACGTGCGCACTTACGATATGGTGGAGGCTGACGCAGCGAAAGTGAATGAAGAGCTTCTCTTCGCAGACGGCATCCTGCTGGGAACTCCAACGATTGTGGGCGAAGCATTAAAACCGATCTGGGATCTGACGCTTGGGATGTTTCCTGCGACTCATGGAGGAAAGCATGCGGGCGCATTTGGAAGCTATGGCTGGAGCGGCGAGGGAGTCCCCAACATTACGCAGAGATTAAAACAGCTCAGGATGAAAGTCTGTGACGGCTTCCGGGTAAGGTTCAAGCCGTCAGAGGCTGATCTGGTAAGCGCCTATGAGTATGGGTACCAGTTTGGATGCAGAGTCCTGGATAAAGAGCCTGTGAAGCCGAAGAAGAAGGGAGCGAGAAGCCTTGTGAAATGCCTCGTATGCGGTGAGATCTTCGATTCTTCCCTGGAGATCTGCCCGGTATGCGGCGTGGGAAAAGAAAACTTTGTCCCTGTAGAGGTAGAAGAAACCGGATTTGTAAATAATACAGAGGAATATTATGTGATCCTCGGAAACGGAGCCGCCGGGTTCAATGCGGCAAAAGCGATACGGGAACGGGATAAGACCGGCACGGTTATCATGATCTCTAATGAAGCTTATCCCGCATATAACCGCCCGATGCTGACAAAGTCTATTGTGGCGGGACTGAGTGCCGATCAGATTGCAATAGAGGATCCAGACTGGTATGAAAAGAACAAGGTGTATCAGATGCTGGGAAAGACTGTGACAGATGTCGATATGAAGGCGAGAGAGGTTATTCTGGACGACGGGACGAAGGTACATTTCACAAAGCTGATTTATGCACTGGGCAGTGAATGTTTCATCCCGCCGATGGAGGGCAGCGACCTTCCGGAAGTGATCGCGATCCGCAGGCTTGCGGACGTAGAGAAAGTGGAGAAGCTGATGGAAAGGGCGAAGAAAGCCGTAGTGATCGGCGGCGGTGTGCTTGGGCTTGAAGCGGCATGGGAGCTGAAAAAGGGAGGTCTCGATGTAAAAGTACTGGAGGTGGCTCCGGTACTCATGGGACGCCAGCTTGACGCAGGTTCAGCCGAGCTGCTCAAAAATATGGCCGGAAAAAGCGGGGTCGAGATCCGTACCGGCGTGAATGTAGAGGCTGTTGAAGGCACAGATCATGTGACGGGCGTGCGCCTTGCAGGCGGAGAGGTACTTCCGGCAGAACTGGTCATTGTCTCCGCGGGTGTGCGCGCAAATGCAGGTCTTGCAGGCCATATGGGCATCGAGACAGAGCGGGGCGTAGTGGTCAATGCCCGGATGGAGACAAATCTCTCAGGTGTGTATGCATGTGGCGACTGTGCACAGTACCAGGGGGCAAATTACGCGATCTGGCCCGAGGCAGTGGACCAGGGCAAAGTGGCAGGGGCAAATGCAGCAGGTGAAGCACTGGAATATCAGCCTGTGGCAGCTGCGCTTACCTTCCACGGCATGAATACAGCGCTGTTTGCGGCAGGTGACAACGGGAAGAACCCGAATCTTCTCTATAAGACTGTGGAATTTCAGGATATGGGAAAGGGGCAGTATTATAAATACTACTTCCTGAATAACAGACTGTGCGGCGTGATCCTGATCGGGGACTTATCCCGGATGGCGAAACTGACGCAGGATCTCGAGAGACATGCTTCCTATGCGGAAGTGATGGGATGATCCTTTCACAGATGAATACAGACCGGCATGGGGACGCTGGCTTTGTCCGGCGTCCCCATGCCGGTCTGATCTTTTGCCGTATAGAGAAATCCTCAGTCGAGAATCTGCCCGTCAATGGAGATCGTCACAACCTGCCACGGGATGAATTTCCCGCTGTCCTGAAGCGCCTTCTTGGCGGCAAATTCCAGGCCTCCGCAGCATGGCACTTCCATGCGGATGATGGTAACGTTTTTGATGTTGTTCTGGCGGATGATTTCCGTCAGCTTTTCTGAGTAATCGATACCGTCGAGTTTCGGGCAGCCAATCAGAGTGACCTTCCCCTTCATGAAATCCTCATGAAAGGCAGCGTAGGCATAGGCAGTACAGTCCGCCGCTATAAGCAGGGAGGCATTTTCAAAACAGGGGGCGCTTACAGGAGCAAGCTTGATCTGCACCGGCCAGTTATCAAGGCGTGAGCGGACCGGGGAAAAGGCGTCAGCCGGGGACTTAGGTGAATTATTCCCAGGTACTTTTCCCGCTCTTTCTGACATATGTTTTTTTACGGCGGCGGCGTCATAGGCGGCAGCCTCCCGTTCAATGAACGTGATAGCTCCGGTGGGGCATGCCGGGAGGCAGTCTCCGAGTCCATCGCAGTAATCGTCCCTGAGAAGCTTCGCTTTTCCGTTTACCATACCGATTGCCCCTTCATGACAGGCGGATGCACAAAGTCCGCATCCGTTACATTTTTCTTCATCAATCTGTATAATTTTTCTTATCATTGCACTTTCCTTTCTTTTTCCTGATAAATTTCTCTTTTACACGAACTATTGTACTATATAACAAAGAACAATTTCGTTGTTTTAACAACAAAAAGGAAAAAGATGCCCCCTAACTGTCAGCATATGCGCGGAAGCTGTATACCGTTTAACTTTGAAAGGATGCGCCTTCCCCCGATAGTGGTCCGAAGAAGGACTTTCCCGGGCATGTCGTCTGTAACTGTGCCGATTTGTACGGCGTGTTCACCGCCCGGTACATCCCGGATTGCAGAGAGTATTCTTTCCGTGCTTTTGGGGTCACAGACTGCCAGCATACGCCCTTCACAGGCACAGTAGAGCGGATCAAGGCCAAGCATGTCGCAGGCAGCTTCTACTGCCGGGTCTATAGGAAGGGCAGTTTCGTCCAGCTCAATGGAGAAAGGCAGTCCCTCCGTAAATTCGTTCAATGCAGTGGCAACCCCTCCCCTTGTGGGATCCCGCAGGATGCGGACGGAGGAGGGCAAAGCGGCGTCAAGGGCTGCGGCAGAGACAAGATGGAGCGGCCGGCAGTCGGAGAGGAGGGGAGACTCTGCTCCCGGTATGCCGGAGCGTGCCATCATAACAGCGGCACCGTGGCATCCGATGCTGCCGCTGACGATCACGGCATCGCCCGGCCGGATTGCCTCCTTCCCGGGAAGCGCGGCGCGCTGGAACCCGATGCCGGCTGTATTGATATAGACAGAGTCTCCTTTTCCGGCTTCTACTACCTTCGTATCGCCTGTAACGACCAGCACCCCGGCTTTCTCCGCTTCCTCAGCTATGGATGAGACAATGCTTTTTAGGTCCGGGATGGGGAACCCCTCCTCCAGAAGGAAAGAAAGGCTTAAGTATTTTGGAGTCCCGCCTGCCATACACAGGTCGTTGACGGTCCCGCAGACCGCCAGCTTTCCGATATCTCCTCCGGGAAATTTCCAGGGGGACACGACGAAACTGTCAGTAGAAAAAACCAGCTTTTCATTTCCTTCCAATACAGCACCGTCTCCGAGCCGGGAAAGCTCCGGGTTGTCAAAGGCGGGCACCAGAAGGGATTCAATCAGTTCAGACGTTTTGATCCCGCCGCTTCCGTAGTCAAGTGTAATTCTCTCATCCATTTCAGTCACCTCGTTCTTATTGTTTCTGCTGTATCATTCATACTGCCAGGCAGCGGAGCATGCCCCCTCCCCGGACACCATACAGGGACCTACCGGGTTGTCCGGAGAGCAGACCTTGCGAAACAGCGGACATCCGGAAGGAGGCAGCACACCGCGGATGACCTGGGCGCATCGGCAGCCGGGCATCTCTTTTGGCTCAGGAGGGGAGAGGGCAAATTTTTTCCCTGCATCCCAGCGGGCATATTCCGGGCGGATCATATATCCACTGCCGTCTATATCCCCCAGTCCCCGCCAGTTGGAAGGACAGGGGATGAAAACCCGGTTGATCATCGAGAGTGCAGCCGGATTCCCGCCGGGGCGCACAAGCCTGGTGTATTCATTCTTCAGCGATGGGGCCTTTTGTGCCAGCATGCCCGTGAGCTCCAGAATTGAACCGAGCAGGTCGGCAGGCTCAAATCCGCTGACAACTCCCGGAAGTCGATAGTCCGACGGGAGAAATTTGAAACCGTCTGCCCCGATAATAGCGGCAACATGGCCCGGGCACAGGAAACCGTCCACCGCAAAATCAGGAGATTCGATAAGGGAGCGGATGGCGGGTTCTGTCCTTTTTAGCATGGAAAGGACAGAAAAGTTGGAGATTTCCCTGGACGCCGCCTCCAGGATACACGCTGCAGTGCCTGGGGCGGTCGTCTCGAAGCCTATTCCAAGAAAAATAACCTCCAGATCTGGATGTTTTTCTGCAATCTGAAGCGCATCGATGGGGGAGTAGACAGACATTGTCTTTCCGCCGGCCGCACGGCGCTTTAAAAGACTGTCCCCCTGGACAGAGCCGGGGACTCTGAGAAGGTCGCCGTAGCTGGCGATCAGGAAGCCGGGTCTCTGTGAAAGATCCAGGATCATATCGATCATACTGGCAGGGGTGACGCAGACAGGGCATCCCGGGCCGGACAAAAGCGTTACGTTATCCGGGAGAATACTCTTGATTCCGCTTCTCGCGATCGCCATAGTGTGCGTGCCGCAGATCTCCATCAGGCAGACCGGTCCTGTCAGTTTTGTGTTCCTCTCAATTTTCTCAAGCAGGATGGGGACATCCTTTGGATTTTTAAAGTAGCTGTCACAGAGCATTTTTTATTTCCTCCAGCAGTTCCATATTCTCAATGGCTTCTTCTTCGGACATTTTCTCGATTGCGAACCCGGCGTGCACCATGACATAGTCCCCGGGAGCCGGGGCGGTGATGAAGTCGATACGGATATTCTGAGTCAGTCCGCCGGATTCACATTCTGCGGAAGACCCGCTGATTTTTTTAATTCTCATTGGCATTGCTAAACACATATTCCATACTCCTTTTCTTCTGGGCGACGGCGAGCTGTCCAAGACAGATGCCTTCGTCGTTTGTGGATACCCGGCGGTGGGTGTACACTGTGAATCCGTTGTGTTCCAGCACGGCGGTGATACCGTGCAGCAGAAACCGGTTCTGGAACACGCCGCCGGAGAGCACGACGGGAAGCCTGTCGGGATTGAGTGCCTTACACTGCTCCAGCGCCATACATACAAGGGTTGACAGGAAGCGAAGCGCGATATGCCCCCGGTCAGAAGAGTGCCCAAGATCCCGGAGGATCCCCTCTGTCAGGGGGCGTGTGTCAAAAACACGCAGACCCTTTTCCTTATAAAATTGGAGGGGATAGGAAAGCCCGGGGCATAGAACTTCAGGTTCATGAGGAATTGGTACAGGGCAGAGAGCCTCCACAAGTTCGGCTCCTTCCCCCTCATAATCCACCCGATCCCTGTCCAGGATAAGGGCGCAGACGCCGTCAAAAAGGCGCCCGATACTGCTCGCAGCGGGAGAAAGCCCGGACGGGATAAGGGCGGACAGCCCGCGGTACTTTTCCTCAGGCAGCGGTACACAGGGGGAAAATGAGATCCCCGCATCCTGTACAAGAGACAGGGCAATCCTGCCGATCTCCCGGATGGCATTATCCCCTCCGGGCAGGGCGACGGGCCTTATGGAGCCGGCTCTTTTGAAATCACGCAGATCTCCGGTGAGAAATTCTCCGCCCCAGATGGTCCTGTCTGTCCCCAGACCGGTCCCGTCCCAGATGATTCCGAAACAGGGGGCATCCAGACGGTTATCTGCCATGCAGGATGCCATATGGGCCCAGTGGTGCTGTACGGCAAGAAGGGGGAGTCCCTTCTGGCTGGCAAGGCGTGCGGCTTCCCGGGAGGAGAGATAATCCGGGTGCAGATCACAGACATAGCAGGAAGGCTGCAAACCAAACAGGTCCTCATATGTCTGCATGGTCCGGGTATAGTGTTGAAATGTCTCGGCGTTTTTCAAGTCTCCGATGTGGGGGCTTAAGAATATATGAGTCCCCTTCCCGGCGGCAAAGGAAGCCTTTTGTTCTGCGCCCATGGCAAAGATGCCGTCTGCGCTTTTGTCAAAGTCAAGCGGGCGGGGAGCGTATCCCCTGCTCCTTCGGAGAAAGTACACGCCGCCTTTCCACTCCGAGACAAGAGAATCGTCACAGCGGTTTTCGATCTGCCGGTTGTGCAGGAGGAAGCCGTCGGCGGTGTGCCGCAGTGCTTCAAGGGCAGCGTCATTTTCTGTCAGGACAGGGCATCCGGGCAGATTTCCACTTGTCAGGACCAGGACGTCAGGACCGCCGTGCACCCCGTCGGCAAGCAGGGTGTGGAGCGGTGTGTAGGGCAGCATCACCCCGAGTCTGGAACTAAAGCTGAGCTCCCGGAAGGAGGCGGGATCTTTTTTGTCCAGCAGGAGGATGGGGCGGGCATGCCCTGTTAGGATCTTTTCCTCTGCGGAGGAACAACGGCAGATCCGGCGGACCGTATCAAGAGAACGGCACATGACCGCCAGGGGTTTGTCTGCCCGATGTTTTTTCTGCCGGAGCCTTTTGACAGCATCGGAATTGGAAGCATCGCACGCCAGGTGGATCCCGCCGATTCCTTTTACTGCCAGGATACCGCCTTCTGCCAGCAGTTTCTGGGAGGCGCGCAGAGCATCTTCTCCATACAGGGATGGGGATCCGGGCGCGTCTTCGTGGTGGCCCGTATAGAAGATCCGGGGACCGCATCCGGGACAGCAGTCCGGCTGCGCATGGTAGCGGCGGCTGTGGATATCGTGATATTCGCGCTCGCACGCTTCACACATGGGAAATTCGTGCATTACAGTCCGATCCCTGTCATAGGGGAGAGACCGGATGATCGTATATCTGGGACCGCAGTTTGTACAGTTGATAAAAGGATACCGGTATCTGCGGTCTGTAGGGGTATACAGCTCCGCTTCGCACTCCGGGCACATGGCAAGGTCAGGAGAGACAAGAGTCGCCCCGGCATCAGTGCTGCTCGGAAGGATTTGAAAGGAGTCTGTCTCCGGTACGGATTCTGTGACGATTTCAGTGTGTACCGCCTCCACCGAAGACATGGGCGGAGGGGACTCCCTGACATCCTGCAGAAAATGTTCCAGAGAGTCTGAGCTGCCCTTTAGAACCCCCTCCAGACCGGAGGAAGTATTGCGTACCCATCCGCTGACCTGATACCGGTCGGCGAGACGGTGAAGGAAAGGGCGAAATCCCACCCCCTGTACGATGCCTTCTATTCTGAACCGGAGTTTCTGTATTCGGGACTCTCTGCCGGAAATCATGATCTGACCTTGCCTGCCTTTTCAGAGATAAAGTCAGCCAGTGCCTGGATTCCATCGCCGGTCCGGCTGCTGATGCGAAAGAGGGGGGCGCCCGGATTGACCGTCTGGTAGTTGGCAAGCACCCGCTCTTCCTCAAACTCAAAGTATGGCATCATATCGTATTTGTTCAGGGCCAGGCAGTCCGTATCCGTAAACATGAGGGGATATTTCTCTACCTTGTCGTCGCCCTCCGGGATGCTCAGAAGCGTGATGCGCAGAGCCTCCCCGATGTAAAATTCTGCCGGGCACACCAGATTGCCGATATTTTCCACAAAAATAAGATCCAGCTCATCCAGGGGAAGTTCCGGCAGAATATGCTGAATACTCATGGCTTCAATGTGGCACGCCCCGTCTGTGTTGAGCTGGACGGCAGGAATCCCAAGCGATGCGATGCGCTCAGCGTCCACCTGCCCGGCAATATCCCCCTCAATGACGCCGATACGCCAGTTTCCCTTCAGCGCGTTGATCAACGCTGTGATCATGCTTGTCTTCCCGGATCCGGGGCTTCCCATTACATTGACCATGCAGATATGATGGGAGGCAAGCAGTTTTTTTACCTCATCGCCCACGTCTTCATTCCAGTCCATTATCTGATGCAGTACTTTGATTTCCATCGATATCTACCTCCATACTTTTGATATAAAATTCTTTTCCTGACAGAAGTTTAAGTTTCAGGCTTTTGCAGTGCGGGCACGCAAGATGGCCAGGGGAGATTTCCCCTTCCTTTTTGCAGTCCCGGCATAGTACCTTTACCGGGAGATACTCGGCCTCAATGCGCGCCCCCTCTGCGATTGTGCCTTCAGAGAGCATGTCCAGATAGATCTGGATACAGTCGGGGATGATGCCTCTGAGCTGTCCGATACACAGATGGATGACGCGGATCTTCGACGCGTTCTTCTCCCTGGCACTCTTAATGCAGTCCTCAAGGAGATGTTCTGTGATACTCAGTTCGTGCATAAAAACCCCTCTTTCCAAAACAGCAGTGTGATGACAGATACTTGTTTGATTTAACATGTTTCATTTTAACACACTTTTATGAGAATAAAACACAAAAAATAAAGGAAAAAGTAATTTCAAGTATCGAAAAAAAAGTGAAACAGTATTATAATAGAAATGATTTTTTTAATTTAGTGTTCTGCTGACAATAGGGAGAGGAAGGAGGAATACGATCATGATACCATTACTGATCGGAATCCCGGTCCTGCTGGCGGTGATGTTCCAGGTTGTGCGAAATGAGAAGGCAAGAGGATACATCGTATATGCGGGAGCCGGTATTGTCATGCTTACTACAATTGTTTTTATAGTCCGGTGGATCCAGGACGGAGCCCGTACATGGGAGTTCTACATATCCACAGGGCTGATTGCCCATCTGATGACAGCAGGAGATATTATCCTGATGTGCCTGATCATTTATATGAGTATCAAGTACGGCAAGGTGCTGCCCATTCTTCTCTCAGCGGCGCAGACTGCACTGGTGCTTTATATAGAATTTACGGTGGAGATAACAGAGGGTCCTCATATAATGGTAGACTGGCTGACAATTTTGATGTGCATCATTATTGCGTGTATCGGAGGGTTCATCTGCATTTATACGGTTGGCTATATGAAGGGATACCACAATCACCATAAGGAGGTAAAGGACAGGCAGCCGTTTTTCTTTTCCATGCTGTTCCTGTTCCTGGGGGCCATGTTTGGGTTGGTTCTCTCACAGAACCTGATCTGGATCTACTTTTTCTGGGAGATTACCAGCGTGATTTCATTTCTGATGATCGGGTACACCCGGACGGACGAGGCCATCCATAACAGCTTCATGGCACTGTGGATGAACCTGCTCGGAGGCCTGGGATTTGCCATCGCGATTGCACTTATGGCTGTAATGCATGGAACAGTGCAGCTTTCAGATGTGGTAGGGATCGGCGAACTGCTTCCCCTTCTCTGCCTGGCCCTTGCCGGACTTACGAAGTCGGCACAGCTGCCGTTCTCTACCTGGCTTTTAGGCGCGATGGTCGCGCCTACGCCGTCCAGCGCGCTGCTGCACAGTGCAACAATGGTAAAAGCCGGGGTATATCTGCTGATCCGGATTTCTCCTGCCCTTGAGGGAAATCTGGTGGGGATTATCATCTCCAGTATCGGCGGCTTTACCTTTATCATGGCGAGCATGATGGCGATCGCCCAGAATGACGGCAAGAAAGTGCTTGCATTTTCTACGATCTCGAACCTGGGACTGATCGTGGGATGTGCCGGAATCGGTGTTGAGGAGACAGTCTGGGCGGCGATCTTCCTCATGATTTTCCATTCCGTCAGCAAGTCCATGCTTTTCCAGTCGGTGGGAGCGACAGAGAATACGCTGGGATCCCGTGATATCGAGGATATGCACGGACTGATCATACGTGTCCCGAAACTGGCATACATCATGGGAATCGGAATCGCCGGGATGTATCTGGCTCCCTTCGGGATGCTGATCTCCAAATGGGTAGCTCTGAAAGCGTTTGTCGATTCCGGGAACTTTGTCCTCGTGCTATGTATTGCCTACGGCAGCGCCACGACAATGTTCTACTGGACAAAATGGCTTGCAAAGCTTCTGTGCTATCATATTCCGAGAGAGACTGTGGAGGATGTGACGAATAAGGATGAATACGTCTCCATGTTCTTCCATGCGGTCCTGATGCTGCTGTTATGCCTCCTTCTTCCGCTCGTGGCAATATGGGTGGTGAACCCGATCGTAAGGGAACTGTTTGGAAATTCCACGGATGTCCTTTCCATGAGCGTGCTCACGACGATGGCAATCATGCTGATCTCCATCTTTATTGTGCCTGTAGTTATGTTCTTCATCAGCCGCAGATCCCACAGTGAGCTCGTCCCGATCTATATGAATGGAATCAATGAGGGGGATAACCGCTTTTTCCTGAACAGCTATGGGGAGAAAGAGCATCTCTACCTGAGCAACTGGTATCTCAGGTTTGAGTTTGGACGCAGGCATCTAAGGGTACCGTCCATTATTCTGGCAGCTGCAATCCTTGTCCTGGGATTCTGCCTTGTAATAGGAGGTGTATCATGATAAGAATCATTCTGGTTTTGGCGTATCTTCTTCTGGCGCCGTTCCTGGGGGCCTTGCTGGATGGACTGGACCGTATTATCAGTGCGCGGATGCAGCGCAGGAGGGGACCATCGCTCTTCCAGCCGTTTTATGATCTTGGCAAGCTTTTTTCCAAGGAGCTGATTACGGTAAATAATGTACAGCTCCTTCTGAACATGAGCTATCTTGTGATCCTGATGATTGCGGGTGCCATGCTGTTCGCGGGAGCGGATCTCCTGATGGTGCTCTTTATCTTAAGTACGGCAGATATGTTCCTGATTATGGCGGCCTCCAGCGACTCTTCCCCATATGCGAACATGGGGGCAAGCAGGGAGATGCTTCAGATGATGGCATATGAACCTCTGACACTTCTGGTTGCAGTGGGATTTTATCTGACGACCGGATCGTTCCATGTGGGCGATATCATCAATGCTCCGGTCAGTGCAGTTGTCTTCATGCCGGGACTTCTGGTGGGATTCATGTTTACAGCGGCGATCAAATTCAGGAAGTCCCCGTTTGACCTGTCAACCAGCCATCATGCACACCAGGAGATGGTAAAAGGACTGACGACAGAGATGTCCGGCATGACCCTTGCGATCATGAACATCGCGGAATACTATGAGAAGATCCTGCTCTTTGGTATTTTCTGCCTGTTTTTTGTGAACAGTACATGGTGGAGCTGGGTTGCTGCGATTGTAGTCTGCGGCGTGATCTTTTTTATGGAGACACTATGGGACAATGTGAGCGCCCGTGTGAAATGGAAAACGCTGCTTTATAGCTGCTGGGTGGTGACTCTGGTAGCCGGAGGCGTGAATATACTGATTCTGATGTTGGACAAGTAAGGAGGAAGGCTATGAACAAAGTATCAAAATCACCGTGGCTGCTCCATTATGATGCCAGCAGCTGCAACGGGTGTGACATCGAAGTGCTGGACTGCCTCACCCCCAAATATGATATTGAAAGATTTGGGATCATCAATACGGGAGACCCGTTCCAGGCGGATATCCTGCTGATCACAGGAGGGATCAACAGCCAGACAGAGAGGGTGGTCAGGCAGCTTTACAGCCAGATGCCGGAGCCGAAGGTTGTTGTGGCAGTTGGAATCTGTGCCTGCACAGGCGGAGTGTTCAAGGAATGTTATAACATCAAAGGCGGGATTGACACTGTGATCCCCGTTGATGTATATGTGCCCGGATGCGCTGCACGCCCGGAGTCTATTATTGACGGGGTGGTCAGAGCACTCAAAGTTTTGGATGCAAAGCAGGCGGCTTTAAAAGACAGCGGGAGGTGACGGGAAATGGATTATAAAAGCGAGATAAAGAAAGTGTCGACCGCGGAATTTTTTCCGGCGGTCATCATGATGAAAGGCGAGAACTGGAGGCTTGTCCAGATTTGTGCCACCACTGTCGAAAACGGATATGAGATGAGCTATTCTTTCTGCAAGGACTATGAGATGGTGACACTGCGACTGGATATTGCAGAAGACCAGGAGATTGCGAGTATCACCCAGGTCTATCCGTGCGCATACCTTCAGGAAAATGAAGCGGCAGAGCTTTTTGGAGTCAGGATACGGAATATCAGTCCGGATTATAAGGATAACCTTTACAGGATAGACAAAGAGACACCATTTAAATAGAAGGAGTAGGGAAAATGGCAAAGAGAAGTATAGTACCTTTCGGTCCCCAGCACCCTGTCCTGCCGGAGCCGGTTCATCTGGACCTGGTGCTGGAGGATGAGACAGTGGTTGGCGCGATCCCGAGCATCGGCTATATTCACAGAGGACTTGAAAAACTGGTAGAGAAAAGAGATTTTAAGCAGTATGTCTATATCGCGGAGAGGATCTGCGGCATCTGCAGCTGCGGCCATGGCCTGGGATACTGTCTTGCAGTGGAGAAGGTCATGGATATTGAAGTGCCGGACAGGGCGAGATATCTGCGCACGATCTGGCTGGAGATGAGCCGGATACACAGCCATCTGCTCTGGCTCGGGCTTCTGGCGGATGCGATGGGATTTGAAAGCCTGTTCATGGAGAGTTGGAGGCTGCGTGAGAAGATCCTGGATATGTTTGACGAGACGGCAGGAGGAAGGATCATCCATTCGGTTAATTGCGTGGGGGGCGTCCAGAAGGATATGGACAGCTCCATGCTGCAGGATGTCCTGCGTGCAGTCAGTGACCTGGAAGGCGAGATGAAGCCTGTCGTGGATACGTTCCTTCAGGATTATACTGTCCAGAGCCGTCTGAAGGGGACCGGAATCCTGACAAAGGAGGACGCGGTTGCTATGGGGGCTGTCGGTCCCATGATGAGAGCAAGCGGGATAGAATATGATGCCCGGCTGCTCGGGTACGGTGCATACAATGAACTGACAGTAGAACCAATCACCTCGACAGAGGGAGACTGCTATGGACGCTGCGAGGTCCGGCTTAAAGAACTTTTCCAGTCCTTTGACCTGATCCGGGAGGCAGTTGGGAAGATCCCTCAGGGCCCGGTCAGCGTTCCGGTAAAAGGCAATCCGTCGGGAGAATATTTTGTCCGAATCGAACAGCCCAGAGGAGAGGCAATCTACTATATTAAGGGGAACGGAACGAAATATCTGGACCGCTTCCGGCTGCGTACGCCTACGACGAGCAATATCCCGCCGATGGTTGAAATGCTCAAAGGGTGCCAGCTTGCGGACGTACCGCTTCTGATCCTGACGATCGACCCGTGTGTGAGCTGTACGGAAAGATAGGGAAAACCGAAGGACGCAAGACATCCGTTTTCAGGAAGATAAGCCGGCTTTTAAGCGGCAGAATGGAGCAGTAGTATGGATAAGACAAAAATGTTTATATTTGCCGGGAGAGTGCTTAAGAATCTTTTCCAGAAACCGGCGACGACACAGTATCCTTTCCAGCCTGTCGATTACCCCGACAGAATGAGAGGGCATATTGAGATCAGGATAGAAGACTGCATTACCTGCGGGCTTTGCATGCGGGCATGTCCGTCCCAGGCGATCCAGGTCGACAGAAAGGCAGGGACATGGACAATAGACAGGTTTGACTGCGTACAGTGTTCCAGCTGCGTCAATGTATGCCCGAAAAAATGCCTGATGATGAAAAAGGGATATACGGCGCCGGAGATAGAAAAGAAGAGCGAGACATTTACCCGGCCACAGGAGGAGAAAAAGGAGGCAGAAGGGGCGTCAGGCGGAAAGCCTGTGCTGGATGCAGAGAAATGTGTCCATTGCACACTCTGTGCGAAGAAATGTCCCCAGGAGGCAATCATGGTGGACCGGAAGGAAAAAACATGGGAGCTGGACAAAGAAAAATGTGTAGAATGTGGAATCTGCGTGTCAGCCTGCCCGAAGAAAGCGCTTGAAATGAAAGGTTAGAGATGTGGAGACAGGAGAACTGCCTTTCCGGCAGTTCTCTTTTGAGAAAAAGTGCTTGCATTTTCCAGGGGAATATGATATCATATCATTCGTGTCAGATATGGCGCGGGTGTAGTTCAATGGTAGAACACCAGCCTTCCAAGCTGGATACGTGGGTTCGATTCCCATCACCCGCTTTTTTCATGCCCTGCAGCAGAACTGCAGGGTGTTTTTTTGTAACAGCAACGCGCCAAAGTGGGGATTTACCCGGGTCCCTGGCGACTGCTTCGTTTTCAGATTGTATCATGGGAATCCGTGTGCTATACTGTAAGAAACTTAAGAGAAAAGCGAGATGTTGATATGAGATTCAATTTGGTCGATAATGTTGTAACACGTACACTTTCCAAGATCTGTGACATGGTATGCCTCAACATCCTGTGGCTTATCTGTTCGATTCCGATCGTGACAATCGGGGCGTCGACCGCCGCGCTTTATACGGTCATGCTGAAGCTGGTCAGGAATGAAGAGGGGTACATTTTCAAAGGGTTTTTCAGGGCATTTAAAGATAATTTCAGGCAGGCAACGGTCATTTGGTTGATTCTGGCTGCATTGGGGACTGTCTGGTATATTGATATGAGAGTGGTTTCTGTTATGCCGGAAACGGCTGCCCTGCTTTTCCGGACAGTCTTTCTGCTGCTGGGGTTCCTTCTTCTGTCGGTTGCCATCTATGCGTTTCCGCTGACAGCCCGCTATGAGAACACAGTCGGGACAACCCTGAAAAATGCTTTGATCCTGACCGTGGCGAAGCTGCCGTACACCCTGCTCATGGTTATCGTTACCGTTGGGGCAGCCCTGCTTTCAGTCTGGAACCTGCAGTTTCTGCTTATTGCGATTCCGGTCTGGCTGTTGTTTGGAGTCTCTCTCATCGCGTGGATAAATTCTTATCTGCTAAGAAGAGTGTTTGCGGTTTTTGACGATAAAGAAGAGAAAGATACGAAGGAAGAGGTCAAGTGATGAATTTTTTGGAAGAGCGTATTGTGAAAGACGGTATCGTAAAAGAAGGAAATGTGCTGAAAGTGGACAGTTTTCTGAACCACCAGATGGATATCCGGCTTCTGGATGAGATGGGAGCTGAGTTTAAACGCCGCTTTGCCGGGAAAACAATCAATAAGATCCTGACCATCGAGGCGTCCGGCATAGGCATTGCCTGTGTGACGGCACAGCATTTCGGCGTTCCTGTCGTGTTTGCAAAAAAGTCCCAGAGCATCAATCTGGACGGGGAGATGTATGTGGCTGAGGTCGAATCATTCACACATAAATGCATCAACCATGTCATTGTGTCGCAGAAGTTTTTGGGACCGGACGACCATGTACTGATTATTGACGATTTTCTGGCAAACGGATGCGCGCTTCAGGGACTGATACAGATCGTGCAGTCCGCCGGCGCCGTTGTCGAGGGGATCGGGATTGCGATTGAGAAAGGGTTTCAGTCCGGAGGACGGATCATCCGGAACCTCGGGTATCAGCTTGAGTCGCTTGCCATTATAGACGGCATGGACGCCGGGACCGGGCGCATTGAGTTTCGCCGGCAGGACTGAACCCGGTTGGGGAAATATGAAAAACCGTTCCATAAATCTTTAGAATTTCTTAGGATTCTTATAGCAGCCTCCTTTAGATTTACAGGGTATCCTGTAAACAGTCAAAGGGGGCTGCATCAATGTTTACAGCTTGGAAAAGGAGAGGGAAATGGAAGCAAATAACATTTTGATCGTGGAGGACGATAAGGAGATCAGGGAAGGCGTCCAGATATATCTGCAGAGCCAGGGATACAAAGTGTTCCAGGCAGCAGATGGGATCGAGGGACTTGAGATCATGGACAGAGAGGAGATCCATCTGGCGATCGTGGACATCATGATGCCGAGAATGGATGGGATACGTATGACAATGAAGCTTAGAGAGAAGTATGATTTCCCGGTCATCATGCTCTCCGCGAAATCCGAGGAAGTGGATAAGATCACAGGTCTGAACATCGGAGCCGACGACTATGTGACGAAGCCGTTCACTCCCATGGAGCTGATGGCAAGAGTTAATTCTCAGCTCAGGCGATACAGGAAATTCCTGGAGAAACTGGCGCCAAAAGAAAACGTACATGTGATAGGTGGACTCGAGATCAACGAGGATACGGTGGAAGTATCTGTGGACGGCGTTCCGGTTAAGCTCACGCCGATCGAGTACAAGATCATCCTGCTGCTTGCGAAAAATCCCGGGAGAGTATTTTCCTCTGAGGAGATCTATGAGAGGGTATGGCAGGAGAAGGCGATCAACACGGACACGATCATGGTCCACGTGAGAAATATCCGGGAGAAGATTGAGCTTGATCCGAAAAATCCAAAATATTTAAAGGTGGTGTGGGGTGTTGGATACAAAATTGAAAAACAGCCATAAATTTGGCATAATTGTTGTTATCTTATTTTTGTGCCTGTGTGCTTTCCTGATGATGAGCAATTACAGCAATATCAGGAATTATCTTGAGAACAAGACCGACGAGGGCAGCAGGCAGTCGGAAACTGTTTCCCAGATGGGGTTCGACCTGGCAGAGGGAAATTATATCCTGTACAATGAATACTCGGAGGAGACGGAACTGTCTGAGGTTATAAGCATGTATGGACAGCGTAATTTTGACCTTACAAGGAAATTCCTGGAGTATGGGGTGTTTGACGAGGAAGGGAAGTCCCTCCTTGATGAGACAACGGAGCAGGCAGCGTCAAGGCTTCAGGAGGCGGAGAACTACTATGCTTTCAGGGCGGAGTATCAGTTCTCGGGCGAAGGGGAGATCTCGGATATCCAGGTATCGGGCACAGAGATGTCGGCACAGCGTCAATATGAGCTTGAAACTGCTTTTCTGACGGATGCGCAGAGTGTCATGTATGAGGGTTACATCTCATCCATTTCAGAACCTTCAGGCGTTACCATTATCTATGGGATGAGCGCAGAAAATCTGGCAGGCTATACGGAGGCGGTGTACCCGGGAGAGACAGGTCTGTACAGCCTGTATAACGCGGGATCTTTCCGGGATCCGTTTGAGATCCTGATCCTTATAACCGCCGCGGCAGCGCTGCTGTTCCCGTGCGTGAAAAGGCTGGATATCAGTGAGATGAAACTGTTCCGCGTGCCATTTGAGATTCCGGTGCTGGCGCTTTTTATCATGCTGATGAGCGATGTATTCTGGATTGCCGGGCAGGTAGTGTATGAGACGCTGGAAGGAGGCATTGGGGGCGGAAGCGGGATGTTCCTCAATTTCCTGATGTGGCTGGGTATCTTTGGCGTCTTTTTCTGGGCGGTCACGTCCCTGAGGGCGATCATCCGTATGAGAGGAGCATACTGGCGGGAGCGTACTTTGACGGTCAGGCTGGTACGGTGGCTCAGATACGGAGAAGGAGGCGGAAAGAGGCTCAGAGAAAGTGGGAAAACTGTTCTCAGGAAAGCGAAAGGATTCCTCACTGACCAATATGACGCCCTTGTGCATCTGGATTTTCAGGACAGGACGAACAAGACGATCCTGAAAATCGTGCTGATCAATTTCGCGATCCTGGCAGTGATCAGTATGTTCTGGTTTTATGGGATCTTCGCACTGATCATATATTCAGTGGCCCTCTTCCTCTTTCTGCGGCGGTTTACAAAGGATCTGCAGGAGAAATATAAGCTGTTGCTCAAATCGACGAACCAGCTTGCAGAGGGGCATCTCGACATGCCGATCGAGGGGGATATGGGACTGTTTAATCCGATCCAGGATGAGCTGAAAAAAATCCAGAAAGGCTTCAAAAAGGCAGTTGAGGAAGAAGTGAAGAACGAGCGGATGAAAACAGAGCTGGTGACGAATGTCTCCCATGACCTCCGTACACCGCTGACTGCCATCATCACCTACACTGACCTTTTGAAAAATGAAAAGGATGAAGAGAAGCGCAGAGAGTATATCGATGTGCTGGAGAGAAAATCACTGAGGCTAAAGGTTCTGATTGAGGATCTCTTTGAGATCAGCAAAGCAGCGAGCAAAAGCGTGAAAATGAATTATATGCAGGTGGATATTGTGGATCTGTTAAAACAGGTCGGACTGGAGAATGACAGTAAGATCGGGGCGGCGAATCTGGAGATCCGCTGGAAACTGCCGGAGCATAAGATTGTGATGTGGCTGGACAGTGAGAAGACATACCGGATATTTGAAAACCTGATCGTAAATATCACGAAATACGCGATGCCGCATACCCGGGTCTATATTGAGATGGCAGAGACTGATGGGGAGGTCCATATCTCCATGAAAAATGTCTCGGCCACAGAGCTGGATTTTAATGTGGAAGAGATCACAGACAGGTTCGTCCGGGGGGATTCCTCCAGAAACACAGAGGGATCGGGACTGGGGCTTGCGATCGCGAAAAGCTTTGTGGAACTTCAGCATGGAACCCTGAAAATATCGACCGAGGCGGATCTGTTTAAGGCGGACATTGTGATCCCGAAGGCAGAGGCTCCTGAGGAAGAAGAGAAAAGAGATGCCTGACAGAAAAAAATTTACATGGATATGATGAAATCCTGCCCTGCCTGTGGTAGTATGGGAATATACGATAAGGCAGGGCTTTTCTCTGTTCTGTCTGACCATAGGACGGCGATGGCGGGGCCTTTGCTCTGCCGGGAAAAGAGAAGGTACTGTACATTCATTACGAGGAGGAGAACAAATGAGATATGAGATTAAAGGCGAGACTCTCCCGGTAGTACTCTGCTACCTGGATGACGGGGAGCAGATGCTCACGGAGAGAGGCTCCATGAGCTGGATGTCACCGAACATGCAGATGGAGACAACGACAGGCGGAGGAGTAGGAAAAGCATTTGGAAGGATGTTTGCGGGAGAGGCAATGTTCCAGAACAGATATACTGCCAGAGGCGGGAACGGAATGATTGCCTTCGCGTCCAGCTTCCCGGGGCAGATCGTAGCGCGCAGGATCGAGCCGGGAAGTGAGCTTATCGTGCAGAAGTCAGGATTCCTTGCCGCCGAGTCGACGGTAGAGCTGTCCGTATTTTTCCGCAAAAAACTGGGCGCAGGGCTGTTCGGCGGGGAGGGCTTTATCATGCAGAAGCTTTCAGGAAACGGGATGGCGTTTCTCGAGTTTGACGGCCATGTGGTGGAGTATGATCTGCAGCCGGGGCAGCAGATCATCGTGGATACCGGGTATCTGGCAGCGATGGAGAGCACCTGCAATATGGACATAAAGACTGTTCCCGGAGTTAAAAATATGCTGTTCGGCGGAGAGGGCATTTTCAATACGGTCATAACCGGACCGGGACACGTGTGGCTCCAGACAATGCCGATCTCGAATGTGGCAGGAGAAATCCTGAAATTCATGCCGACGAAGGCATGAGGATGAAATGGAAGATTCGTATGTACTTCAGATAAAGGAGAGGCAGTTTCCGGAGCTGTATATGTGCCTGTGCGGATATGCGAGGTGCAGTCCGGGCCACAGCTTCGGACCGGCTGTCCGCCCAAACTACATCATCCACTATATTATGGAAGGGAAAGGCAGCTATACGGTCGGCGGGGTGAGATATGAGCTTGAAGCGGGTCAGGGATTCCTGATCGAACCTGGGGTACAGACTTTTTATCAGGCGGATGGGGAAGAGCCGTGGAGTTACCTCTGGGTCGGCTTTGGCGGTGAGAAGGCGGAAGAATACCTGAAAAGCACAGGGCTGGGAGAGAGCCGCCTTATTTACCGCAGCAGCCAGGGCGAGCGCTTAAAGCAGATTGTGCTAAGCATGTTAAACCATAATACATATGCCCTGTCAGACCAGTTTTACCTGGAGGGGCTGCTGTATTCCTTTTTGGGAGTGCTTGCGGAAAATATGGACGTATTTTCTGTGCCTGAGCGGGGGACGGGGAGCCTGTATGTCAGGAAAGCGGTGGAGTTTATTCAGAACAATTACTGCAATCCGATCCATATTACGGATATTGCGGATTATGTCTGTATTAACAGGAGCTATCTGTATACACTGTTTCAGAAGGAGATTGGAATGCCGCCTCAGGAGTATCTGGCAAACTACCGGCTTACACGGGCGGCAGAACTGCTTCTCATAACGGATATTTCCATAGAAAGCGTGGCGCTTTCCTGCGGATACAGCGATCCGCTTGTCTTTTCAAAGGCATTTAAGGCGAAGAACGGACTGACTCCATCGAAATACCGGAAGAGAGGGTCGGCGGCACGCTTTTAACATTCAGACTGTTATCTGTAACATTAATGCCTGTTATTTCGTGTGCGTTTTTTTATAATATCTATAGCGTTGGAGCGCATGAGCCACACAGCAAAAGGAGGAGCAGGCATGAGTATTACATTCCATGAAACGAGCCGGACATTTCATCTGTCTGATTCAAAGATAAGCTATATCATGACAGTGCTTCCCAACGGACATATGGGACAGCTTTATTTTGGGAAAAGGATCCATCAAAAAGAGGAGTATCCGTATCTTCTGGAGATGGTGCCCCGACCTATGGGATCATACGTTTTTGAGGGCGAGAGAACACTGTCGCTTGAGCATGTGAAACAGGAGTATGGTGTATACGGCTCCTCGGATTACCGCTTCCCGGCGGTTGAGATCCTGCAGGAAAACGGCAGCCGGATCGTGGATTTCCGCTATAAGGGACATACCGTGACGGCAGGGAAACCGGAGCTTAAGGGACTTCCGGCAACGTATACGGAGAAGGATGAGGAGGCGGAAACTCTGACGGTTGTCCTTGAAGATGAGGAGACGGGAGTTGAGCTGGAACTTCTGTATACACTGTTTGCGGAAGGCGGGATTCTTGCGAGGAGCGCGCGGTTTGTCAACCGGGGCGGCAGCGCGGTGCATCTTTTGAAAGCGATGAGCCTGTGTATGGATCTTCCCGATTGTGAGTATGACTGGATTCAGTTTTCCGGAGCCTGGGCAAGGGAAAGGCATGTGAAGGAGAGAAGGCTGGAGCAGGGTATTCAGGCGGTAGGCAGCATGAGGGGGCATTCTTCCCATGAGCATAATCCGTTTATTGTGCTGAAACGACCGGCAGCAGACGAGTTTCAGGGGGAAGTGATCGGATTCAGCCTGGTGTACAGCGGGAACTTTCTGGCACAGGCAGAGGTGGATGCACATGATACGACGAGGGTGCTTTTGGGGATTCACCCGGAATGGTTTGACTGGAAGCTGGAGCTGGGAGAAGAGTTCCAGACCCCCGAGGCAGTTATGGTATATACTTCCGGCGGCCTTAATGACATGAGCCAGACTTTCCACCGGCTGTACTGCAAGCGCCTTGCAAGGGGGTACTGGCGGGATCGGGCAAGGCCGGTGCTGATCAATAACTGGGAAGCCACATATATGGACTTTGATGAGGAAAAACTGCTCTCGATCGCCGGGAAGGCAAAGGAGAGCGGGATTGAGCTTTTCGTGCTGGACGACGGATGGTTCGGGGCGCGCAGGGATGACACTGCGGGACTGGGAGACTGGAAACCCAACACAGAGCTTCTCCCAAAAGGGATCACCGGACTGGCAGAGAAGATTGAAGGCATGGGAATGAAGTTCGGGCTCTGGTTTGAACCGGAGATGGTGAATAAAAACTCAGAGCTGTTCCGGGCACACCCGGACTGGATACTGGCAGTGCCGGGAAGAAGCCAGTCACAGGGGAGATATCAGTACGTGCTGGATTTCTCAAGAAAAGAAGTCGTGGACTACATTTATGGGAGTATGGCGGACATTCTCGGAAATGCGAAAGTCTCTTATGTGAAATGGGATATGAACCGCAGCATCACGGAGTGCTATTGTGCGGCGCTTCCGGCGGACCGGCAGGGAGAGGTGTTCCACCGATATATCCTGGGTGTGTATGATCTCTACGAGAGGCTCACTGCTGCATTTCCCCATATCTTATTCGAGTCCTGTGCCAGCGGAGGGGCGCGTTTTGATCCGGGGCTTCTGTACTACGCCCCGCAAGCCTGGGCGAGTGACGATTCGGATGCCATAGAGCGGCTGAAGATCCAGTATGGCACATCCTACTGCTATCCGATCAGCAGCATCGGGGCACATGTATCCGCCGTGCCCAACCATCAGGTCATGAGGAGTACCCCGCTTTCTGCCCGGGCGGATGTGGCATGCTTTGGCACATTCGGATATGAGCTGGATCTGAACCGCCTTACAGAGGAAGAACAGGAAGAAGTCAGGCGGCAGGTAGAATTTATGAAGAAATACCGCGGGCTGCTCCAGTTCGGCAGATTTTACCGGCTGAAAAGTCCGTTTGAGGGAAATGTCACGGCGTGGATGTCAGTAAGCGAAGACCGGGAAAAAGCGATCGTGGGATGGTATAGAATCCTAAATGGAGCCAATATGCCGTATACCCGGCTCAAACTTGCGGGACTGGACGAGGAGCGGCTGTATACCGTATACGAGGACGGTAAAAAACAAGGGGCATTCTACGGGGATGAACTAATGAATGTCGGCCTGATAACGACGGATACAAGCGCGGGAGATGTGCTGCCGGGACTGGGGCAGGGACTCCATATGGGGAAAGACTTTGACTCCAGGATATTCGTGCTGGAATAGTCAAAATGTTAGTTGGGGACGTAGTCAAATTCAATTTGACTACGTCCCCAACTGAATTTCACTGTGTCCCAAAATGGAAAAAGATCAAGAACGTATATTCATTTAAAAGCGAAAATCTCTTCTGTTATCCTCCTCAATCAGGCGCAGATTCTCGAGTACGACTTTTCTTACTTTTTCGTTTGGCACGTTAAGGACCTCTTTTTCGATCAACCGATCTCCGATTTTCTTTGTTTCAGGCGTTGCGTAATCTGTGAGATATTCTTTCAGGGTCATGAGGGCATTGGGATGGCAGCAGTTCTGGATCTGTCCGCTCTTGCACAGGGCCATGAAGCGGTCGCCGGTACGCCCTTCCCGGTAGCATGCGGTGCAGAAGCTGGGGATATAGTCCATCTCCATCAGCCAGCGGACCACTTCGTCCAGGGTACGGTTATCGCTGACGTCGAACTGTTCGGAGTTTTCGTCCTCTGGTTCCGGCTCATAGTATCCGCCGACGCTTGTGCGGGAGCCGCCGCTGATCTGCGAGATTCCAAGATGCAGGGCTTTTCCCCGGCAGCTTTTGTTCTCGCGGGTAGAGATAATCATGCCGGTATACGGGACCGCAATGCGGATACAGGCGATGATCTTGAGAAATGTCTCGTCATCGATGCCATTGTCAAATTCTTCGGGGTTGATATCGTCGGCATGCTTCAGTCTTGGCACGCTGATCGTGTGCGGTCCGACTCCAAAGGCAGCCTCAAGATGCTCGGCGTGCATGAGCAGCCCGGCAAATTCGTACCGGTATTTGTCAAGACCGAAGAGAACGCCCAGGCCGACATCGTCTATACCGCCTTCCATCGCGCGGTCCATCGCCTCAGTGTGATAGTTGTAGTCGTGTTTTGGACCGGTCGGATGAAGTTCCAGGTAGCTCTCCTTGTGATAGGTCTCCTGGAACAGGATGTATGTCCCGATGCCGGCCTCCCTGAGCAGGCGGTAGTTGTCCACTGTGGTGGCCGCAATGTTGATATTGACGCGGCGTATTGCCCCATTCTTGTGTTTGATGCCGTAAATTGTCCGGATAGATTCCAGATAATAATCCATAGTGTTGCGCACCGGATCTTCCCCTGCCTCCAGAGCGAGGCGTTTATGCCCCATATCCTGGAGCGCGGTCACTTCCCGGATAATATCGTCCTGGGAGAGCTGTTTTCTCGGAATATGTTTGTTCTTGGCATGGTACGGGCAGTAGGTGCAGCCGTTGATGCAGTAGTTGGAGAGATACAGTGGTGCAAACATGACGATGCGGTTGCCGTAAAAGTCTTTCTTGATCTGCTCGGCAAGCCTGTAGATCTCCTGGTTTTTTTCCTCAATAGGACAGGCAAGCAGGACGGAAGCCTCCCTGTGGGTAAGGCCTTTGCGCTTTTTTGCCTTTTCGATAATCGAATCGATCAGCTCTGTGTTTTCTTTGTTTTCATCTGCATAGGCAAGTGTTGCCAGTATTTCTTCGTGGTCGATAAAATCATCGGCGCATTTTGAATGAACATCATACATTTTTTCTTCCTCCTGTTCGTTTTTCTGTTTTATCATGATTCAATGAGTCGCCTCTGGAGACGACGATTCTGTAACCGATCGCGTTCATACGTTCGGAGAGGCCCCGGCATCCTTCTGCCGCCTCATCCCCGGTACACAGCTTGTTGTCATAGAGAAGATAATTGCCCCGGACCGTTTCGGGTGAAAGATTGGGCATAATGACATTGGCACCGGCAAGAATCCCGCGCTCCCTGCCGCCGTCTGCGATTGTTCCCAAAGCGGTAGTCGCAGGGAGCAGGACCTTTGGCAGCATCAGGCGGATCAGTCCCAGCATGAAGAGGGTCAGCTCCAGGGTGCCGGAAGGCTGATCGGCAAAAGGGGTATCGTGATGGGGAATAAAAGGTCCGATCCCCACCATATGGGGATTCAACTTTTTCAGGAAAAGCATGTCGTCCGCAAGGTTCTGGGCAGTCTGCCGGGGAGAACCGACCATAAATCCGGTTCCGGTCTGGTAGCCGATCTCCTTCAGGTTCCAGAGGCACTCCTGCCTGTGGGCGGCACTCAGGGAAGGGGGATGGAGCATGCCGTAATGTTCGGCGTCAAAGGTTTCATGCCGGAGAAGATAGCGGTCTGCCCCCGCCTGGTAGAAAAGCCGGTAGCTCTCATACGGACGTTCCCCGACAGAAAGGGTGATGGCACAGTCGTGCCAGCAGCTTCTGATTTCGGAAATGATATCACACATTCTTTCATCGGTGAACCAGCCGTCCTCTCCCCCCTGAAGGACAAACGTCCTGAAACCAAGCCGGTAGCCGTTCTCGCAGCAGGAGAGGATATCATCCTTTGTGAGCCGGTAGCGGACAGCATTTGCGTTGCTTTTTCGTATGCCGCAGTAATAGCAGTCATTCCGGCAGTAATTGGTAAATTCGATGAGTCCCCGGATGTAGATGTCGTGTCCGTAGAAGCGGATGCGGACATCTCTTGCACGCTCAAACAGATATTCTGAGAGCTCCGGGCTGCGTCCGCTGATCAGACCTGCCCATTCTTCCCGGGAAAGCTCCCGGGAATCTGCGAGCTTATCAATGAGTGCTTTCCCGTCTGTAAACGCCATCATATGTTTTTCCCGTAGATTGTCTTCGTGCTCACTCCCGGCAGCATCCCCAGTTTGCCGGAGAGAGCGCTGATGACATTATTTGGGGCATCCACAGCAACGCTTATGATATGGATGCCTTTTTCCCGGTATGGAATCCCCATTCTGCCGATGACATATTCCCCGTATTCGCTGAGAAGATGGTTCAGGTCGTCGACGGATTCCCGGGATTCCAGGATAATGCCGATAAGGGCGATTCTCGTGTCCATAATGATCCTCCTTACCGCCTGATACGAATCAAAAAACCTGTGCCAAAAGACACAGGTACAGGAAAAAAGAAAGGAGAGAATCCTCCTCTGGAAATTTTCAGTATAAGTGCCTTTTTACTCAGGAAAATCCTTCGTAGTCAGAACGATTATTTTTCTCAAGTATAGCATAACGGGGAAAAAACCTCAACGGAAAATCCTCCGGTTCATTGATTTTCTTACATAATCAGGCTACAATAGGGACAGAAGCGAAAGTGGATTTGGGAAGGAAGGGGATACTTATGGCAGAAATCAGGAAGCATATTGTATTTTCCGGGCGTGTACAGGGCGTAGGATTCCGATATACGGCAAAGTACCTCGCCCAGTCGCTGGGCGTTACCGGCTGGGTGAAAAATGACCGGGACGGAACCGTTACAATGGAAGTGCAGGGAAGGGAGGCGCTGATCAATAAATTGCTTGTGGGGCTGAACAACAACCGGTTTATCTCCATTGAGTGGGTGGATGAAAAGGAGATTCCCCTTGAGGAAGAAAGAGGTTTTTCAGTGCGCTGATAAAGGCTGCCGCTTCAGGCGGAGAGGGAGGGACTGGCAGCAGGACCGACCACAGGAAAAAAGAGTTGCAGGAGGAGCATGGAATGAAATTAGGATTTATCGGAACCGGGAACATGGCGGGGGCGATCATGGGAGGGATAATCAGAAAACGCCTGATTGCCCCGGATGACATAATTGGATCGGATATTTCGGAAGCAGGAAGAGAGAGGGTGCGCGACGCCTATCAGATTCACGTGACTGCAGACAACCGCGAGGCTGCGCAGAAGGCGGAGCTTCTTGTCCTGTCCGTGAAACCGCAGTTCTATGCGGAGACGATCGCGCAGATCCGGGACTGTATCCGGGAAGAACAGATCATAGTGACGCTTGCGCCGGGGAAAACACTCGCGTGGCTGGAAGAGCAGTTTGAAAAGCCGGTCAAGATCGTCAGGACAATGCCGAATACACCGGCTCTGGTGGGAGAGGGGATGACAGCCGCCTGCCCGAACCGGTATGTGACAGAGAAAGAGAAGGACTACGTGGTACAGGTTCTTGAGTCATTCGGGAAGGTGGAAGTTGTCCCCGAACATCTGATCGATGCAGTAGTGGCGGTCAGCGGAAGTTCGCCTGCATATGTATTCATGATGATCGAAGCTATGGCAGATGCCGCTGTGGCGGAGGGGATGCCAAGGGCACAGGCGTATGAGTTTGCAGCGCAGGCTGTCTGCGGCAGTGCAAAAATGGTGCTGGAGACAGGAAAGCACCCCGGTGAGCTCAAAGATATGGTGTGTTCCCCGGCGGGGACCACGATCGAGGCGGTAAGGATCCTGGAGAGAGGGGGATTCAGAAGTTCCCTGATTGAAGCCATGAAGGCGTGTGCAGAAGTCTCGAAAAACCTGTAAGAAATCAAGAAATATTATCGGCGGGAAGCAGTCCGGGGAGGGCATTTCCTGCCAGCAAGGAGGCACCATGAATATTCAGGGACTGCAGAAGCTTACTCTCCTGGACTATCCGGGGAAAGTGGCATGTACGGTTTTTCTGGCAGGATGCAATTTTCGCTGTCCATTCTGCCATAACGCTTCCCTTGTGACACATATAGACCCTGAGAATCATATACCTGAAGAAGAGGTGCTGGCATTTCTCAGAAAGCGCGCCGGGGTACTGGACGGGGTGTGCATCACGGGCGGGGAGCCGCTTCTGTCTCCCGGGGTGGAGGACTTTATAGGAAGAATCAGGGAGCTGGGGTATCTGGTAAAGCTGGATACAAACGGCAGTAATGTCAATCGGCTGGAATATCTTGTAAAAAAAGGGCTTATTGATTATGTTGCAATGGATATCAAAAATTCTCCGAAAAAATATGGACTGACTATCGGGATTGAGGGCTACAGCCTGGAAAATGTCCGGGGGAGCGTAGAGTATCTAATGGCGGGGACCGTTCCGTATGAATTCAGGACTACGGTAGTAAGGGAGTTCCATAAGAGAGAAGACTTTGAGGAAATCGGCGAATGGCTCAAAGGAGCACGTCAGTATTATCTGCAGAGCTTTCAGGACTCTGGTGATGTGATACAGCCGGGCCTGAGGGCATATACGAAGGAGATCCTTGAGCAGGCGCTGGAGATTGTGAGAAAATATGTCCCCGGAGCACGTCTGCGCGGGATGGATCAGAGGTGATATCGGGATGAGCAGACATCAATATCTGGTGTGACAAAAAATAGACACACAAGATATTGATGTTTTTGTTGACTTGCATCACAATGGGTGGTAGAATGGACTCAGACGCCCGAATAAACGGGACCGGGGAACATACATATGGAAAGAAAGCGGAGAAAGGGGTCAGGCGGATGTATCAGGTGACGAAGAGAGACGGCAAGGTTGCGGAATTTAATCTGGTGAAGATCAGCGAGGCGATCAGGAAAGCATTTGAGGCTCGCGAGAGAAATTATAACCAGGATATCATTGATATGCTGGCGCTGAAAGTGACGGCGGACTTTGAACCGAAGATCAGAGAAGAACTGGTATCTGTGGAAGATATCCAGGACAGTGTGGAGTCCGTCCTTATCCAGGCAGGATACGATGATGTGGCAAAGGGTTACATATTGTACAGGAAACAGAGAGAGAAAATCAGGAATTTAAATTCTACGCTTCTTGACTATAAGGAAATCGTGGACAGCTATGTAAAAGTGACGGACTGGCGTGTGAAGGAGAACTCTACGGTCACCTATTCTGTCGGCGGACTGATCTTGAGCAATTCCGGGGCAATCACGGCAAATTACTGGCTTTCGGAGATCTATGACGACGAGATAGGGAATGCACATAAAAATGCGGATATCCACATCCATGATCTCTCCATGCTTACCGGATACTGTGCCGGATGGTCGTTAAAGCAGCTGATCCAGGAGGGGCTGGGAGGGATTCCGGGAAGGATTACATCCGCTCCGGCAAAGCATCTGAGCGTATTGTGCAACCAGATGGTGAACTTCCTGGGAATCATGCAGAATGAATGGGCAGGAGCGCAGGCTTTCTCCTCCTTCGACACTTACCTGGCCCCCTTTGTGAAGACCGACCACCTGACATATCCCGAGGTGAAGAAGTGCATCGAGTCCTTTGTCTACGGAGTGAACATTCCGTCACGCTGGGGAACACAGGCGCCGTTTTCCAACATCACGCTGGACTGGACGGTTCCCAATGACCTGAAGAATCTTCCGGCGATTGTAGGCGGAAAAGAGATGGACTTCACATATGGCGACTGCAGGACAGAGATGGATATGATCAACAAAGCGTTTATCGAGACGATGATAGAAGGGGATGCGGAAGGCCGCGGTTTCCAGTACCCTATCCCTACCTATTCCATCACGGATGATTTCGACTGGTCCGATACGGAGAACAACAGGCTCCTTTTCGAGATGACGGCGAAGTACGGAACACCGTATTTTTCAAATTATATCAACAGCGATATGGAACCGAGCGATGTCCGCAGCATGTGCTGCCGCCTCAGGCTTGACCTCAGGGAACTCAGGAAGAAATCGGGAGGGTTCTTCGGGAGCGGCGAAAGCACGGGTTCGGTCGGAGTTGTGACGATCAATATGCCGAGGATCGCATATCTGTCTGAAAATGAGGAAGACTTCTATAAGAGGCTCGACCGTCTGATGGACATCTCCGCGCGCTCTCTCCATATCAAGCGCACGGTTATAACAAAGCTTCTTGAGGAAGGGCTGTACCCGTATACGAAGAGATACCTGGGCACGTTTGACAATCACTTCTCGACCATCGGACTGATCGGGATGAATGAGGCAGGACTCAATGCAAAATGGATACGCAAAGACCTGACCTGTCCGGAAGCACAGGAATTTACAAAGGATGTCCTCAACCATATGAGGGAAAGACTTTCAGATTATCAGGAGATGTACGGCGACCTCTACAATCTTGAGGCAACCCCGGCAGAATCAACCACATACAGGCTGGCAAAGCATGATGTGGCGCAGTTCCCGGACATCATCACCGCGGCAGAGAAGAATGGCACGCCATATTATACGAACAGTTCACACCTTCCGGTAGGCTATACGGAGGATGTGTTTGAGGCACTGGATATTCAGGACGAACTTCAGACGCTTTATACCTCCGGTACGGTGTTCCATACATTCCTCGGTGAGAAGCTGCCTGACTGGCATTCGGCAGCGGCGCTCGTGAAGAAGATCGCCGAGAACTATAAACTGCCTTACTACACGATGTCCCCGACTTATTCCATCTGCAGGAACCACGGATATCTCACGGGCGAACAGTACAAATGTCCATACTGTAAAGAAGAGACAGAGGTGTACAGCCGCATTACAGGATATTACCGTCCGGTGAAAAACTGGAATGACGGAAAGACCCAGGAGTTTAAAGAGCGTAAGGTATATGACATTTCGAGTTTGCACATGCGCCCTAAGACGAAGGCGGCTGCAAAGGAGGAGGCAAAGGCGCAGGAAGGTGAATCCGGGACAAAGACACTGCTTTTTACGACAAAGACCTGTCCGAATTGCAGGGTGGCGACAAATTCGCTGGAAAAGGCACATATTCCGTACGAGGTTATCGATGCGGAGGAAAACAGGGAGCTTGTAGAGAAATACGGTGTTATGCAGGCGCCGACCCTGATTGTGATCGAGAACGGCGGATTCAGAAAAATGGCAAATGCATCGAATATTAAGGCGTATGCACAGCAGCAAAAAGATCAATAAGAAAAAGGAAGGCTTATCGTATGTATGATATTGGCATTGTAGGCGGCGGGACCGCCGGGATGACTGCAGCGATCTATGGACAGCGGGCAGGAAAAAGAACTGTGATCATAGAAGGGGGCAGCTTTGGAGGACAGATCACGTCCTCTCCAAATGTAGAGAATTATCCGGGAATCGCCAGCGTAAGCGGCAGTGAGTTTTCCATGAACCTGCTGGACCAGGCGGTGAAACTGGGCGCAGAGACAGAGGTGGAGATGGTGACTGGGATACGTGATGAGAACGGGACAAAAATAATTGAGACGACAGGGAAAGAGTATCCGTGCCGGAGTGTGATCCTGGCGACCGGAGTGACGCACCGGCATCTTGGGGTTCCGAATGAGGAAAGACTGACGGGGGCAGGCGTATCTTACTGTGCGACCTGTGACGGCGCATTTTTCCGGGGACGTGATGTGGCAGTGATTGGGGGCGGGAGCACCGCATTGCAGGATGCGGAATTTCTGGCAAATTACTGCAGCAAGGTCTATCTGGTACACCGCAGGGATGAATTTCGCGGGGAAGAAAGCATTGTGAGAAGACTGAGGGAGAAAGAAAACGTAGAATTTGTCCTCAGCGCTACCGTGAAAGAGATCCTCGGCGATACTGTGGTAGAGGGAGTGCTCCTGAACAATAAAAAGACAGGGGAAGAATTTGAAATCAAAGTCGCAGGCGTATTCATTGCAGTGGGGCAGATCCCCCAGAATGAGAAGTTCTCGGACATAGTCAAGCTGGATTCCAGCGGATTTATCCTCGCCTCCGAGGACTGTGTGACGTCCCACCCGGGTATCTATGCGGCAGGGGACTGCAGGACAAAAGAGGTGCGCCAGCTCACAACCGCAGCGGCTGACGGGGCAGTTGCCGCGCTGGCTGCATGCAAATATACGGCACAATAGAGAATAAAAAACGGCATATCGGGATATCCCGATATGCCGTTTTGTGCTTAATCCTGATACATTTTAGAACCCATCCACTGTTTCATCTGATGGATCATCTTTTCATCCGGCTCAATATAAATGCAGACATTTTTCTGGTCAAGAGATGTCATAACAGCATAGGTTTTGCCTGAGGCATTGCCGGAAGAGTAATCGTAAATCTTGTCCGGATGGAAAGAATTTAAGCGGGGCGATCCCTTTGGGGCAATGATTTCAGCACCCTGTATGTCAAAGTTCAATTTTGATTTCCGCCTGGACTTATTGTAAATGACATCGATCTGCATATCATGGTTTAAAAGAATATATTCATATTCCACATTGAGCAGCGGGAAAATGAAATAATATGCAATCATGGCGATTACCACTGCGATAAAAAACGAGAGATAGCCGATCAGGGGCATGCCAAGGAGTGCGACAGCCACAATAAAAAGAATCACAAGAATGCGGATCACAAGATCATAGGGGCGTTGTTTTCGAGTTACAATCAGTTCATATAATGCATCATTCATGTCTTACTGGTTCCTTTCTGTGTGTAAATAATTCATCACCATCGTGGCGATTTTAAAGGTCATGGCATCCTCAAAAAGCCGAAGATCCAGGCCTGTACGCTTTTGAATCTGCTCCAGGCGGTAGATCAGGGTGTTCCTGTGCATGTGAAGCTGCCGGGAGGTCTCCGCGATATTCAGGTTATTCTGGAAGAATTTATTGATTGTGGCGAGGGTATCATCGTCAAAAGAGTCCGGGACCTCATCCCCGAATATTTCCCTCAGAAAATTCTCACACAGTGTAACCGGAAGCTGATAAATCAGCCTGCCGACGCCAAGCTCGTTATAGGGGAAAACAGTCTGCTCAGAATAGAACAGCTTTCCGACCCTGAGCGCCAGGGCTGCCTCCCGGTAAGCTCCTGAGAGGTCTGCAAGGGAGTCAGTGGCAGCGCTGAAGGATATCTGTACATGGGCAAGCGCCTCGGTATTGAGGGTATCCACGATCGTACGGGCAAGACGCCCGACGGCATCAGGAGCATCTCCTGATTTTACCGGATGCAGGATCGCCATGCTTCCCTCCCGGATAGGGACGAGATATGTCCTGGTCTGGGCAGGAAACAGATTCTTAAGAATTTCCATGACCGTGCCGTCAAGGTCCTTCGTTTCGAGAAGAAACAGGACACGCTTTTCTTCGGCAGGAATATGGAGCCGGGCAGCGCGGTCATGTATGTCGTAGGAAGGGACTCCTTCCAGCATCAGTCCGCGCAGAAAATCCGTCTTATTATATTTTTCTCTGTATGCCGCGCAGAGGCAGCGGATCTGTGTCAGGGCTTCCTTCTGCTGTTCGGGTGTGTCAGCAGAAACTTCCAGGGTGATCCCGGTGATCCGCCCCAGCTCACGGAGTGCTTTGTCTAATTCCGGTGCATGATCCATAATAATCTCCAGATAACAGGAAGGGGCTGCACTTTACAGTGCAGCCCCTCAGTATTTTAATTTATAGGCGGTAAGCTGCCGGCTGTAATCCAAACAGCGAATAGCATTTTTCAACCGCCAAGCTGCTATTCCAATTTTAAAGCATTAGTTTGTAATCGTCAACTCTGTTTCTTTATCAAATACATGGATCTTCTCCATGTCGAGAGCGAATACAGCTTTATCACCTGTCCTCAGAGTAGTACGCGGATTTACACGTGCTGTCATCTGTGTCCCCTCTACGTCAAAGTACAGGAATACCTCAGCGCCGAGCAGCTCGTAAACCTTAATCGTGGAAGTGATCACGCTGTCCGGTGAGTTGCTGATAAATGCCTCTGAATCATGTACATCTTCAGGACGGATTCCAAGAACAACAGTCTTTCCGTCGTAGCCGCCGTCGATGAGAGCTTTCTTCTTGGAAGCCGGTACCTTCAGTACATGCTCGCCAACGGTAAGTGTGACATCGTTGCCCTTGACTGTGCATACGGCATCCATGAAGTTCATCTGCGGAGATCCGATGAATCCTGCAACGAATAGGTTGCAAGGTGTATTGTAAAGGTTCTGAGGTGTATCTACCTGCTGAACAACACCGTCTTTCATAACGACGATTCTCGTACCAAGCGTCATAGCCTCTGTCTGGTCATGCGTTACGTAGATGATCGTAGCGCCAAGGTTCTCATGCAGCTTGGAGATCTCGATACGCATCTGGACTCTCAGTTTTGCATCCAGGTTGGAGAGAGGCTCGTCCATGAGGAATACTTTCGGGTTACGAACGATAGCACGTCCCATAGCAACACGCTGCCTCTGTCCGCCGGAGAGAGCCTTCGGCTTACGGTCAAGCAGTTTCTCAAGGTCAAGGATCCTTGCGGCCTCACGGACCTTCTTGTCGATCTCATCCTTCGGAACCTTGCGGAGCTTCAGTCCGAACGCCATGTTATCATATACTGTCATATGGGGATACAGGGCGTAGTTCTGGAATACCATTGCGATATCGCGGTCTTTTGGCTCTACGTCGTTCATAACCTTTCCGTCGATCTTGAGCGTACCGCCGGAGATATCCTCCAGGCCGGCGATCATACGAAGCGTTGTGGACTTACCACATCCTGACGGCCCTACGAAGATGATGAACTCTTTATCTTCGATTTCAAGATTGAAATCCTTAACCGCGTGAAATCCGTTCGGATAAATTTTCTGAATGCCTTCAAGTGATAAACTTGCCATTTTAAACAGCCTCCTTAAAATATGTATCGTTTGTTTCTGGAATCAGTATAATCCTGCGGGCAAAAATGGACAATGTCACGAGTGACCAAAAAAAACAGAAAAAAATGTACATTTTAGCCATATGTATTATAATGATACATAGTTGCTTTTTAAAGCAACAGACCATACAAAAAACGGAAGGCAGGATACAGGATGAAACGGGAACTGGAGTATTTTTCGATCGACGGGGCAGTGGGAGGAAACCAGGAATGGTTCAAAAATGTAGTCATGTACATCGGCGGATGCGCGGCGGCTACAGCGTGTGACTGCTGTATTTATCTGGCGCTCAGGATGGGGATGACGCAGCTCTATCCCTTTGATATCAGGCATCTGACACGACAGGATTATATTGATTTTTCCATGAAGATGAAACCTTATCTGCGTCCCCGTGTGAATGGCGTAAACAAGCTGTATATGTTTACAGATGGATTTGGGAAGTATCTGTCAGATGCAGGGGAACGCCGCCTGCGCATGGAGGAACTGCCTGGAACGTGCAGTTACCGGCAGGCAGAAGAATTTATCAGACAGCATATCGACAGTGGATATCCTGTGCCATACCTGATGCTGAGGCATAAAAAGGCGCGGTACAAAGACTTTGTCTGGCACTGGTTCCTCTGTTATGGATATGAGCAGAGGGAGGACGGGCTGTGGGTTACGGTGGCGACATATGGAGAAAAAAGCGTTTTCCCCCTCAGGGAACTGTGGGATACCGGATATGAAGAAAGGGGCGGACTCATCGGATTTTGCGGAAATGCCGTCCGTTGACGAACGGAACCGAATCCGGTACAATAGCACTGAGATTAAAAAAAGAAAGAGGAGGGTAAAAATGGCGAACCCAATTGTTACTTTTGAAATGGAAAACGGGGATATTATGAAAGCGGAGCTGTATCCGGAAGTTGCCCCGAACACAGTGAAGAATTTTATTTCCCTTATACAGAAAGGCTTTTATGACGGGCTGATCTTCCACCGCGTGATCCGGGGATTCATGATCCAGGGAGGATGCCCGGACGGAACCGGGATGGGCGGTCCGGGGTATTCGATCAAAGGAGAATTTTCCCAGAATGGTTTTGCAAATGAACTGGCGCATGATCCGGGCGTTCTTTCTATGGCGCGTGCGATGCATCCGGATTCGGCAGGAAGCCAGTTCTTCATCATGCACGAGAAGTCTCCGCATCTGGACGGGGCATATGCGGCGTTCGGGAAAATCACAGAGGGAATGGATGTCGTAAACAGGATTGCAGAGACATCCACCGATTACAGTGACAGACCCCTGGAAGACCAGGTGATGAAGAAGGTTACGGTGGAGACATTCGGCGAGGAATACGGCGAGCCGGAAAAGGTGTGATCCATCCGGTTCCCGTATCCCCGTTTGGGCATCTCCGGCTCCAGCATAAAGAAACGAAGCTGGGCGGCAGTGCCATCCGTCCGTGCGACGACGATACTTCCGGCGGGAACACCGTTGCACGGACGGATGGTCAGGCAGTCCGTGTCGGGGTTGAACTGATCGACAAACCGATCTACGATCCGGTCAACATAGGCGGATATAATGGATCCGGCTGTCTGTCTTTGACAAGGTCTTCTCAATAAGTCCTTTTTTTGCAGATTTGGCGATCATGCGGCTCATATAACTCCGGTCTATGCCAAGCTGCCGGGTCAGAATATTTGCCGTACACCGCTCCGTCTTGCTGATCTCCAGCAGGACGTCTTTTTCTGTCAGGGAATATCCGGCATCCAGGATCCCAGGATCGCGCGGTCAATCTGTTTGCAGAGATAGATCTTGTTGAATCCCTGTACATCTGCAATTTCATCTGCTGAGAACACTGTCGTCACCTCCCGGATTCTTCTGGGGAACATCGCCGCTTTTTTCGTTCCGCATGGAGGGTTTGGCAGATACAAGCAGCTTTTACCCGTTTCATTCCGTTGTACCTCTCTTTCTGAAAAATAAACGTGCAGCATATACGCAACTGGAATTACGCAGAAAATTTTGAAAGAAATTTCAAAAGAAAAGTTGAAATTGTTAGCACTCACTTCAAAAGAGTGCTAAAAATCTATTGACTTTTGAAAAATCCTGAGCTAGAATGTCTCTTAGGCGTAAGATACGGTCCCCGTGCTGCATAATAAGGAGGGGCTGATAAAAAATAAGAATGAAATATCAAAGGAGTGTTCATGTATGGCAGTAAAAAAAGGAAATTTATCCATTGACAGTGAAAATATATTTCCAATTATAAAGAAGTGGGTTTATTCGGATCATGATATCTTTGTGCGTGAGATGGTGTCCAACGGATGCGATGCGATCACAAAGCTGAAAAAGCTGGATATGATGGGAGAATATGAACTTCCGGAAGGCTATAAGCCGAAGATTGAGGTGATTGTCAATCCGGAAGAGAAGACGATGAAGTTCATCGACAATGGACTTGGAATGACCGCGGACGAAGTGGAGGAATATATCACCCAGATCGCATTTTCGGGAGCTACCCAGTTCCTGGAAAAATATAAGGATAAGACGACAGAAGATGATATGATCGGACATTTCGGCCTGGGATTCTATTCTGCGTTCATGGTGGCAGACGAGGTGCAGATCGACACGCTTTCCTATAAGGATGGCGCCACTGCGGTACACTGGGTGAGCAGAGGCGGTACGGAGTATGAGATGCAGGACGGAAGCAAGGCTACAGTGGGTTCTGAGATCACCCTGTATCTGAATGAGGACAGCCTTGAGTTTGCGAATGAATACCGTGCAAGAGAGGTCCTGGAGAAATATTGTTCCTTCATGCCGGTGGAGATCTTCCTGTCCAGGGCGAACGCAGAGCCGCAGTATGAAACGATTGATGAGGAAGAACTTCTGGATACAGACGAGGTGGCAGAGCATATCACGGAAGAACCCAAAGAAGGGGAAGAAGGCGAACCGAAGAAAAAGGTAAAGATCGTGAAGCGCCCGGTTTCCATCAGCGATACCCATCCGCTGTGGGCGAAGAACCCCAGCGAATGTACGAAGGAAGAATACATCGAGTTTTACCGCAAGGTATTTCTGGACTATAAAGAGCCCCTGTTCTGGATACATCTGAACATGGATTATCCGTTCAACCTGAAAGGAATCCTGTACTTCCCGAAGATCAATATGGAGTACGAGTCCATTGAGGGAACGATCAAGCTGTATAACAATCAGGTGTTTATTGCGGACAATATCAAGGAAGTTATCCCGGAATTCCTTATGGTATTAAAAGGCGTTATTGACTGCCCGGACCTGCCGCTTAATGTTTCCAGAAGCGCCCTCCAGAACGACGGGTTCGTCAATAAGGTTGCGGATTATATATCCAAGAAGGTTGCCGATAAGCTGAAAGGAATGTTCAACACAGACCGGGAGAATTACGAGAAATACTGGGATGATATCAGCCCGTTCATCAAGTTCGGATGCCTCAAGGACGAGAAGTTCGGCGAGAAGATGAAAGA
>CALWMN010000019.1 GCA_944381935.1 uncultured Mediterraneibacter sp. | reverse complement strand
TCAGCATCTTTTGCGGGTCTTCCTCCCTTTGCAGAGGTTTCGCTCATTTTTGAGCAAAAGTCCTTTCCCTCCTCGAAGCCATATTCACACATTCTCGGAAACCAATCCTTAAACGCAGTTCCAATATTCAATTTTTCATGCAACTCTCTCGCTGATACTGTCGGCTGCTCTGTGTCGTAGTTGATCTTGATTAATTCCTGCATCCGTTCTCCTTTCATTAAAATGTTGGCATTTTGTCTACTTCCGTGGCAAAAAAAATCCTTTCCTTTTCTTTGAGCGATCTTATATCAAGTAATTCGCAAAGAATTTTTATCTGTTCCGCTGTAAACTGCCTTTTGTTTTCTCTTTTTAACTGAAAAGAATAGAGCGATATTCCAAGTTTATTAGCTATATAGCTTTTCGTAAGTCCTGATTCATGGATAAGTCTATTCAGTTCCTTCGTATCTGTCACTATATCACCTCCTTATTTGTGTTGGCATTTTGTCTACATCCATATGCTAACATTGTGTTTCAATTTTGTCAACACTATTTTTCAATTTTTGTTGAAATTTTTTCTACAATGTGATAATATCCAATTAAGACGGAGGTGAAATAAATGGATATTGGAGATAGAATAAAGAAAAGACGTGAAGAGCTTGGAATGTCACAGGAAGAACTTGCAAAGAAGGTGGGATATAAATCTCGTTCTTCCGTTAATAAAATAGAAATCGACGGAAGAGGGCTTCCGCAAAATAAAATTGTTATATTTGCCAAAGCACTTGAAACGACCCCCGCTTACCTTATGGGATGGAATGATGAGACAATAGAAATCAAATATAGCACATTATCTTCTTGCGATTCTGAGAATCTTAACAGATATGCAGATTATCTATATATGAGAGAAAAACAATTAATTACAGATAGCAATTCTAAACAGTATATCGATTTTATCATAGCTGAAAAAGTACAGTGTCTCTCTGATATAGGTAAAAAGAAGGTATTCTCATACGTCACTAATTTATTAGATCTGGAAGTTGCTGACGAAGAACTTAATGCTGCTCACGCTCGTACTGACATAGACGTACCAGAGGGCGTGGACACGTCCGACAATGATATCATGGACGATGAGAACTTCTAAGTCCAGTTTATAGGACAGGCTTTGCACTACACTATAGACTGGAGGTGTTGACTTATGAATTACGAAGCACTTTTGGATGAAGCCTATCAGGAGGGGCTTATCGTAAAGGAAAAGCCCCTGAAATACAATAACGGAAGAATCAAAGGAAGACGAATTGCCATCCGGCAAGATATTGAGACAAATACAGAAAAGACCTGTGTCCTTGCAGAAGAGCTTGGGCATCATCATACATCAGTCGGTAATATCCTTGATATGAATGATGTCCGCAATCGAAAGCAGGAAAGACAGGCTCGTCTGTGGGGATACAATAAGCTGATCGGGTTGTCCGGCATCATTAATGCATTCTGTGCCGGATGTCATAGCCGACATGAAATCGCAGAGTTTTTGGATGTGACAGAAGAATATTTGCAGGAATGTATTGACTGCTATCGAGATAAGTACGGAGTATACGCTGTAGTGGACAATTACATAATTTACTTTATACCGAATCTGGCAGTCATGGAAAAGGTATAACCGCCACGGCGATTATTAAAATGTGGTGTTTTCTCGGGGAAAGAGAGGAACAAAGGATGGGATGGAGATTTAGGAAAAGTTTCAAAATAGCTCCAGGTATCAAGCTGAATCTCAACAAAAAAAGTACAAGCGTAACTTTTGGGGGAAAGGGATTCCATTATACGGTTAATTCAAACGGTAAAAAAACTAAGACTGCTGGAATCCCCGGAAGTGGTTTGTATTATACGGAAACTACCGGAGGTGGAAAACAAAATAATTCTACACCACCTCCCCCTCCGCAACCGCCAATACAAAATAGTAATTTAAATTCGTGGAATAATGATGGGCGTAAAAAGAGAGGATGTTTATTCTACTTATTGGCATTTTTTGCTGTATGTTTTGCGATTTCCCTATATGCTTTAGCCTGGATTCCCGCCATTGGATTCATTATATATTTTGCCATAAAAAAAGATTATAACGGAACAAAGCGGCGAAATATAGGAATTTCTATTGCTGTATTGGTTACATCGTTTATTGTTTTCCTGGGATTATCAACTTCTGAGGAATCCTTAACTGGGATTACTGCTGAATGGGGGAAAACTACATACGACGTGTCGGAAACTACGGAAGTAAAAATAACTCCTACCCCATCCGATGCTGACATTACCTCCCTTGAAATTTCTGAAAATAATGTTGCCAAATTGGATTATTCAGATGGGAAAGCCGTAATCACTTTTAAAGAATCTGGTGAAGCATCTGTATTTTTCACGGCAAATGGTGATATTGACAGTAATACAACGACTATTACAGTAACGGATCAGGCTGCTGAGCAGGCACAAAAGGAAGCTAAGGAAGCTGCCGCCAAAAAAGCAGAAGAAGAAGCTAAAGCATTGGCAGAAAAAGAATCCGCAGAAAAAGCGGCTGCGGAACAGGCAGAAGCCGAGCAGAAAGCTGCTGAGCAAGCCGCTATTGCATCACAGGAAGAGACTCAGCAGGAGCCGCAAGAACAGATGGTTTGGATTCCACAGTCTGGTAACAAATACCATAGAAATCCATCTTGCAGCGGTATGAATAATCCTACACAAGTAACCATTTCAGAAGCGCAAAGCATGGGGTACGAACCATGTAAAAAATGTTACTAAAATGAAAACCGCCCCGGTGCGCCAACCACCAGAGCCATCGGGGTATGAGATAATTATAACCCCGTAAGGGATATGTGGTGTTTCTCGAAGGAAAGAGAGGAAATATTTATGAAATATGAATTAAAATCTGGAACTGATGTCATTATCACGAAAAGTCGCATCGAAATCATTCGTACAAGCGGGAAAAGCGCTATGAAAACTCTTTTTGCCGGTCGAACAAGCGGCGAAACGGTTATTCGTACATCTGCAATAACAGGAGCTGTGTTTTACGACGATTATTTGATGGTTTTCGCATCTGGTTTTCCATCTCCAAGTGACTTTAAAATTTTTAACACTGGCGATATAAAGCAGTACCCTAATTGTATTGTCGGGAAAAACGAAGAACTTGATCCCATTTACGAGGAAATTCTTAATATAATGAAATCTCAACGCGAGTATTAGAATATGTCAAAAATCAGAGCGTAAAGTCGATGTAATATCAAGAAGCAATAGAGCGGCCAGAGAATTTAGAAAAAGGGAGAAGGTGAACTATATGGATGATTTTCAAGCTAAATTGCAGGCTTTATCGCAACGAGTAACGCAAAATCAGGTTTCCAAAAATGATGATTCTAATTCTGATACTGTAGTTACTAATGGATCAGAAAAAGAAGTTCTAATTTACGAAACAGAAAATAATAATGTAAGCGTCTCAGTATTTTTCTACAACGAAACTTTCTGGCTGACACAAAAGTCACTAGCAGAGCTGTTTGATACAAGTAAACAAAATATAAGTTACCATCTACAGAATATTTTTTCAGATGGTGAATTAAACAAAAATTCAGTTGTCAAAGAATTTTTGACGACTGCCGCTGATGGGAAAAAATATAAGACGCTATATTACAATTTGGATGCTGTTATTTCTGTAGGCTATCGGATTAATTCCCTGCAGGCTACACGTTTCCGCCAATGGGCAACAAATACATTAAAGGAATATATTGTCAAAGGATTTGTTATAAACGATGAATTTCTAAAAAACGGTCCTAAATTTGGAAAAGATTATTTTGATGAACTTCTGGAACGCATAAAAGAAATCAGAGCTAGTGAAAGAAGATTTTACCAGAAAATTACTGATATTTATGCCCAGTGCAGTTATGACTATGATCCAAAAAGCCTTATAACTCAAACCTTTTTTAAAGCAGTTCAAAACAAGCTATTATTTGCTATTACCGGGCACACCGCTCCCGAAATTATACACAATAGAGCAGACAGTTCTCTGGATCACATGGGCCTTACTACTTGGAAAAATGCCCCAGATGGAAAAATATTAAAAAGTGATGTTACTGTTTCTAAAAATTATTTGGATCAGAAAGAAATGTCTGACTTAAATGATATTGTATCAATGTATCTTGATTATGCGGAAAATCAGGCCAAAAGACAAAAACTGATGTCCATGCAGGATTGGGTCGATAAATTAGATTCATTTCTCCAATTTAATGAGTATGATCTTTTAGAAAATCTTGGAACTGTTTCTAGAGAAGTGGCAGAAAAACTTGCCTTAAGTGAGTACAAAAAATATCGTGTATACCAAGATAAAACATTTATTTCTGATTTTGACAAGGCTACAAAAAAATATTTTAGAAAATAGCAAAACCGCCCGGTACTGGTAATACCGAACGGTTTTAAACTATAGCTCCGAAGAAACTACGATTCGTTCCAAAAATATTGTATCATCTTCGGGGCAGCCGCGCAAGCAGAACAAAAGTTCGTGCTGGCTGTTATTTTTATACTTATTTTATGAAAGGAAGATGATTATGTGGGTAGAAGAAACCAAAAACGGAAAGTACAAGTACATCGAGCGCTTCACAGACCCTCTGACGGGCAAATACCGCCGTGTTTCTATTGTGCTGGATAAAAATACCGCACAAGCCAGAAAACAGGCTCAGAAAACCCTTGCAGAGAAGATCAGGACTGCAATAGATCCACAACCCGAGACAATCACACTGGGGGAGCTGGTAGAAAAATACCGTGAAGAGCAGAAGAAAACAGTGAAGACCTCCACATATCGCCGAAATTATTTTTTCGGCGAGTCGGTCAAGAAGACTTTCGGCTCCGACAGCCGCGTTGAGGCTCTTACGGCGAACTATATCCGCGAGATGATAATATTGGTCAATAAAACTCCAGAACAAAAAAATGAACTTCTGAAGCGTCTGAAATCAATTCTCCGGTGGGGATATACCCATGATTATGTTTGGGACATATCATATCTGGATAAAATCGAGAGATTCAAAACGGAATCACATCGATCTAAGATTGAAGATAAGTTCCTTGAAGCTGAAGAAGTGACAGCACTCATACAGGGCATGACCCATCCTCTTTGGAAGTCAGTCACGAAAATTCTTGTCCTTTCTGGATTAAGATTTGGGGAACTTGCTGCGCTGAAGAGAGAGGACGTGGACACGAAAGACCGTATAATCCATGTTCGATCCACTTACGACGCGAACAATAAGCTGGAAACCACGCCTAAGACGGCAGAGTCTTCCAGGGATGTGTACATGCAGGACGAGCTTGTGAGCGTAATCCGGCATGCAAAAGCTGCCATGCTTTCTCAACAGATAGCCACAGGACGTGTTTCTCGCCTGTTCCTGACTGATCAAGACGGAGAGCATATAAATTACTATTCATACCGTAAATACTTCCGAGAAAACGCGATCAGGCTGATCAGAAGGGATGTTACGCCTCATATCCTCAGGCACACTCACGCATCCCTGCTGATGGAACAGGGAATCGACATTGATGCCATATCCCGGAGATTGGGACATTCGGACAGCAAGGTGACGAAAGAGATCTACTTGCACGTGACGAATAAACTAAAAGAGAAGGAGCGCGATCGAATCAGAGAAATAAAAATTTTATAATTTGCCCCTTTTATGCCCTCGTTTTTCCAAAGTCAGGCATGAAAAAACCCGGAAAAGCTTGATTTTCAAGCACTTCCGGGAATCCGTTCAGTGACTCCGAGGGGAATCGAACCCCTGATTCCAGCGTGAGAGGCTAGCGTCTTGACCGCTTGACCACGGAGCCATATTATATTCACTGCTCGGCTGTCCCTCACAGCGAATATAAATATAACATATGCCTGTGTATAATGCAAGTATTTTTTTATTTTTTTTCAGGAGTTTCCTTTTTCACCATGATCCTGAGAGACTGCTTCTTATTTCTTATGACGACCTCATCATACGCACCGCCAAATTCTCCGTCCAGCGTCCATGGTATCTCCTCCGCTGATTCAAATTTTATGGCTCCTGACCGGAAGGAGTACATCCGGTCGGAATTAATCTGCCCCATCACAATCGCGCCGAGCAGCTCATTGAGTTCCATCGCATTTTTGGGGGTCTTCACCAGCGTCACCTCAAACTCCCCGTCGTCAAAGACCACATCTCTGCCGATGATCCCTTTGAACCCCCCTACGGAACGGGAATTGGTCACCATACCGAAAATAAACTCGTCTTCAATCACGTGATTGCCGTTGTAAGTGATCTTCAGCCTGTAGGAAGGAATGTTGAAGATTCTCTTCGCCCCCTCCAGCACGTATGCCAGATGACCGAGAATATTTTTCATACTCTGCTTTGTCTCATAAGAGACATCCGTAAAAACCCCAAAAGCGGCAATATAAATAAAATAATCTGTGTTAAACATTCCCACATCGCACGGGAACGGCACGCCGTTCACTGCCGCATCCGCCGCTTCCAGAATATCTTTTGAAATATTCAGGCTTGTTGCAAAATCATTCGTTGTCCCTGCCGGGATATATCCGACCGGAACCTGTTTTTTGCGAAGCTGCATCCCTGTGACCACCTCGTCCAGCGTACCGTCGCCCCCGCTGCAGACAACCAGGTCATAATCCTCTTTATCGTTCTGTATCTTCTCGACAGCATCATGGTATTTCTGCGTCGGATACACTGTCACCTCATATCCGCTTTTCACAAATATATCTAAAACATCTGACAGCTTTGGCTTGAGCAGTCCTCTTCCCGAATTTGGATTATAAACAAACAGCATTTTTTTCATCATACTTCCTCCCAATATCCCGATATTCTGATATTCAATGTGCCAAAAGAGGCTGTACGAATGCACAGCCCCTGTAATACCTGTTTTATCTCAATCCGGTCATTTCAACCTGTAGAATTATTCCCTATCTCCTTGTCTCTGCGAAAAAGGTCTTGATCCCCTCCGCCGCTTTCTTCTCATCTTCACCGTCCGTCACAACAGTGATCCTATCTCCGCCTGACAGGTTCAGGCTCATCATTCCCATAATGCTCTTGGCATTAATGTTCTTCTCTCCGACCTGGATGTATACCTTGCTGGCATACTGGCTCGCTTCCTGGACCAACAATGCGATAGGTCTTCCGTCAAGGCCCTTGTCTGCTTTCACTTCAACAGATGTTCTAATCATAATATTCCTCCTTGTTCTCGCCTCACCTTGTCCGCCAATTCGCTTAACTTTCTCAATCTGTGGTTAATCCCCGATTTCCCCACCGGAGGTGTCAGGGACTCTCCCAGCTCCTTCAGAGTCGCATCCGGATTCTCAAGGCGTGCCATCGCCGCCTCGACCAGTCCTTCCGGCATGTTCTCAAAGCCGATCCTGTCTCTGAGATATGTAATATCCTCAACCTGTTTTACCGCTGCAGACACCGTCTTATTTATATTAGCCGTCTCACAGTTCACTTTTCTGTTTACGGAATTACGCATCTCTTTGAGGATTCTGACATTTTCCAATGCCATAAGAGATACATGTGCTTCCATAATATTCAGGATATCTACTATCTGAGAACCTTCTTTCAAATAAACAATGAAAGATTTTTTCCGCGGGACGATCTTGGCATCCATAGAAAAACCGCATATGAGATCGCGAATCTGCTCCGCCGTCGGCTCTGATGCACATACGATCTCAAAATGATACGACTTATTCGGGTCACTCATAGAACCTGAAGCCTGGAATGCCCCCCTTAAGAATGCCCTCCGGCAGCATGTCTGCTGGATAATCAGCGGGTTCACGGCGTGAAGCTTTTCCGTATTCCCCCGATGTCCATCAAACATTTTGACTGCCTGCAGAATCCGCAGTGCGTCTTCATGCTGTCTGACGATAACCGCATAAGACACCGTCTGTTTTTTAATATTTCTTCTCACAGAGATATCAGTCTTTATATTAAATGTTTTTTCTATTAATGTAAAGACTTTTCTCGCAACAAGAAAATTTTCCGTATGGATTCGCAGGCTGATATCATCAGACCTGCGGGACACTACTGAACCGCACATTATAATAAATGCCGCCAGCTCCGCTATTCTGCAGTGTCTGGCAGGACTGATATTTTTTGCCAGTTCTTCCTTCACATTTCCAGAAAATGACACTGTTTTCACCTTCCCAGACTATTGCTATTTCCGTTTCGTAATACTATCTTTCCCGATATCCCGGTGTTCAATCCGCACACCATAGCTTTCCACTGCGTCCAGAATATGGTACAGGGCATTGGCAAGCGTCACAGACCGGTGCTTCCCGCCGGTACAGCCAATCGCAATGACAAGCTGGTTCTTTCCCTCCAAAATATAATTCGGTATGAGAAATTCCATCAGGTCTTTCAGCTTCTCAAGAAAGATTCTCCCTTTGTCATTTTCCATGACATAATCCTGCACCTCTGCATCGTTTCCCGTTTTTTCTCTTAATTCTTCTATATAGTAGGGATTCGGGAGAAAACGCACATCAAAGACAAGATCTGCATCCTGGGGGATCCCGTACTTAAACCCAAATGACATCACTGTTATGAACAGGTTGCAAAAGCCCTGTCCCTCAACAAATATTTTTTCCAGTTCCAGCCTCAGCTCCCTTGTCAGCATCTTGCTTGTATCCAGTATATAGGTCGCCTTCATTTTAAGGAATGCAATTCTCTCGCGTTCCTTCGCGATACCTGTGTCCACCCTGCCCGATCCGCTCAGCGGATGCTGGCGCCGTGTCTCTTTATATCGCTTCACCAGCACGTCGTCATTCGCATCAAGGAAAAGGATCTCATAACCGACGCCCTTTTCGTCCAGTTCCTTTAAGCTCTCCTCCAGCCCCGAAAAGTCCTGCCCGCTGCGCACATCAAGTCCCAGAGCCACTTTCTTCATATGTGTCTTTGGCGTCCCCAGCATGTTTGCAAATCCGGGAAGAAGGGGAATCGGAAGATTATCCACACAAAAATACCCCATATCTTCCAGCATTTTCAACGCAGTTGATTTCCCCGCCCCGGACATCCCGGTCACGATTACAAAACGCATCTCCTAAAACTCTCCTATCCTCTTCACTTCCGGCTGCAGGCGGACGCCGGACGTCTCCTGCACACGCCGCACAACTTCATCCATCAGCTCCGCAACCTCTGACGCGGTTGCCTTTCCCCGGTTTATCACGAATCCACAGTGCTTTTCCGACACCTGCGCATCGCCGATCCGGCGACCTCTAAGTCCTGCGTCCTCTATCAGTTTGCCTGCAAAATATCCCTCCGGCCTCTTAAACGTACTGCCCGCGCTTCCATATTCAAGGGGCTGTTTTGTCACCCTTCTCTCCTTTAAGTCATCCATTGCCGCACGGATTTCTTCTTTTTTACCGGGTTTCAGTGACAATACCGCTTCCAGCACGACATAATCATTTTTAGAGACAATGCTTGTGCGGTACCCCATCCCCATCTCTTCGACCGGGATCGTAAGCAGCTCGCCCGACGGCGTGAGCACGGATGCATTTTTGAGGACCTGCTTCATCTCTCCGCCGTATGCCCCTGCATTCATCCGCACCGCGCCCCCCAGCGTCCCCGGTATGCCCGATGCAAATTCGACTCCGGTAAGCCCTGCCTCATACGCGGCGGCAGCGACCTTAGAAAGAAGAGCGCCTGCCTGGGCATGAAGCTCATCTCCTTCCACCCGGATCCTGTTCATATTCCGAAACACCTGGATGATCACCCCTCTGTATCCTTTGTCCCCCACCAGGAGATTACTCCCGTTTCCTATAATATAGTACGGTATGGACCTGCTCCTGCACAGACCCGTAATCTGCCGGATCTCCTCTGCTTCTGACGGCATGACAAAATAATCCGCCGGACCGCCTATGCGAAAGGTGGTATGTCTTTCCATCCTCTCATGCTCCAGAACGTTTTCTTTTCCGCTGATCGCGCAAAGCTCTTCAAATAAATTCATCAATATACTCCGTTTCTCTTATACATTCGCGGCTGTGACAGCCTGTCTTCAGGCGCGTGAACTGTTCCTATTATAATCCAACAATACTGCAAAGTAAAGGCGGCAATCTTGCCAAATCCCTGAAACCAGTGTATAATGTACCAGTATCTCTATATTTTCAGCGCCAAAGTTCAGGCGTATTTCAGTAATAAAGGAGTGAAGAAAACACAGTGGACTCTGGTGACACTTTTCAATTGATCATATTGGTCATTCTTCTGATGCTCTCAGCATTTTTCTCATCGAACGAGACAGCGCTTACAACAGTCAATAAGATCCGGCTTCGTTCCCTGGCCGATGCGGGGGATAAGCGGGCGGCTCTCGTCCTCGATGTAACGACAAATCACACATCCAAGATGCTGAGCGCCATTTTAATAGGTAACAATATTGTCAACATTTCTGCATCTTCCCTGTCAGCGACACTTGCATATGCTTTCGGCGGATATATGGTCAGTATCGCAACCGCAATACTTACCGTCGCCATTCTGGTATTCGGCGAGATCACGCCTAAGAATTATGCCACAATCAATGCAGAGAAGGTTGCCCTGCGTTACATCCGTGTTATCTGGATATTCATGACAGTGATGACGCCTGTCATTTTCATTATCAACACATTTTCCCGCGGAATCATGTTCCTTCTGCGGGTAGACCCGGACGCAAGGAAAAAGGGCATGACAGAAGATGAGCTTCGCACGATCGTCGATGTGAGCCATGAAAACGGAGTCATTGAATCCGATGAAAAGGAAATGATCTACAACGTATTCGACCTTGGCGACGCCAACGCAAAGGATATCATGGTCCCTCGCGTACATGTCACATTTGCCAATGTGGAGAATACTTATGAGGAACTGATCGAAATTTTCCGGGAGGACCGATTTACCAGGCTTCCGGTCTATGAGGATACGTCCGATAATATTGTGGGAATCATCAACATGAAGGATCTTCTGCTCTATGACCGGAACGAGCCTTTTAATATGCGGGACTTTCTGCGTGAGCCGCATTTCACATACGAATACAAAAGCATCTCCGAGCTTCTCGTCGAGATGCGTCAGGCAACCTTCAATATCGCGATCGTCCTCGATGAGTATGGCGATATGGCAGGCCTTATCACGCTGGAGGATATTCTGGAAGAGATCGTGGGCGAAATTCACGATGAATATGATGAGAAGGAGGACGAGATGTTCCGCCAGCTCTCAGACCGCGAGTACATTATTGACGGCTCCAAGAGCCTGGATGATGTGAATGACCGGCTTGGAATCGAACTTGACTCCGAGGACTATGACTCTCTCGGAGGATTCATCATCGAGCATCTGGACCGGCTTCCCGAAGCGGGCGATGAAGTCTGTACCGACGACGGCATCCGGCTTGTTGTGGAAAGAATAGAGAAAAACCGTGTAGAGACCGTCCATGTCTACCTGCCTGAGCCAAAAGAAGAAAATCCGGATGGGGAATCGGAAGCGGCAAAGGACGAATCGGAGGAATCCCCTCCGAATCACGAAAACGGAAAAGAGAAATGATGTATTACAGCGTGGCTGTCCCGCATATGCGGCGGGGCAGTCACCTTTTTTTGCTTTCTGCATATCCTGTTATAGAGTAAATCCGAAGGGAAATGTAACCATGCCCTATTCAATCATGCTCGACGCCGGTCACGGAGGCCGCGATCCCGGCGCCGTCTACAACGGAAGACAGGAAAAGGACGACGCGCTGGCCCTTACGCTGGCTATCGGAGAAATCCTGCAGGACCGGGGAGTCAATGTAGAGTACACAAGAACCACGGACGTCTACGAGTCCCCTTATCAGAAAGCTATGGAAGCCAACAATGCAGGCGTGGATTTCTTTATCTCAATCCATCGCAACTCCTATCCCACCGACAACACGGTGTCCGGTGTGGAATCTCTTGTCTATGACAAATCAGGCCTCAAGCTTAAGATGGCAGAGAATATAAACGAACAGTTAGAATCCATCGGTTTCGTCAACCTGGGAGTCAAGGAACGCCCCGGACTTGTCGTGCTGCGCCGCACAAAGATGCCGGCAGTGCTCGTCGAGGTCGGTTTTATCAATTCTGATACAGACAACCGGCTCTTCGATGATAATTTTGAGGATATCGCCCTCGCCATTGCGGAAGGAATCCTTGACACCCTTCAAATGAGCGGGGAAATCTCCTCCATGTCCTCCGGTTACACGGTACAGACCGGTTCCTTCCGCAACCCGCAAAACGCCGAACGTCTTACGGCAGAGCTCAAGGAGCAGGATTTTCCTGCCGGGATCGCGGAGGGAGACGGGTTCTTCCGAGTAACCGTAGGCGCATACCCCACGCTGGATGAGGCGGCGGCAATGGAGCAGAAGCTTCGCAGGGCCGGGTATCAGACACTGGTGGTCAGCAGATAAAACAGAGCGCACTCTTGATTTTTTTTATGTATCGTATTATAATTGCGGGTAGATAGTTGATGGACTGCTTTGCGCAGAGGAATGGAGGATGTACGATGGAGAAAAAAAACATTGACTGGGAGAATCTTGGATTCACCTATCTGCCCACAGACAAAAGATATGTATCGAATTACAAGGATGGAAAATGGGACGCCGGAGCACTGATCGACGACCCGAACATCGTGATGAATGAGTGTGCAGGAGTACTGCAGTATGCCCAGACCGTTTTTGAAGGAATGAAGGCGTACACGACAGCGGACGGCCGCATTGTTACGTTCCGTCCTGACCTCAACGCTTCCCGTATGGTAGATTCGGCAAAGCGGCTTGAGATGCCGGTATTCCCTGAGGAGCGCTTCGTGGATGCGGTCGTCCAGACGATCAAGGCGAACGCTGCTTACGTTCCGCCCTACGGGTCAGGCGCCACTCTTTATGTAAGGCCCTATATGTTCGGCATTAACCCGGTGATCGGGGTAAAGCCTGCCGATGAATATCAGTTCCGCGTATTCACCACACCGGTAGGGCCGTATTTCAAAGGCGGCGTAAAGCCAATTACCATCTGTGTCTCTGATTTTGACCGTGCCGCGCCGCATGGAACAGGGCATATCAAAGCGGGATTAAATTATGCCATGAGCCTTCACGCGATCGTCACTGCCCACGCAAACGGCTTTGATGAAAATATGTATCTGGATTCCGCTACAAGGACAAAGGTAGAGGAGACAGGCGGAGCCAATTTCCTCTTTGTCACAAAGGACAATAAAGTTGTAACGCCACACTCGTCAACGATTCTTCCCTCCATCACAAGAAGGTCCCTGATGTATGTCGCAGAGCACTATCTCGGACTGGAAGTGGAGGAACGGGATGTATACTTCGACGAGGTGAAAGACTTTGCAGAGTGCGGTCTGTGCGGTACCGCCGCCGTCATCTCCCCGGTTGGGAAAGTCGTAAACCACGGCGAGGAGATCTGTTTCCCGAGCGGCATGGAGAAGATGGGGCCGACCATCCAGAAACTTTATGACACGCTGACCGGTATCCAGATGGGGAACATCGAAGCTCCGGAAGGCTGGCTGAAAGTAATCGAGTAAAACAAAACCCCGGTATCAGGGAGATATTTTCTCCGCTGATACCGGGATTTTTCTTACTCTGTCAGTCCCTGCTCCTGAATCACTTCGATCACGCCGTCCACATATTTCTGGCAGATTTCATCCGATACCGCTTCCACCATGACACGGATCACAGGCTCCGTACCGCTCTCCCGCACCAGGATGCGCCCATCGCTTCCAAGAGCGTCCGCCGCCTTCTGGACCGCTTCCTGGACTGCCGGGTTCTCACGCGCCGTCTTCTTATCCTTGACGCGCACATTCTTGAGAAGCTGCGGGTAGATCTTCACTTCCTCACACAGTTTGCCAAGGCTCATCTTCTTCTCCAGAATCACCTCCATGACCATCAGGGATGTCAGGATACCGTCCCCGGTTCTTGCATGCTTGCTGAAAATGATATGCCCTGACTGCTCCCCTCCGAGGACAAACCCGTTCTTCATCATATTCTCATAGACATATTTGTCCCCTACTGCAGTCTGCTCATACTTCATGCCCGCCTTGTCGCACGCTTTGTACAGCCCTAGGTTTGACATGACCGTCGTCACGATCGTATTGTCCTTAAGCCTTCCCTGCTCCATCAGATATTTCCCGCAGATATACATGATACGGTCGCCGTCCACGACGTTCCCGTTCTCATCCACCGCGATGCACCTGTCCGCATCCCCGTCATACGCAAATCCCACATCCAGCTTTTTCTCTTTCACAAATTCCTGAAGGACTTCAATATGGGTGGAGCCGCAGTTCGTATTGATATTCACTCCGTTGGGTTCATTGTTGATGACGTATGTCTTTGCCCCGAGCGCGTCAAATACGCTCTTGGCAATCATAAAGGAGCTTCCGTTGGCACAGTCAAGTCCGACCCGCATATCCCGGAAGGATCTTGTCGCCAGCGAGATCAGGTGTCCGATGTAGCGGTTCCTTCCTGCCGCATAGTCGATCGTGCGTCCGATATTCTCCTTTGTCGCCAGAGGCAGCTCCTGCGTCTCACCGTCAATGTAAGCTTCGATCTTGTCCTCTACTTCCGCCTCCATCTTATGTCCGGCGCTGTTGATCACCTTGATCCCGTTATCATAGAACGGGTTATGGCTCGCAGAGATCATGAGTCCGCAGTCAAAGTCCTCTGTCCTTACCACGTAGGACACACTGGGCGTTGTCGTCACATGAAGAAGATACGCGTCCGCCCCCGAGGCCGTCAGGCCTGCTGCCAGGGCATACTCAAACATATAACTGCTCCTTCTTGTGTCCTTTCCGATCACGACCCTCGCCTTGTGATCCTGCCCGAAATACCATCCGAGGTAACGCCCGACCTTGAATGCATGTTCTACTGTCAGCACTACGTTCGCTTCGCCGCGGAAACCGTCGGTCCCAAAATATTTTCCCATAATTGCCATCCTCTTTATTCTTACTTTTTATATTATATGACTTCAGGGCAAAAAATTTTGCCCTGGCATCATTATATTACTATTACAAAATAGTTACAAGTGTTTCTTTTTTGTTACACCGTTTTTCCCGCGATGACTCTTGCCACCTTCAGTCCGTTGGCGGAAGCCTGCTGGAGCCCCCTCGTGATAGAGGCTCCGTCCCCCATTGCCCTGAGTCCCTTTATATTCGTCTCGAACTCTTGGTCCACAAGGACTTTGTTGGAATAGAATTTCACCTCCACGCCATACAAGAGCGTCTCATCACTGGCGATCCCCGGCGTTACCTTGTCCAGCGCCTGGATCATCTCATCGATCGCCACCATGATCCGGTGAGGGAACACAAGGGACAGATCACCCGGCACGGCGTCCTTAAGGGTCGGGACAATGTTGTTTCTCTGCAGCCTCTCTCCCGTCGTCCTTCGCCCTCTCCTGAAATCCCCGTACCTCTGGATCAGAATCTTCCCGTCACAGAGCATATTTCCCAGCTCCGCAATCCGTTTTCCATACTCGATCGGGGAACGGAAGGGTTCCGTAAAATTCTTGGATACAAGAAGTGCAAAGTTTGTATTGTTTGTCTTCATGTCTTTGGATTTATACGCGTGTCCGTTGACGACTGCCAGTCCGTTCTCATAGTACTCCGTAGCCACCTCTCCCGACGGATTTGTACAGAATACCCGTACCTTGTCGTCGAATGTCGGCGTATAATAGATGAGCTTTGCCTCATAGAGCTTTTCGTTGAGCTCTTTCATGATCTCATCGCGCACTTCCACCCGGACTCCCACGTCAACCGTCCCGCTCTTTGTCTCGATCCCATGCTCATCGCAGATCCCGGCAAACCATTCTGCCCCTTCGCGCCCCACTCCTGAGACGACTTCCGGGGCATACCATGTATCTCCCTTATCTGTCGTGACTCCTTTTACCGCTCCGTCCTCGATCAGGATCTCCGTCACCATTGTGTGGAACAGAATATCCACCCCGGCATCCGCCAGATGATGCTGAAGCCTGGTATAGATCTTATACCCTTCCTCTGTCCCGAGATGGCGGATCGGACATTCGATCAGCTTTAAGTTCGCCCTTATGGCTTTGGTCCTGATCTCCGTGATCGCCTCTTCATCGTCCACCCCATATACTTTCGTGTCAGCTCCGAATTTCAGGTAAATCTGGTCTGCTTCACGGATCAGCTCTGTCGCCTCGCCATACCCGAGAATATCCGGGAGCGTGCCTCCCACGTCCGGCGAGAGCGACAGCTTCCCGTCTGAAAACGCCCCTGCCCCGGCAAATCCTGTCGTGATCGAACAGGGTTTACAGCCGACGCACACCTTCGTCTTCCTCTTCGGGCAGTTCCTCTCTTCAATGCTGCGCCCCTTTTCAATCATCAGGATATTGATGCCAGGGCGCAGCCTTTTCAGCTCATATGCACAGAAAATCCCGGAAGGTCCTGCTCCTATAATAATTACGTCGTATTTCTTACTCATCTTATTCACCTTTCCCGGCAGAACATATCCCGCCTGTAAATACTTTAACATATTATCACACGAAAGCCGGCGCAACAATAGTTTACGCATCCTTATTTTTCGTGTATACTCATTATGTTATTGAAACTGAAAAGTCACTGTTCTATTTCACAATCGATAAAACGGAGGATTCACTATGGTTAAACTGATTGCAAGCGATCTTGACGGGACACTGCTGCAAAACGGCGCCCAGGAGCTTACTCCCCGCTCCATCCGGCTCATACACGAGCTGACGCAGAAAGGGATTATTTTCATTGCGGCGAGCGGCCGGCAGTACGATAGCGAGAGACGCATGTTCGCCCCCATCAGGGATGAAATTTCCTACATCGCGGAAAATGGATCCCTCTGCGTCCACAGGGGAGACGTCCTCTTTCGCGGGATTCTTGAAGATGACCTGGCATTTCGGATCATCCGGGAAATCAAAAAGGAGAAAAACTTCGAGATTGCAGTCTCCCGGGAGGACGCCTGCCTCATCGAAGGGCATGACTCGGCATTTGTCGATCACATCCTAAATGTCATAAAGAATACGACAAAAGTAGTCGATGACCTCACTAAAATCGACGGTCCGATCCTGAAAATCGCTGTGGCAAATATGGTTGACGGCCCCGAGGCTATCACCGCATATCTGCGCCACCTCCAGAACATGTTCGGCTCTGAGATCAGGGTCGTGACATCCGGGAATATCTGGATCGATTTTATCCTTCCCGGAGCCAATAAGGGCACGGCTCTTGGAAAGTTTTTAGAGCTTTTTCAGGTCGCGCCGGAAGAATGTATTGTATTCGGGGATCAGTACAATGATCTTGAGATGCTGGACCTGGCAGGGACCAGTTATGGCATGTCCAATGCGGCGCCGGGCGTCCTGCGCCACTGCACCCATGTCACGGACTCGGTAGATGACGTGCTGGAAGAGATCCTCAGGGGAATATCCGGCAGTCCCCTCTGATCCTTGCCCGCTTTCCCCGAATCCGCCCCTTATTCTTTAAACTCAACCAGAGCGTACATATTCCCCCCGGCATCGCAAAGCTCTACAACGGTGCGGTCCGTCTCGCAGGAGAGATTCGGACAGATCATATCCCCCAGGACCGCAGACTTTTTATAGTCCACCCTGAGCTGTCTGACTCTTATCTCCCTCGGGATGACTTCCAGCGCCATCTGTACGTACTGGCAGTTATTTACATGCTCATTGGTGTCAATATGGTATTTGCGCACCGGAAAGGGCTCTGCCTTCTTACAGCTTTCCGGCATCCGGATCTTGCGTCCTTCATAGGGCATGTCCAGCGGCGGTTCTGTTTTATACGCGCTGATGTGCTCACTGTCCGGCCGGGTCGGACGTCCTTTTTCCAGATCCATGAACGCCCATATGGAATTCGCGTATGCCGCGAATTTCCCTTGAGAATCTTTCATGTAAAAGTTTCTCGTTCCGTATAGCCCCTTGAACTCCGTCGGAAAGGTCCCGATGACAATACTCTCTCCCAACGCCGGATACCGCTCCACAATCACCTGCCAATAGGTCAGCACCCATGCCTTTTTATGCTCTTTTAATATCTTCATCCCCATCCCTACTTCTTCCGAGTGAAAGGTGCTGGCGTCCTGAAAATAATTGATCAGCGCCGGAAGCGTCATAGTCCCTCTATGGTCGATTTCGCTGTAGCGCACTCTGCTGCTAAATTCGTACATTGTTTTTCCCTCTTTCTTATTCATCCTGTTTCGCGACATAGTCATAATCCACGGTTATCACACATTCATATCTCGGATCTATCTCTTTCATCTTCTCCGAAAAGCGCCTCGGCAGTTCATTTCTCGTCTTTTCATCATACTCCATCGGTATGACCATATCAAAGATCAGGTTGATCTGTTCATCCCCGAGGACAACCCGGAAGTCATGGAAGGTACATGCCGGGTCCAGCTCCTTTATCATCTTTTCTGCCTCTTGGCGTATCTTCAGGACTCTCTCATCCTTCATCTCCACCGGATCCATGTGGATGACCAGGAATATCCCCAGTGTCCTGCCTGCATCGCGTTCGATTCTGTCGATGACCTCATGCGACTTCTCAATATCTACATCGTTGGGGACTTCCGCATGGATGGACGCCATGCTTCTTCCCGGTCCGTAATTATGTACAATCAGGTCATGGGTTCCCTCAATTCCGTCATAGCTCTCCACAAATTTCTTAATCCTCTCAGACACTTCCGGGTCAATCGCCTCCCCGATCAGCGGCTCTAAAGTATCCCTGGCAATACCGATCCCCGCCCACATTACAACGAGCGCGACGCCCACCCCGACAAAACCGTCGATATTGATTCCGGTCACACCAAAAAAGAGAAGCGAGAGAATTGTAGCACCTGTAGTAATTACATCCCCCATAGAGTCTGTAAATACCGCTTTCATCACCTTGGAATCAATTTTCTCCCCCAGCTTCCTGTTAAAGAACCCCAGCCAGAGCTTAACCGTGACTGACAGAATCAGGATGACGACCGATGCCAGCCGGAAGTTGATCTCTTCCGGCGTACGGATCTTAGCGACAGAGTCCTTCAGGAAAGTAAATCCCACTTCTATGACCAGAAAGGAAACAACCAGCGCTGCAATGTATTCCATTCTGCCATGTCCGAATGGATGGTCCGCATCTGCCGGTTTCTCCGCCATCTTCACCCCCACAAAGCCTATAATGGAGGAACCTGCATCCGACAGGTTATTGAACGCATCCGCCGTGACCGAAACACTGTGCAGGATAAGACCTACTGCAAATTTTACTGCAAACAAAAAGACATTGCAGAAGATGCCCACAATGCTGGCGAGTACGCCGTACGCCGTCCTCACAGACACCTTCTCCACGTCCTGATAGTCTTTTATAAAATGTTTTACAAGAAATTCTGTCATTCTCCTATCTTCCCTTCCAGAAATACCAGCTTATCTTGAAATCAGATGTTGCCGTGACACTGGAATATTCCTCTTCCGTCACAATATTTTTCAGCTTCTCTTTTTCTTCCGCCTTTTCCGGGACAGATACCTGCACCGCATCCCCGAAACAAAGTCCCGGATAAAGCACACACCACCAGTTATGCCCCTGTGCCGCTCCGATCTCGATTCGCAGCGCTTCGTAATTGCCTGCCGGGAAAACCATGTCCTCATACATCTTATCCGGGAAATAGCATGTAGCCACCGCCACATTTACCGGATAATCTGCCCCTTCTTCCTCCAGGGTATCCCGGCTTACCTTCTCTATATCCGGGGTGTGCCCCCGCATCCACTGCAGGGTCTCTTCCAGTTCCATATCCTGCGGCATCTCATCCCCCAGGTATTCCAGAACCGCGTTTCTGACTTCAAGCTTGACTGCCTGGTCTCTTTCGCTGTCGCTGTTGGCAATCACGTGGAATCTCAGGATCTCCTGGGCCACTTTTTTCTGCATCCTCGCCTGAACCAGCAGATCCGTCTGCCACAGAATCAGGCACACCGAAAGCAGTGCAGCCAGAAGCGCCGTGAGAAGGACCAGCCTGTCCATATAGTTCTCTTTCTTTTCTCTGTCCATATGTATTCCTCCATGATCTTTATATTCTGCTCGATACATGGAGTATGGACAGTTCCCGGCAATTTATTCCTTATTTCTCAAAGTTCCCACAACCGTATCAACCTGATTGTTGATATGCTGTCCCGTGATGCCGGTTGCCTTTTCCTTATCCCTGCTTTCTATCGCTTCTATAATTGCCTTGTGTTCCTCCAAAAGCTGCGGATAACACTCTTTTTTCTTCAGATATTCAATCCGGTACCGGTACATCTGCTCCCGAAGATTATTCAGAAGCTGTATGAGCCTGCGGTTGTCCGTCGCCGCAAAGATCACGTCGTGGAACGCCACGTCCGCCTCTGCGATCCTCGTGATATCATCGCTGTCCAGAACATTGCAAAACTCTTCTGATGCCCTGTGCAATTCCTGTATTCCTTCCTCATCTATCCTGTCACATGCGAGCTGTACGGCAAGCTCTTCCAACGCGCAGCGCACCTCCAGCACATCTCTGAGATTTTTTTCTGTGATCTCCGCCACTTCCGCTCCCTTGCGGGGGATCATCAGCACCAGCCCTTCCAGCTCCAGCTTACGGATCGCCTCGCGGATAGGCGTACGGCTTACCCCCAGCTTGTTGGCAAGCTGTATCTCCATCAGGCGCTCTCCCGGTTTTAGTTCCCCTCTCAGAATTGCCTGCCGCAGAGTGTTGAACACCACATCCCGAAGCGGCAGATACTCGTCCATTTTCACCTCAAAGTCCGTTCCCATCTTAATTCCTCCTGACACTGTGTATGCCTGTCACATACACCTGCTTTGTAAATCCTTTCTCCCTGATCTTCTTCTGTACATTCTTTGCATCCGTCCGGCTCTCAAACAGACCGAAGACAGTTGGTCCGCTGCCGCTCATCATCGCTCCGACGGCTCCGCCTTCCAGCATCTCTTCCTTGATATCCGCGATCACCGGATGCAGCGGGATCGTCACATCCTCCAGGACATTCCCCATACTGCCTGCAACCTTTCTCAAATCCCCTTCCTCCAGGCCCTCCAGGATACCGTCTATATCCGGGTGCTCTGCAATCACCTTTGCATCCAGCGCCTCATACACAGTCTTTGTAGACACACTGACCGGAGGCTTTGCAACGAGGACAGTACACTTCGGCATGGGAGGCAGCACGCTCAGTTCCTCCCCGATCCCTTCTGCCAGAACCGTTCCTCTTATGATACAATACGGCACATCCGCACCCAGGCTGACGCCCCGGCGCATAAGCTCCTTCTGGGACAGGCGAAGTCCAAACAGGCGGTTCATGCCAAACAGAACGGCTGCCGCGTTGGAACTCCCTCCTGCCAGCCCCGCTGCAACGGGGATATGCTTATGCAGATAGATATTGACTCCCTCTTCTATATGAAATTCATCTATAAGCAGTTTTGCCGCTTTATATGCAATATTATTCTCTCCGGCAGGAAGGAACCCCAGATTCGTCCCCAATCCGATTCCAGGTTCCCTCCGCCTTGTGATCTTCACTTCATCATACAGATAAATGGACTGCATTACCATACGCACGTCATGGTATCCGTCCTCTCTTCTTCCCAGTACATCCAGCCCCAGATTAATCTTGGCAAGCGCCTTCAACTCGATCTGTTTCATCCTGATTTTAGTCCCTCCGACTTTATATGAATTGATATTTTGTATCTTGTATACATTATACTTATAGTATACTGATATTTTCTCTAAAAATCAACAGTTTATCTCCTGTTTTTACCGTATCATTCTCAAGATTGTTGACCTCCATAATCCCCTCCACTGTTGTCATGTATTTTTTTGCCAGCCCCCACAGGTCTTCTCCTGCCTGTACAATGTGCCCGACTATCCCCGGCTTTTGTTCCAGTTCTTCCATATCAAGGGGTTCCGTCTCAACCTCTGTGATCACCTCCACCGGAACGGCCTTTCTCATGAAAATATCAAACGCCAGAACAGCCTTGATCTCCACAGCCTCGCTCCCTGCCAGTGTGACCAGGAGCTGTTCGACATGATATGCCAGATTACTCTGCACCCCTTCCGGCATATCCGGGTATTCGATCAAATAGGAGAACGGCACCATGCCCTGCCAGCTTCCGTATGGTTCTTCATCATCTGCCCTCATATACAAGAAGGAGACATGAAGGATTCCTTCCACCAAAACCCCTTCCGCCGTGTTCTCCACATGCTCCGCCTGGATGCTTCCCCTGCTGTGAAGGATCTGCAGCACATCGTCCTTGAGCTCCGGCAGAGCCAGTCTTTCTGAGACTTTGCATTTGGACTGGTTCTGCATCATCAGCTCTTCATAGACTGCCTCCCTCGTCTTTAAGACGCATTGCTGTTCCAGGGAGTAGACGTCTTCGAGAAGCTCCATCTCTTCTTCCTCATAAATATTCATTCTCAGGTTCAGCGTCCCCTCTATTCCCAAGTTCCTCATCTCGCCGTCTTCATCCATTCGGATATCAATGAGCGTATCCTCCAGGGTCGGATGCACATAATAATACATGCCTTCCTCAACCCCCTCGCAGCCGATGCGCCCCTCATACGGAACCGTCTGCGAGATCCAGTCTGTTTTTTCTTCCCCTGAGAGATACATGCAGAAGACGAGCAGCTCACCGCGCAGGAGCAGTTCCCCCTGACCGGGCCTGATATCCAGCTTCCTGTTCTCCACATCCGTAAGAAGGATCTGCCCAATGCTTTCCTTCGTGCCGGGAAGCGTGATCTCCTCCTTGATCCGGTATGTATCCTTTTTCGTGACCGCAATCTTCAGGAGGTTTACCTTTTTCATTTTTTTGTAAACCGGAATATCGCTCACAATATCCACCGTCGTCTCCTCATCTTCCAGCCTCTCTCTCCCAAGCTCCAGCTCGATCATCACGCGGATGCTGATTTTTCTTGAGTGTATGAGTGACGAGGTAAACTCTGTGCGCACATTCTGGATGAAATAATCATCTTCCCCCGCATTTTCCATATAGACCATTTCCTCAAAGGGAAGCTTGCCTTCCAGAACCGCGGGTTTCGGGTCTGCCGAGGCAGTGATATAGAGAATCTGGAAAAACACCTTCCCCGTAATACGGACATAGTTCTCCACAAGGCGGATATCCTCCGCCTTTACTTCAGCGCTCCCCTCTATAATTCTCTGTACGTCATCCTTCGCATCCGGCACATTATAGTCTTCATCCAGATAGAACTGGTCAAACGTGCGCCTTCCTTCCTTTGTATAATGAATCTGTTTTTTTACTAAATCCATCCTGCTCCTCCTCAATCAAATATGACATTCTTCCCGACATCCTCAAGCTGTATCACCACATAAGGAAATGTTGTGATCTCTTTCGTCTCCTCTCCCTTTTCCGGTCCCAGCAGGTTCGTGTGCACATAGACCGCATCTTCCGTCTCATACAGTCCGTTCACCTCAACGCTGTATCCTGTCGTAAGCTGCGCTCCGTATCCTTCCGCGATATAGAGGGATCCCTGATCCGCATATGTCATCTTAAACGGCGCGTCTTTCTTTTCCTCAATCTGTGATTTCAGCTGTGGGGGCACTTCTTCCTTATCCAGCACGGCAAATTCCAGATCCCGCAGCTTCTGTGTCTTCTGAGGCCTTGTAATGCAGCCTGACAGTATGCAGCAGAGAACGCACCCCATGCAGACACCCGCACAAATTTTATATAACAGTGCCACCTGCAATTCCCCCGCGGTCTGTTTCCATATAAACATATGTGCCATTTCCGGCGATTATTCATTGCGCAGACGCTGCCGCGATTATTCGGCCGACTGTCTTGTCTTTTCGACTTCTCTGCTGTATAATAATAAAAGATGCGCCGTATCGCCCTGGAAGCGCCTGCTTTTGCGATGTACCGGCGCTGATTTCAACAGAAAAAGAGGGTTATCCGATGTTTCGCTTTATATGTATCGTATTTTTTCTGATCTTGTTTCTGATTCTCACTATTCCGGTTCTGATTGCGGAATGGGTCATCGGAAAATTCAATCCTTATGCACGTGATATCAGTTCGCTGCGCATCGTACAGTGGGCGTTCAAATTTATACTGAAAATAACCGGCGTAAAGACTACGGTAATCGGGGAAGAAAATGTTCCCGACGAACCGGTCCTCTTTATCGGCAACCACCGGAGCTATTTCGATATCCTGCTGACCTACAGCAGATGCAAAAGGCTGACCGGCTATATCGCCAAGAAAGAGATGCTCCGCTATCTGACGCTCACATCCTGGATGAAGCGCCTGTACTGCCTCTTCCTGGACCGCTCTGATCCCAAAGAAGGACTCAAGACCATCCTTCAGGCAGTGGACTATATCAAAAACGGGATTTCCATCTGTATTTTCCCGGAGGGCACGAGGAATCCGGGCAAAGAGCTGAGCATGCTCCCCTTCCGGGACGGGGCGTTTAAGATCGCCACCAAGACAGGCTGCGCCATCATTCCGATCTCCCTGAACAACACAGCGGAAATCTTTGAGAATCATTTCCCGCGGATCAAAAAGACACATGTGGTCATCGAATACGGCAAGCCGATCTATCCGAATGAGCTGGACAAAGAGACAAAACGCCACATCGGCGATTATGTAGAGAACATTATAAAAGAAACGATCAAAAAAAATGCGGAGCTGGTATAATGCCAGCTCCGTTTCTTCCGGTTGAAAGCATCCCGGTCACATCATTCTGTCCAGAAAGCTCTCCCCGTCCCCTGTATACTCAAGTCCGAACAATTCCGCGACAGTAGCGGAAATATCCGCATAGCTTCTCCTTGTCCCAAGGTTTACTCCGTTCTTCACTTTTTTGCCGCAGCTAAGAAACGGGACATACTCCCTGGTATGGTCCGTCCCCGGAAATCCCGGATCACATCCGTGGTCCGCCGTGATCATAAGGATATCCTCCTCCCGCATCTTCGGAAGAAATTCATCCAGCCTCCTGTCAAATGTATTCAGGGCGTCCGTATACCCCTTCACATCGTTCCGGTGCCCGTACATCATGTCAAAATCCACAAGATTCACAAAGCAGAGTCCCTCAAACTCCTCATCCATAAGAGAGAGGGTCACATCCATGTTTCTCTCATTTCCCTCATTCGGGAACGTCCGTGTCAGTCCCCGTCCCGCAAAGATGTCGTAGATCTTCCCGACTCCGATCACATCCCTGCCCGCGCTTTTTAGCATATCAAGGATCGTGTCTTTTGGCGGCTCCAGAGAGAAATCATGCCGGTTTACCGTCCGTGTGAAGTCCGGCGCCTTCCCCACGTAAGGCCTGGCGATCACCCGTCCCACCGCATTTTCACCGGCCAGTATCTCCCTGGCGATCCGGCATCCTCTGTACAGTTCTTCAAGCGGGATGACCTCTTCATGCGCCGCGATCTGGAACACACTGTCCGCAGAAGTATAGACGATCCATTTCCCGGTTGCCATCTGCTCTGCGCCATATTTTTTGATGATCTCTGTTCCCGAACCGACCTCATTACAGATCACGCCGCGCCCGGTCTTCTCTGCAAATTCATCGAGAAGCTCCCTTGGAAATCCGTCGGGATACGTCGGCATGGGTTTTGGCGAAATAATGCCTCCGATCTCCCAGTGCCCCATCGTCGTATCCTTGCCTGCCGACTGCTCCTGAAGCTTCCCGCAGCATCCAAGAGCAGGCACGCCCTTCTTTTCAAACGAGGTACCCTCTATCTGATACAGCCCCATACGCTCCATGTTCGGCACAGAGAGCCTGCCGCTTCGGATACATGTGCCGAAGGTATCGCTCCCCACATCGCCGAACCGGTCCGCATCCGGCTCATAACCCACTCCTGCGCTGTCAAGTACAATGAGAAATACACGTTTTGCCATAAAATACGCTTCCTTTCCGCCGTCTGTACAGAGGACAGACGGCTGCTTTTGCCGTTGTAGAAATATTATGCCATATTTCCTTTATAAATACAAACAAAACCCCGCCTGGTCCTGCGCGGTAAAATAAATCTCATTGTTTTTCACTTTTTCTGTCATCTCGAGCCAACATATGCTATAATTCAAAAGAAAATCAGAAATTCCGGCTGTTTATCTGCCTTGCCGGACGAAGGAAAAGAGGGAAAATATTATGAGTCCACAGAATCTCACTCTTCTGACCGATCTCTACGAACTGACCATGATGCAGGGTTATTTTGAGACCCAGGCAAATGAAACGGTCATCTTTGATATGTTCTTCCGTGAGAATCCGAATAAGGGCGGCTATTCGGTCATGGCGGGACTGGATCAGGTCATTCAATATATCAAAAATCTGAATTTTTCTTATGAAGATGTCGATTATCTAAGGAGCCTTGGCATCTTCAGCGAGGATTTTCTTCATTATCTGAGCGGCTTCCACTTCAGCGGCGACATTTATGCCATCCCCGAGGGGACCGTGATCTTCCCGCGGGAACCGCTTATTAAAGTCGTTGCGCCGATCATGGAAGCGCAGCTTGTGGAGACCGCGATCCTGACTATCATCAATCACCAGTGCCTCATCGCGACAAAGGCATCCCGCGTCGTCCATGCGGCTCAGGGAAACGGGGTCATGGAGTTCGGGCTCCGGCGCGCCCAGGGGCCGGACGCCGGGCTGTATGGCGCCCGTGCCGCAATCATCGGCGGCTGTGTCGGCACTTCCAATGTCCTTGCCGGAGAAATGTTCGACGTTCCCGTATTGGGAACCCACGCCCACAGCTGGATCATGAGCTTTAAGGATGAATACACAGCTTTTAAAGAGTATGCCCGTCTCTACCCGGATGCGTGCACCCTCCTGGTAGACACCTATGATACTCTGAAATCCGGCGTCCCCAACGCGATCCGCGTATTTCAGGAAATGCGGGACGAGGGGATCCATCCGAAAAGCTACGGCATACGCCTGGATTCCGGCGACCTTGCCTACCTCTCGAAAAAGGCCCGGAAGATGCTCGACGAAGCTGGGTTTCCCGATGCGGTCATCGCCGCATCCAATGACCTGGATGAATTTCTGATCAATGACCTGAAGATTCAGGGCGCTGCCATCACCTCATGGGGTGTGGGCACCAACCTGATCACCTCCAAGGACTGCCCGTCCTTCGGAGGCGTGTACAAGCTCGCTGCGATCCAGAACGAGGAAGGCGTGTTTGTCCCCAAGATCAAGATCTCCGAAAACGTGGAAAAGATCACGAACCCGGGGAACAAGACCATCTACCGCATCTACGACAGAGAAACGGGAAAGATGCGTGCTGACCTGATCTGTTTCGTCGGTGAGGAATACGACACTTCCGAGGATCTCCTCCTCTTTGACCCGAATGCGACGTGGAAGAAGACGCGCCTTGAGGGCGGCACTTACACGATGAAGGAAATCTTAAAGCCGGTCTTTATCCGCGGAGAATGTAAATATACGTCTCCTTCCGTAAAGGAAATCGCAGAATTATGCAGGCAGGAAAAGGAGACGCTCTGGGACGAGACAAAGCGTCTTTTCAACCCGCACAAGGTATACGTAGACCTCTCACAAAAGCTCTACGATACCAAGGCAGAACTGCTCAACGCCGCAAACGTCTGACAGCAGCCTGCTTAAAATCATATCGGACAAATCGGATAGGGGAATATTCCCTTCCCCTACCCGCTCACCGCGATACCCCGCTCATCTCGCGGCATTGCCGTTCGATGACCGTTGCCCGTCGGATGCCCGTTCGTGCAAGCACGGCGGTCGCCCTCCGGGCGTATCGCACAAAAACTGCACCGGGCATCTGAAAACAGATGCCCGGCATTATGAAAAGGAGTATAAATATTATGAAAATTATCGTATTGGCCGGAGGGCTGAGCACAGAACGGGACGTGTCCCTCTCTTCCGCTGCCGGCATCTGCCGCACACTGCTTGAAAAAGGGCATGACGCGTATCTGCTGGACGTCTTTTTAGGCCTGGAAAATCCCCCGGAACATCTTGAAGATGTCTTTGCCCTTCCGGGACACGGTCTTGGAATCGCGAGAAACATCGGTACGGAGGAGCCTGATCTTGCGGCAGTAAAAGCCTCCCGCGCCGACCAGTCCGACTGCTTCCTCGGGCCCAATGTCATCGAGCTTTGCCGGCTGGCAGACATCACCTTTATCGGGTTGCACGGCGGCGAGGGCGAGAACGGAAAACTGCAGGCAACGTTCGACCTGCTCGGCATCCGCTATACCGGCCCTGACTCCCTGGGGTGCGCGGTGGCTATGGATAAAGGCTTCACCAAGCAAGTCTTCCTCCAGTCCGGCGTCTCTACACCGCCCGGCGTATGCCTGCACAAAAACGACGCGGAGCAATCTCTGCGCGCACTGGGCCTGACCCTTCCGGTCGTTGTCAAACCCTGCTCCGGCGGCTCCAGCATCGGCGTATATATCGTAAACACAGAAGAGGAATATGCGTCTGCCCTGGAAAAGTCTTTCCGCTATGAGGACGAGGTCGTCATCGAGACTTACATAAAGGGGCGGGAATTTGCCTGCGGCATCATAGACGGGGAGGCACTTCCGCCCATTGAGATCATCCCAAAAACCGGCTTTTTCGACTATGCGAATAAATACCAGGCGGGAGCGACAGACGAGGTCTGCCCGGCTGACATCAGCGAGGAGATTTCCACCCGGATGAAAGAGCTTACCGCCAGGGCTTACCATGCCCTGAAGCTCAATGTGTACAGCCGTGCAGATTTCCTTCTGGATGCAGAAGGGAATCTTTACTGCCTGGAAATGAACACGCTCCCCGGCATGACAGCCGCCAGCCTGCTGCCCAAAGAAGCGCAGGCCGCAGGGATCGAATACGGCGATCTGTGTGAACTGATCATCCGTAAATCTCTGGAAGCAAGATACCAGTAATGCACTACAGGAAAGGAATCCATTTCTCATGAAAAATATGTCTTTAGAGAAAATAGCCGCCGCCTGCGGCGGAACATATCACGGTGACACTGTCCTGTCCTGCCGGGAAGTGTCCGGCGTGGCCATCGACAGCCGGAAAATCCAGAAAGACAATCTGTTCGTGGCGATCAAAGGCGCGCGCGTAGACGGGCACAGCTTCATACCCCAGGTCATGGAAAACGGCGCTCTCTGTGCGGTATCTGAGCAGGATTTGGGGGACGTCCCTTACCCTTACATCCGGGTGGGTTCCTGCGAGCGCGCCCTAAAGGATATCGCAGAGCACTACCGGCGCTCTCTCGACATCAAAGTCGTCGGCATCTCGGGAAGCGTAGGAAAGACAAGCACTAAGGAAATGATCGCCTCTGTCCTCGGACAGAAATATCATGTCCTGAAAACAGAGGGGAACTTCAACAATGAGATCGGACTTCCGCTCACCGTCTTCCGCCTCCGCGAAGAACATGAGATCGCAGTCCTGGAAATGGGGATCAGTGATTTCGGCGAAATGTCAAGGCTTGCCAAAGTTGCCCGCCCCGATGTGTGCGTCATCACGAACATCGGAGTCGCCCATATCGAGAGCCTCGGCTCCCGCGACGGCATCCTCAAAGCAAAGGCCGAGATGATCGGCTATATGAACCCGGACGGAAGTATCATCCTGAACGGAGACGATGACAAGCTCCGCGCCTACACGCCCTCCAACGGTCTCCGCCCGGTTTATTTCGGGCTTGATCCCTCCTGCCCTTTCCATGCAGAACGGATCGAAAATCTGGGGTTGGCGGGAACCGACGCGGACTTCGCCACACCCTCCGGGGTATTCCATGCACACATCCCGATTCCGGGAGGCCACATGGTCTATAATGCACTTGCCGGGGTCGCCGTCGGGATCGAATTTGGCATGACGCCGGACGAGATCCGGCGCGGCATAGAAGCTCTCGTCCCCATAGCCGGAAGGAACCATCTCATCCGGACAGACCGGTTCTGCATCCTGGACGACTGCTACAATGCCAACCCGGCTTCCATGCAGGCTTCACTCGACGTGCTTGCAAAGGCGGATACCCGGACCGTCGCAGTCCTGGGCGATATGTTTGAACTCGGCGCAGAATATAAAAGGATGCATTATGATATCGGCACCTATGCCGTCAAGAAAGGGATCGATGTACTGGTCTGCATAGGCGGGATCTCTGCCGAAATCATGCGGGGAGCCGAAGCTGCCAACGCCGCTCTTTCCGGGAAAGGCTCTCACGCAGCAGCGCTCTTCCATTATCAGACAAAGGACGCTTTCTTTGCGGAGATGGACCAGGTATTGAAAACGGGCGATACCATTCTTGTGAAAGCGTCACATGGGATGGGATTTTCCGAAATTGTAGAAGAACTGCAGGAATGACTCAGGCTGGAGGCATAGCATGAAATATCAGATACTTGTCCTTGATCTGGACGGAACTTTGACTAATTCACAGAAGGAAATAACAGAGCCTACAAGAAAGGCCCTCATTGAAATACAGGAGGCAGGCGCCATTGTCGTCCTTGCCAGCGGCCGTCCGATCAACGGCGTGGTTCCTCTTGCCAGGCATCTCAATATGGACCTGTACGGCGGATACATGCTCTCCTTTAACGGGGCTCGCATCACCCAGTGTTCCACCGGGAAGATCATCTATGACCGCGCCCTGCCCGCAGAGCTTATCCGCCCGGTCTTCGAGACGGTCCGCTCCTTTCCCGGCGTCGATATCATCACATATACTGACACCGACATTCTTTCCGGGATCGCGCCAAACCAGTATACCGAAAAAGAATCCGCCATTAACCGGATGCCCGTCCGGACAGTCCACAACTTCCCCTCTGTCCTGACTTTCCCTGTAAACAAGCTGCTTGTGCCCGGGGAGCCGGATGTGCTGGACGTCCTGATGGAACGGCTGAAGGAGCAGTATCACGGTCTGCTCAACATATACAAATCAGAGCCTTATTTCCTTGAAATTATGCCGCAGAATATAGACAAGGCTTATTCGCTTAAGAAGCTGCTGGACACGCTGCGGCTTACGGCAGACCAGATGATCTGCTGCGGGGATGGGTATAATGACGTTACCATGATCGAATATGCCGGTCTTGGCGTGGCAATGGCGAACGCCCAGCCTGCCGTCAAGGATGCCGCTGACTTCATTACCCGTTCCAATGATGAAGACGGCGTGCTCCATGTCATTGACCTCTTTATGCGCTGATCCTGCGCTTTGGAATCTGCGCCAGGATCACCGCGGCAAACATCAATACACAGCCGAACAGCTCCCTGCCCGACAGGCGCTCTCCTAATACCACCCAGCCTGTGAGTACAGAAAAGACGGACTCCAGGCTCAGGATCAGAGATGCCACTGTCGGGTCCGTGTTTTTCTGTGCGACAATCTGAAGGGTATAGGCGACCCCGCAGGATAAGACCCCTGCGTATGCAAGAGGCTGCCATGCGGACAGGACTGCCCGCAGATCCGGCCGCTCCAGAATAAGCATGGGAACGGCACAGAGGACGCCGCAGACAAAGAACTGGATGCAGGAGAGGCATACGCCGTCCACTCTTGGCGAAAAATAGTCGATCACCAGAATGTGTACGGAGAAGATGGCCGCGCACAGAAAAACCAGGAAATCCCCCCTGGACACAGAGAATCCCTCTGTGATACAGAGAAAATACATTCCTGCCGCCGCAAGGGCCGCACCGATCCACACTTTCGCGCCCGCGCGCCTTCCCAGGAACAGTCCCATAACCGGCACGATCAAAATGTAGAGCGCCGTTATGAATCCTGCCTTTCCCGCGCTTGTATACATCAGTCCGATCTGCTGGAGGGAGCTTGCCGCCGCAAGCGCCGCCCCGCAGCATATCCCGCCTGCCAGAAGCGTTTTCCTGCCGCCCTTCCCATATCTTTCTGCCGTCTTTTCTCCTGCCGTATTTTTTCGCAGAATGAAAATAACGGGCAGAAGTACAATTCCGCCCATTAAGCTTCTAATAGAATTAAATGTGAATGGTCCAAGATAGTCCATCCCGACACTCTGTGCAACAAACGCGCTGCCCCATATGAAGGCTGTCAAAGCGAGAAGCAGCGAATTGAAAAATCTGCGGTTCATGTTGAAATCCTCACTGTCTGTATTTCCAACCGTCTTTTGGCCGGCAGCCTGCATCTTCGGCGGACCAAAGCAGCTAGATTCTTGCCACGCCGCTCTTGACTGCCGCTTCGGCAGTTGCCTTTGCCACTGCATCTTTTACGCGCGGGTCAAATGCCGCCGGCAGAATATAATCCGCGTTCAGCTCTTCCTCGCTTACCAGGCCTGCGATAGCATAAGCTGCGGCAACTTTCATCTCATCGTTGATTTCGGACGCGCGCACATCCAGGGCGCCGCGGAAGATACCGGGAAAGCACAGTACGTTGTTCACCTGGTTCGGATAGTCCGACCGCCCCGTAGACACAACCGCTGCGCCTGCCGCTTTCGCCTCGTCGGGGAAGATCTCCGGCGTCGGGTTGGCACATGCGAAGATAATCGGCTTATCCGCCATCGTGCGGACCATGTCGCCTGTCAGAGTGCCCGGAGCGGAAACCCCGATGAATACGTCTGCGCCTTTGATCACTTCTTCCAGCGTCCCCTTTTCGTGGCTGAAGTTCGTGATCTTCGCCATCTCTTCCTTGATCGGGTTGAGCCCCTCTCTTCCCTCATAGATGGCGCCCTTGCGGTCGGTCATGATCACATTTTTCAGTCCCATGGACATCAGGAGCCGGATGATCGCGATTCCTGCCGCTCCGGCGCCGGATGTTACAATCTTCACATCCTCGATCTTCTTCCCTACCAGCTTCAGCGCATTGATCAGGCCTGCCAGAGTGATGACTGCCGTACCGTGCTGGTCATCGTGGAAGATCGGAATATCGCAGCACTCCTTCAGTCTCTTCTCAATCTCGAAACACCTAGGCGCCGAAATATCCTCCAGATTGATCCCGCCGAAGCTTCCTGCGAACAGGCTTACCGCTTTCACGATCTCATCCACATCTTTTGAGCGCACGCAGAGCGGAATCGCATCCACATCACCAAAGGCTTTAAACAGCACACATTTCCCTTCCATAACCGGCATGCCCGCCTCCGGTCCGATATCTCCGAGTCCCAGCACCGCTGTGCCGTCTGTGATAACTGCCACTGTATTCCAGCGTCTTGTCAGGTCAAAGCTTTTGGAAATGTCCTTCTGTATCTCCAGGCATGGGGCCGCAACTCCCGGTGTATAGGCAAGGCTTAACGCCTCCTTGGAATCTACCGCCGCCCTGGCGGCAATTTCAATTTTACCCTTTAGATCATAATGCATTTTTAAAGATTCTTTTCCGTAATCCATCGTCTTTTTGCTCCTCCTTCTTGAAAAGATCTCATTTATAATTGGTTCTGCACTACGCAGGTACATTTTTGCGTACACACCTATAATACGCCCATGATCTGTCAGAGTCAAACACTTCCTGTTATTTATCTGATTTCCTTTATCCCCTGCGCTCCTCACTCACCGCCGTACTGCTCCTCCCACTCCTGCTCTGTCATCCTCTCTGCATACCAGTCCATATCCAGCTCATGGTCCGCCGGAAGAACCCGGTTTGACACATACTGATACTCCCCGCCCGGAAACGTCCGCACGACAACCTCGTGGGAGAATGTGTGGGCAGGATTATCCTGCTGTGACACGGAACACACCTTAAGCTTTAAAGCCCCGTCCTCCAGCTCTTCATACCCTCTGACCTCCGGCGTGACAAAGCAGGGATGCCCCCAGTCCTCGCGGCATCGGGTAACATACAGATAAGCGGACGTATCGCTGTCATAATCTGCGTGAGCCCGCAGCGTGTCCGTATCAATCTGAAAATGCCTTGTAACCGCCGCCTCAAATACCCTTGCAGGGACTTCGTATGTCCTCTTTTCAAAATCCGACGCATATGGGATACTCTTGTCGTACTCCTCCTCATAAAATTCCTCAAACAGATCATAGAAATCAATTTCCCCATAATCCGATTCCTCCCAGTCTGTCAGGAACAGGTTGGTATGCCTGTATCCCACGGGAAGGATATATTTCCGGTTCAGTTCCCGCAGCTCCCCGTCAAGAGGCTCGACCCGGACCGCCGTATATCCGATCGAGCCGTCGTACCCTGCAGGCTGTGCCTTTTCGACATAGAGATATCCGCTCTCCTCATCCATTTTCCATGTATGCGCCTCATAGGAGTCCACTTTCTCCGCCCCGGGTTTTCCATCCTCCCATCCAAGCCTGCTCCTCTCCACATGGACCGTCCCGTCCTCCGACGTCAGATCGTACCGGACGAAGCCTCCGTCATCTGTCACCAGGAAAAGCGAGGTCTCTGCCGCCTCGCCTTCCTCCACAGAATCATAAAATCCACGGATCACCTCCGGGCGGACCATATTGACCTGGTTCTCCGTATCTACAGCCGGATATCCGGCTTCTCCCAGGGCGTCCACGATATCCTCTATCGTATCCAGGCTGCCAAGTGTGCCCGCCTTCCTTGCTTCTGCGTAAATTTCAATGTATCCTCGGGCAAGCTGCTCTGACTCCGAAAGGGTGCCGGCCCCGCCGGAGGAGTCCGTATCAGGACTGCACCCGCACAGCAGAAGCCCCAGGGCTGCTGCCATCAAGATCCTCTTCTTTTTCATTTCCTGCTCCTATAAATCTTACATTTGTAAGATTATTATATTGCCCGGAATATGAAATGTCAAGATGATGTCTTTTCGCCTCTATATCCGTGACTCCTTTCCCCTCATTCGGATGAATCTGAGAATAGAATACATCCGCGGCAAAGACCACCATCAGCAGGGAACATACTGCCGCCACGTTCTTTTCCCTCAATCCGCCTATCAAAATATCGATCACCGGGGCAATGACATAGACGATCGCCAGCCCTCCTATCCCGAACACGAGCAGTCCTTCCGCACAGATCCTGCCGTTCAGATTGAGGAAATACCCGCTGTAATCCCACCATTTCATGCCGCCTGTCATAATTTCCATCACGAGGGATGTCATGTACTCCAGAAAGCCGCAGAGGATGACCGTCGCCGTAAATTCCAGGGCCGGATTCTTCCGAAAACGGTTCAGGAGCGTCAGCATGAGGACTGACCCGGATCCGTAAATGGGCAGCCACGGCCCGTGCAGCGCTCCCCGGTTGACAAATTCACCGTAAGATACCAGATGCATCCCAACCTCCCAGAGCCAGCCGAAAAAGGACATGCTAAGAAAGATGGCGATCAGCGACCAGACCGAATAGTGCCGCATATAGTTCAGCGACTGGACCAGCTTTCTCCTCTCCTCCTCCGGGATCGGATAAAGCCTGACCGGATAAGCCTCCCCCTGGACGTCGTCAATCATCGCCTGGATGCGCACAAACTCAGCCTGCTGCTTTTCAAACTGCCTTTCCTGTTCTCGCCGGAAAAGAAGGATCCCGAAATTGCGGGCCAGGACCCCTCGCCATCCCGCAAGCTTCCCAGCCTCACATTCCGGCTCTTCCATCACCCTGATGATATCTGCATATCTTTCAGAAATCAGGTCGGGATCTGCCTTTTCATAGAGGTAGGTGTCATACAGCAGCTCTGCTCCCGGAATCTGGTTCCTGACCGCCTCGGCTCTCAGCCCGGCATAATATCTGGTAAAAGCCGCCATCTTGTAAGGATTGGTATAAAAAATATTAAAAATTCCCATTGTGAGCGCTCCAAGGATCTCCCACCCGATGAAGGAAAGCTCAAACACAAAGCACTGCCATTTATGCCCCTTCATCATCTTCCGGGACAGCGTGACCGCCTGCCTCGCCTTCATATCCGGGTTCTCCGCTGCAATATACGGAACCAGATAATAGGAGTACCGCTTCACCACAATGCCGACTACGGTAATGCACCAGAGGGAATAGAAGATATATTTCACGAACATGATCCATGATGCCCTGAGCCACTTCTTGACCCGCAGCAGGAATACAAATCTCTGCATCGTGACCCGGTCATAGATCATCCCCTCCAGGAACACTCTCCGGATCACGACAGGAAAGGTATTCTGAACCAGGAACCAGAACAGAAAAAGCCCCGCCGCTCCAAGCAGGATAAGTATCAGTATCCCGAAATTTTCTGAACCCGTGATCGAACCAATGGCAGTGACGGCTGTCACGATAATCGAACCGGAGCTGATCTGATTTACGACGTCTGAGAGCACGCCTCTTGTGCGTCCAAACATGGGATTTCCCTCTTCTGAGCGTTGGATCGCATTTTCTTTGATCTCGTCAGCCATTTCCTGTCCCGCCTGCGCATCATCCTCCGCGATCACCCTGAGCGCATCCTCCCATCTGATGCTGCTCAGCCGCGTCTCTACGGTGTAAGTGCCATCCGCGTTCAGCGTGCTTTCCACCTCGTCTTCTGGCTGCTGGGACAACTGTGCCGATGAGAAGTTCAGGGAGCTTCTGAACTCCGAAGATAAAAATGCCGCTGTCAGGCATGCCGCGGCAAATATCACATAGTGCTTTTTCAGAGAACGCCTTCCCAGGCGTTTCATTTGCTTTCTTGTCTCCATCCTCTTTTGTATGCGGCGCACGCTCCCGTCCCGCCGCGTTCTCCTTCTCACTTAATACATACAGTATACGTTGAATACCGGAACATGACAAGCGGATATCATCCCGGCTGCGCTGCACAGGCTTTCCACACGCTTTGCTTTAAAGGGATTACAGGTTTTTAGACAGGCTGATCTTTGCAGCTTTTACAATATCCAGGATGATTGTAAGCTCCTGCGGACTGCAATTTTCCAATAATTCAACTGTTTTATCCATCAGAGTATTTTTGCTGACAGGGACCTGGGCAAAAAGAAGATCATCCGTGCCCACTCCCAGTTCAAGGGAAATCCTCACAAGCACAGCCAGGCTTAATTTCGTGTTCCCGGTTTCAATGTGGCTCATGTGAGTGGTTGAAATCCCTGTTTTTTCTGCAAGAGCTTCCTGGGACAGGGCATTGATCTTTCTGAATTTACGTATTCTCTGTCCGATCGCATAATAATCCATATTCACCGCCGCCTCTACACTTCATGTTATATTGAATTATATAGGCGGTTATGCTATATTTTAATAAATTATATAGGCTATAATACGCCTATATAGTTAAAAATGAGAGGAGACGATTGCATTATGTATTGTAAAAAGTGCGGGAAAAAGCTGGGGGAAAACGAGCGGTTCTGCAGTGCCTGCGGAGAACCCGCAGGCACACCATATATCAGGCAGCCAGGTCATGGGCAGATGCAAAACAGCCAACCTCGGGAGCCGTATGGCAGGGACAGATATACCGACAGGCCCGTCCCGTCAGAGCAGCCGACAAAAGCTCTTGTCGTAGAGGGAATCGGCTTTCTGTTCTTTATTTACCTTCTGATTGCAAACAGCAGGAACGATTTCGAGACAGAACTGTGGCTTACGAAACATGGAGCAGGAACATTTTTTATCGGACTGTTTTTCATCGTGATTTCTTATTTCATGCTGAGGAAATATAAGAAAAAACACCGGCTGTACGGCATCGGCTATGCCGGGTATGTGATAAGCTGCATTGGAGGCGTACTAATGCTCATCATGCTCGCTTTGGCGGTTTTATCGTTCCTCCCGATGATGCTGGTGAATTTTTAAAAGCGGCATTTCTTTTTTCTCCGTTGTTATTTCTCTCCGATTTCTATATAATAGGGTCATAATCGGAATTGTTTCACAGGAGACGATCCACACCCACATCACATTTTAAAGAAAGGGAGGAGCAACATGGGCAGAGGCGGAGGTTCACACGGAGGCGGAGGCCATTCCGGAGGCAGATCATTTGGCGGGCGTTCCGGCGGCGGATTCGGAGGTGGATTCGGAGGCGGGGGCAGCCACGGAGGCGGTCCCGGATTCGGAGGGCCTTTTTTCGGAGGACCCCGCAGAAGCTGGGGAGGCCCCGTCTTTCCCGGCGGCTGGGGCGGTCCCAGAAGAGGCGGCGGCTGCTCGATGGTGTTCGTGGTGATCATCATCCTGATTCTGTTTTCGCAGTACTTTTCCCGGGATTGGGATTCATGGCAGAGTCCCCGGGAGATCACGATATCCCGAACGGAACGGACTGCGGTTACAGGTACCTCTACGTATGGAGACTGGTATGTGGATGAACTGAACTTCATTGACCATGACACAGATCTGACGGACGGTTTGAAATATTTCTATTCCCAGACCGGAATCCAACCCTATGTCATGCTCCTTGAATACGACCCGGCCCTGTGGACAGACGGAAAGTGGAGTGAGACTGCTGCCGAAAACTATCTGGCACAGGTTTATGACGATACCTTCTCAGATAACGGGCATCTCATTTTCGCTTACTTTGCATGTGAAAATGATTCTGAGGACATGGACGGCACCTTCTACTTCTATTATGGGTCCGCCGCTTATTCGATCATGGACGATGAGGCGGAGACTATATTCTGGAGCTACTTTGACATGAACTACAACAACCTGGATCTGAGTATCGCAGAATTTATCGGACAGACGTTCCGGCAGACTGCTGACAATATCATGCACACCGGCAGCGAAACAGGCTTCTCCATTCTTAAGATAGTCCCCTTTTTCATCGCGATCTGCATTGTCGTCGTTATAATAGGGATCATCGTCATGAGACGCGTGAACAGGCCGGAGGATAAGCTCTGACTGGCGTTTATCCCGAAAGAATGGTTATACTGTAAACTATAAGCAGAAAAAAGCAGGAGGAGGATTATGTCTGCTTTACCTCAGATTTCAGAAGCGGAATATGAAGTCATGAAGATCGTGTGGAAATCCGCCCCGATCAACACAAATGAAATCACACAGCGATTGCTGCAAACCACTTCATGGAGCGCAAAAACGATCCAGACGCTCATAAAACGTCTTGTGACAAAGGGCGCGCTAACCTATGAAAAACAGGGGCGCGTATTTGTCTATACCCCGCTCGTGGACGAGAACGAATATATCAGCCACGAGAGCAGCTCCTTCCTGAAGCGGTTCTATGACGGGGACATCAGCGCCATGCTCTCGTCATATTTGGAAAACAACGATCTGTCAGAATCAGAAATCCGTAATTTGCGTTCTATTCTTTCGAGAGATTCAAAATAGGAGGCAGGTTCTATGACTGGCTTTATCGTGCATTTCCTGATATGCAATGTACTGATCAGCGGCATGGTCGGTATTCTGTTTGCCATAAAGAAGCTATGGAAGCGCCATCTCACCGGCAGAGCCCAGTATAATCTGTGGTTTCTTCCCCTGTGCCTGATGGCAGTTCCTTTCCTGCCGGTCCGCTCAGACCGGATATTTTCTTTCTTTTCATTGTTTGCAGGCCTTCACCAGAGAGACTTATCAGTCAGCAATGCTGCCGCAGGGAATCTGCCAGGTCCTTCGCCTGCTGCCGGCTGGATGGATGATTTCGCTGTATCTGTCGCCGCCAGGACCCCTTCCCTGATCGGGGCGGCACTCTTCGCCATCTGGGTCCTGGGTATTCTGGCAATGCTTCTGTTCGTGCTGAAGTCATCAATCCGCCTGCACAGAATGCGGAAATCCGCCCTGCCTCTGCACAACAGAGAAGTGCAGGCCCTTTATGAAAAATGTCTGGAGGAAATGCACATAAAGAGAAGGATTCCGATATACAGCACTGCCTTTTTAAAGTCGCCTGCCATCGCCGGGCTGCTTGCACCCCGCATCTATCTGCCTGTCCATCTGATTTTAGACTGTAATCCTGACAGCATACGCTACATGCTGCTCCACGAATTGCAGCATTACCGCCATAGGGATAATATTTCCAATTATCTGTTATTACTGGCAAAAATCTTTTACTGGTTTAACCCTGTCATCCAGCTTGCCGGAAAAGCTATGAGAAGCGACTGTGAGATTGCCTGCGACGCCGCTGTACTGGATATGCTGGAGCCTAGTTCTTATCGGGAATACGGACATACGCTGATTAACTTTGCAGAGAAAAATTCCCTTTCATCGTCCTCTGTTTCAAGCAGTCTTGGCGGAACCGCAAAGCAGATGGAACAGCGGATCCTTAACATCGCCGCCTACCATAAACCTTCTTTTCTGAAACGGGTGCGAAGTGCCGCCCTTTTTGCTGCCGCTGCCGTGCTGTTCGCCGGAATCACCCCTGCCCTGGCTTCCCATGCATACACTCATGATGCATATCATTGGGATGTCTCCGGGAAGGAGGTGTCATACCTGGATCTGGCCGGCTATTTCGGACAGTATGGCGGAAGTTTCGTCCTGTATGACCAGGATGCCGACAGATGGAGCGTGTACAACGCGGATATGGCTGCCGCGCGCGTCTCGCCGGATTCCACCTATAAAATATACGATGCATTGTTCGCCCTTGAAGAAAAGGTCATCACACCGGAAGAATCCATGCTTACGTGGAACCGGGAAACCTATCCCTTTGAAGCCTGGAACCGGGATCAGACTTTACAGTCGGCAATGGCTTCTTCTGTCAACTGGTATTTCCAGACACTGGACAATACACTTGGCAGAGACGTGCTGGAAGCCTATATCCGGGAAATCGGATACGGAAATGGGACCGTTGGGAGCGATCTGTCCTCTTACTGGATGGAATCCAGCCTGAAAATATCTCCTGTGGAACAGGTAGAATTGCTGGATGCACTTTACCGGAACACCTTTGGCTTCGCCCCGGAAAACATCCAGGCTGTGAAGGACAGTATGCGCCTTTCTTCCTCCTCTTCCGGGACACTTTACGGCAAGACAGGAACCGGCCAGGTAGAGGGGAAGGATATCAACGGCTGGTTTATCGGCTTTCTTGAAACCTCGGAAAACACTTATTTCTTCGCCACAAATATTCAGTCTGAGAGCAGCGCCACCGGGAGCAGTGCGGCAGAGATCACCTTCTCTGTCCTTTCCGACCTGGTGCCTGGCTCAGCGCCCGCGTAAATCCAGCTCTTCCAGGAGATTCGGACCGTCCCCCCAGGAATAAACAATATAGCAGCCGTTCTCCTCCGCTTTTTTGGAGAAACGGACGCTCCCGTGTTCAATCACCTCCACAGACTGATCTTTTTGCCTCTCAACCACATACGACCACTCATTTTCCCGAAAGTCAGCATAATAGTCCTCCAGCTCTTGCAGTGACAAGTCACTTTTCAGCAAAATCGCCCCAAAATATTGTATGCCGTTTCCATTCCCAACCAATTTCCCTGCCCGCGATACAGAATCTATTATTTCCGTATTTTCCGGCAACGGCGTCCCGAGCAGTTCCTCCTTAACCTGTCTCGCATAAAAATCGTTCGCCAGCGGAATGAACGCTACAAAAAACAGTATCGCCAACACAGCTATGCCAAATACGATCACCAAAACCCTTTTTCCCATTTCTCCTGATCTCCTGTCATACGTCAATTATACCCAATTCTGTATCTATACTCCGGTGTACTGAGAATACCATCATCATTTACCGCCCCTTTGCGAATCTCCTCTGCTTTGGCGGGAAGATACATCTCTGCCCTCTAATTATTACATATGTAAGATTTTATGTCAATTCATAATTCCTTTTCCATGATTTCATAGGCCGGTTTCGCACCACGCCCATATTTCCAGATGCGATCCCTTCTAAAATATGTTCCTTGCTGTGATGACGGCAGAAGAAATCCACCACCTCTTGCGGATAATATCCGGGAAAAATTGTTTTAATAGTCGTCTGCAAAACATGGAAAATCTCATCTGCCATCTCAGAAGTTGCCACTTAATATTTTATGTTTCCTCCAATAATATTCCTGGCGTCTCACATAGTCCTCATAAGCGCTGTGCCAATCCCCAAATTTCTATATTCCTCATAAAGCGATATGGCGAGCGATGGTATCTCATCATCAATATGTCCGTAATCATCCATAATACGCGCCCATATTGCACCAACAATCTTCCCTTTTATCTCTGCAACGAAGCACCAATCATCTGCTTTTCCGAAATCAGCGATATATACCTGTAATTCTGGCTGTTTGATAATAGACTTCGGCAGTTTCTCCATCCCTTCCGGAACAAAAATTGCTTCATACAAAAAGTCACACAAGATCGGATATTCACTTTCTTTGATTTCTCGTATTTTATAACACATGTTTTTCTCCGTTTAACCATTATCACACAAAATATGTATTTGTATTTCCATTTCTTAATCTTGTCACCATATCGCTGCCTCTTCAGATCTATCTATGGAACACGCCAAAAACTATCTTCCCTCTTTTACCAAAGAATATATTTTCATATCGAGCACTTTCCCATTCTTTACCGCATTTTTCCTCAACGTCCCCTCATATTGAAACCCTGCTTTTTCAAGCACTCTGCAAGACGCTGCATTATAGGCAAACGGTTCTGCATAGATGCGGATGATATCGCTTTTGCTAAAAACATATTCACAAATTTGTTTAACAGCTTCCGTCATAATCCCTTTTCCCCAATATTCTTCAGCAATATAATATCCTAACTCTGCAGTCAGGCGATGAATATTGTCCTGCCGGAAAACTCCAATGCTTCCAATCGCTTTATCATCTATTGTGACTGCAAAAGCAAATGTATCATTTTTATCTGCTGAAAGCATGGCAGTGATAAAATCATTTCCATCCTGTTTTGTATAAGGATAAGGTAATCCATCACGAAGATTATCCTGGACTTTTTTATTTGAAAGAGCCGCCGCTAAATCTGCTGCATCCGATAATTCCCATTTTCTTATCTTACAAGTCATTTCCTTTTCTCCATTTCTTCTAGAAGCGTAAATTAAAAATCACATTCCAACTATCTTTCTGATGGTGTTCGCCGTTCTTATCGTTAATTTGCCGCTGATATTTGCCTTCGCTGTCTTAGGCCACCAATTTGTTTTCTGATAATCTTTTCGAGTGAAAGACCAGAATATTACCTCTTTATAGCCTTTTATCTTTTCTAATCCCTCTTTAGGCGCTCCGATCTCACGATATACTTCTGAGAATGTGGTCGGCGGCATGATAAAGATTAAATTGTCATATATTTCCCTATTTTCATTTCCCCACCAGTCGGGCGCATTACACAAAATATCTGCAAGTTCTTCCCTTGGTATAACAAAAACAGGAATCTCCAAATCAAACCGATTCTTTATCATTTTCCCGATCTGCGCTGCCATCTTTTCTGTATTATCTTCATCACTCGAAAAAATAACATTGCCGCTGTTCAGGTATGTCTTAACCTCTCCAAAATTGAGTTGTTTAAAGATGTCCCTCAATTCTGCCATTGGCACTTTATTTTTGCCACTTATGTTGACACCTCGTAAAAATGCAATATATCTTTTCATACTCATTTCCACCTTCTCCCATTTTTTTTCTCATAGTGAAGTCAAATATGTTTTGACATCAAACTCTTCTATCCTGGAATCTTTTTTCAAATACAACGGGTGATGAGGATGTCCTTTTACAGAACATTTTCCAACTTTACACCAAACAGCTCTATACTGATCAGAAATGCCAATCATCTCTCTGAGACATTCCTTTAAATATTTTCTTGTTTCAATATTTATCCCCCAGGCTGCCCATATCACCGGTTTCTTAACCCTGTTTTCCAATATCCATTTAAAAGCCTGCATATTCTCTCTGTGAAGCACCCAATCTGGTTTTTTGTCCATCTGTTTTGGATTTGTTGACCGCTGCGCATAGACATTAAACATAATAAATGAGTCAAATCCATTCCCCTTTGCTATCCTTTCAACTGACTTTAATGTATTGTCCAGCTTTTCCGGCTCTGCAGTTGATGGATTGATTCCAATAGTAATAAGCGGACTGTTCCCTGCCGTTCCCAGGATATATCTGTATTCCGTGTAAAAATCGGGAACATAAATCCATTTTGCCCGATCGTATTTTTCTCTTTCACTTTGCATATCCATTGCTGCTTGAAATGGTACTATCTTAAGTTCTTCTTTTTTCATCATATGCCTTATCTCCTGTTCTAAAATATAACGACCCATTTTATATTTACAACTTACATCTATTATACCTTTCCTTGCGGCAATAGCAATTTATATTTAAACGAACACAGAATCTCTGCGGTATAAAATTTTGCTTATCATTTTCGATAAATTTATGTTGTCGTATTATCCAATACTTGGTAGACTATAGGGGGTGAGAGAATACTGAATATGATATCAGGCGGACAAATATCGGGGATGGAAGGTCAACTGGTTTGATATCAGCAGTGATATTGATGAAAAAGGAAATCACGAGGAAATTAACAACTACCAATGGAGAAAATAAACAAATTTATTAAAATACGTCTGGGGGATAGTAAAATGGATTTTAAGGATATGGGCGCATTAGCATTTGAAATCAAAACTCTACATGATAAAGCAGAAATTTATTCAAAGGACAATGAATATGTACATACAGAAGTTTATAAAACGTGGATCAAACAGTATAATCGTTTACTGGATAAATATAACACTCTCACCAATCTTAATCTTGCACATATATCGTACAATATTTATGATTTATCATCTACACAAAAAACTGTACGAAATGCCACTGTTAAATTCTTTTTAAACAATTTAACTAATTTAATCAGTAAAATCGAATCAGATATGGAAACTAATCATTTAAAAATGGCAGAAGGAAAAATTGCACCGCACCAGATGCGCAAATGCTTTAAGTTAGACATCGACGGTTGTCCTATGAATCCTCAATATCAACGCAACAAAATTTTTATCGCCATGCCATTTTCTGCGGAATATTTAGACAGTTATAACTATGGTATTGTTCCTGCGCTGGATGCTTTAGGTTATGAGCATTATAAGGCAGATAACGAAATCACGAATAAAGATATAATGTGTAAAATTTGTTATCAGATACAAAGCTGCACTATGGCAATCATAAACATATCCGGACTTAATCCTAATGTTATGTTGGAACAAGGTTTGGTGTATGGTTTAGGAAAACCTGTAATTATAATCAAAGATGAAAATACCGGCACCATAAGCGACTTGGGAAGTATCGAATACCTGGAATATAGCCATGCCGGAGATTTAAGAGACAAATTATATAAAGCCCTGAATAAATAAAGGCTTTATAATTATATTTAACGACTCGTATTTAGCCAAAAAATTTACCCTTGATTCATTATGGTGGGAAACTATGATCTACGAAATCATGGACACAACCAACGTTTCATCATTGTTTGGAAAGTGGGAAGAAACCCTTATCTGGTCTTGCTTACAGGGAATTATGGGAAACATCTATGCGGATGATTTGGATACCCCTGCATCCGCAATGGCTATTATTGGAGATTTTACCTTTTTTGCAGGAAAACCCTGCATTGAGTTAGTATCTTATAAACCTGTCTGGTGTACCCAAAATTTCATGATTATGGTTCCGCAAAATGAACACTGGGAAACCATAATTAAGCAAGTTTACGGTAAAAAAGCAAAAATTGTTTCTCGCTACGCTACAAAGAAAGAACCACACATTTTTGACAGAGATAAATTGGAAACTGCGGTTGCTTCCCTGCCAGGGCAATACACCCTCTCCATGATTGACAGACGACTTTATCACATGTGTAAAGCCGAAGGATGGAGTGCCGATCTAGTATCACAGTTTTCAAGCTATGAAAAATACCATAAACTCGGAATAGGTGTTGTAATTTGCCAAGGGAATGTCATTGTATCTGGCGCTTCTTCTTATTCCAGATACCGGGAAGGCATAGAAATTGAGATCGATACAAAAAAGGAATACCGCCGAAAAGGTCTCGCTTATGTGTGTGCAGCAAAACTGATATTAGAATGTTTAAATCGAAATCTATATCCAAGTTGGGATGCACATAACGAAGGCTCTGTTGCTCTGGCGGAAAAATTAGGATACCATTACAGCCATACTTACACAGCGATCGAGATATGGGATTATTAAAAGACATGTTCGTGTTATCACTCAAAAATTCTTGTAATTTCCTGATACCGGTTGATCACACGGTAAATCTCTAAATACTTGTCGCCTGCTTTGTAGATAATCGTATACTCTTCCCATATCGCATATTTATAGTCTGTCCGAAAGCTGACTCGCATAGAAAGATCTGAACCCATTCCCGGAAACATCCGGAGATATTCAAATTTACCGTAAATTTCCTTTATGGTCTTTGCTGCATATTCCTCGTTATCTTCTGCAATGTAATCCCGGATATTCTTTAAATCCTTTGCAACAATCGGATTAATCCGCAATTTTAACATCCTATTCCCCCACAAGTGCTTTCAATTCATCCAGATCCAGCCAACCTTCGCCGTCTTTCACTGCGTCTTCAGCTTCTTGCAGCTTTATCAGAAGTTTTTTCTCTGCACGGTCACGTTCGTAATCTTCAATATCCATAACTACAAAACGTCCTCTGCCATTCTTCGTCAGATACACTGGTTCTCCTTTGCGGCAGTTCTTCAGGACTTCATTATAATTTCTCAAATCAGATACTGGTAAAATATTGGGCATATTCTTTCAGCTCCTTCCCTGATTTCATATCATTTCTGCTACTTTTATTATACACAGAAAGCTGTAAAATTCAACGTAGATTTTTACAGCTTCCAGGAAGGAGTTTTCAATATGAATTTTTTTGTTATAGCAATTTAGCATTGATTAACCAAATCCCTGAGTTACTCGAACTCCTCGGCGGATAGATTGAACTGGCTACTTTTCTATACTTTTTAATGATTTTATTATTCTCATTACTCAAAATTTCTTCTTGTATTTGTACCGATCCAAATTTTTAGAGCCAAAACAGAGCCAAGTTGGAATCACTGGCTGCACCCCTTCAGTTTCTTCAATATCGACATAACGTCTGGCTGCGTTGGAGTAAATTTAATGCCACGTTTCAACATCCCCATAACTTTTCTCGCTTTTCGCTCAATCTCTCTGGCGGTATGCTCACTGGTCAGCATCAAATGATTTCCGGCAATCGTGTATTCCCGTTCTATGTATTCTTCTGTTATCGGAAACATATCTTGTATCAGAAATGCGCTTTCCCGGCTGTCATCCAGTTTGACAATATGGATAATGTCGCAAGGTCTCCCGGCTTTTTCCTTTTTCTCTATAAGCCGTCTATATTTATCAATGCGGCTAGACAATGGTATCATCCAGTATATCCCGGTACTTGTATCCTCAAAGCAGTAATAATGCGGTCTGTTCCCCGCCTTATTTCCTTTAAGATACGGATCTGGCATATCTTCAAAAAATTTATCTTTGATAATATAAAATCCTGTTTTCTTCATTTACTTGTCCTCATTATGGAAAAAGTCCCTCGCCTTGCGGCGAAGGACTATACTTTCGACCCAACCACTTATATACCGCATATTGGTCAGCGGTAAACTTTCAACCCGACCATTTATATACCACATATCGGTCAGTGGTAAACTTTCTTTATGCTTATATTCTAGCAAGCACAAACCGGAAAGTCAATAGAACTTCCCTCTAAAATTATATGTCAAAATCTTCAAATTATTTATATAATCACTCAAACTCGGCAAGTTATTTCAAATACTAAACATGTACGTTTAGTATTTTTCTATATCTTTGCTCATTTTCTATGCTTTTTTCCCATTACACAGCGTTTGCGAATTTTTTAGTATCAAAATAGTATCAGGCAAACCACTTGTAATCACGTGAATATTATAGCCGAAAACATAGAACTACGCAATCTGCTTTTCGCTTATAAAATCAATACTTTTTACTGCTGCGTAACGCAAAGGGAACCTTACTGCCGTTGTTCAACCAATTTTTCCCAGCGCTCATCTCTTTTCAAAAAGCCATAGCTTTCTTCATCCCGAAAACATTTTAGAAGATTATCTTTAAATTCTTCCAAAGAGTCTTTTTTCATTTCCTTAAATTCCATGTGTTCATAAAGCCAGGAATGCCTGAAACTTTCAATGCTTTCGATGTCAGAAAGCATTTCTTTCATGATTTCAATTACCACATCAGCATTTTGTTCCACTGTTGCAATTTCAAGTCCACACACAACTTCATGATATTTTCCCATTTCAAAGCATCTTGCCAGTTCTTCCTGTTTTTTTACTAATTTGTGCGCCCTTTCCATGTCATGATTTCGCAGTGCAAGCAAATACATGCCATGAAATTCAGCGCTTGTTCTCTGGTAATCGGTAAACAAAAGTTCTTCATAGGCCTTATAGGCTTCCTGTATCCGTCCGGTGTCCGCATATATTTGCGCTTGTTTTCTTTTTCGTTCCGGGTTTTTTATAGAATAATACTCCAGGTATTTTTCTGCTTTCTCATAATCCTTTTTCCTGCTGTAAAATTCAACCAGAGAACCCGCTGCGCTTATGCGTATTGCTTCCTTCTCACTATTTAATAGGCGAATATATAAAGAGCATAAATATTCTTCGTATTCCGTTTTATCTGGAACATCATGCACTACAAGATACGCTTCTAAACAGATTGCTATATTCAAAATCAGTTTCTCACAATTAGGATACTGTTCCAACTGTTTCTTTGCCCACTGAAATGCCTCATTATATGATATTTCTTTCAATTTCTGATTGGCTTCGCCAACAATCTCGTTAATTTCCTCTGCTGTCAGATTTTCGCGGAAAGACAGCAGCGTATCCAATGAAATATTCAGTAATCTGGCTATTGGCGCTAACAGGGAAATATCGGGATAAGAATTTTCATTTTCCCATTTATTCACTGCCGGAGCAGTTACTCCCAGCCGAACTGCCATTTCTTCCTGTGTTAAATTTCTGATTTTCCTGTATTTTCTAATCACTTTCCCTATTGACATATTTTCGTCTCCTAATATTATTTTGCATTGACCTTTGCTAATACAAGCATATCAAATAAACACATAGCAAACAACTGAATATCTGTTAAGTATTCTTCAAAAAAATTAACTGTTACTCACATTAAAGGTGATAATCAAATAACAAAAATCGCTACAATCAAGAGGGCTGTAAGCAGCCCTCCCCTCATCAGCGGGCTTCCCGATTGTGTTTTCTTCTTAAAGCCTGTTTCTGCTCTTTCTCTATCTGTTCCTGCTGCTTTACACGACTAATGGCCATCTCCACTTGATGAGAGCCAAATGCAGCCTTCACACGCTCCATATCTGCCGATACTTCCCGTAATTCCCGATTCTCATCCAACACTTCTTGAAGTCGTTCATTTAATCTCTTCTTTCCAGCTTTCTCCCTGTCGTATGCTTCTTCTAATCGTTCGTATTTGCGGGAAATATCCAAAAAGGCAGAATAGACAGACCTCAGTATCTTTACCATTTTTTCAACCAGCGGCTTAGCTTTCTTCTCTTGATACGACTTTGCAGATTCCATAACTGCCACTTCTGGAAGTGTTTCATCTGGATTTGCTGAAAATTCAGCCGCCAGACGCTCCATATTTTTTACCATAGGAGGAAGTTCGTTCATACGCTTCTGATATTTATCAGCCTGCTTTTTTGCCTTATCTGCTTTTTGCTGGGACTGCTTCAAATCATCTTGCAGAGATTGGATTTCATCATCAATCTGCTGTAATTGTTCGTGGAGATTTTCATTGATATCCTCAAAAGCAACGTTCTCCTCCTGCAAATCTGCTTTTCTGGCCTCCAGAGCCGCCACTTCCTTTGCCCGTTCCTTCTTTTCAAAGTCCAGAACGGATAAATGTTTTTCATGTGTCCCTTTCTGCTCCCACTCCATACCATTTCGTTCCATAACTGCGGCAAGCTGCCTTTTTTCAGACGCAACCCATTGGTTCCATTCTGTATCACTTCTCGTACCTCCCTTAAAACCAAGCGCCGCCAACGCCTGCTTCAAGGAAACCCGTGTCTCCAGTCCCCTCTTGCTTCCCGTTGTAAATGGCACAAAATCAATGTGGAGATGAGGCGTTGCTTCATCCATGTGCAGATAAGCGGAAAACACACGCAGCGTTGGATTTCTCTGCCGGAAATCTCTCATATATTCATCCAGTACCTTTGCCGCCAGACGTCCGTTTTCTGTTGTCGCATTCATATCGTCCTTATTTCCCACTTGTAAAATGATTTCATGGAAGGTTTTCTCCTGCTTACTGGCATCAATTTTCTCATAGTAATTGTCTATCCGGCGGTCTTTTCTGGTCTGCTTTTCATTGTATCGGGCAAGGGCTTCATCAAATAATTCATGATAGACGTCTTTAATATTTTCGTTGCAGTATTCCACATTCAAATGGCTTCGCTCCGGGTCTGTGTTCTTTGCATGAAATTTTCTGCTGTTGTGATTTACAATTCCCTTTCCTACCATCGCACTGATTGTTCTTTTCAATAAGCTGTCCTTTCTCCGATTTTTCGGGTAATCAGCGCCGGATACGGCACACAGGCTTTGTTACTTTCGCCGAAAGTAACGCAAAAAGCACTTTTGACAGCCGTTCCGTCTATCAAAAGCTGCCTTTGCGCCCTGCTGGGGGTGCAAGACGTCCGGTGGACGTCTGCTCTGCACCGACCGAAGCGGAGCGTAGACCTTTTCCGTCCTATGGGCGGAGCGGTAGTTCCTGCCGCATTTCTGCTTCCGTATCATATTCCACGCTCCTCTCCAAGACCGCAACAATGCAAGGTCTATATCTGTTGCAATCTTACAATTCCTAAGTCCGCAAATTCCATATACTCTGCATTGTTGCGCTGTTGCCTTATTCCGATCTTACTTTGTCCAGTTCCCAATACCAAGAATTATTTATCCTTTCCGCTCTGATCCCCAATTCCTTTTTTGCATTTTCGAGCATCCGTCTGGATATATATTCTGTTCCTCCGCAAAATTAAAAATCTCATTGCTCTGCACGGCATTATTTGTTTCTGCAAGTTTCCAGAGCAGACGCTTTGCCTGTTCCAATTTATTCATTTTTGGAGCTATGCCGCCTAAAACTTCATCCACTGTAATCTCATAGTCTCCGAGCCAAAGGAAGCCGTCCTCTGATAGTTGAAATGCTTTCGGATGACCGAATCCTGCAAGGTTATTTTTTATCTGGACAACCGCTCTTATATTCTCTTCCCCCTCTACTCTGCCGACTAGCAATACACTCCTTGAGACTGCGAAAAAGTCAATTGAACCCATTCCTCTGTATGCTGCTTTATTCCCTGCCGCTTTGTTCATGTGTCCTACAAGCACAATGGAACATTGATATTTTTCTGCCAGAGCCGAAAGTTTCTTTGTCATGTCCCTTGCTTCGTTTGCACGGTTCATATCCATATTGCCTCCAAGATAGGCTTGTATCGGGTCTAAAATCAGAAGTTTTGCTTTTGTCTTTATAATTGCTTCCTCCAGACGTTCGTCTATCATGGAAAGTGATTTTTTGCTTTCATCAATAACAGAAATATTCTCACAATCTGCGCCCGCTGCTTTCAAGTGAGGTTTTACCGTATCGGCGAGTCCATCCTCAGCACTCTGGTAGATTACCGCCAATGGCTCTGTCAGCTTCATGTCACTGTCTAAGCCCTCACCCTTTGAGAGTTTTTCCGCTATATTAAGTACAAGCGTCGTTTTTCCGTCTCCCGGATCGCCTTGTATAATTGTCAGCTTTCCATATGGAATAAATGGATACCACAGCCATGCCACTTATTTTGACTGTATTTCCGACATTTTAATCATCTGCAATTCTGTTCTCGTTTCTTTCCATATAACCTCCGTTTCTGAAAATCTCATTGTCAACGAAAGAAACCTCTGCTATACTCGTATTGTGATTACCAATAACAGAGGTTTCCGTTATCACACGCCCTGACAGTTGCCGCTGTCGCGGCATTTTTTACCAGTTCCCTCCCACAGATATTTTGCTCCGTCCAACATCCAGAGAACTGCTTTTAACATATCCTCATAAGCCGTATGAAGTTCCCGGATTTCTTCGGAAGTAATCTCCGGCTTTCTTTCCTACCACGCACACACGATTATAAATACAGGAACGAACAAAATAATCTTTTTTCTTCATACCACTGACA
>CALWMN010000018.1 GCA_944381935.1 uncultured Mediterraneibacter sp. | reverse complement strand
ATGCCCTTGGACTTGAACACAGAACGGATTTTCCGGCTGGTGTCGCGGGCGTAAAACTCGTTCATAATGTTGCGGAAAGGGGTAAAATCATCATCTCCTCTCAGACTGTCCACACCGTCATTGATGGCGATCAGACGGACGCCGTGCTGCCGCAAAATCTCCATAACCTGGCCGACTTTCAGATAGTCACGCCCCAGGCGGCTCATGTCTTTGATAACAATGGCCTCCACCCGTCCGGCCTCGACTTCCTCCATCATCGCCAGAAAGCCGGGGCGGTCAAAACGGGTTCCCGATACGCCGTCATCGGTGAAGTGGGTGGGGTTCGGCAGACCGTTCCGGCGGGCAAAGTCCTCCAACATCTTTTTCTGGTTCGATATGGAGTTACTCTCGCCCTGTAACTCATCATCGCGGCTCAAACGCTCATACAGCGGGGTGATTTTTTCGTTTCTCATGGCTGTACCTCCTGAAATGAAAATGCTCTAAGTGATTGCTTCACTAACCATGACAAAAACCATGATTAAGAAGTCACTTAGAGCATACATCTCCCGCTGCCAGTTTGTATTTTTTATACTGGCGCAGGGCGAAGTGGTCCGGGTCTTTCTGCTCCAGCGCATCAAAGAGCAGATCAACCGCATTTTTGAACGATTCATCATCCTCCCGTACTTCCATTGCGTTCAGCATTTCTACCAGCGTGGCAAAATTCTGTTCATTGGTTGGAGCCTCATAGTAGATATAGCCAATCAGCGCCGTATACAAAAGTGTCTCTGCTTTCACCCAAAAATCGTCACCGGCTTTTCCCTCGCCTTTTGTATTGGCGATTAGCGTGGTGACAATCTTCAAAATATCTTTTTCTGAATGGATGTATGCAAAAGGATTAAAGTGCATACTTTTCTGAAAGTTAATGGTATTAAAGACCTTAATCTTATACGGCTCATATATGATCTTTCCCTTTTTATTGCGTATCGGCTTTCCATCCTTATCCCGTTTCGGAGCGCCCCGCGCCAGCATTTTCCCACACTCTACCAGGACTGTGCCTTTTCGGTCTGTTTGTCAAGGACATAGAGAAAAGTTTCCCTCATTTCTTTGTGGATAGGTCATTTTCCAGTAGCCGCATGACTTTATCGCTCATGCGCTCTGTGCTTGTCTGGCTGAAATGAAGCGATAATTCATAGGTGGTCTTGCCGATTTTCCGCTTGACGGTTTGCGGCTTCGTGGTGGCGGTGGTCTTAGTAGCTGTCTGTATGGTTTCCTGCATAGGCTCTCCTTTCTGATTTTGGCAAAAGAAAAAGCAGGAAGTCCTTTTCAAGATTTCCTGCTCGGTAGTGCTACTGTGAGGGTAGCGGTTATTCAGTTTTCAATGGCTGTGTTACGCAATAGAATCCTGTTTTTGAGGGTATAGGTATAAAATATCGACTTTGCAATTTTAACGCTTAAAAAGCCTTGTAAAATAGGTGTTTCAAGCCGCCTACTGCGTAACAAAAATACATTATTTCCAGTGTTTCAATTTTGGAAGTTGCTCGGAAAAATACGCTCTTGCCTGTTCGGGTGTAAAACTGTCATTTGACATATGATTTACCAGAAAATCAAGCAATTCGTCTATATCTTTATACACAAACTGCCCGTCTGTATAACACCATTTACAATAGTCCTCATTAAAACTGTTATCGGCTTCTCGGCTGATAACACTATCATCATCTAATGGCATACCGCAACACTGACAAATGAGTTTTCTTGGACTACCCAGTAATGTATTGATAGAAACATCAAATGCTATTGATATTTGCTTTAATGTTTCTATATTCGGCGTTGAGTCGCCATTCTCCCAACGTGAAACTGCTTGACGGGTAACAGATAACTTTTCAGCCATTTCATCTTGTGTTAGACTATTCTTAACACGAATATTTTTCAATACGTCCTTTGTACTCATGCTTTCGCCCTCCCTCTATGGAATAAATATATTATAGCGTATGCCTATTTCTCTTTCAAGCAATCGTCTATTGCTATTATGGCGGCAATCACAATTCCATATCATGCCGTTTGTTCTGCGTCTTTTCTTTGGTCTGTTCCGGCTGTATCGCCTGTTCCACGCACTTCTTGACCGCTTCGGCTTCCTGCACCTCCGCTTTCAAGGTCTGCAAACTGCTATACAAGCGGCTTTTCTTTTGGGTAAGGTCGGCAATCTCTGTTTTCCATGCTTTCAGCTTCAGCACATTGTCTTTTCCTAAACGTTCTTTGAGATAACGCTCGGCACTCTGATATAAAATCAATGCGGCTCGGTTGCTTTCAAAAAATTCCTCCTGCTTTTTTGGTTTGGTCTGCATATAGGCTTTGTAGGTAGGACGGTGTTCCAGATATTTCTCGGCTTGGTCTATCAGTTCCTTTCGCTCATGGAGTAGCTTTTCTGTCTGTTTGATTTCCCCGTTAGTATTCCAGTACCGCTTTTTCATATCCGATACAACTTCCTGCAACTGCACAAGGGTAGTGATGTTCCTGCTCTGCAAGAAATTAAACGCCTTTGCGTACAGCTTCAAGTCTTGGATTTTTCCATACCGGCTCTGCGGCTTGGCGGCTTCTGTATAGGCTCGGTTAAGCAACTCTAAAAGGGTGGGCGGCTGTTCGGTACGCTCGGAAGGGATAGGAACGGAAGGGAATGGATTGACGGATTGATTTTCCTTTACCTGTGAAGCCTTTTCTTTTATCCATGCTGTGAGGGCGGCAATCCGGCGTTTGACTTCCTTTAGCAGACGGTTTTGTTCCCGTATTTCTCTGTTCAGGTTGCCCTTATCGGTTACAATCCCTCTGCGCTCCATTTGGGTGGCGGCAACGCCCATGTGGACGGTTGGTATCTGCTCTATGCCTTGTCGCTTATAGGAACGGTGGTCTATGCGTTCCGGTCTGTCCTGCGCCGCAAGATAGCGGTTTGCAATATCCGCCCACGCTTGCCGCCATACCTCGGCTTTCTCTTGGCTGTTCCAGTCAACCGTATCAACCTTGCGGCTCTTGAATGTGCCGTTTTTCAGCTTGATACGCTGACCGTCCTTGTCTAAAAGATATTCTTTTTTTGACTTTGCTCCCCACTCGCCGGACTGCTCCAACGGGCGCATGGTTAGCATGATATGGGCGTGAGGATTTCCGTCCTGCTTGTCGTGAATGGCAAAATCGGCGCACATTCCAACGGACACAAAATTTTCTTTCACATATTCCCGTACAAGCTGTATCTGCTGTTCCCTGTCAAGTTCTACGGGCAAGGCAATTTCAATCTCCCTTGCAAGCTGTGAGTTCTTGGCTTTCTCGATTTTCTCTACGCTGTTCCAAAGGATAGAACGGTCTGCAAAATCCGGCGGCGCATGGGGCGGCAAAAGGATTTCCGTATGCACAATACCGCCTTTCCTCGTAAAGTCATGGATAACGCCGTCATAGTGGTTTGTGAGGGTTTCTCCGCTTCGGTAAGCGGCGGCGGCAACGGCTGATTTGCCTTTCCCTCTGCTGATTATCTTAATGCTACAATGATATATCGCCACGCTGTCAACCTCCTTTCGGGCGGCATATCCAGACTTCATGGCAGATGATAGACTGCGAAGCAGGGTATCATCTGGCGTGAAGTACACAAGGGGTAGGGAATGAAATTCCCGTAGGGGAGTGTAGCTCCCCTGTATCAGCGGAACGCTGATAAAAGCCCTCGGCAGAGCGCACACACCCGTAAGGGTGTATAAGTGCGCCCTTGTCAAGCAAGGGAGATTTAATTCTCCCCGTTTTCTTCTCCGATTTTCCTTAAATGTTCCTGTGCCTGTGCGGTCTGAAAAGCAACTTCCAACAAGCCTTTTATCTGCTCGTTGCTGTATTGCTCCGGCTTCTCCAACAGGCTTTCCATTATCGCCCCTCTCTCAATAAGGCGGTGTGTCCTTGCCTTGCGTTCTGCGTCTTTTTTCTGATTGAGAAGTTTCCGCTTTCTGTTCTGTAACTGCCGGATTTCTTCCTCGGCTTTTGCAATCTTTTCTTCAATGTCTGTCATGACTAAAATCTCCTTTCTGATCTCGGGCATAAGAAAAGCAGGAAGTCCGTTTCGGGATTTCCTGCTCGGTGGTGCTACTGTGAGGGTAGCGGTTATTCAGTTATGTATTGGCTTATGAATTTCTTTATCAGCGTTGCGGATTGTTCCGCATTTGAGAAAAGAGAGGGGTGTCCTCCGCTTGGAAAAAGATATACGGTAGATTGAGAAAGCATAGAAGCCATTTCTCTATATTCTTCTTCCATGTTATTCCGGCAACTTTCATCTTCTTTACTTCCCATGAATAGGATAGGTACTTTTAATTCCTCCAACGGCTTATGGAATAGTGGGCGTTTTTCCACCGCACATTTCAGTAATGCTTCTGTATCAAGGTCAACCACCTTTTCCCAGTCTACGCCCTGACAATATTCATAAAATTGTCTTGACTGTGTATCTTCCTTTGCCGCTTTTCTTTCAGTCAAAAGGTTAGCGGAAAAATTTTCATTAAGAGTTCGCCCGTCAAAACTGTCTGCTATGACTGCATGAAACAAGTCGGGACGTTCCAGTGCCGCATTGACTGCCGCCCATGCGCCGCCGCTTGTTCCCACAAGGCTAACCTTTCCACATTGTAAATGTTCGGTAAGTGCAATCGTCTGCAAGGCTTCATCGTGCCACATATCCGGCGAAAATTTTTCTACTCGGTCTGACTGCCCGTTACCTAAAAAGTCAATCAGAATACATCGGAAATTTTCTGCATACAGCGGCATAAGCAGTTCGGACATTTTAGAAGAAGCGGTATTACCATGTAGGAAGATAATCGGCTCGCCTTGTCCGTATTCTTCGTAAAAAACGGATTTATCTTTATATTTGAAATATGCCATGCTCGCACCTGCCTTTCTTTTGTTTTATATTCAATTTTAATTTTCCGTTAAGCACGATACAGCTTTTTTCAAATCTGAAATAAATTTGGCTTGTTGCTTTTTCAGATAAGATTTTACAAATGGTTTCATAAAGAATTTTTTTGCTGTTACCTGCTCTGTAAAATCAATTTCTGTTTCGTTACCTTTGGAAGTAAAAATGCCAACCCAGTGTCCTTTCATATTGCTGTTTTCCATATCAAATTCCCAACGCTTATATGGCTCTGTGATAGTAATTGTAAAGGTGGTTGGATAGCCCTCCTTAGTATATTCAATAAACTGCTTATCGCTTATGACTTCTGTTTTACTCAAGTCACTACGCCATGTGTAATTTTCAATTTCTGTAACAACTTTCCATACTCTATGAATATCACAAGGAATAATGGCTTTAATATTTGAAGTTGCCATATTTAACACCTCCGCAAACTGCACTTGTTATTTTCGGTTCGGTTTTCTTTTTATAGCCAACAATTTCATATAATCATCAAATTCGGTGGTATCAGTTGGTTCAAACATTACCCATTTTCCGTCATGGTAGGTTTCAGCTTCATCATATCTCTTACAAACGGAATCAGAAAGATTACCTCTTATATCTTCAAATTTTGTTCTTTCATCTTTCCCAAAGATAATCATAAAACCAAGGCAATTATTTTTCGCATATAGCGAACAAAGTGTCTTACCACCTCTACGATATTTGTACTCATAAGTCCAGTTCTTACCGCCAGTATTCCACAATCGCTCCATTTCGTATTTTTCATCAATGGTTGAGCATAACTTTTGCCAAATTTTAAACAAAGATTGTCCTAGCAATTCAGCCATAGTTGATTGAGTTGGTATATTTTCAAGCATTGCTATTCCTCCCTAAATTCCGATTGGTCTTTACAATTATTTTACCACACCTCGTTTGTGTTTCCTATCCCTATTCAACAAGGGCAATCAGCTTTTTTCTGACTGCCCCTGTCTGTATTGCCGTCTTATCTGTCTATCTTGAAATTCTCCACAACAGCATGGATTAAGCGGCGTTCCATGAAGTCTTTTTTATCTGTGTCTATCCCGTAATACACAAGCCCTCTTTCGTCATAAACCGTCTTGATACATTTGTTGCGGATATAGCTTTCATAGGTTTTCAGTACCGTTTGAATGGCGGCGGCTTCTCCCTGTGTGGCGGCTATGATTACCTCAACGGGCAGATAGCGGTTTTTGTATCTTTCACTCATAGTGGCGCACCTCCATTTCTGCCCGTATCTGCCGGACAGCCCTCATTTTGTGGTAGCTGATTTTTCTTGCATTACAGCCGTAGAGGGCGGCAATCTCTTTGTTTTTGAAGCCTAAGAAAAAGGACAGCAAGAGAATTTCCCGTCTGTACGGGGTAAGCCGTTCTATGGCGTGTCCTAACGGCTTGTTCTGCACTTCTACAAGCCATTCCCTCACTTGGAAATGGTAAAGCATACAAGGGTAGCGGTCTGTGGTGCTGACCTCGGCTAAATCCTTTTCCAGTAGGGAAGAAAAGGACACTTCATGCTCCATGCGGCGGCGGTTGGCGTGGTAATAGCTGATAGAAGCGTATTTCAAGACTTTCGTACAATATACGTCAAATTGGCGTTGTAAGATTTCTATGTTTTCATTCATTTTGGTTTTCCTCCTGTCTGTTTGTGTGATAGTTACGCAAAGCAGACGGGAGAGGTGGCGAACGGCACTTGACCGCTTTTTTTTATTGGCTTCATGTTCCTGCACCAGACTTTCGGTTTCCGTAGTTCCTGAATTTCGATTATCGAAGTTCAAGAGTTTCGATTTCCGAAGTTCTGGACTTTCGGTTATCGAAGTGTATAAGACTGATTATATCAATACAAGTATAACAGACTTATCTATCAATCCTATCCTTTCCTTTCCCAAACCCTTTCCCTCCCACGTCTACCAGTCATAGAGGGAAGTATCGTCCATGAAGTTCTTGACATAGATAATATTCGGCTTTCCTAAACCCTGCCGGACACACTCAATCAGCCCGATACCTTTCTCGCTGTCCAACTCGGCAAACAGCTTCACAATCTTCTCAGTGCCGCATTTCAGCCGTTCCCTTGCGTCTTCCAGTGTGAAGTAGATAAACACACGCCCGTCCTTATCCGTCCAACCGTTTTTCATGGAAAGCTCCATGCGGTCTATCAGCATACCATACAGCAGTTTTGCGTCTGTGGAGAGGGCTTCAAAGCGTTCATCAGAAAACAGCAGCTTCGGTATGCGGTAAAATGCGTACTGCTCGGCGGCTCTGCCGTAGAAGTACGGAAAACTCATGCAATCAATCCTCCTTTCCCACCTCAAACAGCGCAAACGGCATAATCAAGGGGTAGGCATATCCTAATACCTTATGCGGTTTCCGGCTTCTTAAAATGCTATTGGAATAGGGCTTTTGAAGCGTAGAACGCCCCCCAAACGCCCTCACTTGTCCGTCCTCGGCAATCTCTGTTTTGCCTGCTCTTTCTGCTCCGCTGTGAGCGTAACGGTTTTTTCCTTTGACCGTAAGCTGATAAACCGCTTCGGCATGGAATAGGTCTTGCTGACTTCATCAGCCTTGACGCACTGATAGCACTGTGGGTTTTTCTCCACCAGTTTATCAAGTTTCCGTTTCCATACGGGGTCTGCGGTGTAGATACTGGCGGTGTCCTCGGCGGCGTTCAAGAGGATAATGGTTTCTTTTTCATAACGGCTCAATCTCATATCTGCTCCTTTCCGGCAAGAGAAAAGACACTCCCTAAGAAGTGCCTTTCCTGCCTGTCATGCCCTGTCCGGCGGTGGTAGTTCCACCTGTCCGACAAAGTTAAAATATACATCAATTTTCTGTTTTCTGTCCGTCCTGCCGCCTGTGGCTTCATGGACTACCACCTTTTCTATAAACTCATTCAACATTGGGGTGGTAAGTTCCGTAAAATCCGTATATCGCCGCACAACGGCTATGAATTTATCGGCTTTTGTGCTGTCCTCATTGAAGCTGTCAATCTGCTCCTGCAAGTCCTCAATCTCAGTTTCCAGTGCGGTCTGCTCCCTGTCATACTCGACTAACAGCCGTTCAAAATGCTTGTCGGGTATCTTGCCTGTGGCGTTGCCCTCATACAGCTTCTTGATTAGGGTATTCAGTTCCCCGTTACGCTCGGTGGCTTCTGCAAGCCGCCGTTTCTGCTCCCTCTGCGTTTCTGCTATTTGTACGGTAGAGGTCTGCTGTACCTTGTCTATGAAAGCCTGTTCGTCCTGCCGCACATAGTCGCTGACTTCCCGTATTGCCGTTAAAATCAGTTCCCACAAAACGGAAGTCTTGATAAAGTGCATGGTACAGTTCCTTGTGCGTTGTCGGTAACTGCCGCAGATATAAGCGTCGTCTGCGTCATACTTCTTTTTCTTGGTGGGGCTTGGCTGTCGGTGCGTCATTTTATGACCGCAATCGGCGCAATAGACAAGCCCTGTCAAGGGGTGGGGCGGTCTGTCATAGCTTGGCTTTCTGACCGTTTTCCGTAGCTTCTGCGCTAAATACCATGTTTCCTCGTCCACAATGGCGGGGTGGGTATTTTTGAAAATCATCAGTTCGTCCGGCTCTGCCTTGCGCCGCTTCTTCGTCTTGTAGCTGACGCTGACTGTCTTTCCCAGTACCGTATGCCCCATGTATTCCTGCTTTTCAAGGATATAGGAAACGGCGGTAGCAGACCATAGATAGGGATTTGTAAATCCCTTGCTGTGGTTGTTTTCCGGACAATGGATTTTTGCATAGGCTGACGGTATCAGCACCTTTTCAGCAGTTAGAATGTCGGCTATGGCGGTAACGCCTTTCCCCTCGATTACCATTTGATAAATCCGGCGCACAACGGCGGCAGGTTCTTCATCAATGATTAGCTTCTGTTTATCTTCGGGGCTTCTCAAGTAGCCGTAGGGAACGCTTGGGGAAACACGTTTGCCGTCCTGCATACGGGATTTGAAAACCGCCTGTATCTTGCGGCTTGCGTCCCTTGCGTACCACTCGTTCATAATGTTTAGGAATGGGGTAAAATCGCTGTCCTGTTGGTTTGCGCTGTCTATGCCGTTGTTGATAGCAATAAACCGCACACCCTTTTCTTTGAACATGACTTCGGTATAAAAACCGACTTTCAGATAATCACGCCCAAAGCGGCTCATGTCCTTTACAATAACTGCACTTACATTTCCGGCTTCAACCTCCGCAATCATAGCTTGGAAGCCCTCACGCTCGAAAGTTGTTCCGCTTACTCCGTCATCTGTGAAGTGCCGGATAGGGGAATAGCCGTTTTTATGGGCGTAGTTTTCAAGAAGCTGTTTCTGGTTTTTGATACTGTTGCTCTCGCCTATGAGTTCATCATCTCGGCTCAAACGCTCGTACAATGCTGTGAATTTCATAGTCTGTGTTGCTGTCCTCATGCTCTGCACCTCACTTTCTGCGGCGTTATTTCCTCTGTCCTTAACAGATTAACCCTTTCGGATCGGTGACAACATAGGAACTGTGCATCTGCATTAAATTGGGCTTTATAAAAAATCTCGTCTTACCGGAACCGCTGCCACCGACCACAAGCACGTTTTTATTCCGGGCATTGGCCGGATTCTTTGGCCTGCCATTTAACATCAGGCCCTCGCTCTGGGTAAGAATGATATTATTCTCCGGCACCGGGTCCATAAAAGGCGCAATATCTGTCTTCGTGCCCCAACGTGCGCTCCCATATTCCACATTTTTCCGATATTTTTTTGCATCCTTCCCTTTCAGATAAACGGCTAATCGCACGATAACCGCACCGCACAGACCCACCAGCCAGTCCAGAGGCGCACTGGGCCACATACTCTGAAAAGCCATTGAAAATCCTTCCGTCAGCCCCAATAATTTCTGTGAAGCATCCACTCCAGGAGCAAGGCGTACCGCTTCTCCCAGCTTAGCGAATACCAAAAGGAATAAAAGATAGGGCAGATGAAGGATGATTTGTTTTTTTAGTATATCACGGTCAATCTTCAAAGTTCCGGCCCTCCATGCTCCTTATTCCTTACTTTGTCGCGGCCAAGTGTCTGGGCCAGTTCCTTAAATTTGCGAAGCTGAGTAAGCAGCGATGGCCTGCTGCTGCGGGAAAGGTCTTTCTGCGTATATTCCTTAAAAGCCGCGGTCACGGCGTCTACCTGATTTGCTTTAAAATAGACGGTCCATTTCGGTGGGTCCGTCCCCAGCTCCTTTTCAATATGGTATCGTACCTGATGTTTCCGGGCGTACCGTTCAAAGGACCGGATTCTTCCAGGCACCTCAATGGTATTCGCCCCAGGGTCCTTATAGGTCAGCCGCTTCATACTGTTGCGCCCGACCTTTGGATTTGTCCGCTCCTGCTCCATTTTCCGCAGCGCAGCGGCAAGCGCAGAGCGAAGCACCCTCCCGGACAGCTTTGCCGCCTGGATAGAGACTGATACGGTCCGTTGTTCCAAATCTTCCTGCAATCGCATCCTCCTTTCTGCTAAGATCAAACAAAAAATCCAATGTTACCGGGCGTTCTCCATTACCTGCTGACGGGTATTCCGCTCAAAGGCTTTCGCCGCCTGATCCACCTGGATTTTTGCGTGTCTCAAAAGTGTTTTTACGATTGTTGCCGGGTGATTCTGTTCCTCCAGATGTTCCAGCATACCCTTACATTCCTCCGGGAGATGTTCTGCCATATCTCTGTACACATCTGTCAAATTCCCAATAAATCCCCAACAGCTATCTTCCAATTCACCATTTTTATAAAGTTCAAAACCATAACATTCTCCTCGGAGATAAGCGTCATACACCTCCACCTCACCGCGCATCAGGTTCTCTGCCTTTTTCTTTACGGCTCCGGTCATCCTGTCACCGCCAAATTCCTTTAAAGCATCCTCTTTGGAAACATAAATCCACCCTACCTGTCCACTGTCCCATTCTGCGTGAACCGCCTTTCCCACAAAACTCTCCGTGCTCATAGCAAGCCCGGAATGGTCGTAAAGATACAGTGGCAGCATGATATATTTCTTAGCGATTACATTCAGCATAGTATTGTCAACAGCACGGGGATCAGGATTTGGCCCGGTCATTTTCCGGCTCCACACCATGTTTACCATATTCTCGTAACGCTCCATGCCACGCTCATCATTCCCCACAGTATTTAAGTACATCTCCCGGAGGAAATCATCTTTGTCCACATAATTATGACGATCTCCCAATGCGTACCGGGGATGGAAACATACCATTGTCCCAAAATGTTCATCTACCTCGCGGGGAGAAATCAGAATATCATCCGGTTGCACCATAAGCGCATAAGGTCCTTCTACTGCCATCAGCATAACGATTAACTCCTTTCCAGTGTCTTAGGCTTTTTCTCCCCCGCCATTGATTCCTCCGGGATTGGCTGTTTTACCACCAGAAACCGCCCGCCGATACGGACAAATTTTTCCGGGTGCTCAAATTTCTCTTTATATTTCTCCATCAAATCAGGAGATAAATCCGAGAACTCTTCCTCACCAAGCCCCACAAGCAGGAAGTTCCCGGCAAGGATGTCATAAACATTACCCTCATCATCCGTAAGCGCCCGGTTTAAAGGGAGCCCCAGCAGCTTACTTTCATCATTACAAATCAGCGCCACCGGGTCCTCATAAGGATATACCGCCTGAATGTCACCGCCCACAGCATCCTGCAAAGGTTTCAGCCCTTCCGCAATCTCTGTCTCATATGGTACTTTTTCCGGCTCTACCATTAAAACTTTCATCTTGACCTATCCTCCTTTTTTCTGGCTCCGGGTAAAGCAGCTACTTTCTCCTGTGATTTTGCTTCGGACAGCTTACCCAGCACAGAAGTCTTTTCCCCTTTTTGAGACGCAGAAAAGCCGCCCTCCAAAAACTGGCTGGCGGCCTGCTCTGTTTTTTCCTTTTCCCGGCCTTCTATTGAATATCCTGGAAGTAGTGTGCCGTATACCTTAAAATGTCTCTCATACTTCTGTGGGATTGGCGGGGAAACTTCTGAAAACAGATGGGCATAGGCTTTTTTCCTTCCTTCCAGATATTTCAGAGCGGCAGCCTTATCGGTATAACGTTTCTGATTTTGACCGGCAATCTTCTCACCATATCCTTGTTTTGGTGAATTTACATAGACATCCCAGGTCACATACCAGGCGACCGGAAACATCTGTTTTGTCTCCCGGTCATATTTTGTATCTTCCCAAATATTGCAAGTCATTTTATAAACACGGTTGCTGATTTCCTCGCTGTTTCTCCAGTCGCCGCTTTTGTGCCATTCATTAGCGGTATGTTCTACTTCCGGGGTTCGCAGATATTCCAATGCCCGGTTAATCATCTGTGTGGAAGCCGCCTGCTGTTCCCACTGTTTTGCCGCCGCCACCACAATCTCATAGGCTTTCTGCTCCCCGTCAATACTTCCCTGGCGCATAGCCTCCAAACTGTCTTTTCCCATCCTAATTAGAGAAGAAATATCTATATCTTCACATAAAATACTGTGTTCAATCTTCAATTCATGTCCCGGCTCCAAATAATCTCCATACCGATAGGCACGATAATCTTTATTTTCTTCCAATGTGTTCAACACCTCCTAAATCTCCGGGACTGGCCTCTTTTGAGTAATCTCCTGCCCCGGAGCTGGCTTTTCTGCCGGTTTCTTTGCTGTAAGCTGTCCCAGGACAGAAGGCCGTCCGGCATCGAACATAGATAACTGTCCGTCCTTTGCCTCACGAAATTCCGGCACCGGAAGCGGAGATATTGTCTCGGCATGAGTAAGAATCTGATTCCGTTTCAAATCCGCAACAATTTCATCAAATACCGCATTGATAGCCCGGCGTTCCTCTCCTTCCGGGAATGCTTTCAGAACCTCCATTTTCCCCTCCTTGTCCGCGACAAGAGTAGCGGCACAATCCGCATGGCCCACAAGATAATCAGACGCATAAGGCAGCTTGTCCTTGATATAACAGGCGAAAGCCCTGGCCGTCATCTCTGTATTGCTGTCCCAATAGCCGCCATCCTTTTCACATTCCTTCCCCATACGGACGGAACTTTTATAGAAATCAGTCTCCACCTTTCCAATCTGTGGAGCCTCCTGCTGTCCCCCGGACAATATTCGCTCAAAGATTTCCAACCGTTCCCGTTCACTTTTGGGGATTACCCGGCCCGTAACAGATTTTTTGAAGGCACTAATCTGTTCTACACTCCCCGCCTCGCCGGAAAGAAATGCCTCGCGCAAAACAGTATAGGTCTCCATATCTTCCTCATTCCCGTATCGCTTTAAGGACGCAAGTACCGCTGAATCCAGCCAGCCCGCCGCATTTTTCCGGGTACGCTCTGCCTGCGCTGCAATCCTGGCCGTTGCCTGCTCCGGCGTTTCCGGCTTATACTTCATTGTTTCAATCAGCTTTTGAAAAGGGGGGTAGAGTTTTGGCTGTTCCGAAAGCATTTCCCGCGCGCCAAACTTTGTGCCCAGGTAATCATCCAGACCATGCCACCATTCATGGGCCAGAGAACCGGCCCCGTGCATTTTCGTAAGATTGATAACCTTACGCAGCGGTTCGTAGTGAGCCGCCGCGTTGCCGCTACCCCTGGCACCAAAAGCAATCGCAAGGGTACCCTGGTAAGCAATATCTTTGTCACTGATCTGCAGAGCCGAGGCTAAATCCTTCAGCGCTTCAAATCCCATATTAAGGGATGTCTGCCGGTCATTCTGGTTCATCCAGTTACCAAATTCCCCACCTCGAAAACCGAACGTATCAAGATAGTTCTGCCCGGTGATTTCCACACCGCTGCGATAATCCGGCCCGTTCCGTTTCACGTGCGCAAGCTGAGGCGGGACAAATCTTGTCTTTCCGCCTTTTCCCCGGCCTTTTGCAAAATCCTGTACCCACTTCAAGGCGGCCTCCCGCGTCTCAAAGTTATCTTTTAAGATAGCATACCCCTTTGTCACATAGTAGGTATCAGGTTTCCAGTCATCCTTTCTGGAATATGTATTTTTCCCATCGTTATAATGGATTGCATAACCTTTTGGCACTTTCTGCTCTTTGGAAACGCCAAACTGTTCCTTCTGCGCTTTCTGCGTAAAGTTCCGCTCGAAATATCCTGCTGATCGAATATACAGAGTATTCGCCAGTTTATTAGTAATGGCTGTATTTTCCTGGCCCTTTTTCGTTGCCCGGTAATGGATTCCACTTCCCCAGCCCTGAACCTGTTCCACATATCCGTTTTCTACAAGGAAGCGGTCATAAACTCTCATGGCCTCATCCACAGTACGGATATTTCCGACCACAGATTGCAGGCTGCGGACCGTTTCAATATATTCCTTTTGCCGGGCAAGGCGTTTCTCCGGTGTATCATCACCGTAGGTATACGCAGGTGAGGCGGCAAGGCTGTCTCTGGCTTTCTTAATGAAATACACTACTCCAAGAGGCACGCCCTCCTCCAGCATTGCCGCGTAATCCGGTTTTTTCCAGATGTTATCTTTTCTTACAAATTTTTCAGCCTCACGCTCATTCATGCTGCTAAGATCATCTACATAGAGCCCCCGGTCTTTCCATAAATCTTTTTTTGCGCCGCCAATCTTCTCTCCAAAATCTTCATGCTGCTGTGGCAATCTGTATCACCTCCAATCAATATCTATCTCTCCGGGTCAGGATATGGCTTTTCCGGCTTTTGGAAAGATGGCGATTTCCCAATTAACCTGTCAGTCTCTCTGCGGACCAGCCGGTCAACAGCACCAAAATCCTCCGGGGTAACGGCAAATTCCCGGAAGGATTCATACCAGAGTCCCTTTGTGACCGCCGTAATAGGATGTATCTTCTCCGGCCCGGAAGGAAGAAGCCGGTAGACTGGCGCCTCATCATATAGAAGCATCTGTTTTGCAGTCCCCAACGGTATACGGTACATATCCATATCCGGGTATTGCGCTGCCGCCATGTACCCCGTATTCAGCAATTCCTCTAATCCTTCAGATGTATAAGCAAATGCCTGTTCCTTCCAATAGTTCAATACAACGGAATAATGGTTCCGCCATTTTGCAACCTGCTCCAGATTATAAGAAAAGCCCCAGCTTTTCAGGGCATCCTTTTCGTGAAGTTCCATTGTATGCCATTTTTTAAGACTTATCGTTTCTGTCCTTCCATCTTTAAGCTCAATGTTGACACCTTCAGGATAGAGAATATTCCGTTTTACATCCTGCCGCAGTGTGTCCAGGTCCATCATCAGAAGATCGCCATACGCCCGCCCATCCTCTTTTCTGTCCGCATGAAACAGAAAGGCTCTTGCCCCAAGATACTCCGTAGTAAAGATCATCTGGTACAAATCTCCCGTGGAGCAATACGCAAACAGGGAATCAGAAAACCACATGTGGTTCTTTCCCATGATTGCAATAGAGTCCGGTCCGGTATTTGTTATCAAGGATTGGAGATTAAATTCGATTTCCCTGAGAAAATCGCCGGGCAAAATATGAAGTTCGTAGGCAAAAGTTATTAAGTCCGTATCACGGATAAAATAAATCTGCGGAAGTGGTTCCTCGCGCATTTCTTTCCTCCCTTCATTTTGATTGCTGATTTATCGACTTTCCTTATCGCGGGAAGGAGACGGTGCATTTTTTCCCTTTTCTGCCTTTTCCTTCTGTTCCCGCATAGCCTCTAAAACAGAGGAGCGGCCCTGCGCGGCATACTCCAGTCTCGCCAGCGTGGCTAATGACTGTTCTGCGCTTTGACCTACTTTGGAAGAAAAATGGCGCACCAATTTAAAGCCTCCTTTGAACGCATCCGCAACCCATCCTGTGCCCTTCACCTCTGATTCTGCCGGTCTGCCCCGCAGGGCATGGCCCATATTTTTAAGATGCAGACCTGCCTTATGGTATTCTTTACTAAAAGCGTCAATCCGTGAAACTGCCCGGTCACAAGCCTGCGTACTCTTTTCCACCGCTTTCTGCACTGTCTCCAACGCCGGTTTCAAATGCAGAAACCGTGTAATTCCGTTTAATGCAATACTTCCGCGTACCTTAAAGTCCTCCAGGATAGTTTTACATCCCTCCACAATCTGTTTTTTCAACTCTGATACGCTTTGATGCATGGTATTTACATTTTTCTGCAATGACTGATAATTCTTTTTCAGAACAGATTTCAGAGATTGATTCTGAACTTCCTGCAGCCTTTCGTGTATGCCTTGGAGATCATCCAGTGCATCGGCAAGCTGCCGCTCCATTTCGGTCATATGGCTGATAAGCACCGCAAACTCCCTCCATCCCGGAGCATCATTTTCTTTCAGCAGTACAAGCAGCGCCTTAACCTGCTCATTTTCTGCGACAGGTGGTTCCTCAACCGTAGCAGGCTGTATCATTTCTTCTGCCATTTATAAATCCCTCCCGCCTGTCATCGGCTTTACTCCGGCAATTTTGCTGACAATTTCCGGTCCGGTTTCATAAATCTGCATCAGACGCTTAGCTGTGCCACAGGGCTGAGCTGCCCCACTGGTCCAGAGCCGGACCGTGGACGGGGTAACATTCATCAGAAGGGCAAAACCTTTCTCATTCATGTCCAATTTCTCCATCAGCGCTTTTACCATATCAGGTCCATATTCCGGGCACCGGGCAGCTTCAGCGATTGTCTGTAATGCTGTATTCTTTGTTTCTGTCATCTCCATCATCCTCCTTCTCGTCTCCGCTCTCAGGCAGAAACATATCCTTTAAAGCAAAACAGCCGCCTGTTCCCGGCGGCGTTGTGACTGGCAGTCATTGATTTGCTCCCTGACACGCAGCAATTTTTCGTTGTAATCTTTTCCTATGCGGGGTGGATTGATACCGACCCGGATATAACGGAACCGGGAATCAGCGCGAAGCATAGCCTTAATCTTCCGGGCTCCCACCCGGCCGGCGAGGTCATTATCCATGTATAGATTCACCCTTTTTATCTCCGGGTGACGCTCCAGGAAGGAAATAAGGGCTACATGAGAGGTCCCGCCTAAAGACAGGCGGTAGCCATTCCATTTCCATCCTTCCAATTCCTGCAAGGTAGCATGAGAGAGAGCATCGATAGGAGCCTCAAACACCGCCACATGACGGCTCCCCGGTTCCATTGGCGGGAAGCAGAAACTATACCGCTTATCACTGCCATAAATATCTTTTTTCAGACCGCCTCCAATCCCACGCATACAGGCAAACTTCTCTTTTCCCGCCTCATCCCTTCCTACAAACACACAAACTGCCTCGCCCTTATATCTGGATTCATAAAATAGGCCGGCCCGGAAACACTGGCTGATAACCTGACTACTGATTCCCCTTCGCTGCAAATAAGAAACTGCGAAAGTCGCACAGCGCTTAGGCCAGGGAAGGCGAAACAGCTTTTTTTCTTCTGTTTTCTGACTTTCTCTATGAGCAACAGCCGTAGTAGGACGTACCGGACAAGGATTGCTGCCGGCAAGCATTTCCACAGCCTCCACAAACCCATAGCCCCGGATGTTCATAAGATAATCAATGGCATTGATTGCCCGGTTCCGGCTGTTCCAGTACCAATACCTTTTTGCGCTCACATAGACCAGGCTGTCATGTTCCTTATGCCGGTAATTTGGTCCGTCCCGTTTTAGGACTCCAGGCTCATGGGATTGCAGATAAGCGAATAAATCCGCATCTCTGGCCTGTTGAATCTGTTCCTCTGTTACACCAGGCATTTTAACCTGGCACGATTTTCTGTTTCATCGTGCGCCGCCTCCTTTCTGTGGTAAAATCAGAAAATGCACCTTCACTACTTAACAGCCATACATATCATGGTTAACCTCTGCCCGATAGTAACTGTCCATTGTTGCCGGGGCATTATATAACGCTGCCAGCAGATATGCTTTGATATTTCCAACCTTTGTCGTGTTTTTGTCGATACAGTCAAAAACATATTCTATGTGACCGGAGTTGATTTTCAAAAACCGGCTTTTCACAATCTCCCGTGGAAAATCATCCCCCGCAATACGGATAAAAGGCCGTTTAGAGAGGACTACATCAAGCATAAGTTCCACTGTTTCATCCAGCCGTTCCTCTCCATACCGCTGAACAAGAATATCGTACTCAATATTCTCTTTGATAATTTCACGATAAGCATTTATCAGTTCTATCCGCTCCATCTCATCCGGGCAGTCAGCCTTCTCCGGCTCTGCCGGATAGATAGATGGATACGTCCTTAATCTATCTGTTTTTGATTTTTTCGTTCTTTGTTGATTAGTATTTAATTGTGCGGGATTTCCCAAGACAGGTTCCTCCTGAACAGGTTTTGCCTGTCCTGGATTTACCTGTACTGGCTTTTCCCGTTTAGGTGAGCCCCCTTGTTTCTCAGCAGTTACAGGTTTTTCATGAATCGTATATTCAATGTCGCCAAGCTGTCCGTTTTCATTACGGAGGCGCCGTCTGGTGAGATAACCGTGCCGCTCCAGTTCCTTAATGGCCGTAGAAATAGAATCAACGCCATCCTTGCAGATATGAGCGAGGCCTTTCGTGGTATAATCCCAATCTTCCGGCAGAGACAGCATCAGGGATAACAGCCCCTTTGCTTTCAGGGACAAGCTCACGTTGCGCAAATGATGATTGCACATGATCGTAAAATCCTTTGTTTTTTCTACCCGGAATACCGCCATCGTATCGCCTCCTTTCTCAATATCGGTTACAAGGTCCTGTCTCTGCGGTCATAATATAATCGACCAAATTTTACTTTCGCATGGTTCTTGATTTTAAGATGTCCCTGCTCCTGATTATCCAATGCTTTCTGGTATCCCTCATCCGTAAGGAACAACCGCATCCTGTCACCTTTACTTCCAATCGTTGACTGATGGGAGAGCACTTCACATATAATCATGTGATGTACGTCAGGGTCAAACCTTTCCAGACCCATAATGTCATGCCCTTTCAATTTTTCAGCACCAGACCGCTGCCTTGCCTCTGCGATCATTTCCCCAATCGTCCGGGGAGGATAAGGCAACTGATAATTTTTCTGAACATCTTTTACTAAATCCATACATTCTTTCTCTGATAAAGCACGTAACTTTGTCAGCAGATTTTGCACCGCATTCCGTTGTTCCGGGTCGCTGGTATATCGCGCGGTAAAATAAAGTTCATCAAGTACCTTCGTTTGGCAGTCTCCCTCCACCTGAAATAACTGCCGTTTCTCTAATTCATTCAGTTCCATGTAAAACTTCCTCCTTTTAAAAATGAGTATAAAAAAGGGCGCCCATCTGTTATGATGAAACGCCCTGGCAGACGGCAGTCAGATTACATCAAGACTACCAACTTTATTCTTTTTTTCTAAAACAGAAAAAGCCTGACAGTAAACTCATCTACTATCAGGCTCTCTCCAATCGAAGCTGCAACGCAATTCCGGTTCATTTTTCGGTTAACACTCTCACGGTTGCTTTTGCAGCCATGCGATCTATCGTACCCTTTTTCAAGGCACTTTCATTTTTATTTTGAAATAAAGAAAACCCGTAAACGCAAGCATTTACGGGATTATTTTTGGCTCCCCCTGTTGGACTTGAACCAACGACACTTCGGTTAACAGCCGAATGCTCTACCGACTGAGCTAAGGAGGAATGTTATGAGGTTTGCACAAATTTCAAACCTGTTTTTTGTTTATCCTGCAATAACTCTTTCCGGTATGTAACCGTATCACGTGCTCTACCGACTGAGCTAAGGAGGATCATTCCTTATAAAATTTAATAAACGCCTGTCGGCGTTTACTTTTCAGCTTGCGCGCACTCTATGATGCCCGCTGCTGATATGGAGAATACGAGAGTCGAACTCGTGACCTCCTGCTTGCAAGGCAGGCGCTCTCCCAACTGAGCTAATCCCCCGGAAATATGTTCTCTCAGGAACCGCTATATAAGATACCATATTTCCCGGGAATCTGTCAAGCTATTTTCACGTTTTTTAGTAAAAACCGATCAGCCTGTTGAGCAATGGATTCACGTCGTACAAAAATGTCAGAATACTGCTCTTCTCCATCATATCAAAGCAGGCGCTTCCGGCTTCCGTCGTGTACAGAAGCGTTATAATGAGGAACCCGACCCACGTGATGACAAGCCCCAGGACAAGGCCAAGCGCTCCGCCGGCAATATGGTTCGCAAGCCCGAGCACCGGAAGCTCCCCGATAATGTTGACTGCGAACATAAGTGCCTTCACGATGATGATGGCAATCAGGAACGTTACCAGGAAAGAAATAATATTCAGCACCATCCTTGAAATATAATTCGCCACATAGCTCGGAAAACTTTTGACTCCCAGCACATCATAGATCTCACTGTTGTTATTTTCCAGAAGCATATCCTTCAAAAACTGAGGCATCGGAGCGTCTTCTATCTCCCGGATCTGCGTATCCTTTGGGATGTCCCCGATCAGGGAAAGAATGTCGTCCGACGTAATTCCCAGCATGTCCCAGTCGAGTTCATTGAGATTCTGCATTTCTTCCGGGGTCAGATCCTCAAAAGGTGTTCCTCTTAAATCGGCGTCCCTCAGATCCTCCACGGAAATTTCCGGCATAAACGCCTCCACACACCTCTCCTCAATGAAGTCGTCTACCGGCGTATATTTTGCAAGGGCATCTGCGACGTAGGGCGAAAGAAACGCGACGATAACAAGCGTCAACACGGTTGATAACAGTGAAATTCCGAATTTCAAGAAGCCTCTGATATATCCCCCCACAATACAAACTACAAAAATCGTTATAACTATAATCAACAGCCAGTTATTCATATTTTCTCCTATTTCGTTAAATAAATCACACGCAATTCATTAACGCTCATCACATAGTATCTGTTCAGTCCCGGCGCCCGGAACATCTCCAAGGCATCTACCTTCAGGTCGCCCTGGAATTTCCGTATCCCGGTGGCAGTGATAATACAGCAGCTGCTCCCATCAAACATGATGACCTCATCCCCGTCAATCCTTACATTACTGTAATCCCCGGTTATTTCCCTGCTGATGACCAGCTTTCCGGACCGGTTGTACAACCGCATCTCATACCCGGATTTTTCTTTGTTCAGAAGAATAAACCCGATATACCTGTCCGAGTGGAATACGCTTTTGATCTCCTGGTTCAGCGTCACTTCCGTTTCTTTCACCGGCGCCTCGCTGCCCTTGTAGATTACGAAGGAATCATCTCCCACCGCCACTGACCGGTCGTCTCCTATAAAGAAGATCTCCGCCATCACAGAGTCTTCGTATTCATCGGACGTGACCCGGTTATCCGCCTTTGCCTGTCCGGTCTCTCCGAAATTGTAGTAGACGAGCCTCGACTGGACGGTGGTCCCTTTTGTATACAGATAGGACACTGCAAGTATATTTCCGTCATCAGACATCGCCAATCCCACCGGGTATCCCGTGTTCCCCATTGATGCCTGCTGTTCAACCAGTATATTTCCCGTTGCGTCATAGGAAATAATCTCCGGCGAGTTCTCATTCTGCAGGATCGCACTGACAATCCCCTGGCTTGATATCGCAATTCTTTCAATCGGAAGCGTTGTCTCTATTTCCCCTTTGAGCCCGTCCTCTGTAAATACAAGTATGCTGTTCCCCCCTCTGTCTGCCACCGCAAATGTCTCATCATTCACCTCTATAACCGGATTCTGGAATTGGCTGGGCTGTATCCACTGCTCTTCATTCCTCCTGTTGAGGAATACAACTCCGTCCCGGTTATAACGGACAATACCGTCTGCGAATTTCGCATAGCTGTTCGTATCTGATATGTCATTCGTATAGCCCGACGCTTTCCGAACTGTTCCATATGTCTGGTTCTTCATCAGCAGCCAGGTGCCGCATACCGCCAGGGCCAGAAGCACGATTACCACGAGTACACGCTCTGCCTTTTCCCGCCGCAGTCTCCTTCCGGCCTTTCTGACTTCTTTCAGATCGTCCGGCGGCTTTACAAGCTTTAGATACGGTGTTTTCTTCTGCGCCATATTACTCCCCTTATCGTTTGTCTTTCAGCCTGTCCAAACTGTTCTGTTAAGTATACCACGATTTCAGGGCAATAGCAATTTCTGCCCCACATAAATCAGGTTCCCGTCTGTAATGCCATTCATTCTGCAGATAGCGTCCACATGGGTAATGTCGCCGTACATTTTTTTGCTTATGATTGCCAGCGTATCGCCCTTTTCTACAACATAGACCCCATCGCTTCCATTTTCCACAGATGCCGCTGTATCCTCCGCGGCTTCAGTATCCGAAGCTTCTGGCTGCCCCTCCTTCTGCTGTGCCTCCTCCTGGCTGCCATCCTGGGAGCCCTGGGCGCTTAAGTCCTCTTCCTTCTGGTCTGCCTGCGCATCTTTCGCCTGCTCCTGTGAAGTGACGGCAGTTACGGTCCCGCTTGTCTCCTGCGCCTCAACAGCTTCCGTCCCGGAGGCTTCTCCCGAAAGGTTGTCCAATGTAGTCTGGACAGCCTTCATCCTGTCGAAATTGTTTACCATAGATACTCCCATCACGATCATCACCAGGACAAGGCAGGCGCTGACCGCGTACATCAGGCTTCCTGATCTTTTCTGCTGCCTGCGCTCTCCCTTTGTTCTAACCATATTACGAAAGTTCTTCGCAGCTCTGTCTTCAACATCCTCAGGGGGAAACCCGCCGCTTTTCTTCCTTGTCGAAATCATATAATTCTGCATGCACGGGTTTTTCTCATAATATGTATAGTGCCCGCCTATCTCCATGAGGTCATTCATTTTATGCACAAAATACGTCTCGTCTTTTTCCACCGGATCTTTCATGACAAAAACCGTGTTCTTTTTCGGGAAGGACTTTCTGTGCAGCTTCACGGTTGCCGGTTCCGGCATCAGCGGAACACCGGGCTGCGCTACGAACCATCCCAGCATCTCCCCGTCTTCAAAAAACTGCTTGCAGTCCTCATATGCGCGCTTCCATGTATCATCATCCAGCACGTACTCGTTTCCCGACATTTTCAGTTCGTGCATCTCTATTGCACCGTAAATATAAACATATTCCTCATCTTCCCCTTTTTGTATATCTCCCACAAGGAACGCTCCGACCGGTCCCTTTCCTGCTTTCTCACATTTCTCGCATAACTGCGCAAAAAAGGTATCTACATAATCCTCCACATAAATTTTCGGACTGTCACTTACATTTCCTATCTGTCGAACGTTTTTGGGCAGTTGTCTTTCCATATATACTCACCTTCCTGATTTATTTTTTCGGCGTCCTACTGAGGATAGCATATAAAAAAAGACTATTTTATCAGTTGCTGTCAGATAAGTTCGACATTTTGTTCTTTATTCTATTGGATATATCCGATAAACGTATTTCCGCTTCCGTTCACCATATCTTCCATCTCATTGATGCTTACCGTCTGTTTGCTTCCTGTGTCCGGATTAATATAGGTGATATCTGTTCTCGTGTATCCTGTCAGGAGAACCGCACGGCTGTCGCCCGTCAGCGCGATCATCGGGCAGCCTTTGTTGATGACATAGAGCACCTGTTCCAGCGTGCAGCCTGTAAGATCCACTCTCTGCGCATCATACTGCTCCATGTAGCGCTCGCACGCATCCAGAGAGTTTTCCCCGTCCTGGCACCGGAATGTTTCCGCATCAATGGAGTACGTAAGATCCCTGTTCCCTTTTTCCCACACATAGGACTGATTGGATGAGATCACCACGCCTGACAGCTGCTCCGCCTTCTGGATCGCATATCCCGCCTTATCATATATTCCTTCCAGCTCTCCCATGCCATAGACATAATACTTCACCTCTTCACTGCCGCCGCCCAGCGTAATCGTCAGGGGCCTGCCTGAGACAAGTTCGTTTGGCTTCAGGGTCTTTGGGTCCGTATTTTCTATGCCATTCCCAAAGCTTAGGCGGACCTGCCGCTGCAGCCTGTCAGTCGAGTACATCTCAAGTGAAATTGTGCTGTCCACACGCTCTTCATTATTGGTAATAAATTCCTGTTCTGTTGCATTATAGACTGTCCCGTTCCTGACCACACGGTTCAGCGTTACAAGATTATCCTCTATCAGGATATCCGTCGTATAAATATTATCATCTGTAAAAGAATACGAAGTCACCGTCTCATTCTCTTCATTTCGGATCTCCAGCTCATACATCGGCACCGTCTCTTCTCCGGCGGCAGTCGTCCCCGCATCCTCCGGCTTGATCTTTCCATAGATAAAGTCGCTGTTTACAAACCCAAGCGGCCTGACCGCCTCATTCTGCGCTGCGCTGACCGTATACTGCTGCCCCGACTTTAAGTTCATCACGGTGATCTGAGTCGCTGTTGTGAGGGTCCCGTCAGTCTGATATGCCATGAGATGACCGTCCTCCGACACAGCATACTGACCTTCGTCGAGAGCTTCTGCCAGCACACTTTCTTCATTCCTGCCAAGGTCTACCTGATACAGCGTCCCGGAAGCCAGTACAAAGAGCATTTCCTCATCATGGTTGTAATAGACCATCTTGCCAAGCTCATCCTCTGCAATCGCAAAAGACTTTGTACTCGGGATAAACGCTTTTTCCTCAATCACATTGCTGTCTATATCGAAATAATAGATGCCGACGCCTACCTCGCCCTCATGGCTGCCGCAGTTCATGTACCCATACACCGCGAACGCCAGGTCGCCATTCTCTTCCATGCTGATGACCCTCACAGCATGCTGGTCATTCATACTCCGCTCATCCCGACCTTCCCGGTTTGCAAAGCTGAATACCTGTGAAAGCTCATTCGTGTTCTGGTCATAAAGCCACAGATCCCGCTCCTGCACAAAAGCAGTGATCGACTCGTCGTCATTGGACACATACTGTATATTGTCAGCAGCGACACCGAACTGTATGCCTCCTTCATCTATAACCTGAAGGCTGGCGTCGAACACCTGCTGCATATCACGGTTATAGTTCAACAGATAAACCGTATCGCCGCTCACCCGCACACGGAAAAACTCTTTGATGTTGTATGTGCAGTTCTCCCCGGCATCGTTTTCACATGCCACCTGATATTTTGCGAGAATAGAAGTATAAACGCTGTTGCTTTCCTTTATACTCCACTGCACACTCCCGATCACTACAGGGTTCAGATCTCCCCACTGGATATGCGTAATATCCGAATGGATATTCACTGTCTGATATGTGGTGTTATCGCTCTCCTCGCCTGGCTCCAGGTAAGAGTTTAACTCTGTGGACGCACTTTTATCCAGCGCCTTCGTATGGAAATCCTGTGCGAAGCTCAGACATTCGGCTGCTGTCACCTCATCCGGGCGCTCTATCCGTGTGAAGTAACTGACTTTTTCCCCATCCACTGTCAGGATCACCTTGAGAACAGCCTCCTGGACGGAACCGTCCAGCGCATCGTTTAATTCCAGGCGCACAGGTTCATCCGGCGCAATAGCTCCGATCTCGCCTGTCAGGTACATATCCTCCCCGCTAAGCGAATAGGCCTCATACTCCAGACGGCTGATTTCCCTTCCGTTCGCCTCCAGGTTCAGGGAAAGTGTCCCATCCTCCTCAAGCGGTGTGATCGTGTCACGCATTGCCGTGATATCCATATCATCCACATACCCGAACAGCTTATTTACCTCCATACCGCCCACTGTAAAAGAGATTCTCGGCAGTGAAGGGGCGCCCATATCCATAATATCATCATCAGTTCCCCTGTTTATGACCAGGCTGCTGATGATTAGCGCAGCGATAAATATGGCCGCCAGCACCCCTGCTTTTATAAGTTTTTGTTTCATTATTGATCCTTCACCCCTATATCATCTTCTCCCAGAAGCTTTCCTATTGTCGGACTTACCCCCAGAGCCTTCTCACATTTTTTTATTTTATCATTAATTTTTTTGTTTATTTTATGTCTTTTTACTGCCCTTATCAGAACATTTTTTGGCGTATGCTCCATCTCGATGAACTCCAGAATCTGGGTTTCATACCCCTCACGCTCCAGATACTTTGCCCTCAGGCCGTCTGTCACAAGAGCCGCGAACCGCTCTTTGAGCAGCCCATAGTCCATGACCGGCGCAAGTTCACTGCAGGCGATCTGGGCGTTTAACTCATGCTGACAGCAGGGCACCGACAGAATGACCTTTGCGTCCCATCCTACTGCCTTCGCCAGGGCGAAGTCTGTCGCAGTATCGCACGCGTGGAGCGTTACAACCATATCCACTCTGTCGGTTCCATTATACTCTGCTATGTCGCCCTCCAGGAAAGCCAGTTTTTCGTATCCGTATTTTTGCCCGAGCGCGCTGCAGTTCGCAATGACCTCTTTTTTCAGGTCCAGTCCTATCATACGTATGTCATACTTTTTTAATTCATGCAGATAATAATACATTGCAAATGTAAGATAGGATTTCCCGCATCCAAAGTCCAGTATTGTCACTTCCCGTCCCCCGTCAAGCTCGGGCAGAATATCTTCGATAAATTCCAGGAACCTGTTGATTTGGCGAAATTTGTCAAATTTTGCCCGTATGACTCTGCCCTCTTTTGTCATGACGCCCAGATCCACAAGGAATGGTACCGGTGTACCCTCGTCCAGAATATAATGCTTTTTCCGGTTATGCGCCATATCCGCTTTCTGAAGCGGCTGCTTCTTTGTCTTTCTCCGGATTGTCACCTTACCCTTTTTACTCACGAGAACCGTCACATCCTCCTGTACCGTCTCAATCTGCATCTGCCCGAATTGCCCCATATATTCCAGAATACGCCCACGTGCTTCCTGCACGCCCAGGTTCTCATGAAATGCCTGGGTACGGGTAAGCGCTTCTGTCTGAAAGCAGAGCTCCCCCTTCCTCTCAACCGGTCTTACTTTTATTTTCTGCACTCCATCTTTCTTTCTCGGATTGCTGATCGTCGCCCGGACGAAATCCATATTCAGTACACCGTCAAGAAGCAGAGCTGTTTCTTCCATAAATAACACCCCTTATTCCTTTTCCTATTCTACTCTGAGCGCTGTTACCGGATCACTCTTGGCCGCCTTGCTGGACGGGATCAGTCCTCCAATCAGCGTAAGCACCACGCTTAAAAGGATCAGGATAACCGCTCCTGCCGCAGGCAGCACTGCATTGATATCGTTTCTTCCTGCAAGATAATGGATCAGTTGGTTCCCCGGGATCAGCAGGATCAGGGTAATCACAATCCCCATCACTCCGGCGCACAGTCCTATGATAAATGTCTCCGCGTTAAACACCTGGGATACATTGCTTTTTGACGCCCCTATTGCACGGAGGATGCCGATCTCTTTCTTGCGCTCAAGGACACTGATATATGTGATGACCCCTATCATGATGGAAGAGACGACCAGTGAAATCGCGACAAAGGCGATCAGGACATAGCTTATGATATCGATGATGTCTGTAACCGACGACATCAGGGTACCTACCAGGTCCGTATATGTGATCACCTGCTCTTCCTTCCCCTCTGCTTCCATCCTGGCATTATAGCCGTCCAGTATCCCGATGACTTCTTCCTTACTCTCAAAATCCTTCGGATAGATACGGATTGAACTTGGCTGGTCAAAGTCCGCATAGCCGAGGGTCTGGAGATTATTGCTGTAGGTGGCTTCCTGGGAGGAACTCATTGACATGAGCAGCTCCATAAGCTCATCCCCGTCCATATTAAACTGTATTGCATTTGCGAACGCCTCCGCATCAATGTTCATGGCGTCCTGTATATTATTCCCCAGCTGTCTGACCGCATCCGTCATGCTGTCCTCTATGCTGCTGCCAATCTGGCTCATCACCTGCGCCATCGCAGAATTGATCTGGCTTTCCAATGCGCTCCCCAGCGATTCACCGTATGACGTCATCACTTCCTGCATGTATGTCTCAAGAGCTGACGAAATCTGCTGTCTGAGGCTTTCCGTATCCACTTCTCCCGTCAGTCCGTCTGCAACTCTTCTGGAAGCGTCCTCTGTCTGAAGATATGCAAGGAAATATTCCCCCATCCTGCTCGGATCCGCCATTCCATTCGCCGCTGCATACTGCTGATATCCTGCCGCCAGATCCGCCGCAAGGGACTGTATCTGCTCTGTCGTTATCGTGATATCCCCCACATTCTGGAACACTCCTGCTGCCCATTCCGAGAGGATCTGCTGTGCCTCGGGCGTCTGCATATAATCCTGCAGATAGGCATCGAACTGGGACACGTCTGTCATGCCATTATTCACAGCATACTCCCGGAAACCTGTCATGACACTTACCGCGAGCTGCTGGAGCTGCTCAGATGAAACGGACATAATTCCGCTTTCCCTGATAATATCCATGATGTGGCTGGAAAGGACTGCCTGGCCCTCCGCCGAGTTCAGATAGGCAGTAACATCCTCCGCCAGATTCGTAAAATCTGCCTCCGGGTTGGAAGCCGCATACTCTTTGTACCCTTCCAGGAGGCTTGCAGCTATTCCGGTCAGCGCATCAGGGGACACCGTCAGGTCAAATCCGCTCATCAGGTCGCCGAGCTTCAGCTCCGGTACGTCTGGAAGCTCGACCGTGACGCTGCCTAAATCCGCCATGCCGGACAGGTCAATCTCTCCGCTGCCAATATCAAAAGAACCCGTCATTCCCGATGTCAGCTTGCTCTCGTCAAATCCAAACGCCTCCTGAAGCGCCCCTGCATCCACCGTAAACAGTGTTGCCATATCGAAACTGCCGTCGCTTTCCTCGCCAAATCGCTCTCCTGTAAACACATTAAGTTCTTTATTTTTGATCTGTTCCTGAACAATCTCCTTTTCTTCTGCCCGGCTTACGACGTGCTCTGTAAGAGATGACGGATAACCGATCCCTGTGCTGAGCATACTTACCGCGACGTCTTCTGCCGGCTGTACAATGCCCACAACCGTAATATCTTCCCCGCTGCCTACCAGCCTTTTCATATATTCGCTGTTATCCGTCTTGTCCCTCCACACCTCATACTCACTGTCATATTCATAATAGTCCGCACTGTCCACCAGCTTAAACTGAATCCCCACAATATCATCATAAGAATACGTGCCGGTATCCTCCGGCGCTTCTATATCTTCTTCCTCTATAAACTGCCGGATCATCTCGTCAAGCTCTTCCGGATCTCTGAGCCCCAGCGTATACAGCATGAAATCACTTATGCTCCCGTCCGACGTCAGGACAACGACACACTCGTTATAGCTTTTGGGCCACCGCCCTGCCTTCACTTCATACTGGTCTTTATACAGTTCTTCATGCTGCGGCATTTCATAAAAAATATCCGTGCTCATCGCTGCCGACATAAGGCTGTTGGAACCGGAAGCAGACCCAAACCCCATAGCTTCAAAGGATCTGTCCGGGTTCACCTGCCTGGCTTCCCCGTCATCCTCCTGACGGTATATCTGCGGCGTGACGCTGTAAGAATACTCGACCGCGTTCGTATACGCTCCGATCCCGCTCTCCTCGCTGTCAAAATACTCCTTTAAAGACTCCAGGTCGTTGGTGTCCATTGTGGAAAACATATCCGCGATGATCTGTCTTACCCTGACCTGCCCGCTGTCCTGCTCTTCTTCCGCCGTGTCAGACTCCATCATTGACGAGAGGTTCACCCCCGTACTCTGAATCTCAAGGGGATACTCGGAAAGAGTCTCCTCCTCCACAGACTGGATGTATGAATTTACCCCATTCGAGAGGGAAAGGATCAGTGCAATTCCAATGATGCCGATAGAGCCTGCAAATGCCGTCAGAAGAGTCCGCGCCTTTTTTGTCTTCAGATTATTGAAGCTAAGAGACAGCGCTGTCAGAAAAGACATGGATGCTTTTCCCATATTTTTATGTTCCGGCTCTTCCAGGGCAGCCTCATCGACTTCAAACGGATTCGTATCTGAGCGGATCGAACCGTCCCGCAGGCTGACAATCCGGTTGGCATAGGCGTCCGCCAGCTCGGGACTGTGCGTTACCATGACGACCAGCCTGTCTCTGGCAACTTCCCTTAACAGCTCCATCACCTGTATGCTTGTATCGCTGTCCAGTGCCCCTGTCGGTTCATCGGCCAGCAGAATATCCGGGTTATTGACCAGCGCCCTGGCAATGGCGACCCTCTGCATCTGTCCTCCTGACATCTGGTTTGGCTTCTTGTGGAGCTGTTCCCCCAGCCCCACTTTCTCCAGTGCCTTTCTCGCCCTCTCCCGCCTTTCCGCTTTTGAGATGCCTGAGATTGTCAGGGCCAGTTCTACATTAGAGAGTACGGTCTGGTGCGGGATCAGATTATAACTTTGAAAGACAAATCCGATCGTATGGTTCCTGTATGAGTCCCAGTCCCTGTCCTTGTATTTCTTTGTGGAGATCCCATTGATGATAAGGTCTCCGCTGTCATATCGGTCCAGTCCGCCAATGATATTCAGAAGCGTTGTCTTCCCTGACCCGCTCGGGCCCAGGATTGCGACAAATTCATTGTCCCTGAGGTTCAGGCTGACGTTGTCAAGCGCTTTCTGTACCAGGCTTCCTGTCTTATATTGTTTGCAAATATTTTTAATCTGAAGCATATGCCGCTACTCCTTTTTCCAAATTTCCGGTTCGCACTTGCATCTGCCCCCTCATGCCAATTAATTTAGAGTCAATTATACTCACTTCAAAACGCATAATCAAGGATATTCTGCGAAAGATTACCCGACAGAAAAATCCGTCGGGTAATACCGTCTATTCCTTCTCTTTTTTATAAACAGCCCTCGTCCGCTCTCCGTCCTCAAGCAGCATGACATCCGGGAAGCTCTGGATGTACTGCTTAAACTGGGAGAATCCATAATCCCTCACTTTAAAATCCCCGAATTTCATCCGAATCCTGTTTCCCAGAGACCCCAGGGATATTCCGTATCTTCCGTTGCTTTTGATCTGCTCAAGAATATACTCCTCCAGCATCTCCTTCCTACTCTTATCCTCATACAGCGTAACGGACACTTTCGTCCCTTCCTGGATCAGCTTCAGTTTCGGAAATGTCTCAAGAAATTTAGAGAGCAGGCTATACCCGTACCGGCGTACGTCAAAGTCAGGATACAGCTTGACCAGGCGGCTCCCCACTTCTCCAAGCCCTGTTTCCCTGTCATCGTTCTGATTTTCCGTAATAATCTTTACCACAGCCTCTTCAATCTGTTCTTTGGACGCCGCAGTCTCTTTTTTTGCTTCCTTTCCCTGACTGTGATGCGACCGCTCATCCTTCTCCATCGTGTTGTCCTCCAGCAGCAGCTCAAGGACCGTAAAGATATCGCAGGCTTTCCGAAACGGGGACGGAGTCTTATCCTCCCCCATTCCGATCACCGTCTTTCCGCTCTCACGCAGACGGCTGGCAAGCTTTGTAAAGTCACTGTCGCTTGACACCAGGCAAAATCCTTCCAGCTCACTTGTATACAGCATGTCCATTGCATCTATAATCATCGCGGAATCCGTGGCATTTTTTCCGTGTGTATAACTGAACTGCTGGATAGGCGTTATGGAGTTCTGAAGCAGCTCCTCCTTCCAGCTTGCATTGTTTGTTTTTGTCCAGTCCCCGTAAATCCTCTTGTAGGTCACATTTCCATATTTGGAAAGCTCGTCCAGTATCGGCTTGATGTATTTCGCAGAGACATTGTCCGCGTCAATCAAAAGTGCGAATCGCTCTTCCATGTCATATATTCCTCCCCTTCCAGATTTTTCCATGTAAATATTCCCGACTCATATATCATATAGCTGTGGGCAGACCCCTCCTTCGGGATCGAGACAGATCCCGGATTCAAGTAGCGGTACAATGCCCCATTCACATCCATGATCTCCTCGCAGGCAGGTATGTGCGTGTGCCCGTTCAGCAGGATATCCCCGTTCTTCACAGGCGGCAGGCTGCGCGGGTTGTGAATATGCCCATGGGATGCAAAGACTGTCGAAGAACCTAATTCGAGAAAACAGTATTCTGCCATAATCGGAAATTCCAGCACCATCTGATCCACTTCCGTGTCACAGTTTCCTCTCACACACAGCAGTTCCCGCTTCAGAGGATTCAGCATGGCGATCACATCCTTCGGGGCATACCCTTCCGGAAGATCATTTCTCGGTCCGTGATACAGGATATCCCCCAGAAGCATCAGCCTGTCCGCCTTCTCACGCTGATATGCTTCCAGCATCTGCCTGCAGTAATATGCCGACCCGTGGATATCCGATGCGATCATTAATTTCATATGCCTTCCCCTTTCTTATTCTGCCCCTTCGCTCATCCGCTCAATGCTGCTTTCTTTGATACATTTGAGCGCCCTGAGGCCTTTTGCATAAGCAAGCAGCCTGTTCACATCGCCTTTGCTCTTTTTATAGGCGCTCTCAATTTCCCCCAAATCTTTTTTATCCAGCTTGTTCTTCATTCGGATGCAGTCACAGACAGACCGGTCCAACGAGTAAACTCTGTAGTTTCCATATTCGGTGATAACTTCCTCGATCTCACCCTCATACCCCGTATTCTGCAGGTAGTATCGATTAACCGGAAACGAAAATTCCATTTTCTTGCGGTCGGTCCGCTCAGTCGCAACAGAAATGATCTTTGGCTCCTTTTTCAAAAGCCCCTGCAAAAAACAGGCACTCTCCATACATATCACCGCTTTGCTGTTCACCTTCCCGATTTCAACATACCGGTGGTCAGCCGGTCTGCTATATCCACATTCATTACACCAGTACCAACCCCGGGCAAATTTATCCAGTACGCCTCTGTCCACCAGCTCGCGTATCTGGGATATCGTGATCCCCTCCTCCTTCAACGTCTCAAAGCTCATGTATCCCCGGTTTTCACGAAATAATTCCAGTATCTTGTCATAGGTTCTCAGCAGCATATGTCCAACTCCTTTTCTCTTTCTGTTTATCTGGCTGATACTTCGCACTTAAATTTACACATATCCTATCATTTTCACTCTGTCAGGTCAAGCATAAATCTCAAGAATTTATTGCTTCCTGTCCATCAGTTTGCAGAACAACACCGCCGCGCCTGTGCTCACCGCCGTCGCCAGTATGCCTGCCCCGATGATCCCCGCAGGGTCGGCGCTGCCGTACTGGCTTCTGTAAGCGATCACATTCACCGGGATTAACTGGAGGGATGAGATATTTATAATAAGGAACGTACACATCTCATTGCTGGCAATTCCTTTCTTTCTCACCGGTCCCAAAACTTTTCCGTTTCTTCTGTCATCCTCCAGATTTCCAAGCTCCTCCATTGCCTTCAGTCCACCTTACGTTAAATAAATGATTTAATCTTTTTAGAAACTTTATCAATTCTCGAAACCTTTTGTCGATTTGACAAGAGCCTCCCATTCATCCTGGAAGTTAAAGATTATTTCAATTCTGTTCCGGTCATATACATAGATTTTGAAAATGAGCTGTTCCACTATCTCTCTGGTCAATCCTATGGTGACTTGTTTTCCAGTGTATTCCTCCAGTTGTTTTTGAAGATGCTGTATCCTTTCCCGGCATTTCTTCCGCAGTTCAGCGAACACCTCTCTGGATAGCTGACCTGCTTTATACTTCTCATACAGCTCAAAGTTCTCTTTCTGAAGTTTTTGGATTTGCCTTTCCAGTTGCTTTTTCTGTTTTTTCCAGTGATCTCGATTCTGACGTTCAGCATCTTTCTGCATCTTCAGGAGTTTTCTTAAATCTGCGGCGGCCATTGCCTGCCTGCATACTGCCGCTTTTACAATTTCGATAAGATCAGCTTCTTTTATATTTTCCTTACAGCACTCCTCTTTTTTGCTTTCGTAATAGTAGCGGCAATAATAAGAGGCATTTGCCCTGTTGCGTCTGACCATGCTATGCCCGCATCCGCCGCACTTTACGAAACCTTTTATCGGAGAGTCTTTACTTCCAGGTTTTCTTTTTTCCTTTTTCTGCTGATCTCCTGTTGTCTGTTCGAGAAATTCTGTGCTGTTTACCCATTCAAAAAGTTCCTTTGATATAATCGGTTCATGGACATTCTCACAAATATTCCATTCTTCTTTTGGCAAGAATCTGCGCTGTGGGGACGCCGGTTCTTGTACTTCTGATTTATGAAAGACAACATGGCCGATATAGACCGGATTTTTAATAATTTTCCCTACTATAGCACCGCTCCAGAACTTTTCATCTTCCTCATATTTCCATCGTTTCATCTTACCTTTCCGGACGGCATACTGCAGAGGCGTTGGCACTTTATTATCATTCAGATAACGAGCCACCTGTGCTTTCACACCCCATTTACTGTATTTATCAAAAATAGTACGGATAATCCACGCAGCCTCCGGATCTATGATAAGTTGATTATGATTCTGCGGGGATTTCATATATCCGAGCGGCGCAAACGAAGCCAGAAAATTCCCACTTTTTCTACGGTTAAACAAATCGCCTTTTATTTTCACGGAGTTTTCCGCACTAGAGTAATCATACATCAGATTTTGAAAAGAAACGTCCATATCCGGCGTTGTTCCGTCATAATCCGCACTGTCAAAATGATTATTAACAGCAATAAACCGAATATCCAAAAGGGGAAATATCTTCTCAATATAATCTCCGACCTCGATCAGATTTCTTCCAAACCGGGAGAAGTCTTTCACAAGTATGCCGTATACTTTGCCGGTTCTGATATCTTCCAGAAGTTCCTTTACCGCCGGACGTTCAAAATTTCTGCCGCTATACCCATCGTCCGCATACTCCTTTATGATATATCCTTGAAATTCCGGTCTCTGCTCAATATATTTCCGCAGAATAAGCCTTTGGTTCGTTATGCTGTTACTCTCGTCCGGCTCATCATCTTCCCTGGAAAGGCGCAGATACAAGGCCAGAATCATAAACATAAGCTGATGCCCCCTTTCTTTTTCCATACTCCTATGTGACAAAAATATCCCGATACGTTAATCTGACCTCTATCCGCCCCCCTGCATAAACATTAATTCTCTCTACACAGGTTTCAATCATTTTCTCTGTCAGCTCATTTACATTTTCAAACTGCAGCCAGTCTGCAAACATCTTTTTCATGTCCATGCAGGATTTATTCAGCGCTTTTTCCGATTGCTCCAGTCCTGCTTTTTGTTCCTCCAACATTTTCGTCCGCCCAAGATAATCTTTGCGGAAAGTCTGGAAGTCTTTCCCTTGTATTTCTCTCGTTTTATATCGTGAGTAAACGTGAATGTATTCTTGTTCTGCCATAATTTTCCTGGTCTGCAACTGATCTTTTTCTTTCCCTATACGCCTTATCTTTTCTTCAAAAGAGAAGTTTATTTCCTGATCGGCCAGCTTTCTTATGCCCTTAATAAAAGAAATATGTCTGCGGATTGTCGTATAGAGGATTTTGCACAATTCCAGTTCCTCTATGCCTCTGGAATCGCAGAGGTTTTTGTTATTGGCATGGAAACTGCATTTAAATATTTTTATCCGTTTTGGCTCTCTGTGACACATTTTATAGCCGACGGTTCTAATCATAGGTGCTTTACAATCTCCACAGAAGAGTTTTCCATGAAAAACATTTTTATCGAACGCAATAGTCTTTTTCGTTTGGTCTGCGTCTTTTCTGTATTCCTTATATATTTCGCCTGTACGCTTCATCATCTCCTGTACCTCTGCAAAAACAGTTTCACTGATAATCCGCTTATGATTGCCAGTGATCCGGACTTGCTCTGTTTCCGGAACAGGACTGGATTTTTCCCCGGCATAAAAGCTCTGTTCTGTTTTGTGGCGAACAATATTTCCTATATAGACAGGATTACTCAGTATACGACTTATCGTACTTATATACCATTGTCTCAGCACATCACCCTCCCCACAGTAAACATGCCCTGTCTGACTGTACTGCCTGGGCGTCAGAATGTTGTGTTCATAAAGCCAGATAGAAATAGCGTACTTTGAACACCCTTCATGGTATTTCCTGAATATGGTCTTCACAATCTCTGCCGGGGCTTCATCAATACAGTAATTTTCATCGTTTTCGTCCATTTTGTAGCCATATGGAACTGTAGAGGAACGATAAAATATATGTTCCTGGTGTTTGATCTGATATGTCGTTCCTACTTTTCTTGAAATGTCTCTGGCATACATCTCATTCATCAAATTTTTCAGTGAAATCAGCAGCAATTCCTTGTCGCAGCCAGGATCTTCGCTATCATATTTATCTACAATAGAAATAAACCGTACTCCCAAAAAAGGGAAAACTTTTTCAATATAATTTCCCGCATCAATATATTCTCTTCCAAATCGAGATAAGTCCTTTACAATCACACAGTTAATAACGCCTTTTTTCAAGTCATGCATCATCCGGTCAAAAGAAGGGCGTTGGAATGTAGTTCCGGTTTTTCCGTCATCCACATACTCTCTGACGATTTCTATATCGCTATGCCTGTCCGCATATTCCTTTGCAAGCCGCCGCTGATTTTCCAAAGAGTCACTTCCGGTATAATCGCTGTCAACCGACAGCCGCAGATAATTACCAGCTTTATAGACTATTATTTTCGCTGTATTGATATTTCTCTCAAGTAAATACCGCTTTGCTGTCCTAGCCAATGCTGCATACCTCCTTCAATTTATCTCACGGCAGGCTGTCTGCAATCTTTAAGGCTGTCTTGTATTTGTCCTCATACATGAAGATAATCTCCAGTCTGGAATCTTCATATATGGCTATTTTCTCAATTAGAGAGACGACAATGTTTCTGTCCAGCTTTTTAATATTTCTGTTTTCGATAAAATATTTCATCCATTCATTTTTAAGCATACCTTTTGAAAAAATATTTTCCAGCTCACTGCGGAGCGAGATAATTGCCTGATCAGCAGCTTTTGCACGTTCAACATAAATCTGAGAAAACTGTTTGTATTCTTCTTTTGAGATAATTCCATCCAACAAGTCTTTATGAAGAGAAATCTCCATCTCTCTGCAGCGTTTCTGTTCTTCATATTTCTGAAGGATCTCCTGATCGTTTGCTATAATATCGTCATATTTTATCTCCATCCTGTCGATCAGACTCAATAATTGGTCTAATCTCTCTACATGCTCGATATGACGGTTCACAGCATCCAGCACAATTTTCTCCAGGGCGGTTTCTTCTATGGCATGTCTGCTGCATCCTTCCCCCTTGTTATAGGTAGAACAGATATAGCACACGCCGGAGCCGTCTTTTCTCTGAGAAGTCCGCCGCACCATGCCCTTCCCACATTCTCCGCAGTAAATCATGCCGGAGAACAGATAAGTTTTATCTTTCCCAGGAGACTTCCTTGTATCTGCACGGAGCAGTCTGGCCACATTTTCAAAATCCGCCTTACTGATGATAGGCTCATGTGCGTTCTCAACGACTGCCCATTCTGCTTCAGGTTTCTGGACAATTTTTTTCAGTTTATAATTAACCTTTTTACTTTTGCCCTGTTCAAGAACTCCTATGTATATCTTATTTCTTAATATGCGTCCTACTGTTACGGCCGACCATTCTGCTTTCGCTTTCTTCTGAAATCCACACTTATAGTTAATCCCCATATACCGCTTATATTCTGACGGTGGGATAACGCCTATCTGATTCAGTTTCTCAGCGATTCCCCCGGCGCTCATCCCCTCCAGCTTCCATGCAAAAATTCGCTTTACAATATCCGCTGAATACTCATCCGGCACGATACGTCTTTTATCATCTTCTGACTTTTTATAGCCATATGCCACATATGCCCCGATATAAAGACCGCTTTCCCTCATGACTTCCTGGTGGCTGCGTATCTTTCCCGATATGTCCCTGCTGTAGCTGTCATTGACAAAGTTTTTAACAGGGAGCAGAAGATTCCGATCGCTTTGTGTTGCCGTGAGGCTGTCAAAATGATCCAGGACAGATACGAACCGGACATTTAATGATGGGAAAATCTTTTTCACATAACGTCCGGATTCAATATAATCACGCCCCAGGCGGGACAGGTCTTTGACGATCACCATATTTACTTTTCCGTCGTAAATGTCATTCCGCATACGATGAAACCCCGGACGTTCAAAATTCAGTCCGGTATAGCCATCATCAATATAAATATCATAAAGGGTAACATCCGGCATAGATTCCAACTCTTTGAGTATCAATGCCTTTTGATTGGCAATGCTGTTGCTTTCCTTCTTATCCGCCGTGGACAGCAGATCCGCATCTTCTTTTGATAAACGAAGATATGCAGCTGCCATATAAGAAATGAATATATCTCTTTTCACCATAATGCCTCCTGATTTTATAGTGCTGAATCACCCATAAAATCAGGTTCCCACATATGGATTTAGTCCTGACCTTATCTTATCATATGTGTCGGAATTTGTCTTATACAGATTTTAAACTCATCTTCTTCCGGCTTTTAATATCAAATCTTTCAACCGGTCTTCCAAAGTATCTTCTGTATCTTCAAATCCAATCTTTACTATGTAATCTCCATACTTGTAACAATACGGATTCCCGATCTGATGTATAAACTGCTCCATCCGCTTCTTTGGAGTTAGATTACTGTCCGTTTTTATCTCTCTTATATCTATCAGTGTCTGCGGATCAACCTTTGTCACATCCACATCTCTCATCGCCTGAATTTCCATTTGCCATAATATCCTTTCCCGGATTTCTTCCTTCCTAATATATTACAATCTGCTTGTCTTATATGTTGCTCTCTGCTTTAAAAATGCGGATTTCAAGATGTAATACTAGATTTTATTGTACTTTGACATATATTTTTCCGGATTTTTTATATTATGCTTCATCGTAAAACTGCTCTCCATGTGTTTGGAAATCTTCTTCACAAACATTAAAACCCTTTCTCCGGTTTAATAAAAAACAGCCTTATTTCCCGTCAGGTAATCTAAGGCTGCACTATACCGGCACCGCCGCGCGCTGGCATCTTATACACTTTCAAAAGAACGCTTGTTTCCCGTGATATAGATTACTGCATTATGCCATTCCCGCAAAGTGAATTATTCCGGTGGAATGGTATGAAGCAGCCGCTGAATCACGGGAAGGATATGCGGCTGGCGCAAATCTGACAGATACATACAGTTTGCCTGAGAAGCAAGTATTCCCGTAAGTTTTTATCAAGAAAACATTCAAACATTAGAAATTCAATACTTGATTTCTGTACTGGAATTGTTATTCTCTATCTGCTCAATATCATATTGATTTTGGGACTGAGACAATCGAAACCGATTGACCAGGCTATTAAGCATACTTGCCTGGCCGGAAAGTTCCTCACTGGCTGCCGCACTTTCCTGGCTGGTCGCAGAGTTTGTCTGAATAACCGCAGATATCTGGTCTACTCCGGAGGTGATTTCCTGAATCGCATTAGCCTGTTCCCTGGACGCGTCAGAAATTTCACCAATGGTGGATACTACTTTCTGCACCTGTTCTGCTAACCCCTCAAAAGCTGTATGAGTTCTCTCTGCAATCTCTTCCCCGTGAGAAACTGCATTAAGTGCGCTTTCAATGAGGGAAGTTGTACTTTTGACTGCTTCTGACGATTTCCCGGCAAGATTTCTTACTTCATCCGCAACTACAGCAAATCCCTTTCCTGCTGTCCCGGCCCTTGCTGCTTCTACTGCTGCATTAAGTGAAAGAATGTTGGTCTGAAATGCGATATCATCAATAACTTTGATCACCTTTTTAATATTCTCAGCAGCCGTAGAAATCTCACGCATAGCGGAAATCATCTCATTCATATTATCCAATGTCGATTGCGCCACTTCTCCAGAAGCAGTTGCTAGAACATTTGCCGTCCCCGCATTTTCTGAATTCATTTTCACTTGATTGGAAATTTCGGTTATTCTTGCAGACAATTCTTCCACACTGCTGGCTTGCTCTGTTGTCCCCTGCGCTAACGCCTGTGCTCCGCTGGAAACCTGCCCGGCACTTGCATTGATCTGACTGGCGGATTCCTGGATTTCTCGCATAGTTCTATTTAAGCTGTCAACCAGCCTGTGTATGGAAACCACAATTCCCTGCATTTCTCCCGGGAAATCTGATGAAACTCTGACTGTAAGATCATCTCTGCTTAATGCCCCCAGCACAGTGGAGATTTCAGAAATAATTCCCTTTAGTTTTGTGAAGCTGCTTTGCATACTTTTGCAGGTATTCCCAAATTCATCGGCACTGTCGTAAGTAATTTGAGACGTAAAATCACCTTGTGAGAGTGCGTATGTAGCCTGCTCAATTTCAACAAGCGGGGCGGCAATACGCATTACCAGTTTTCTTGTCACATATACACTGATAATTGTTGCCATTATAAAGATACTAACCAGTACCGCAAGAATAGCCCTATAAGTAGCTTCTGACTTTCCTGATTCCGCTTCAGCTAACGCGACTTGATCGTTGGTTATATCGAAAAATACTTCAGCCTGTTTGTCCACCAAAGGCTTATATTCTTCTGCAAATATTTCATATGCCCTCTCTTTTGCTTCCTCTGTCCCGAGCCGCAGCAGATCCATCATTTCGGTTCTTGGGGAAGCCTGTTCTTCAAAATAAACCTCTAACTGTTCAACTTTGCTTCCGTCTACCCGGTAATTTCCCTGATATTGCTTAAACAGGTCTGCCGTTTTATCTACTTCCTGCTGTGCCATATCCAGATGTTCTTCCACCTGTACATGATCACTTTCGATAAGTGCCATCAACTCATATCGTTGCTCAGACAGAAGATTTCTGCGCATTTCCCACACATAATCGTTATTGGCGATCGTCTTTTCGATAAGAACGTTATTTTCTGCTCTCAATGCCCTTATTCCCAATATAGACATCACAGAAATAATCAGCATTAGAAGCATTAGAAAACCAAATCCAAGTATTAATCTGGTTTTCACCCTTAGACTCTTTATTTTTTTCATTACGTTTTCTCCTTTTTCTCCAGGTCGTCAATTTCAGATGGGATCGTCACAAGAGAATCCAGCTCATTCTCCGCGATAAAAAGCTTCGCGTCCAACAAGAGAACTACGGATTCTGTTTTTGCTATCCCTGTCAGGCAATTCATTTCCATGTTAACTTGTGCCGGCGGCGCATAAATATCCTCATCATGAATTATTTCCACATCACGTACTGCATCTACGATTAAACCAAAAGTCTGGTTCCGGACAGTAACAATGATAATGCAAGTACGCTTGCTGTACGTGATCTCATGCTTTCCCAACTGAAGCCCGAGATCAAGGATTGGGACCATACTTCCCCGTATATTTACGACACCTTTAACATATGATGTTGCGTTTGGAAGTGGTATAATATCTGTAACTTCAATAATTTGTACTATTTGAGAAATATCAATCCCATATACTTGATCCTGACACGTAAAAATAAGATATTTCTTCCCACCCTCTGGCTGGTCTGATTGTGTATCGGATAATTCAAGAATATATTTTTCCAGAGTCTCTGCCTGATCGTCTGATAAATGGGAAATTTGTGAGACAAGTTCTTGTTTCCTTTGTTCCGAGATCATCCTGACACCTCCTTTCTTCGGCGAATTTCTACGTCTAGATAGGATGAGGTTAGATCCGTCAGCACAACGTAAGAACTATTATGTTGTATAATTGGGGGCTTTAATGAGCACAGTTTTACCTTCTGCCTTTTGTTAGGTCACGAAAAAAAGCAAAAAACGCGGAAATCAGACCGGTTAAAATCTTAATTTTTCCCGGTCCCTTTTTTGTGCCTATTTCCATCTGACTTTAAAAAAAAGGGGTATTTTTCAAAAATTACTTGTGTTATAGCAGTGAAACTGGTATATTGGCTATGTATAGGTGTCTACGCATAGAAATCTGTTATTGTCTTGGCTACAACATAATAGTTCTTATGTTGTAGCAATTGCAATTAATCCCATCTTGTTTAGTTGCTTTGCATGGACATATCCGCTCTCCATTGTGTAGATACGGGTGGTGGATATATTGGAGTGTCCCAAAATATCTGATAACCGCAGTAAATCTTTTTCCAGTGAATAGTAAGTTCGGGCAAACAAATGCCGCAAGTTATGAGGAAATACTTTAGTTGGTGCTACACCCGCGCTTTTGCAAAGCGCTTTCATATCCCGCCAGATATTAGAACGGTCGAGAGGTTTCCCGGTTTTCGTTAGGAAAACTGGTCCCGCCGTTCTTTTTTTTGCACGCAGATAACTTGTAAGACTTTTTCGCAAATCTTTTGGCAAAAATATACTGCGCCGTTTTCCCTTGCAGAACACCTCAGCCCGGCCTGTCCGCACTGACTCGGCAGTGATGAACTGAAGTTCGCTGACACGGATTCCTGTACCACAGATAGTCTGGATGACCAAAGCCAGGCGTTCATTACCCTTTTTCTTTGCGGCTGTAACAAGTCGAAAATATTCCGCTTTTGTTAATTCCTTTTCCGTGCTGCAAAAAATCTGTCGTTGAATTTTTACAGGCTTAACTTTGAGTTCCGGATACCCCATAAAGGACAGGAAACCGTTAATTGCCGCCAGCATAGTATTAACGCTGGCGGCGGCATATCGCGTAATAAGATACTGTTTCCAGGTAATGAGGTTTTCTTTATTTAACTCCCGTCCATTCAACCACATCGCCAGTGCCGAAAGATCGTGGGCGTATTTTTTAATTGTTTGATTTGCTCGTTCCTGTTCTCGCAGCATATGAAGATAACTCTCTATTTGTTCTTCGATAATCATTTTGACATTATGCATTTTACAATTCCTCCTTTTGAGTATTATTGTATCAAAGAGCAGAACTTCGTGCAGTATTTCTCCTCTTTTCTATTCCGGGCACTCCTTTATCATAAAATTTTTCACATAAATCACATCCGGTTTTCTAAGGCCGGAACGCTTTTTCTCTATCAGACCGTATCATTCTTGGTATTCATTCACTTTAAATGAAAAAAGAGACTAAATCGATGGAAACCCCTGATTTTCAATGATTTCTTCAACCTGTCATAATTATAACTCAATCTCCGGCGGGCGTTGCCGCCCATCCCAGGCCAAGAATATTTGCGATAAAATTTGTCGATATATGTTCGTTTGCCCTGTGTCCTTCCGGGATCCCTGGGAACAGCGCTCTTATGACCGGCCGCATTTTTTTTGATGCCGCTCTGATAATTCCCGCCTGTGATGCGATCTCCATAATCCCGGTCCAGAATGACATCACTCCTATCATGGTAATGCACAGGGTTACCGCATCCTTCGCCGAGTCAAGTGCTTCATTTGTGATATTCGGCATTTTCCCGTTAAACGCCCCAAATAAGATTCCGATCAATATCATTCCTGCCCAAAGATAATTCAACATCCTATCTCACCCCCTTCTGCTCTCCATCCCCGCTGTCATCCGTGATATCCCACATATATTTCTCTACAGTCTCAAACGGCGCCGGACCCACGCTTAAGACTGCCTCGTGAAACTCTTCCTGTGAGAAATCTTCCTGTTTTTCCTGCGCCCAGTCTTTTTTCAGCTCAAGGAACTGAACATATCCGATATAATATTTCAGATAATTTGCAGGAGACCCGATAATCAGTTCATAGATTCTCTCCACTGTTTCCGCATCTGTGATTCCATACCCGGAGAAAAATGCCACTGTGTCCATTCTGCTCCACCCTTCGTAATGGATTCCCATATCCGCCAGAGCGTAAAGCCCCAGTATAATAGAGCTGTTCTTCTGCAGGAGAGTTGCCTGCTCCTTTGCCAGGGGTGCCAGATAGTAGCTGCACATTTCTGCATATGTGGCCCAGCCTTCCACGTAGCCTCCGAAGCTGAAAAGGCTGCGTACGGGATCGGGATCTGTCTCCTCGAAAAAAATAGTCTGATACAGATGTCCCGGATAGCCTTCGTGTGCAAGGGTAGTATAAAGAGTCAGGTCGCTTCCCATCTGTGCCTGGTTGATGTAGATGACATTTTCCTGCGTATTGTCTATCGCAGGTATCATGTAAAAGGCAGGGCTTAAATGTTCTTCCATCGCTTCAGGGACATACTTCACCTCGAGGACAGTCTCGGGTGGATCCGGAAACGCCTTGCCGATTCCCATTTTCAGTTCGTCCAGGATCATTTCCGCCTCTTCAGTCCCCATGACGGCAGCCGCTTCACTCGCGCTGTCTGCCGTAATTCCGACGATTTCTTCCATTGCCTCCAGATCCTCCACGATCTGCCTTCTTGTCAGATCCTCAAGCTCTCTTACCGTCTGATCTGTTCCTGTAGACTGCTTTACCAGCATTTCATAATATTCTGTTCCTTCCGGCAGATAGGATAACCCCCCGTCATTGACCCCTGTTCCTTTTAATTCTTCGATCACAGCAATAAGATTTTGATATGCCGGATAGATATAATTTTCCATCATAAAAGCATTTTCTTGTATATAGTCACTTTTTTCTTTCTCCGTCAATTCTTCTAATTCATTGATTCGATCTACAAAGGTTGAATAGAGATAGTTTCCATCTCCCATCTCCAAAAATGCCTTACACTGTCCAATCACAGTCTCTGCGGCATAGTCCGCCATAAAGAGACCTGCTGCCGATTTTTCCCTCTCAAACTCCGCCAGGTCAGAAAAGTACTCCGGAGTACTCTTCATCAGCTCAAGGTAAGTTTCTACATCCCCGGCACTGTAAAACCGGTACTCTGACAGAATTACCGGAAGCTGCGTCTGTACTCCGCTCACCAGCCCCATAGGTTCGTCATACAGAAGATAATCCGCGCAGTCTGACACTGTATCAAGATAATAGTCCAGGATGTCGTATGTAATCCTGTTCTGGATATTCAGCCCATCATAAGAAAACTCTTCAAGCGCTTTCTGCATATTTTCTGAAGCAGCTTTCATTTGTGCCGGGTCTGTCGCGAACTCTCCGAAAACCGCAGGTGCATCCTCAATGGAGTACTGCTCCGGGTCTTTCAGTGTATAATGCAGTGTCACGGCATTTGCAGCTACTTCTCGGCAGAATAATTCTCTTGTATATTCCCTGAATCTTCTATCCTCACTCTGTTTTCCCTCTCCTGCCTGGCATCCGGCGAGAATCATCAGGGAAAACAGGCATATGCCCGCAGCCGTCCAGGGCAGCTTGCCCTTGTTCTGATTTATCTTGTTGTTTTTCACCGGGATTATATCAAAGAAAAGCATAAGAACTCCAGAAATACCTTTGGAGTATTTTATGAAGATATGATGTCCCATATTCCGTCCCGCCAGAAGATCGAATCTATACGCTATGGGACGCATATAAATCTAACAGAGCAACTCGACAGGCAGGTGCAACATTTGAATATTCTTGTTTATATATCTGATTTTATTGTCCCTTTTATCATTATGTCTGTTGTCATTTATGGACTTCTGTCCGGGGTCAATGTATATGACGCCTTTATCAAAGGAGCTAGAAACGGGTTCTTAACTGTAGTCAGGCTCATGCCTACCCTGATTGGGCTTATGGCTGCCGTCGGAATCCTGCGCGCTTCGGGATTTCTTGATTTCCTCGCCGCACTGATTGGGCGTTATTCTTCACTGATCGGCTTTCCTGGGGAGCTCATCCCTCTAACCGTCGTGAAAATGTTCTCCTCTTCGGCTGCCACAGGTCTTTTGCTCGACGTGTATAAAAACTATGGGACAGATTCCCGGCTCGGCATGATAGCCTCCATCTCTATGTGCTGTACGGAAACTATATTTTACACGATGAGCGTCTACTTTATGACTGCCAGGATCAAAGATTCCCGTTATACCTTGTCCGGTGCCCTCATTGCCACAGCCGCCGGGCTTGCGGCCAGTGTCATACTCGGTTCGGGTTAAGGATTGTATGAAAGATTTCTTTGTGCTAAAATACTGTAAGGAAAAGCAAAAGAATATACTAACGGAGGTGTGCTTATGGCCAGCGTGACATTTGAACACTTGACAAAAACATATCCGAATGGCTTTATTTCCGTAAATGATGTAAGTCTATATATTGAAGACGGTGAGTTCGTTGTGTTCCACGGCCCCAGCGGATGTGGGAAATCCACCATTCTCAGGATGATCGGAGGTCTTGAAGACATCACTTCCGGCAGGATTTATCTTGGAAAAGATCTTCTGAATGATATCCTCCCCAGGGACCGCCGCCTTGCTATGGCTTTCCAGAACTATATGCTGTATAAGCATTTCAACGTGTATGACAATATGGCGTTAGGGCTGCGTCTCCGCGATCTTCCCCGCACGGTAATTGACTCCCGCATTAAGTCTGCTGCCGGCTTCCTTGGCATAACAGACATTCTTGGCAAAAAGCTGAAAGCGATCTCTGACGCGCAGCGCCAGAAAGTTGCGCTCGGACGTGCCATTGTATGCCAGCCTAAGGTCCTCCTTGTAGACGAGGATTTTGCCAGGCAGGATGAGGATCGCCGAAGAGAAATGATTGAGGATATTCTTCGGATCAACGAGGAGCTCGGAATCACTGTGTTGTATGTGACAAATAACTATGAGGAAACTCTTTCCCTCCATAAAAGGGTCGTCTATATGAAAGATGGGCGGGTCATCAGCAGCGCAGCTTTTCAGAGAGAATACAATTCCGAAAACTAAGAAACTCAACTGATTCCATAATGATGAGGAATCGGTTGAGTTTCTTATTTCTTTATATTTTTTTTAGTTTCTCAAGATATTTATATATATCTCTTTTAGACAAGCCTCGGTCTTTTGCCGCCCTTTTCATAGCTTCCTTTTTCTCCAGGCCGTTGGAGAGATAATACGCGACATGGTCTTCTATCCTCATCTCCTGCCATTTCTGCTGTTCTTCCTGCCTGAGTTCCTCTCTCGTTTTGCCCTCGATAAGGATCACACATTCCCCTTTTGCCTCATGCACTTCATAGTAACTGACAGCCTCCGGCAGTATGGTCCTGAAGACAGTTTCATGTTTTTTGGTCAGTTCCCTGCATATCGTTACCTTTCTTTCCCCTAGAACGCTTTCCAAAAGCTTCAGGGTCCTGAGAAGACGGTGCGGTGCTTCATACAGAATAACTGTTCTCGTCTCCCGTGCGATTTCTTCAAGTACTGCCTCCCGCTCTTTCTTATCCGTCGGAAGGAACGCCTCAAAGGCAAAACGTCTTGTGGGAAGTCCTGACAGGGTAAGCGCGGTTATGCATGCCGCTGCCCCAGGAAGAGAAGTCACAAGAATCCCTGCTTCCGAACACATTTTCACAAGCTCTTCTCCGGGATCAGAAATCCCAGGCGTCCCCGCATCTGTTATGAGTGCAATATCTTTGCCCTCCTTCAGCTTTTCGACCAGCTTCTGGCCCTTCTCATATTTATTATGCTCATGGTAGCTTGTCATGGGCGTCCGGATTTCAAAATGATTCAGAAGCTTTATACTGTTTCTTGTATCTTCAGCCGCAATCAGATCAACCTCTTTTAATACGCGCACCGCGCGAAATGTCATATCTTCCAGATTTCCTATCGGTGTCGCACACAGATACAATGTGCCTGCCATTTTATCGCTCCTCACCTTTTCCAGCCTTCCCTTCTATTCTTCCCTGGAATACATCACAAGAGGCGGCTCCACTTTCACTCTCGGCCTTGCTCCTCTCACGCCTTCAATCAGCACCATCGTCGGTTCTTTATCAAGATACGGGTGCACAAACTGAACCCTCTTGGGTTCTATTTTATAATGGTTCATCTTGATCATGATTTCTGTCAGACGAAACGGTCTGTGTATCATATAAAAACGGCTCTTATCCTGCATAAGCTTCATGCTCTCTCTGAGGATATCATCAAGTGAGCACAGGACTTCATGTCTGGCAATTGCTTTCGCGTCATCGGGATTTCTAAATCCGTGCTGAGAGAGCATGTAGGGCGGATTTGTCGTGATCACATCAAAAAAGGCCGGCTTAAATATCTCCGCCGCCTCTTTGATGTCCCCTGTCACAATCCTGACTCTGTCCTCCAGACAGTTATGGGCCACACTCCTTCTCGCCATCTCTGCCGTTTCTGCCTGGATCTCAAGTCCCGTAATGTGATCTGCCGGAGTCTTGGCAGAGAGAAGGATCGGAATGATCCCGTTTCCTGTTCCGAGGTCAAGCACCTTCTCCCCTGGTTTCACTCTGACAAAATCGGAGAGAAGCACCGCGTCAACGCCAAAACAGAACTTGCCCGGGTCCTGTATCAGCTCCAAACCGCCGATCTGAAGGTCATCCAGGCGTTCGCCCGGTTTTATCTCACTTGTCATTTAACTTTGACGCTCCCTCTTTTTTCTCAAGTGCCGCCAGCTTCTTCATCTCTTCTTTTGATACCTTCTGCTTCCTTTTCCTCGGCTTAAATTTCAGGTCTTCCGCTCTGTATTCCCGGATCTCTTTCTCGTCATTTTCAAGATTGACAATCACTTTGACCAGCTTGCGCAGAACGCTGAGGGACTGGACAACTCCAGTCAGTCCGTCCTTTGTCGTGACAGTATCCCCTGTGGACGGAAGCTGGCTGTTGAGGACCTCATATGTTTCCTCCTCATTTGTCAGGCAGCACATAAGCCTTCCGCATACCCCTGAGATTTTGGTCGGATTGAGCGAAAGATTCTGCTCCTTTGCCATTTTTATAGATACGGCGGCAAATTCCGTAAGATAGGTACTGCAACATAAAGGACGGCCGCAGATCCCGATTCCGCCGCGTATCTTTGTCTCATCCCGCACGCCGATCTGCCTTAATTCGATCCGGGTACGGAATACGGCTGCCAGATCCTTCACAAGCTCCCTGAAATCAATCCTGCCGTCCGCCGTAAAGTAGAAAAGAACTTTGTTATTATCGAATGTATATTCCGCATCGATCAGCTTCATATCAAGCCCATGCTTCCGTATCTTCTCCTGGCAGATTTTAAATGCGTCCTTCTCCTTCTGATGATTTTTCTCCACCGTTTTCCGGTCATGCTCATTTGCGATCCGTATCACCGATTTCAACGGCTGGATGACCTCCTCATCCTTTACCTCTTTCGGGCCGCTTACTACACGTCCATACTCAACGCCTCTTGCAGTCTCTACGATAACATGGTCGCCCTGTTTTATATTAAATTTCCCCGGCGCAAAAAAATAGATTTTGCCTGCCGTTCGGAATCTAACTCCGATTACTTTTGTCATGTCCGTCAATTCTCCTTTATCGTCAATAAAAGCAATTCCATCGTCAGTTCAAAGTTTACATTTGCCTTGATCCTGGATTTTGCCTTTTCCAGTCCATCCAGTATGTTCTCAATGCCTTCATAAGAGCTTTTGCTCGCGCGCTGCTTAATATATTTCATCTGGTCAGAAAATACCACCCTGTCCACATTCTTTGTAGCCTTATAGATCAACACGTCCCGATACCAGATTGCGATCATGTCGAGGTAGTCGTTGATCTCAATCTTGTACGTCATACATTTTTTCACCGCTTCCATCACTTCCGAGACATCCATCTCGTCAATGTTGCGCAGAAGATGGATAACCTCTTCTTTGATCTCATTAAAATGCTCAGAAGTGGCAAGCATGATCGCCTTTCCCATATTTCCCTGGGCAAATGCAACGCAGACATCCGCTTTATAGTCCGGTACCTCCATTTGCTCCATGAGATACTTTTTGACAAGCTGATCCTTGATATTGCGCAGCTTCATCATGACACATCTTGATCTTATCGTCGGCAGAAGCACTTCCGCATTTTCCGTAAGCAGCATGACCACTGCATACCCCGGCGGCTCCTCGATTGTCTTAAGAAGCGCGTTCTGCGCCTGGACACTCATAAGGTCTGCATCGGGAATAATATATATCTTGTACCGGCTGCTGTATGGCTTTATGACGATGTCATTGTTCACCTGCTCACGGATATCGTCCACACTGATCGTATTCGGTTTCTCATGTGTCACTCTGATGATATCCGGCTGGTTTCCATTCACGGCCTGTTTGCATGACTGGCATTTTCCGCAGGCTTCACCATTCTCTTCCCGGTTCTGGCACTGCAGGCTCATGGCGAAGAGATTCGCCAACATTCTCTTTCCCGATCCGCGTTCGCCATTTAAAATATATGCATGGGAAACCGCATCCGCGCTCACTGCGCTCTCGATATATTTAATTATATTTTTATGTCCTACAACATCTTTAAAACCATTCATATTATCACCTGCCGTGTTCATTTTTAACGTATTACAATTTTAAGTATATCACAATCTTCCCTCAAGTTATACCCTTAAATCCCGTATATACCGGCTGATCTCTGCCAGGCAGTTTTCTAGGTCAAGGTTTGCAAAACGCTTCCTGATCCCCGCCTGCTTCAGGTTCTCTTCTGAAAAATCTTTACAATCGGCAAGATATCTCCTGCACATCTCCGCATACCTCGGATGCGGTTCCCGCCTTTCTCTCTCCAGCGCCCTGGACAGCCTGACTCCGTCCTCCACTTCAATATATATCGGAATGATCCTCTCACTGCCGAAATACTCTTGCATCGCGCGGTATGACTCCAGAGTCCCTATGATAAGATAATCTGCTTCCTCAAGATCGATCTGGCCGTCATCCGCAGTGAAATACATCCATATCCCGCACTTTGTGTTGTAAGAGCGGACTTCAATGATGTTCCCCTGATCCTGCAGATTTGCAAGATATTCGCTGTCAACGAAATGATACTCCCTCCCGTCGGTTTCCCCTTCTCTGACAGGCCGGGTGGTATATGGTATGACCGTCCTTATCTGCGGCATCTCTGCTGTAAGCCTCTTATAGATCGTATCCTTGCCGGAACCGCTTTTCCCCATAATATAGAATATCCTACCCAACTGCCAGCACCTCTATTCCTTCCTGCTCTTTTGTCCCCTGTATGGAGAATCCCATTTCTCTGTACTTCCTGATCTGCTCTGCCGTTTCCGGGTTCATCCTCTCTCCCGGCACGATAAGCGGTATGCCCGGCGGATAAAGATATGCATATTCCGATACGATCTCTCCTGCCACATCCTGCCAGCGCACATGTTCCGTCTGTGCACCCGCACTGCAAATCTGCTCTGTCTGCCACGGTGTTAGGGCACGCTCAGGCGGAATCAATGCCGGTACCTCCCGTTCATTTCTTTCAGGACAGCACATAATTTCTCCGTCAATCTCTTTTAACGCACTGACCAGCCTCTCCATTCCTTCCTTTGTGTCCCCCGGCGAAGTCATCCCAATCACATAGGACCCTGCCGCCATTTCCATCTGCAGATGATATCGGTCAAGAAGCACATAATACAGATCTTTGCCTGTAAAGCTTTCTCCGGGTCCCTCTGGTCCATTTGCTGATTTTCTCCGGGTACCCCTGACCGAAACAACAATCTTGGACCTGTCATATCGCTGTGTTTCCAAAAGCTGTAAATGCCTGAGTTCTCTGAGCTTCCTCCTCGTGTTATCCAGAAGCCCGGTATATGGGCTGAAAACATGCTCCTTCTTCTGCATAATAAGACGGATACATTCGTCCAATCCTGCCATTAAGATATAAGAGGGGCTGCTTGACTGGAAAATTTGCAGATATCTCCTTATCTTCCCTCGATTTACGATTTCTCCGTTTATATGGAGCAGTGCAGACTGGGTCAGGGCAGGAAGCGTCTTATGCAGGCTGTGGATCACCAGGTCTGCCCCATATGTATTCGAGTTCGCGGGGAAATACGGATGAAATCCGAAATGCGCCCCGTGCGCCTCATCCACGATGACCGGAATCCTTCTTCTATGCACAGTCTCCACAATTCTTTTTACATCAGATACAACGCCGTCATAGGAAGGCGATGTAAGCACAACAGCCTGAACACCCGGATTCGCTTCCAGAAGACGCTCCACCTCATCCGCCGTAATCTCACCGTTAATCTCCGGGTCTTTACCCGGTTTCGGATAAATATATATTGGATATAATTCATTTAGAAAAACTGCGTGATAGACAGATTTATGGCAGTTCCTTGCCACAAGTATCTTTCCTCGGCGCTCCGTGCAGCCTGATACCGCGCTTAAGATCCCGCAGGTACTTCCATTTATCAGATAGTGTGTCTCCTGTGCATGGAACTCCAGGGCGGCTCTCTCCTCCGCCTCTTTCAGTATCCCCGAGCTGTGATGGAGATCATCAAACCCATCAATCTCTGTAATATCGAGTTCATAGGGAAGATTTGCCCCTGTCAGGGATATATTCCTCTTATGTCCCGGCATATGGAACGGATAATAGTCCGTCCCGGCATAATCTCTCAGCTTCTCATACAGATACTCCATCCGGTATTCCTTCCTTTCTGATTCCGGCAAAACAGAACCCATACAAACAAAAACATCCCAGGAACCAGATTCCTGAGATATATAAGTACCTGAGCGTGCGGGGATTCGAACCCCGGACAACTTGATTAAAAGTCAAGTGCTCTACCACCTGAGCTACACGCCCTTATTCAATTAGTCTCCCCTGAATAAAATATTTTATTACAGAGAAAAATGCCCAGAACCGGAATCGAACCAGTGACACGAGGATTTTCAGTCCTCTGCTCTACCAACTGAGCTATCTGGGCATCTTCACACGTCTCTATGTTGTGATCTCCGCAAAACTGTATTTTTCGGTTACACTCTACTGCAACGTGTAAGTTGCGGGAGCAGGATTTGAACCTGCGACCTTCGGGTTATGAGCCCGACGAGCTTCCAGACTGCTCCAC
>CALWMN010000017.1 GCA_944381935.1 uncultured Mediterraneibacter sp. | reverse complement strand
GGGTCGCCATTGAACGTGGTCTGCGGAGCCTGGAAAAAATTTTGAAAAAAGTTCTGTAAGGCGTACCGATTTAGGCCCCAAAATGAAATGGTTTATGAGAGGCAGTCAAAGTTCTTTTTGGATACATTCGGCTATAATAATCTCTTTTTATCCATTAGGGACCTTACTTTTATAATGCTTTCGCGCCTTTGTTAAAAGGATTGCACCGAGCAATGACAAAACATTGGATATAACAATTCTTATAATTTGCAGTTCATCTACCCCGGTTTCAGTAATAACATGAAGTGTATTGCTGATAAAGTTGTTAAAAAAATGTTCAAACACTCCGGCCCAAATCGTACCTGTCAGCGCAATACATAGTCCCCACTCATAACCTAAAATGCCTGCAAGTGCAATGTAGCCAATGGACATGATAAACGCAGTTGGTATATCAATGCTTCCGTCAAGTACCCAAATAACAACAGTAATTACATGCCATAATCCAAACAAGAGGGATTGGATAAGGTTTGCTGTCTTTTGTGTATATGATATTTTACCGATTTGAAACAGTACTCCTCGAAACAATCCCTCCTCGGCCCATACGTTTACTATATTTCCCAATATACAAATAATAAGTGCCGACATGGACAATCCGATGACGTTTTGATTGGAAATTGTAAAGTTAGCTATGTAGAAAGCAAATTGAGGATGTAAGCCCATATTTTTGAGAATAAGATATTCTACAAAATAAGAAATCGAAAATGTCACTATCCCTAATGATAATCCCAAAATGCCACTTTGAATCATGCCAGATTTTTTAAATCCAATGCTGCTCCAAGAGATTCGCAGTTTATGGAGACAAAAGAAAATCATACCAATAGCGAATAGCTTACAAATAATATTTTCTGCTAAAAATGTTTGGTCTGTTTTCAAGACCAAAAATTCAAAGTCTTTTACTAATTCACAAATTAAGTAAATCCCCAAAATTAGCAAAAGGGGATTTTTAACCTTATTTATCATCCTTAATTCCTACCATTTCTTTAATTTGAGTAAAAACACCTGTTAAAATTTCGTCCGTTATTTCCATTGCTTCGCTTGCCATCCGTAATCCCTCTACGAGAAATAAAATAGTTGATACCACTCTCATCGGGTCAGATAAATGAAATTCACCTTTTGAAATGCCGTATTCTACAAGTGATAGTAAAATTTCTACACCTTTTTGGTATTGTTTGAATAATAACTCTGCACCTATCCCATTTTTATTTTCTACGCAAAATTCGTAAAGCGCAATATTGATATTCGGCACAGCTTTATTTAAATCCTGCTGGATATGTTGTAGATAGCCATTCAAAATTTCAGTGGCCGATAAGTCCTGCCTAATACAGAGTCCCTCCCTGTCTGCTTCTTTTTTTTGAAGTTCTTTTAAAATATCGGTAAATACCTGTCGTTTATCTTCATAGTGTCTGTATAAACCTCCTTTGCTAAGGCCACTTTTTGTACAAATATCCTGCATAGTTACTTTTGTATATCCGTATTCGGCAAACAATTCAAAAGCAACACGGCGAATGTGCAGTTTAGTAGAATCTCCTTTTTTCCCCATTATTCAATCTCACCTCCATTTTGCGACTGTACCGTCGCTTTTTCATTATAATTCTCTTGTATTTGGTTGTCAATATAAATTGTACATCTATTGCCTATAATCAGGGGCATTAGGTGATATTATGAAGCTTGAAAGAGATGAGCGACGATTTGATTTTCACGATATGGGGCTTGCCATCAAGCGGGCAAGGGAGACCAGCACCCCAGCCTCAATACCTTTTATCAGATGGTGGCAATGTTTGATATATCAGTAGATCAATATTTCTATCCGCCCAAGAACAAGGGGAGCGAGTGCAGAAAGCGGATCGACGCCATGCTCAACGCCCTGGGCGAAGAAGAATTGAAAATCGTGGAGGCAACAGAACACAAACGCCGCTTGTTGGGGCACGCCCCAAACCCGGCAGCTTCGGGCCATTTTGGCCCGAAGTGATCGCGTCGCTTTGCTCCTTGATGGGGAAAGGGTTACGGATTTACGAAGGTATGAAAGTATGGGAAGAAGAGAAATATATGGTTGTTATTGAAAAAAGAAAAACTTATTGTCTTCTTATTACTGCATTTTATATTGAGAGAGAACATACATTACAGAAGAAACTTAAAAAGTATTATCAATATAAAAAAGATAAGGTAAAAGGCGCCTCACTATGTGAAACGCCTTCAGGAACTCCTTCTACATCTGGTAGATGAACTAATTATATTATAGCAAATAATGAGGAAAAGTTAAGCGGGTCGGAACAAATGTTCTGCCTGTTTTGTTATTGTTTCTGTACTTTAGTATATGAAAAAATTTTGAAAAGCAAATATCTGTTTACAAATAAGAAATAGTTTTTTCGTGTACGGGATTTATGACATTGATTTATATTCCTCGCCCCAGGTGCGCATGGCGTCGAGTATAGGTTTAAGGCTCTGTCCCAGGTCTGTCAGGGAATATTCTACCCGGGGCGGAACTTCGGGGTAAACCTTCCGGTTGACAAGTCCGCTGTTTTCCATGTCGCGAAGCTGCGAGGTCAGGACTTTCTGGGAAACGCTTCCTATGGATTTCTTCAGTTCTCCGAAACGTTTGGTGCCGGGGAGAAGGTCCCGGAGAATCAGCACCTTCCATTTATCGCCGATAAGCATCAGGGTCGTCTCGACCGGACATGCGGGAAGTTCTTTTTTGATGGATGACTGGTTTGCCATAACGATTCCTCCTCGTGGTTTGATGTTACAATCATTATAACATCAGAGAAGAAATTTTCAATATCTGGAAAAAAGCTTTTCCCCGGGATTTTTGCCTATAGTTACCTTCAGGTAACTTTGCCACAAAATAGTGCGTACTTTACATGTCCGATGGCTTTGCATAGAATAACATTGAAAAACATAGAATAAACCGTTTACAGAGCGGGAAACAGGAAACCAAAGATTTGAGAGATGAGGAGGATAGTTTATGAGAGCGCAGGAATGTCTTCAGATTTTAAGAGACATCAAGGATGTGGCGTTTGCCACAGTAGATGAAAAGGGGATGCCGCATGTGCGTATCATTGACGTGATGCTGATAGAAGAGGGGAAACTGTATTTCTGTACTGCCAGGGGCAAAGATTTTTATCGTGAGCTTCTGAATATGCCGTGCACAGAGATTACGGGACTGAATACGGAGTATCAGATGGTACGCCTTTCGGGAAAAGCCAGAAGGCTGTCGGAGCAGAAGAAGTGGATTGACCGTATTTTCGAGGAGAATGAGTCGATGAAGGCTGTTTATCCGGGAGAGGGCAGATACATTCTGGAACCTTTCTGTATTGAGGAGGGGCACATTGAGTTCTTTGATCTCGGAAAGAACCCGATCTACAGGGAAAGCTTTGTACTTGGAGGAGAGGGAACTTATCAGAAAGGCTTTGAGATTACAGATGCCTGTATCGGATGCGGCAGGTGTAAGAGGGACTGTCCTCAGCAGTGTATAGAGGAGGGGGAGCCGTTTGCGATCCGGCAGGAGCACTGCCTGCACTGCGGACTGTGTTATGAAAACTGTCCGGTACAGGCGATTTTAAGAAAGGGTGAGGAAAGATGATAAGAGAGATAGGAATATTACTGGCCGAGAGAAAGGATTTCTTTGCAGGACTGCTTCTGGAGCATCTGGAGATTTCCCTCCTTGCTATTCTGATCGCGATTCTTGCAGGAGGACTGGCAGGCATCCTGATCAGCGAATTTCAGAGGATGGCAAAGCCGACGCTGGCTGTCATTAATTTCCTCTACACGATTCCGTCTATTTCTATGCTGGGATTCCTGATCCCTTTTTCAGGAGTGGGAAATGCCACGGCGGTTATCGCCCTTACTGTCTATGCGCTGCTTCCGATGGTGCGCAATACACATACCGGAATATCCAATGTCGATCCTGCCATACTTGAGGCTGCGAAAGGAATGGGCAGCACGCAGATGCAGATTCTCTTCAAAATTAAGCTGCCGCTCGCGACGCCTGTGATCATGTCGGGTATCCGCAGCATGGTGACAATGACGATAGCACTTGCCGGAATTGCGTCATTTATAGGGGCAGGCGGCCTGGGAGTGGCGATCTACCGGGGAATCACGACAAACAACAGTGCGATGACGATGGCGGGAAGCCTGCTGATCGCGGTTCTGGCGCTTGCGGTGGATTTCTTCCTCGGATTTTTGGAGCGCCGTATGAAGTTGCGCAGCGCAAAAGCGAAAAAGACAAACCGTATTATGGCGTCAGCCGCGGCATTGCTGGCCTGCTTTGCGCTGATCATAACCGCTGTATTCAGGACCCGCCCGGCAGAGACGATCCATATAGCGACAAAGCCGATGACAGAACAGTATGTGTTAGGAGAGATGCTGAAAATCCTGATCGAGCAGGACACGGACCTGGACGTGGAGCTGACCCAGGGCGTGGGCGGGGGGACGTCCAATATCCATCCGGCGATGGAAAGCGGAGAATTTGACATTTATCCTGAATATACCGGGACAGCCTGGAATATGGTGCTGAAAAACGAAACCCTTTATACGGAGGAGCTTTTCGACCGGCTTCAACAGGAATATCAGGATAAATATGCTATGGAATGGGATGGCATGTACGGGTTTAATAATACGTATGGCATGGTTGTGAGGAGGGAGATCGCAGAAAAGTATGATCTTCACACATACTCTGATCTGGCGGCTGTATCTGACAGGCTTGTATTCGGAGCGGAATATGATTTCTTCGAGCGCGGGGACGGGTATGACGCCCTCTGTGAGACATACGGACTGAGCTTTAAAGAGACGATGGATCTGGATATCGGACTGAAATATCAGGCGCTTGACCAGGAGCAGATCGACGTTATGGTTGTCTTTACGACAGACGGGCAGCTCTCCGCAGCAGATGCGGTCGTACTGGAGGACGACAGACAGTTTTATCCCTCTTATCTTTGCGGGAATGTAGTGCGCAGCGAGGTATTGGAAGAGCATCCTGAGCTGCGGGATATCTTTGAAAAAGTGACAGGACTGATATCTGACAGTGATATGGCACGGATGAACTACGAAGTAGAGACGGAAAACAGGGAACCGGAGGACGTGGCAGAGGAATACTTAAATGACCGAGGACTGTTGGAGTAAGCAGAAGAATATAGAAGGAGGCAGTACAATGCAGACAATGATTGAATTTCGCCATGTGAGAAAAACATACGGGGATAAAGTTATTCTGAAAGATTTCAATCTTTCTGTTGAAAAGGGAGAGTTTGTCACGATCATCGGTTCATCAGGGTGTGGGAAAACGACGGCGCTTAAAATGATCAACGGACTGCTGAAACCTTCAGACGGGGATATCCTCATAGAGGGGGAGAGCATCCGGCAGAAAGACCAGACACAGCTGCGCAGGAATATCGGATATGCAATCCAGGGAAGCGTGCTGTTCCCGCATATGACCGTGGAACAGAACATTGCCTATGTCCCGAACCTGCTCAACAAGAGGGACAAAAAGAAGACAAAAGAGGCGGTCAGCAAATGGATGAGGATTGTGGGACTGGAGGAAGAGATGAGAGGGCGGTATCCGGCGGAGCTTTCGGGCGGACAGCAGCAGAGAGTCGGGATTGCCCGCGCGCTTGCGGCGTCTCCCGAGCTCCTTCTGATGGATGAGCCGTTCGGGGCAGTGGATGAGATCACCCGGGGGCAGCTCCAGTCGGAGCTTCGGCAGATTTATGAAAAGACAGGGATTACCGTGCTGTTTGTGACACACGATATCTCGGAAGCATTAAAGCTTGGCACAAAAGTGCTGGTCATGGATCAGGGAGAGATCCAGCAGTATGCTCCGCCCAAAGACCTTTTGCACCGGCCTGCCACTCCATTTGTCAAAAAGCTGGCAGAGAAGGAACGGCGGATGTGCCGCCTTCCAGAAGAACGTCTCGGGGAATGTGAGTTCAGCGGGGCGGGGGCAGAATAGTTTCTTTTCTCATCTTGAGCATAATCCTGCAATTCGGTATAATAGATACAGGATTTTATGTAAAGGAGTGAGAGGCGGGCAGTAGCCGGGTATTGCCTGGCTTCTCGAGGGGCGGAAGATGAAAAAAAGATGGATCGTAATTCTGGCAGCAGTGATCCTGCTGTTCGGGTCAGCAGCCGGGGCGGTATGGTTTTTCCTGTTTCGCCAGCCGCAGCCTGAGGTGATCGATGAGGTGCGGGACGGGAAGCAGTATTCGGACGGGGAGGACGGCGAGGGTGCAGGCGGCGGAAGCGGGGAGAAGGAAGACACAGCCGTTTTGAATCAAAACGTACATGCGTACATAGGGGAAGATGCGGATGCGGTGAATACTGCCATCACGTCTGTGGAATATGTAAATGATCAGCTCGTCGTCAGATTTCCCCAGGACACGGAAGCCGATCTTGCGCATCTTGGGGCAGGGGAGATCTTCTGGCTGGAAGGCGATTCGTCCACGCCTTTTGAAAATACATATATTGGGAAAGTTGTCTCAAACGTGACATCAGGAGGAGAAACCGCGCTTACAGTGGAGTCTCCCATGATCGATGAGGTGTTTGATGAACTGTATTTGAACGAGGAGATGCAGATCACTGCGGAGAACATCAACAGCATCAGTACGGTAGAAGGGGTGGAGATCACCCCGGTCGAGGCGGTCAGTGCGGATTTTCTGGAGCCAGGGGAAGAGGATGTATCGAATGAGAATATGATTTACACGCCTGACGGGAATGTCACGAAGCTGGATATGGGCCGGGCAAATCTCAGCCTCGGAGGTTTTGAAATCTCCCTGAACGTGGATCTGAGCAAGCTGCTGAATATCCTGTCAAATCAGGAAAAGAAAGAGGAAAAGAACCAGACCGAAGAAGAGAAAAAGATTGCCAGCGCTTCAAAGGAATGTAAGCTGAGCGGAAAGCTGGGGCTGCAGGATCTCAAGATTTTTTATGAGGCGGACTATAAGAAAGCGGATTACGGGATGAAGGAACTCTCCCTCGGCGTCAGCGGCAAACAGGTTGCAGCGGCGGACCTTACGTTCTCGGCAAGCGGCGAGGTATCAGGGAAGACAACAGAGAAGAAAATCGCCAACATCGTAAAGATACAGGGGCTGAAGGAAAAGGTATTTCCCATCGCATACTTTGACTGTACGCCGGGGAAGGTGGTTAAGGTCAGCGGCTTTGGAACATCGGTCAATGACAAGATTGAGCAGCAGTATTCCGTTGTCCCGTTTTCCTGCGGCTTCATGGTATATATGGATATCTACGGGAATCTGTCCCTGCAGGCATCCATGAATTTTGAATACAGCCATGAGTTTGAAAACAAGCTGGTGCTTGTCAGAAATAACCAGAAGGTGAACTCCTTTGAGGACAACTCCTCAGAGCCTGAGTCGAAGTTTTCTGCCGAGGTCACGGCTTCAGCGGATGCAGACATTCATCTGGGCACTTCAGCCATGCTGTACTTTTTCAATATAAATGTGGCAGATGTGGCTCTCATGAAGTTCGGGGGAGAGCTGGAAGGGCATGGAACCTTCACGATATTGAATACGGACGGCGAAGGCAATGTGGGGGCAGACGCCAGTTTCTACGCCCGGCTTTATCTGAAGATCATAGATGCCAGGGCGAATATCAAGGCGCAGGCAAAGCTGTGGAAGATATCCTTAAGCGGGGGACTGTCCTTTGAGGGGACGCTCCTTGACCTGACGCTGGCACAGACAGGGCAGAAACGGGATACGCACTACGACGCGAATACGATGACCTGGCAGAAAGTGACGGCGGAGGATGACGGTGCCGTATATTATAAGGGAACGAACGGAAAGCTTTTGAGGGAATACAAGAACGGACTCGGAAGAAGCGTGATCTATGAGGGAAGCTTCTTTTCCATATGCGGGTTGGATGAGTCGTACATCTATGTACTGCAGTCAGCGGAGGATGAGCTGTATGACCTGAGGAGGATCAACAAGGACGGGACCACCTCCAAGGTGATTCTGGAAGATGTGAAATATATCCTCATGATGGATGAGGAAGATTTCTATTATGTCCCAGGATTTTCAGAGAATGAGATCCAGAAGCTGAACCGGTCTGAACTGAATACGGAGGCATTCTCCAGGTTTGAACACAGTGTGGAATTTATGGCAGAAGAGAGCGGCGGATATTTTGTCCTGACCCAGGAGGAGAACGCTTTTTCATGGCTGATGGGCCCTGACTGTACGTATTACCGTATTTCAGAGGACGGAGTGATAACTGCCACATATGAGGAAGAACTTCAGCCGCAGGAATGTGTGAAATACTGGGAGGACAGCTATTACTGCGCGTTTGAGATCATCGGGAACGGATATCTGCGGGAAACGGCACAGAAGGGGTACTGGCTGTCTGCGGATACCGGGACGTCTGTCGAAGTTACAGGGATCTCGGGATGGAAGCCTCTGGCTGTCGGGATCATGACAGAACAAAGCGGTGAGGATGGCATGTATAATGTGATGCTGCACCGGGCGTCGGACGGAAGTGAAGTACAGATTACGACAGTGCACCACAGTGCTGCATTTTTCACATTTGCACAGGACAACGCCGGGAACTGGTATTTCATGGACCAGACAGAGACCGACCTGGAATTATACAGGATGGATTCGTCGTTTGGAAATAAGACGCTGGTAGATAAGGTCAGCCTGGAGGATATTTCCTGCAGCATGGATGAGTGTGGGATGGAGATCGTCAATAACCGTCTGTTCTTCTATACGATGCCGGAATGGTCGCAGTCGGAAGTGCTGTATCGGTATAATCTGTATTGAGAGGGGATAAAGTGAAGAAAAAAGCAGGCATGCTGCTGATACTTGCAGCGGTACTATTTCTGATAAAAACTGAATACGCACAGGCAGAGGAACCTTTTGCCGGAGAACGAAAGACAGTGTGCGTGATCTCACAGTCAGACCTGGACAATTTTGTGTCCGGCGCAAGGAGCACGCTGGAGATGATATTTGCCCAGAATCAGCAGGACTGGTTTACCTGTACGACCGAAGCGGGCAACAGGGATCTGTATCTGGAGCTTTATTTTTCCTTTGATTCCTATGAAGATTACCTGCAGAAGACGGAATACCTTCTGGGATACGAGGCGGTGACGACATATGGGAAGGAAGAGACGCCCTATGTGGAGAATTTCCTGCCGTCAGAACTGTTTGGCTTTGCAGACAGTGCGCTCCAGGATGCGCAGGTCACAGGGGAGGAGAGCTTTGTAAGCCTCCTGGACGTGTACTCTGATATAACGACGCTCAACGGCACGGAATATGAAGGGACAGAGGCGTTAAATACAGCGGGGGATAATGGAATCCTTTTTGACATCATCAGCATGGAAACAACGCTTGAAGGAGGTCAGTACACAAGGGAAGTCTATCTGCATACGGCAGAGGAGAGCGCGGCAGGATCCATCGATATGATACGAAGCAGATGTGAAAATGCCGGGGCGCAGATGGATTCTGCCGGAGAGCAGGACTGCAGAATATTTATCGGAGCAGACTCGGAGACTGAGCTCATCCAGAAGACCATGATACTTCTCCAGACAGCCGTAAATATTACCCATAATAAGCACTATGGCACGCAGACGAAGGTGCGGATGGAGACAGTGGAAAGCCTGGACCTGGAGATGCTTTTGTCGAAGGAAGGTAATTTTTCTTACAGCCTGGAGCTGCCGGAGGGATATGAGAACCTGTCGGCCCAGGAGTCTGCGGCGAACGGCGCAAAGAGTGGTGAGGATGTACAGGATGGCGGAAGTGATGAGGAAAACCTTGCGGAAGTAAATGAAACGACCGTGTTCTATGACGGGAGAAAGGGAGAGATCAGATATTACTATGATGAACCGGTAAAATTTGACCGGATCGCGATCACTACGGATTTGTCTAACGAGTGGCAGAAAACAGAGAGGAAGATAACCTTCTATATGGACGGTGCGATCGCGGAGGATTACTATGAAGGGGTCAAAGAACAGCTCAGCGGAAGGCTTGGAAGAGGGGACACACTGCGGATTTATGATGATCAGGGATACCGCTGCTACGAAGTGAGTTTTTCTTCCTGGTTTGCGGATGATATCGGGACATTTACAGACCGGATTTTTGGAATCAGCGGCAGCAGGCTGGAATTTACAAGGACTGCATTTCCTTTCCTGAAGAGTTCTGTCCGGGATGAAATGAATCTTGGGAACAGCGATCTTGAGGTTTACTCAGGCAGCGTGACGGCAGGATATAATGTTCCGGGGAATACAGAGAAAGCCGACGGACTGCAGGACACGGATGAGGGAAAGATGATAATTATGGAAATGCCGCTTAAGGTTTCGCTTGATGTTTCCTTCGACGCGTTCTATATCAGAAAGCTGGTGATGTATGTATTTCTCGGGCTGATCGGGATAAGCGCTGTATGCGGCGTTGTGTTTGGGATCAGACAGAAGGTCAGCCGGTTTCATTATAAGAGGAAGAGGGCAAAGACAGAGGCCGGAAAGGTGAAGATGCAGCAATACTGCAAATACTGTGGGGCACCGAGAAACGGGAACTCCAATTTCTGCGGAAAGTGCGGCCGTAAGTTTTAGAGGGGCGCCGCATCTGGGAATGAATCTCAGATGCGGCGTTTTTTTGGAAAAAATCAAAAAAATTAAACCGGAACCGGATTTCATGGTACTTATAGATAGAAAGAGTTATACTGGAAGGGAAACAGTATTGTATGCCGGCAGTATTGTGATCAAATTGAGAAAGGAGATAAAAAATGGAAGAGAAAACCGTATATTGTGAAAAGTGTGGCAAAGCGAACAAAGAAGGGGTCAGATTTTGCAGCGGGTGTGGAGCACCAATAGAAAGTGCGAGGAAAAATGTGAATCGATCTGTCCAGATTCCCGCGGGACGTGCAGTAAATACAGCCTGGATCAAGGCGTATGAGGCATTTCTCAGGATAGAGCAGGTTGCATGGGGGATCCTGGGGATCATACTTATCGTGATTTTTATACTATTTCTTATTCAGTAGACGGTAAACAGCAAAAAAGAAAAAGGAGAGAAAGATATGAGTTCAATCGGAATAATAGTACTTTTAGTTTTAATTGCTTTATGGGTGGCATGGGGGATCTCAATCATGCACAGGAAGATCATGATCTCTATAGCGCATAACTTAAGCATTACAACGGACAATATTGCAGCGTTGATAAAGGAAGTACAAAATCTGCAGCAGAATATCAGGAACTGAGAAGAAATGGAATAAGTATCGGAATACGGGGGAATCAGGATGCGAGAAGAGAGCCGCAAGAGATATGTCAACCGGCCGGAGGAACTGAAAATACTGGCAGAAAGGCTGAAAAATGGGGATGAATCAGCATTTGTGCCATTGTATCAAAAAACCTATCAGTTTGTATATTCCAGGGCAAGGTTTACCGTTCATGATGACGATGAGGCACAGGACCTGATGCAGGAGGTATATATTGCCGCTTATAAAAACATGCGGTCATTGAAAGATTCGGCCAAGGTGCTTTCCTGGCTTGCGGCAATCACATACCGGCAAGGCATAAAACTTCTCAATAAAAAGAAAAGAAATGTCCTGCTGCGAGAAGATCAGGAAGAAATATTTGAAGAGATCCCGGATGAAGAGAAGGGCGCGGAAGAGCGGATGGCGAGAGAGGAAGAGGTGCGCCTGATAGAGGGCTTCATCCGTGATCTGCCAGAGGAACAAAGAACGGTTGTTCTGGCGTATTATTACGATGAGATGAAAATTTCGGATATTGCCAGAATGCTGGACCTGAGCGGAGACGGGACGCCGGAACTGTTGATCTCCCAGTATATAGAGACACTCCCGTGTGACTATCATATTGTGGATATGTATGGGTATGCAGACGGAGAAGTACAGAAATTTGTCTTCCAGGCCGGTACAGAGTCCCGAAAGGAAGAAGCTGTGCAGGAAAAGACGGTCTATACTGTCTGTGAGAATAATATGCTCCGATATAAGGGGACAGGGAGCCCTCAAAACTATGGGATTGAATATTATCAGATGGAGGAAGATACCACACGGCTTACTCTGGCAGAAGGGGCATGGAAAACGGGGGAGACATTTGAAAGATACGGCTCTGACCGTTCGGCCGCAGGAGAAAGCGGACAGGAGGGTTACTTATCGGGCGGAGCCGTCAGCCAGGATATCCCGGGACTTGCGAGACAGTATTACGGAGGGTTTCTCGAGTATTATAAGCAGGAGGAAGAAGGAGGGTTCTCAAGAAATGACCTGGAACTGATCAACCCGATTTTCTGGGGCAAGAGTTATTTCCCGGACGGATATCCGGCGTCCGGCATGGAATTATACTACACGGTGGCAGATCTGGGCGACCGGATAAGATGTGAAATCTGTGAAAACAGATATCAGATGGTATAAACTGTCAGAGTTTGAGGATTGACAGAAAAAAGGAAAATGGAAGGAAAAAAGTCTCTGAGGGCCTAAAAGACAGCCCCTCAGGGACTTTTTGCAATCCCGGAATGTGCCTTTGGGCACTTCCGGTAATCATGTTCTCCTGAGAATTTGGAACAGGTTTCCAGAGATTTAAAAAACCTTAAGAATCACTTCAGGATGTGTTAAGACCAGTATGTAATAATAGGGCACATCCATGAAAGTGGACATGTAAAACAGCAAATGAAGTCAAAGAAGATCAGAAGAGGTGAAAAGAGACATGGAGGAAAACAGCAGGAAGGTGAAAGGCAATATCCTCGAATATCTGGAACAGACTGAAGAACGGTTCAGATACAAGATGGCTGTGGACGACGGGCATCTGGCATTGACATGGCATGAGCTGCTCCTGATGGCAAAGCAAATTGGAAGCGGGCTTGGCAGGAGAGTGTCGCCGGGCAATCCGATCCCGGTGCTGATGGAGAAAAGCTCCGTGACCCTTGCCGTCATGCTTGGAGTCGTATATGCGGGATGCTTTTACGTGCCGGTGAATCCGGCGAATCCCCTGGACCGGATGGAAAAAATCATACGCACCCTGGAGGCTCCTGTAGTGGTTACGGACACAGCAGGGCGCGCGATTCTGGATCAGGTGGAACGGCATGGTCTGGTTGTGACAGCGGAGGAGCTTCTCAGAGAGGAGATTGACGAAGAGGCGCTGCTGGAGATCAGAGGCATGGGCAAAGAGACAGATCTGCTGTATGCTCTGTTCACATCCGGTTCTACAGGGATGCCGAAAGCCGTGGCAGTCAGCCATGACGCTGTGATCAGGTTCCTGGGCCATTTTACGGAAATTTTTGAGATTACAGAAGCGGACAGAATAGGGAACCAGGCGCCATTTGACTTTGACGTATCCGTAAAAGATATCTACTCAGCCGTTATGACAGGAGCATCGCTGATCCTGATCCCCAGAGAATACTTTTCAACGCCTCCGCGGCTTCTGGACCATCTGTGTGAGCAGAAGGTTACGACGCTTATATGGGCAGTGTCGGCGCTTGGCCTTGTGTCAGCGCTCCGGGGGTTGGAATACCGCATCCCCGAACGTGTGGACAAGGTACTGTTCAGCGGAGAGGCAATGCCGCCCATGCATCTCAGGAAATGGCAGGAGGCGCTGAAAAATGCCCGGTTTGTGAACCTGTATGGTCCAACGGAGATCACATGCAACTGTACATATTATCCGGTCAGCCGCCAGTTCTCTGACGGGGAAAAGATACCGATCGGACGTGCCTTCCCAGGCAGGCGGGTCTTTCTGGTTGATGAAAGCGGGCAGGAGATCCTCACTGCAGGAGAGCATGGAGAAATCTGGGTATCCGGAGAATCCGTGTCGCAAGGGTATTACCATGACCAGGAGCAGACGGAGAAAAGGTTCGTACTGTACCAGAACGGGGACGAGAAAGAGTGGACGTACAAGACCGGAGATATCGGATTCTATGATGAAGAGGGAGAACTCGTTTTCGCAGGGCGCAGGGATTTCCAGATTAAGCACATGGGACACAGGATAGAGCTGGAGGAAATAGAGGCGGCAATGAACAGAGTGGAGGGTGTGATGGGAAGCTGCTGTGTGTTTGATGAGGAGCGTAACCGGATTGTCGGATTTTATATGGGAGATGCCATACCCGGGGAGGTGCGCGCAAGGATGAAAGAAAAGGTTCCTGTTTATATGGTCCCGTCCAGGATCAGGAAAACTGCCTTTATACCTCTTAATAAAAATGGAAAGACGGACCGGGGCTATTTTCAGAGAAAGGGAGCAGAAATGCCATGAGAAAGGAACAGTTAGAATATGCCGCGGCACGCTACGGAACCCCTCTGTATGTCTACGACCTGGACATGTTAAGGGAGGAGGCAGAGAGGATAAGCGCCGCACTTGGACCGGAGATATCACTGTGCTATGCGATGAAGGCAAATCCGTTTCTGACAGAAAGGATGGCAGAATATACGGACCGCATCGAGGTGTGCTCCAGAGGGGAATATGAAATATGCAGGACGCTTGGGATCCCGCCGGAGAGGCTGCTGATATCCGGTGTGCTCAAGAAAAAGGAGGATCTTTTTGCAATACTGGGCCAGTGCGGGGAAAGGAGCAGATATACTGTGGAATCTGTCAGGCAGTTTCACTATCTGGCAGAGTGGAGCGATGCGCATGCGGTCACAATAGGGCTGTATCTGAGACTGACCAGCGGCAATCAGTTTGGTATGGACGAGGCAACGCTTTTGAGCATTATTGAGCTGGTAAATATGAGCCCGTATCTTGAGATTGAGGGAATCCATTACTTTTCCGGTACACAGAAAAGGACGCTGAAGCAGTTGGAAAAGGAGATCTGTTATCTGGATGAGCTTTTCCGAAGGCTGAAAGAGAATCATCAGTTTGAAGTAAGAAGCCTGGAGTACGGACCCGGGACAGCAGTACCCTATTTCAGGGGAAAAGAGGCGGAGACTTTCCGCGACGACGGATTTCAGAGACTGGCGGAGCTCTTTGGACAGATGCAGTGGAAGGGAAGGATCACGGTGGAGATGGGACGTGCGTTTACGGCAATGTGCGGATACTATCTGACCGAGGTCCAGGATATCAAGAAAAACGGCGAGGTGCGGTACTGTATTGTAGATGGCGGAAACCATCAGATAAATTATGATGGACAGATCAAAGGGATGTACGAGCCGTATGTGGATGTCCTGCCGGGGGAGAACTTAGGACAGCCGAAGAAGTGGACGGTCTGCGGGGCGCTGTGCACGGTGAATGACGTGCTGTGCCGTGACATCAGCCTGCCCGGGATCAAGACGGGAAAAGTGCTGGTGTTTGGGCGGACAGGGGCATATTCTTCGATGGAGGGCATGGCGCTTTTCTTGAGCCATCCTCTTCCGGGAGCCGTTTCGTATGAGGAACGGGAAGGATGGAGGATCTTAAGGCAGAAGCAGGATACATATCCGGTGAACATGCCGGGAGAAGCGCTTTGACAGACAATCAAAAGAAAGAGAGGAAAATGACAAATGGAAGATTTGATAAGAATTTTAAGGGATATAGACGACAGTGTAGACTATGGGAAGGAGACGGCTTTGATCGACGGCCAGATCCTGGATTCCTTTGGTGTGATCACACTCGTATCAGAGCTTGAGGAAGCGTTTGGCATTACAATTGAAGCGGCGGAAATGACGCCTCAGAATTTTAATTCGGCAGAGGCGATCTGGGCTATGGTAAAGAGGCTTCAGGAGAACTGACAAGATGGGATATCATACTTCGCTTTACGTCTTTGTCTTTCTGCCGGTATGCCTTGTCGTATATCAGCTTATGCCGGCAAAATGGCGGTGGAAAGCGCTGCTTTTCTTCAGTTACTTGTTCTTCTATTTGCTCAGCGGGAAACTCCTTGTGTATCTGGTCGGAGCAACGGCCCTGACTCATTATATCGGGGCCTGGATGTCCTGGCAGAGAGCGCAGGAAGCCGAAGAACTCTCCGGTGCAGACAGAGAGACAAAGAAGAGCATAAAGCTAAAATATCGACGCAGATGCAGATCTGCTCTTGCCGTTGGTATCCTGCTGCTGATTGGTGTGCTTGCGTACCTGAAATATTACAATTTCTTTATCAGCAATGTGTCAGGCGTCCTGTTATGGCTTTCCCTTCCGTTTTCCCCGGGAGAAAAGAGTCTTCTGATGCCGGTTGGGATTTCCTTTTATACGCTTCAGGCAATCGGCTACATGGCAGATGTATACTGGGGGAAGGCCAAAGCGGAGAACCGGTTTGGAAGGATGGCGCTTTTCCTCGGATTCTTTCCCCAGATCATGGAAGGTCCGATCTGCCGGTATTCGGATACGGCAGGCAGCCTCTTTGCCGGGGCACCGCTTACGGCAGAGAATCTGTCACAGGGATATATGCGGATCTTCTGGGGATTGTTTAAGAAAAAGGTGGTCGCGGACCGGCTGGCAGTGATTGTGGGCGTGATCTTCGGAAATTATACGGAGTATGGAGGAGCGTATATCGCCGTTGCGGCCGTAGCCTATACGGTCCAGCTCTACATGGAGTTCTCAGGATGTATGGATATTGTGATCGGAAGCGGGAAACTGTTCGGCGTCTGCCTGCCGGAGAATTTCAGGCAGCCTTTCTGTGCGCGGAGCGCGTCGGAGTTCTGGAGACGCTGGCACATCACGCTCGGAACCTGGTTCAAGTCCTATATTTTCTACCCGGTATCGGTATCGGGAATTGTGAAGCGCTGGAACCAATTCGGGCGAAAGCACGCCGGAAAATATCTGACAAGGCTCGTCACGTCTGCGGCGGCACTGTTCCCGGTTTGGCTGTGCAACGGATTATGGCACGGTGCGAGATGGAGTTACATTTTTTATGGGATGTATTATTTCGTCCTGATCATGCTCGGGACAGCGGTGCAGCCTGCCCGGAACAAACTGCTCTCCGTCTGCCATATCAGAGAGGACTCCGGTTATTGGAGGGTGATTCAGATTGCAAAGACGTGGGTCATTATCTTTGTGGGGGAACTCTTTTTCAGGGCAGACGGTCTGCAGGCAGGATTCCATATGTTTGCAAGTATGTTCCGGGATTTTCAGCTTAGTCTGCTGTGGGACGGCTCTCTTTTGGGGCTTGGCCTTGGAAGGGCGGATTTGGCCGCGGTTGCGGTTGGCTGTGTTGTGGTCGCTGTGATCGGCTCGCTAAAGGAACGCGGAGAACCGATTTTTGTAAGACTTGTAAAGACTTCTGTACCGGTACGGTGGGGCGCCTATTATGCGCTCATTCTGGCAGTGATTGTGTTTGCGGCGTACGGGGACGGATATCAATCGGTTGATTTGATCTATGCAGGATTTTGAGGTGACAGACAGATGGGAAAAATGTTGAAAAAAGGAGTTTTATTTTTTACCGTGCTGCTGGTACTGCTGTTTCTGGCGTCGATATGGATTTCCGCCCTTGCCGCCGGCATGGCAGACCGCGTCCAGGGAAGGAACCGCCCGGTGGCAGGGATTACCGCTGAGGAGGGAGATACGGTGGATCTTCTTGTCGTAGGCGACAGTGAAAGCTATACGTCAGTGTCCACGATGGATCTGTGGAAGCAGTATGGGACTGCTTCGTATGTCTGCGGGCAGGGCGGGCAGAGAATACAGGAGGCATATTATATGCTGAAGACCGCATTTCGTACACAGTCACCCAAAGTTGTGATGGTGGAGACGAATATGATGTTCCGGGATCCGGGTATTTTTAAGAACGCACAGATCTCTCTTGCGGAGCCGCTTCGGTATTACCTGCCCGTTTTCCGTTACCATAATCTGTGGAAGCTTCTGCTGGATGAGCCGAAGGAGATGACATCGGACTACAAAGGGTTTGTCATAAAGGAGAAGATTACATCATGCAAAGGCGCGGAATATATGAAAGAAACCGGAGAAATGCAGGAACTGCCGGAGTTTGTCAGATTCTACATGCGCAGGATCCAGGACCTCTGTGAGAGGAACGGAGCGCAGCTTCTCATGGTGAGTGTGCCCTCTCCGAAGAATTACAATTATAAGAAAATCAATGCCCTCCGGCACTATGCAAAGCAAAACGGTATCCCGTACGTCGATATGAATCTGAAAGCGGAGGAGATCGGGATGGACTGGTCTAAAGACAGCTATGACGGCGGCGATCACCTGAATATACACGGGGCGCAGAAGGTTACAGCTTATCTGGGAAAATATCTGAAAGAGAATTACGGGCTTCCTGACCGGAGGAATGACGCGGCGTATTCCTCATGGAATACGCTGGCAGAAAAATTTGATACGGAAGTGAAACAAAAAACGGGACAGTAACACTGTAAAAGCAGGAGGTTACTGTCCTGTTTGCCCTGTTATGCAAAGAATATTTCTGCCGCCCGTATGAGATACCCGGTGTCTCTGACGCCTGCGGTCTCGTAGGGAGAATGCATGGCAAGCTGGGGAAGCCCGATGTCTACAGTGTTTAGGGCAACACGGGTATTGGAGATATTGCCAAGGGTCGAGCCGCCGGCCATGTCGGACCGGTTGGCAAATGTCTGGACAGGCACGCCTGCCTCCCGGCATATATCGCGGAACATAGCCGCTGAGACGCCGTCAGTGCAGTATTTCTGGTTGGCGTTGAACTTGATGACAATGCCGCCGTTGAGGTAGGGGCGGTTCCCGGGATCTGCCTTATCCGTATGATTGGGGTGTACGGCATGTGCATTATCCGCGGAAATCATAAAGCTGTCCGCCAGATGGATCAGGTAATCCTCGCGGGTGTACCCAAGGCTTTCATGGATTCTCGTAAGGGTATCGTACAGGAAGGTAGATGCGGCGCCCTGCTTCGTGCCGCTTCCCACTTCTTCGTTATCCAGGACACAGTGGACTGCGAGGAACTCGCTCTTCTGCCCTGCGAGAAATCCCTGCATGGACGCGAAAGCACACTGCAAGTCATCAATGCGCCCGCAGGATAAGAACTCGCCGGAGGAGCCCCAGATGCTTCCGCGCTGGCGGTTGTAGAGGAAAAGGTCATGCCCCAGGATATCCTCTGCATTCACCCCTGCCGCTTCGGCAATGGCCCTCAGGAAGGTGTCTTTTGCCGTGATGTCCCCGTAGAGCGGCAGCATATCCTTCTGGGCATTGTATTTATACCCGTTGTTCGCCTCCCGGTTCATGTGTATGGCAAGGCTGGGGATGAGGAGGAGGTCTCTTTTGATGTTCACAAGGACCGGGCGAAGCGTGCCTGTCTTATCCTCCCGGACAACCACTCTTCCCGCGACAGAGAGAGGACGGTCAAACCAGGGGGCACAGAGCATCCCGCCATATCCTTCTACGTTCAGCCGGATATAGTGGTTTTCTGTTTCCATTTCGGGGTTTTCCTTGATCTTAAATGTCGGGGAATCGCTGTGGCTTGCCAGGATTCTCATGCCTTTTATTCCCTGTTCGGGGACAGCAAAGGCGATCAGGGATGATCCCCCGCGCGTCACGTAATACCTGCCGCCATTTTGCAGACTCCACTTTTCGTTTTCCGCAAGAGCGGCAAAACCGCTTCCGTCCAGCATACCGGACATAAGGCTGACTGCATGAAAACAGGTGGGAGCGTTCTCAAGAAATTCAATAAGCTGTTCTGAATCATTCTGATACATAGTCATCATATACTCCTTTTCAATCTCTTTTATGATAGTAGTTAGAAAGGATTGATGTCAAGGTGAAACAATCCCAGGGAAAGATTTTAACCGGACAGCTTATCGGAAACTTGTGAAAAAACTGAAACAAAATGTGAAACCCTCTTTTCCCTGAAACAGGAATGTGATAAAATAAATGAAGCAGAAAATATTTTTCCGGCTGAAAACTTACACAGAAAAATAAAGCGGCAGTTTTTTACATAGGAGGAATCACGCTGTGAGAATTTTAGTGGCAGAAGATGAAAAAGATCTGAACAGAATACTGGTCTCCAGGCTTGAGGCGGAGCACTACGGAGTGGATGCATGCTTTGACGGAGAGGAGGCGCTGGACTATCTCGAAAGCGCGGATTATGATGCGGTCGTTCTGGATATTATGATGCCGGTTATGGACGGGCTGACAGTATTGCGGAAGATGAGGCAGAAAAACAACAGTACGCCTGTCATTCTCCTGACTGCAAAGGACAGCATAGAGGACAGGGTAAAGGGATTGGATGCGGGAGCCAACGACTATCTTGTAAAACCCTTTGCGTTTGAAGAACTCTCCGCCCGCATCCGGGTTCTTTTAAGGAAGCCGCTGGACACTCCCACGGCGTGTTACAGGGTCGGGGATCTGGAAGTCCATGTGGACACCCACCAGGTGAAGCGTGCGGGAAAAGAGATCAGGCTGTCGGGAAAAGAGTTTGCGCTTCTTCGGTATATGGTTCAAAATGCCGGTATCGTCCTGTCCAGGGACCGGCTGGAGGAGCATCTGTGGAATTTTGATTATGCGGGGGGATCGAATGTCATTGACGTCTATATCCGATATCTGAGAAAGAAAATAGATGAGGGGCATGACACGAAACTGATCCATACAGTCCGCGGGGCAGGATATGTTTTAAAGGTGGAAGAATGAAGAAATTATCTTTAAAGATCAAGCTTACGTTATTATATACATTTTTTATGATCCTTGCGACTGCGGCAGTGCTTGCAATTCTTTTCTCCCTGAGCAGCAGGGAAATTCTTGCGTCCACTCAGGCTAAGCTGGAAAGGCGGGTCCAGGACAGTGTGGATGATATTACCCTGCAGGGGGGCGAACTCAAGGTCGATTCCGATTTTTATTCCGTGACCAGAGACGTATATCTGTCCCTGTATGACAGTAACATGTACTTTCTTTACGGAAAGGTGCCCTATGGATTCGATCAGCAGCCGGAAATATCAGATGGGGAGACGCGGAGAATCCGGGAGGGCAGCCTGGAGTGGTATGTGTACGATATGTCTTTCCGCCTGGCCGAAAATTACACAGTATATGTCAGGGGGATTACATCCGTCACAGAGGCAGAGGAGAATTTCAGTGTGACGATCCGGTTCGCGATCATCCTCTTTCCTCTCATGGCGGTTGTGACTGCTTTCATCGGATATCGGTCTACCAGGAGGACGCTTCTTCCTGTCAAGAAGATGATATATACTGTGCAGAAAATACGTGCGGATGCAGACCTGTCCCAAAGGATCGGGCTGGAGGGAGGCGGAGAGAAGAGCCGGGATGAGATATACAGTCTTGCGTGGACGTTTGACGATATGCTTGATGAGCTGGAAGAGGTGTTCAAAAGAGAAAAGCAGTTCACTTCCGATGTATCCCATGAGCTGAGGACCCCGGTCAGCGTGATCCTGGCGCAGTGCGGCGAGTGCCTGGAGGATAACACGCTGTCGGAGAGACAGCGGTGTCAGATTGAGCTGATCGAGCAGAAAGCGAAGAACATGTCGAGGATGATTTCGCAGCTTCTATTTCTCTCAAGGGCGGATCAGGGACGGCAGCCATTGAACCGGGAACGGGTCAATGTTAGCGAATTGACGCAGATGGCTGCGGAGGAACAGCAGATGCTCGCAGATGCAGAAGGCAATGATGTGACAGTCTCCTGCAGGATCGAGCCGGATATTACGGCATATGTGGATGAGTCCTTTTACATCAGGCTGGTGGTCAATCTGATCTCTAATGCAGTCAGTTACAGCACAAAGGGCGGGAGTGTACTGGTCACGCTGTCATTATTAAATGGAGAACTGCTTGGCAGTGTGCAGGATAACGGTGTTGGAATAGCAAAGGAGGATCAGGCGCACATATGGGAGAGGTTCTATCGCGCCGATACCTCCCGGAGTGGGGGCAGCCATTCGGGACTGGGGCTGTCTATGGTCAAATGGATTGCGCAGGCGCATGGAGGCTGGGTGAAAGTGGAGAGTTCCCCTGGAAAAGGGAGCATATTTTCATTTGGCCTTCCGGCGGATAAGGATCTTACAGATACAGTAAATGAAAAGCAGAAACTGTGATGAAACACTGCTGACAGAGTAAAAATAAATTTTTCGTTTTTTGGAGTACTTTAATCTTCTTTTAATTTTCCGGCTATATATTAATATCAACAAAACAAACAAGACAACATCAATTGGAGATAAAACGAAGGGAGAATGAAAGATGATGAAAAAAATTTTTGCGGCAGCAGCGGTTTCAGTAATGGTTTTGGGAACATTCACAGGATGCGGGGACAATGCGGATATCGGAAGGGACGCGGCTTTGGAGACAGCTTTAAATGATGCAGGGGTTAATGAGGCTGACACTACAAGACTCAGAGTATCGGAAGACCGCAACAATGGAAGAAAAACATATGACGTTCAGTTCAATGTAGATGAAAAGGGATATGATTATGAGATCCAGGCGTCTGACGGAACGATATTAAGTTCAGATATTGGGACAGATGTCAATTATGCGGCAGCAGATCAGGGGAACGCAGGAACCTCCGCAGCAGATCAGGGGAACGCAGGAACCTCCGCAGCGGATCAGGGAAATGCAGGCCAGAGCAGTGCAGACCAAAACAGCACGAAGCAGGACGGTTCGGGTCAAAGCGGAACTCAGACACAGGATTCCGCATCCTCACAGGGCAGTGCCCAGACACAGAACAACAGCCAGGGTTCAGGAAGCGGAACAACCCAGAATAATAACAGTACGGCAGGGAACCAGGGGGCTTACGTCGGCGCCAACGTGGCAATCAGCCAGGATGAGGCAATTCAGATTGCGTTGGACAGGGTTCAGGGCGCTACCAAGCAGAATATCTTAATCAAGCTTGATTATGACGACGGAAGGTACAAATACGAAGGAGATATTATTTACAATTACAGAGAGTATGAATTTGAGATTGATGCCAACACAGGGACAATTCTTGAATGGAGTGAGGAAAGAATATAGGGGGAATGTTCAGCCATGCAGAAAAACTGCATGGCTGATGTTTTTGAAAAATCTGTTTAAAACAGGTGAAAGATTTTTCTCAATGTGATATAGTAGAGTAGCCATAAAGAGAAGCAATGAGTGGAGAGCGAATTAAATGCAGTATATGGACACTGTGGTTTAGTTTGTTCTTTTTTCTTCGGGAATCGGACAGAAAGGAAACCTGTATGGGAAATGAGTTTGTAGATGTGGTTGAGGGCAACCCGGTCATTGCGGCTGTAAAGGACTGGGCGGGATTGGAGAGCTGCTGCAGGACAGACGGGACGAAAGTGGTCTTTGTCCTGTTCGGAGACGTCTGTTCCATCCGTGATATTGTGCAGAAGATTAAAAAAGCAGGCAAAATCGCAATGGTGCATATTGATTTGATCAGCGGACTAAACTCGAAAGAGATAGCGGTGGATTATATAAAAGAAAATACAGAGGCAGACGGTATTATTTCAACCAAACCAGTCCTGATAAAACGGGCGAAAGAATTGTCTATGTATTCTGTCCTGAGGTACTTTCTGCTGGATTCTATGGCGCTGGAAAATATCCGCCAGCAGCAGTATACAGTACGCCCGGATATGATTGAGGTCCTTCCTGGAGTTATGCCCAAGGTTATCAAAAAGATCTGCTATGAATTGAAAACACCTGTTATAGCAGGGGGCCTGATCACGGACCGTGAAGATGTCATGGGAGCGCTGTCGGCAGGGGCGATGGCAGTATCCGCTACGAACCAGGAGGTCTGGAAAATGTAGCGGATGGGAAAATTTGTTTGACGAGAAGGGCAAATTCTGGTATAATTCAGAAGATGCATGAATAGACTATGTGTGATCACACATAAGCGACCACAATACGGTCGCTAAGTGCTCATAGCAAGGCGCAGTAGCCAAGTGGTAAGGCGTGGGTCTGCAACACCCTGATTCACCGGTTCAAATCCGGTCTGCGCCTCTTAAGAAAAGAGAATATATTATGCATTTTTTTGCCTTTTTTGAGCCAAAATGTTCGTTCCATTTATTTTGAGACCGTTTCAATTTTCATCAAAACTGAAAAAACAGATATAAGATATGTCATTAGTTACTTTGGGCAGAGCCGATTTTTTGAGGTTCTGCCCTTGCTTGTTTCTTACAACATCCGCGGTGGGTATTTACGAAAGATCAGATCCTCCAAATTGCCGGAAGGCGTAAGAAACTTAGAAAGTATACAAATAAAGAATATATCCAGACAGTACGTGGTGTCGGATACAGATTCATGATCCCGGAGGAATGAGCCTCCGGGATCTCTATATATCGGGTATCTTTATGACACCTTTCGTAAAATGAAGATATTTTACAAGCCTTTTGGTTTTTCGGATGCTACAATAGAAAAAGTCCAAGGAGGAAAAGCACATGAAGAAAGAAACAAGAACGGTAGTCTATGACGATGACTTGAGGATTGAGGCCTACCGATTTGAGGGGATTGTGCAGCCTTTCCCGAACCATTTCCATGAATATTATGTGATCGGCTTTGTTGAAGATGGGGAACGCTGCCTTTCCTGCAAAAACCAAGAGTACACTATTCACAGGGGCGATATTGTCCTATTTAATCCGGGGGATAACCATGCCTGTGTTCAGACCGATGACGGGACGCTGGATTACCGAGGCTTTAATATCACAAAAGAAATCATGATGGATTTGGCAGAAGAAGTTACCGGAAAGCGTTCCCTTCCGGGATTTTCGCAGACCGTGATTTATGATGAAGAAATTACCTGTTATCTTCGGCTGCTCCATGAGCTTGTAATGAGTGGTTCCCCTGAATTTGATAAAGAAGAAAATCTTCTCTTGCTTTTGTCGTTGTTAATCCAGCGTTACGGACAGCCATTTGAAGAATGTATTCCAGGGTGCCGGGAGGAAATTGAAAAAGCATGCGCTTTTATGGAACAGCACTACACCGAGCGTATTTATTTGGATCAGATTTGCCGCTGTGTGAATTTGAGCAAGTCCACATTATTGCGAGCGTTTGCCAAGTCAAAAGGCGTCACTCCATACCGCTATCTTGAAAACATCCGCATTGGCGCGGCAAAGACATTATTGGAACAGGGCATTGCCCCTATAGAGGCTGCCATGCAGACGGGTTTTTCCGATCAAAGTCATTTTACCAACTATTTTAACAGTTTTATCGGTCTGTCACCTGGAGGCTACAGGGAGATATTCTTGAGAAAAGAGGAATTGGGAGGCAATCAACATGGAACAAAATAAAGCAACCGGCCATTTATCGGCGTTATTGACAATACTCATTTGGGGAACAACTTTCATTTCTACAAAGGTATTGCTTGTAGATTTCCAGCCGGTAGAAATTTTGTTCTTTCGATTTGTGATGGGGCTTCTTGCCTTGTTGGTTGTCTATCCCCACCGAATGAAAGGTACAACAGGAAAGCAGGAACTTACCTTTGTTTTTGCGGGTTTATGCGGGGTATGCCTATACTATCTGTTGGAAAATATCGCATTGACTTATACAATGGCGTCAAATGTAGGCGTGATTATCTCTGTAGCCCCGTTCTTTACCGCGATTTTATCCCATTTATTTCTGAAAAAGGATGAGAAGCTACGGGTTAACTTCTTTATAGGATTCGTGGTTGCGATGGCAGGAATTGCGCTGATCAGTTTTAACGGAACTAGGCTGCAGCTCAGTCCTGCCGGAGACTTACTGGCACTACTGGCCGCATTTTTATGGACCTGCTACTCCATTTTAACAAGGAAGATCAGCAGCTTTGGCTTCAATACTATTTTGACAACCCGGCGCGTGTTTTTTTATGGCATCCTGTTTATGGTACCGGCATTGTTTCTGTTTGACTTTAAATTGGGGTTGAGCCGGTTCGCAAACATGGCCTATCTGCTGAACATTCTCTTTTTGGGGTTGGGAGCTTCTGCGCTCTGCTTTGTTACATGGAATTTTGCTGTTAAGCTGCTGGGAGCAGTTAAGACCAGCATTTATATTTATCTGGTTCCCGTTATCACCGTGGCGGCTTCTGTTCTGATCCTGCGTGAGCCGTTTACATGGCTGACTGGGATGGGAACGATTCTGACATTGGCAGGGTTACTACTCTCTGAAAGCAAATTATTTAGATCAGGAGAAGCACGGACTTCCAAATAAAGATTACGAATGATAAGGAGCAGAATATGGTAAATGGAATTGATCTATTTAGGGAACACTTCAGTGATTACAAAGAGCAGTATGCAATAATCGTCGGATTTGCCTGTGGTCTTCTCATGACGGATGCAGGACTGAGAAAGATGGAATCTCTATTTTGGATGCCGGGCATATTATTCCGCTAAAAATGAAAGCGTGGATTGATCTCAAGAGCAAAAAGGAACAAACTTGAAGCGGCCGATGTTATCTGCAAATTGCGAAAACTCTTCCCTGCAAAGCCTTTTTGTGAATTGTCGGTTTACGCTCAGGCTTGACAGTGATATAATGTCAATACTGGATGCCGCAGATAACTGCGGCTGCTTAATACTGGTCAAAGGAGTTTTTTGGTATGGAACTGACAACGATTCGGGAATTATTTAAGAACAGGGAGGATTATCTTGATCAGAAGGTCACGGTCGGGGGCTGGATAAGGAGTATCCGGGATTCTAAGACCTTCGGGTTTATCGTGATGAACGACGGGTCTTATTTTAATACGCTTCAGATCGTATATCATGATAAGATGGAGAATTTCGAGGAGATTTCAAAGCTGAATGTGGGGGCAGCTGTTATCGTGACGGGAACGCTGGTTGCGACGCCGCAGGCAAAGCAGCCGTTTGAGATCCAGGCGGACGAGGTTGTAGTGGAGGGGACTTCCACGCCGGATTACCCGCTCCAGAAGAAGCGCCACGGTTTTGAATATCTCAGGACGATTTCACACCTGCGTCCAAGGACAAACACATTTCAGGCGGTTTTCCGCGTGCGGTCGCTGGCAGCATATGCAATCCACAAATTCTTCCAGGACAGAGGGTTCGTGTATGTCCATACTCCGCTCATCACAGGGAGTGACTGTGAGGGTGCGGGAGAGATGTTCCGCGTGACAACGCTGGACATGGAGAATGTTCCAAAGAATGAGGATGGGACTGTGGATTATACGAAGGATTTCTTTGGAAAGGAGACAAGCCTTACGGTAAGCGGCCAGCTCAACGGGGAGACTTATGCCCAGGCATTCCGCAGCATTTACACGTTCGGACCTACATTCCGCGCGGAAAATTCAAATACCACAAGGCATGCAGCAGAGTTCTGGATGATTGAGCCGGAAATAGCCTTTGCTGATCTGGACGACAATATGGATCTGGCAGAGGATATGCTGAAATATATCATCCATTATGTACTTGAGAATGCCCCGGAGGAGATGAATTTCTTCAACTCTTTTGTGGACAAGGGGTTGCTTGAAAGACTTCATAATGTCGCAAATTCAGATTTTGCCCGTGTGACTTACACGGAGGCGATTGAGATTCTGAAGAAGAATAATGATAAATTTGAATATAAGGTTTCATGGGGATGCGACCTTCAGACAGAGCATGAGCGCTATCTGACAGAGAATGTATATAAGCGTCCGGTATTTGTCACGGATTATCCGAAAGAAATCAAGGCATTTTATATGAAGCAGAATGAGGACGGGAAGACCGTGGCAGCGGTTGACTGCCTTGTCCCGGGGATCGGAGAGATCATCGGAGGAAGCCAGAGGGAGGACGATTACGACAGGCTGCTTGCCCGCATGAGAGAACTGGGATTGAAAGAGGAGGATTATGGGTTCTATCTGGATCTGAGAAAATACGGATCCACAAGGCATGCGGGATTCGGCCTCGGATTTGAGCGCTGCGTGATGTACCTGACCGGTATGTCGAATATCCGCGACGTAATTCCGTTCCCCCGGACAGTCAATAACTGCGAGCTGTGAGCCGGGAAGAAGGTAAACGAGACATATTTATGAATAGCAGGAGACAGAGACAAGGGCGGGGCAGAAAATTGCTGCGCCCTTTGTGGATGTATCCGGCAGGATAGCTTGGGAGGGAAGTATGAGATTTATCCATATTGCAGACGTACATCTGGGGGCACAGCCGGATGCGGGAGAGAAGTTCAGTGGCAACCGTCCGCGTGAGCTATGGGATACTCTGGAACATGTTATCCGCATTTGCGGGGAGGAAAGGGCGGATCTTCTCCTGGTTGCGGGTGATCTTTTTCACAGGCAGCCGCTTCTCAGGGAACTGAAGGAAGTCAATGCGCTTTTCTCAGAGCTGGGCCACACGAAGGTTGTCCTGATTGCGGGAAACCATGATCCTGTCAGAAGAGATTCCTACTACCGGGGCTTCCGTTGGGCAGAAAATGTGATCCCGCTGCTAGGCGAGAAAATGGAATATGTAGAGTTCCCAGAGCTGGAAACCGCAGTGTACGGACTGAGCTATCACGCAAGGGAGATCCGAGAGCCTCTGTATGACTGTGCCAGGGCACAGGGAATACAGCGCTACGAGCTCCTTCTGGCACATGGAGGGGATGAAAAGCACATCCCGATCAATGTGGAGAAGCTTAAACGAACGGGCTTTGATTATGTGGCGCTGGGGCATATCCATAAGCCCCATTCTCTTGTAAAGGACCGGGTCGTCTATTCGGGAGCGTTGGAGCCGATTGACCGGAACGATACGGGACCTCACGGCTTTGTAAGGGGAGAGGTCACGGAGCAGGGAATCCGGATCCGGTGGTCTGCTTGTGCCTGCCGGGAATATTTTCATCGGGACATCAGGGTGGATGAAGGAGATACCGTCAGAAGTATCCGAAGAAAAATGGAGAACGAGATCAGGGAATACGGGGATGAGAACATTTATAAATTTGTTTTGAAAGGGTTCCGGGACAGGGAGCTTATGATCGAGCCGGGGCATTGGGGCATGTATGGGAATGTCATTGAGGTTATAGATGAAACGCGGCCGGCATTGGATCTTGAACGGCTCCGAAGAGAAAATGAGGACAGTCTCATCGGCAGGTATATCGGGCAGTTTGACGGATGCAGGGAAGGCAGTGTGGAATATCAGGCATTGTGCGAGGGAGTGTCAGCGCTTCTGGATCACAAGGGGCGGCAGATATGAGAATCAGGGAATTGTATTTAAAAAATTTCGGGAAATTTTCAGACAGGCATTTCTGCCTGGATGACGGAATGCAGGTTGTATATGGCGAGAATGAATTTGGGAAGTCAACGCTCCATGCATTTATCCGTGCAATGCTCTTTGGGATGGAGCGGGGCAGGGGAAGAGCGGCGGGAAAAGATACGTTCAGCCGCTACGAACCCAGAGAAAATGCCGGATATTACGCCGGAATGATGAGGTTCACCTGCGGGGGAAGGAATTTCAGGCTGGAGAGAGAATTTGGGAGAAATACACGGAGGGCGTCTCTTGTCTGCGAGGATGACGGGGAACAGTTGTCCGTGGAGCATGGAGATCTGGAGATGCTGCTTGGCGGGATTACCCCGTCTATGTTTGATAATACTGTCTCTGTCGGACAGCTTCAGAGCATGCCCAGGCAGGAACTGTCCGAAGCGCTGAAGAATTACGCCGCCAACTATTACGAGACGGGCGGCGGTGAGGTGGATTTGGGCGGAGCGCTTTCAGAGTTAAAGGACAGGCGGAAGGCGGTGGAGCGCAGCCTGAAGGAAGCGGCGGAAGAACGGGAAAAGCGCAGGCAGCAGCTATTGCAGGAGTGCAGCTTCCTGGAGCGGGATATGGAAAGGCTTCGGGAAGAGTTTGGAGAGCAGCAGCGGAAGCTGGAAGGACTGGAAAAGGACGGCAGCAGTACCCGGGGAGATGCAGAAAAGCCGAAACTTCCCCGGGGAAATCTGTGCGCTGCAGGAGCGGCAGGGATACTGGCAGGTATTCTTGGTTTTCTCTGTTCATATGCCACGGACAAATGGATGCAGTTCGCAGGCGCGGGACGGATCGCGGTCTTTGCAGGGGGGATCGCCCTGGCAGGAGCTGTCCTTATGGCAATTGGCCTTTATATTTGGTTACGGGATCGGAAAAGACAGGCATATGAAGAAAACACCTGGGGACAGGCAAAGAAGAAAGCCCTTTCTGAAGAGATGGGGCGGGTTCAGTGGGAGATGGATCGTGTGCGTTCTGAGTGGAAGGAGAAGCATATCAGGTATGAGAACCTTCAGGAGCAGGCGGAGGAAATAGAGATGTCTGATATGGAGAAACAGCTAAGGAGCAGGCATCAGGCGCTTCTTCTTGCCAGGGAAAAGCTGGAAGAGACAGCGGCGGCTCTTGGACAGGACACATCGTCGTTCCTTAACCGTCATGCCTCAAAGATCTTTGCTGAGATAACGCAAGGAAGCTACAGGGGGATCTCAGTGGATGATAAAATGGCGGTGTCTGCATGGGATGGAGTGCGCAATGTCCGTGCGGAGCAGCTGAGCAGAGGGACGCTGGAGCAGATTTATTTTGCGGTCAGGATGGCTGCGGCAGAGCTTCTCCAGGAAGAGCCAATGCCGGTCATACTGGATGACGCATTTGCATTTTATGATGGGAAAAGGCTGGAATCCACGTTAAAATGGTTGAGCCGACAGGAAAGACAGGTTATAATATTTACCTGTCACAACAGGGAAGAGGAAATTTTGGAAAGATTATGGAAAGCACCGGACGTGGAGCCGGTCCCTTAAAAAAGGAAGGAAGAGTTACATGAAGATAGAACTGCCAGGAAAAGTATCGATGATTATAAATAATCTTCAGCTTCACGGCTATGAGGCTTTTGCGGTAGGCGGATGTGTCAGGGATTCCATACTGGCAAGAAGACCGGAGGACTGGGATATTACCACCTCTGCCAAACCGGAGGAGGTCAAACGGCTGTTCAGGCGGACAATAGATACGGGGATTGAGCACGGCACTGTCACGGTTCTGATCGGAAAAGACAGCTACGAGGTGACGACATATCGTGTGGATGGCGCATACGAGGACAGCAGGCATCCGAAGGAGGTAAGGTTCACAAACCGGCTGGAGGAAGACCTGATGCGCCGGGATTTTACAATCAATGCAATGGCATATAATGACGAGGTGAGGCTGGTGGATGTGTTCGGCGGGATGAAAGACCTGAACCACCATCTGATCCGATGTGTAGGAGATCCAAAAGAACGCTTTTCTGAGGATGCACTTCGGATTCTCAGGGCGGTGAGGTTTTCCGCTCAGCTTGATTTCCCGATTGAGACAGCCACTGCAGAAGCAATCCGGGAGCTTGCGCCTTCCCTGGAGAAAATCAGTGCGGAGCGTATACGCACCGAGCTGGTGAAGCTTTTGGTTTCGCCCCACCCGGAGAGGATTCAGGATGCCTGTGAGCTTGGTATTACGAAAATTATCCTTCCTGAATGGGATGCGATGGTCGGGGTGGAGCAGAACACCCCCCACCATAAATATGATGTGGCTGCCCACACGCTGCATGCTCTGAAGAATGTGAAGCCAGATAAGGTCCTGAGGCTTGCCATGTTGTTCCATGATATGGGAAAACCTGATATGAAGACCACGGATGAGACAGGGAGGGACCATTTTAAGGGACATGCGCTTGTGAGTGAGGAGATTGCGCGCAGGATTATGAGGCGGCTGAAATTTGACAATGAGACAGTCAAGAAGGTCACAAGATTGGTGTGCTACCACGATTACAGGGTGGAGGCGACGCCCCGGAATGTGCGCCGGGCCATGAACCGGATCGGGGTGGAACTGTTCCCTTACTATCTCGCCGTCCGCATGGCGGATGTAAAGGCACAGAGCCCTTACAGGAGAAGAGAGAAGATCGAGAATATTGTTGCGATGCGGGAGCTTTATCAGGAAACGATTCTGAACGGCGACTGCGTGACACTGCGCCAGCTTGCCGTGGGCGGAAGGGACCTGATGGGCCTGGGGATGAAGCCGGGACGGGAGCTTGGCGGCATGCTCAGCGAACTGCTGGAGTTTGTCCTGGATGATCCCGCGCGCAATGAGAAGTCAATTCTGTGTAATTATGTAAAAGAAAAGCTTGATTTATAGCATACTCGGGCTGTCCCGGTCATACATTAGAAAGAACTTGAACATAAACGTACTGCGGCCTGCGCATCTGCGCGGGCACAGGCGGAATATGTGCGCGGGAGACAGCGTGGCCGGTCTTTCGCAGGGACAGGGGGCAGCTATGAGAGAGTACGAATTGGAAGTATTGGACCAGTATGGCATGGAAGTAAAAAGCACCCGGAGAATCAGGGGTGCGTTTTTTTGCGAGACAAGTGAAGGGACGATGCTGCTGAAGGAAACCAGAATTTCCGAAAAGCGTGCGGCGCTGTTATATCTTATCCTGAACCGGCTGGAAACGGAATGTGGCGTCAGGGTAGATACCCCGGTATTTACGAAAAACGGGCAGCTGCTCGCCGCATCAAAGGACGGGGCAAAATTCATGCTTAAGAAATGGTTTTCCGGGCATGAGTGCGACATGAAAAAGGAACATGAGATCATCGAAGCGGCAAAAACACTTGCGTTGCTTCATAATAAGCTTGTCTGGAGAGAAGACGGGCAGCAGGAAAGCAGCGTGGCTGCGGCTCCGTTTCCGAAAAAGAGTCCGCTAGAAGAGATGGAGAGACATAACCGTGAGATGAAAAAGGTGCGCAGCTTCATCAGGGCAAGGGTCTCGAAAAATGAATTTGAACATCTCTATCTGGAAAATTTTGACAGGATGTATACACTGGCAGCCCAGGTTGTGAGAAAGATGGAGGTTTCCGGGTGTGCGGCTCTGTATGAAAAGAGCGTGGAAAGCGGCAGAATGATACACGGCGACTATAATTACCACAATATCCTGTTTGGGCCTGAAGGGATCGCTGTGACTAATTTTGAACGGACCAGAATGGATATCCAGGTGCAGGATTTGTATTATTTTGTCAGAAAAGTAATGGAAAAATATCATTGGAAACAAAAACTTGGACGCGATATCCTTGAGGCGTATGAGAGCGTCCGGGAAATGGAAGAGACAGAGAGGGAATATATAGGGCTCTGCCTGGCTTATCCCGAGAAATTCTGGAAAACTGCCAGCAGTTATGCGCACTCCAATAAGGCTTGGCTGCCGGAAAAGAGTGTGGAAAAACTTCTCCTGGCAGTGAAGCAGACAGACGAAAAAGCAGTGTTTTTAGAAGACGTTTTTTCACTGGATTTAAGCGGTTCAGACATAGGATAACAGCGGCGGTTCCAAAGATGACAGAAGATGTGGAAATTCCTTGACAAAAACAAGGGAAACCGTTATAACAATACATAAGGGCAAAACCATGTGTACGTGAAGTTTGTGAGCCTTTAAAATTAAGAAGAAATTGTATCCTGATACAATCAAGAGGAGGAATTAATCCATGAACAAAACAGAATTAGTAGCAGCAGTAGCAGAGAAGGCAGAAATTTCCAAGAAAGATTCTGAAAAGGCCTTAAAAGCTTTTATTGATGTTGTGACAGAACAGCTGAAAGCCGGAGACAAGGTCCAGCTTGTTGGATTCGGTACATTTGAAGTAAGCGAGAGAGCTGCAAGGGAAGGAAGAAATCCTCAGACAGGCAAGACGATGAAAATTGCGGCTTGCAAAGCACCGAAGTTCAAAGCCGGAAAGGCTTTAAAAGATGCTATCAACTAATTCACGCTTTGGACATGACGATAGCAGAGAGATTGGGCAGGACAGGCACTTACAGTGTACAAGGGCATTGTAAGTGCCTTTTGTCGTGTGGGAGAAACAGCAGGCAGAGCGAGGAGGAGAAAAATGCGTTTGGACAAGTTTTTAAAAGTATCCCGTCTGATTAAAAGAAGAACCGTGGCAAATGAGGCCTGTGATGCGGGACGCGTGATGGTCAACGGGAAAGCCGCGAAAGCATCCGCCCAGGTCAGGCCGGGCGACGTCCTGGAGATCCAGTTTGGAACAAGGACAGTCAAGGCTGAGATCCTTGATATCCAGGAGACGACGAAAAAGGAAGAGGCCAAAGAGCTTTTTCGGTATCTGTGACGGCAGACATGGCTGGCATAAAAAAGAACAACCTCTCATATATATAGAAAAGCACAGAGAGGGGGTTTGCATATGGAAGAGCAGCGGATAGCGAAAACACACAAGCTTGTGGTCAACAACAGGAAAACAAGCATGGTGACGGGAGTGCTGGATGTGCTTTCCTTTGATTTAAATGAGATCCTGCTGGAGACAGAGCAGGGTATGCTTATGGTAAAAGGGACAGACCTGCATGTGAACAGGCTGAGCGTGGAAAAGGGAGAAGTCGATCTGTCAGGCAATATTGACAGTATCGCATACTCCAGCATCTCCCAGACGGGGAAATCTGGAGAAAACTTTTTGTCGAAGCTTTTCCGATAGGATGGAAATACAATGTCTGGAATCAGTACGGAAGCCGCTGTCTTTTTCTATGCCGGGCTGTCGGGAATGACCGTCCTGTCTGCTTATGGAATACTGGTCTGTATCCGAAGGATCATCCCCCACAGCGCAGCAGCAGTAAATATAGAAGATCTTATTTTCTGTGTGGGAACGAGCGGATATTTATTCCGTCAAATGTATGCAACAACCTATGGTAGCGTGCGGTGGTATTTTATACTAGGAGTTGTATGTGGTGGGCTCCTGGAATATTTTGTCATCTTTTCGGTTAAAAAATTATATGTAAAATCAAGAAAAAAACTTGAAAAGTCGAAGAAAAACCGATAGAATATCACATGTAGCGGGGTATAAATTTAAGAGTAATAAGTTGGGTGAGTATGAATGGAAAAGAGGAGAACTCCCGCGGGAAAGCGGCGTGTTCGGAGAAGGAATACCCGTCTGCGCCAGCATAAACGGAGTATATTGATGATCAGCGCAGTTCTGGTTCTGCTGTGTGGTGTACTTACAATAAATTCTATGACACTGCAGGCGAAAAATGAGAGCTACAAAGAACAGCAGAAGGAGCTGGAGGCACAGATCAAAGAGGAACAGGAGCGTTCCGAGGAGATTGAAGAATATAAAGAATATGTGCAGACGGATGATTACATCAAAGAGACTGCGGAAGAAAAGCTCGGACTGGTAGATCCGAATGAGATTGTATTCAAGCCGTCCAGGTAGACAGGCATTTATAAAAGTAAATAACCGAGATACGAAAGACACTCCAGGAGGAATACTCCTGGAGTGTTGTTTTCAGTCAGGGTATATGCGCGCCAGCCGGAAGGGGCAGGGGCGTGAACCGGAAAGGGAGTATGACATCATGAATGACGGACAGACACTGCACAACAGTCCATATGTAGAACAGATAGAGAAATTTGCCCATTCCCTTAAGCAGCTTTCCCAGAGGTTTCTGGAGCTGGAGGAGAAAAAGCAGACATTTTCAACGGAAGAGATAGACGGCATGTTTGACCGTGTGAAAGAGCGGGTATGCGAAAAATGCGAGAAATGCAGCTGGTGCTGGGGAGAAAATTTTGTCCATACCTATCAGATGGGATACGAGATCCTTTCGGCGGTTGACCATTATGGCAATGAACTGAACACGGAAACAAAGCGCAAGCTGATGCAGAGATGCATTATGGCGCCCCGGTTTCTCAGAGAGATGCTGGAGGGGTTCCATGAGGCAAGGCAGAATATGATCTGGGTCAACCGTATCGCGCGCAGCAGAGAGGGGTGCGCCATACAGATGGATACGTTCGCGGACATGATAAAGAGTACCGCGAAGGAGCTGGAGGACAGTATATTTACAGATGAACGCCTTGAGAAGAAAATAACGGCGCATCTGAGAAAAAAAGGGATACGGGTGCTGTATACCCATTTTTTAATGAACAGGGAAGGGAAGTATGAAGTGCATGTCACGGCAAGGGCGATGCAGAAACAGAAGGTGACGGTTAAAGAGCTGGTCCGGGGGATTTCAGAGGCCGCAGAGCGCAGATTTATAGCGCCTAATGACAGCGCGCAGGTGATCGGACAGAATTATGTGACGGTAGTCTGCCGGGAAGGTCCGGCATATTATACCATGCAGGGGGCCGCAAAGATCGGGAAGGGCTGCAGCCGGATATCGGGCGATAATTTCGCGATGATGGAGCTGACAGGCGGCAGGCAGGGGGCCGCTCTTTCTGACGGAATGGGATCCGGGGAGGAGGCGTGCCGGGAGAGTACCCTTGTGATTGAACTGCTGGAGGAACTCTTAGACGCCGGTTTCCCCGAAAAGACAGCGATCCAGATGATCAATACGACGCTTGTCATGGGGAGGGAGGAAATCCATTATTCCACGGTTGATATGACCGTGTTCGACCTGTATACCGGTGAATGTGAGTTTATCAAGGCGGGAGCCTCGTCCACTTTTATCAAACGGAAGGATACGGTGGAACATTTGAGTTCGACCAGCCTTCCCATTGGAGTTATGAACAGCATTGAGATTGATTCTGTGAAGAGAAAACTCGGGGATGGAGACTTTGTGATCATGGTGACAGACGGGGTGCTCGATGCGCTTCCGGTGGGGGAACAGGATATTTTGCTGGAGACGATCATTCAGGGGAGTGCAATCTCGAATCCCCGGGAGATGGCGCATCATGTGCTGGAGCAGGTGCTCAACTGGACGGGGAAAGAACCGGCTGACGATATGACAGTCCTTGCAGTGGGTATGTGGAAATGTTGAAAGGGAGTCTTTGCAGGATTGGAAGGACGGCTTTACTTTTCCGAATGAATTGGGTATAGTTTACATATGATGAACAGAACAGAAAAAAAGGTAGAAGCATTTATAAGAGAATATCATATGATAGAAAAGAGGGACAAAGTGATAACAGGTGTATCGGGCGGTGCGGATTCGGTATGCCTGCTTTTTATGCTCTGCTCCCTCCAAAACAAGATGGGGTTTGACGTGGCGGTATGCCATGTGAACCACGGACTGCGGGGGAAAGAGGCGGACGCGGACGAACGCTTCGTCTTGCGCCTGTGTGAGAAGCTGGGCGTACCGTGCCGTGTTTTTCGGGAAAATGTGGAATTAATTGCCAGAAACAGGAAACAATCTCTTGAAGAGGCGGGGCGCATGGCACGGAGAAAGGCATTTGAAACGATGTGCGAAGAAAACGGCGGGACAAGGATTGCGACAGCCCATCACAGCGGTGACAACGCGGAGACGGTCCTGCTCAATGTTGCGAGGGGAACCGGTCTGCGCGGACTTTGCGGCATCCATCCGGTGCGCGGGCGCTTCGTTCGGCCTATGCTCTGCCTTTCCAGGAAGGAGATTGAGGACTGGCTGGAAGAAAACGGGATTTCCTATTGCCAGGACAGGACGAATGAAGAAGATGCGTACACAAGGAACCGCATCCGTCACAACATCCTTCCGGCGATAGAGATGCAAGTGAATCCGGGAGCTGCCGGCCATCTCAACGAGCTTTCCCGCCAGGCGCAGGAGATCTGGGAGTATGTGTGCGTACAGACTGACCAGGCGTGGGAAGAGTGCGTTTCGGTAAGGGGAGGACATCCAGACGGGAGGAAAGAAATCCGGATCGACCGGGATAAATTCAGAAAGATGGCTCCGGCGCTGCAGAAATTCCTGATCCAGAGGTGTATACAGACTGCCGCAGAAAGCCAGCGGGATATTGCGGCTGAACATATAGACGCCGTCAGGGGGTTGTTTGACAAGCAGACAGGGAAAAGAACGGACCTTCCGCATCAGATCCGGGCGGTCAGGACCTATGGGGGCGTGCTGCTCAGACGACAGGAAAAAAGGGAAAAGGCAGGAAAAGCCGTCCAGACTGAGCTCAAGATACCCGGAGTGACATGCATTCCCGGGACAAACCGGAAAATCTGCTGTACGCTCCTGGAAGCGGACGGAAGCCTTTCGGCAAAAGCTCTGCCGCAAAAAAGTTACACGAAATGCTTTGATTATGATATAATAGAATACAGTCTTTCTGCAAGGTACAGGCGTCCTGGGGATTATCTGACCATTGACGGAGAGGGCAGGAAACAGAAGCTGAAAGCCTATTTCATTAATGAGAAAATACCGGCAGAAGAGCGGGGGCGAAGGCTTTTGATCGCAGACGGAGAACACATTGTATGGATTCCCGGTATGAGGATGAGCAGTGCTTACCAGATCGGGGAACATACGAAAAGGATTCTGAAGATAAGTATAACGGAGGGACAGTGACATGCCGGAAACGATAAGAGTATTGATCGAAGAGGAAGATGTGGATAAGAGGATAAGGGAACTGGGTGAACAGATCAGCAGGGATTATGCCGGAAAAAGCATACACCTGATCTGTGTCCTGAAAGGCGGCGTCTTTTTTATGTGCGAGCTTGCCAAGAGGATTACAGTGCCGGTTTCTATGGACTTTATGTGTGTGGGAAGCTATGGCGATTCGACGAAGTCAAGCGGGGTGGTGCGTATCGCGAAGGACCTTGACGAGTCAATTGAAAATAAAGAAGTCCTGATCGTGGAGGATATCATCGACTCAGGGAATACGCTGTATTATCTGATGGATGTACTGCACAGGAGGCATCCGGCAAGTATCCGGTTATGCACGCTGCTGGATAAACCGGATCGGAGGGTGAAGGATGTGAAAGTAGACTACAGCGGATTCGAGATCCCGGATGAATTTGTAGTGGGGTACGGGTTGGATTACGCCCAGAAATATAGAAATCTGCCTTACATTGGAGTAGTGGAAGGCGTTGAATAGGAAGGAGTTTGGCTTAAAGTGGACAATAACAGAAAATACAGGGGAGTGAGCGGGCCCACGATTCTCACCTTTATTGTGATCGTGGCGATCGCTCTGTGGATGGCAAACCAACTGCAGGTGCATCAGCAGGAGATGAGCTACACAGCGTTTGTCAGCGAAGTGGAAGATGAAAATGTAACCGATGTGTATATTGACCAGAACAGTGCAGTTCCGACCGGTACAGTGACGATAACGCTTAAAGACGAAGGGACTATGAGAACGGTCAACGTCTCAGACGTGGAGAAGGTCCAAAGCCTTCTGGAGGAGCACAATATCGATTATGCATTGTCGGATGTCCCGGAGGAATCGATGGTGACGACAATCATTATCCCGCTTTTGATCACTCTGGGCGGCGTGCTGCTCATCTTCTTCCTCATGAACCGCCAGGGCGGCGGGGCAAACGCGAAGGCGATGAACTTCGGAAAGAGCCGTGCCCGCATGGCAACGCAGAATGAGGTCAAGGTGACCTTCCAGGACGTGGCAGGTCTCAAGGAAGAGAAAGAAGAGCTCGAGGAGATCGTGGATTTCCTGAAAGCTCCCAAGAAATATGTCCAGGTAGGGGCAAGAATCCCGAAAGGGGTGCTTCTGGAAGGACCTCCGGGAACCGGAAAGACGCTTTTGGCAAAGGCGGTTGCAGGAGAAGCGGGGGTCCCGTTCTTCAGTATTTCAGGTTCCGACTTTGTGGAGATGTTCGTCGGAGTGGGCGCTTCCCGTGTCCGGGACCTCTTCCAGGATGCCAAGAAAAATGCACCGTGCATCGTCTTTATCGATGAGATTGACGCGGTTGCAAGACGCCGCGGAAGCGGACTTGGCGGCGGCCACGATGAGCGGGAGCAGACGCTCAACCAGCTTCTCGTTGAGATGGACGGATTCGGCGTGAATGAAGGGATCATAGTGATGGCAGCGACGAACCGGAAGGATATCCTGGACCCTGCGATCCTCCGTCCCGGAAGGTTTGACCGGAATGTCATTGTGGGACGCCCGGATGTGGGCGGCAGGGAGGAGATCCTGAAGGTACATGCCAGAAATAAGCCGCTGGGCGACGATGTGGATTTGAAGCAGATTGCACAGACAACATCGGGATTTACAGGGGCGGACCTGGAGAATCTCCTGAATGAAGCGGCGATCCTTGCAGCCAAGGATAACCGCGTGTATGTCCAGCAGTCGGATATCCGCCATGCGTTTGTGAAGGTTGGCATCGGACCGGAGAAAAAGAGCAGGATCGTATCGGATAAAGAGCGACGCATCACGGCATACCATGAGGCGGGGCATGCGATTCTCTTCCATGTGCTGCCGGATGTGGGCCCTGTCTACAGTGTGTCCATTATTCCCACAGGGGGAGCGGGCGGATATACGATGCCTCTTCCGGAGCGGGACGATATGTTCAATACGAAAGGGCATATGCTGCAGGAGATCACAGTTTCCCTGGGGGGACGTGTCGCTGAGGAAGAGATATTTGACGATATTACCACAGGCGCTTCCCAGGATATTAAGCAGGCGACAGCGATTGCGAAATCCATGATTACGAAGTTTGGCATGTCAGAGCGGCTGGGCCTGATCAATTATGACAATAACAGCGACGAAGTGTTTATCGGACGTGATTTCGGGCATACCTCAAGAGGCTACGGAGAGAAGGTTGCTGGCACGATCGATGAGGAAGTGAAGAGGATCATAGACGAGTGCTATGAGAAAGCGAGATCCATCATCCAGGAGTATCATTCCGTCCTTGATGCATGTGCACAACTGCTTTTGGAAAAGGAAAAGATCACAAGGAGTGAATTTGAGGCATTGTTTGAGAGCGAAGGGGCGGAGGGGTGATAATGAACAGAGACGCGCTGTTTTGCGACGGTACACAGGATTATGTCATCCCGGCGGAACCGGAGGTGAACGAGAAAATTGTCCTCCGCTTCAGGACTGCCCACAATGATGTTGAAGAGGTAAGCGTTCTGTTGGGAGGGCGGAGCTACTCCATGTGGAAGACAAGGAACAGGGGAGATTTCGATTTCTATGAAATCGAATGTCAGCTTGGAGAGGAGCCTTTCCGTTATTCTTTTGAGATTAAGAAAGGGGAACAGATCTGTTATTACAATCGCTGCGGTGTGTCTGATCACATGGAGGACTATTATTCCTTTGTGATTGTTCCCGGATTTTCTACGCCGGAATGGGCAAAAGGAGCGGTGATGTACCAGATCTTTGTCGACCGCTTTTACAATGGGGATCCGTCCAATGATGTGGTGGACGGGGAATACCTCTATATCGGGGCGCCCAGTGCGAAGATTACGGACTGGGATCAGCTCCCGGCCGCCCTGGATATCCGCAATTTCTATGGGGGAGACCTGCAGGGCGTGTGGGATAAGCTGGACTACCTCCAGGAACTTGGCGTGGAGGTCATCTACTTCAATCCGCTTTTTGTCTCGCCCTCCAATCACAAGTATGATATCCAGGATTACGATTATATCGATCCCCACTATGGCAGGATCGTTGTAGACGGCGGCGAGACGCTTCCCGAAGGAGCGCAGGACAATATCGGGGCGACCAAATACCAGGTCCGCACCGGCGACCTTCGGAACCTTGAGGCAAGCAATGAACTGTTTGCCAGGCTGGTGGAGGAGATGCACAGGCGCGGGATGAAGGTGATCCTGGACGGCGTATTCAACCACTGCGGTTCATTTAATAAATGGATGGACAGGGAGAGGATCTACGAGCAGCAGCCGGATTATCCGAAAGGGGCGTTTGTCAGTGCAAAGAGTCCGTACCGGAGCTTTTTCCATTTCTTTGACGAGAGGACGGAGGCGTGGCCCTACAATACGAATTATGATGCATGGTGGGGGAACGACACGCTTCCCAAGCTGAATTATGAAGATTCCAGCGAGCTTGAGCAGTATATTATGGAAATCGGGAAGAAATGGGTCTCCCCGCCCTATAATGTGGATGGCTGGCGTCTTGATGTTGCCGCAGATCTGGGATACAGCAACGAATACAACCACATGTTCTGGCGCCGCTTCCGCAGAGAGGTGAAAAGCGCGAATCCGAATGCGCTGATCCTGGCAGAGCACTACGGCGATCCGATCGAATGGCTCCAGGGAGATCAGTGGGACAGCGTTATGAATTATGACGCTTTTATGGAACCCCTTACGTGGTTCCTGACCGGAATGGAGAAACACAGTGACGAGCGCAGGATGGACCTGTGGGGAAATGCGGATAATTTCATGGGAGCGATGAAGCATTTTATGGCAAGTATGCTCACGCCATCCCTCCAGGTGGCGATGAACGAACTGTCCAACCATGACCACTCCCGCTTCCTCACCCGGACGAACCATATTGTAGGAAGGGTAGAGCATGTCGGTTCCAAGGCGGCTGAAGAGGGCATCAACCACGCAGTTATGCGAGAAGCGGTGACGGTCCAGATGACGTGGGTTGGCGCACCGACCGTGTACTATGGCGACGAAGTGGGGCTGTGCGGCTTTACAGACCCAGACAACCGGAGAACCTATCCCTGGGGGAAAGAGGACAAAGAGCTTCTGGGGTTCCACAAAGAAATGATCAGGATCCACAAGGAAGAAACCCCTTTGCGGAAAGGCTCCCTGAAAATGCTGATCGGAGAGAACAATCTGCTTGCCTACGGGAGATTCCAGGGGGAGGAACAGATCATCGTTGTGCTGAATAACAGCAAGGAACTCAAGGAAGTGACGATTCCCGTGTGGCTGACAGGAGTGCCAAAATACGGGCGCATGAAACGGCTGATCTATTCTTATGAGGAAGGATATACAACGGATCCCGATGAATATCTGGTTGTGGATGGAGAAGTCGTACTGAATATGGGCAGACATTCCGCCATAGTCCTGAAACCTGTCGAAGAGGACGGGGAACAGTGGTAATATAAAAAGGTGATAAGGCATCGCTGCCGGAAATGCGGCGGATGCCTTTTTCTTTGGGAAGCAAACTGGACTGGTCTAAAACATAAAAACTGGATATTTTGATAAAACCAGTTATGTGATATGATTTCCCGGAACAGCAGGGTGGAGGATATAAAAAACGTCCCCACAGATAAGGAGCGTGAAGGGAATGAACAGAAAAGTTGCAGTGATAAACGACTTGTCAGGCTTTGGAAGATGCTCCCTGACAGCCGCAATCTCAGTCATAGCGTCGATGGGAGTGCAGCCCTGTCCGCTTCCCACGGCGATTTTAAGCGGACAGACCGGATATCCCAGCTATTTTTATGATGATTATACAGACAGGATGGATGACTTCACAAAAGAGTGGAAGAAGATGGACGTTTCTTTTGACGGGATCTACACAGGATTTATGTCGTCGGGGAGGCAGATTGAAAAGGTCTTTGGTTTCCTGGATGCATTTTATGGAAAAAAGACGTTTCTGCTTGTAGACCCGGTCATGGGGGACGAGGGGAGAAAATATACGATCTTTACGCCGGAGCTTCTCAGTATGATGAAAGAGCTGGCGTCTGAAGCGGATATTATCACCCCGAACCTGACAGAGCTGTGTCTCCTTACAGATACGGATTACAGGATGATCGAAGAGATGACGGACGAGAAGCACCTGCTTACTGTGACCGGGCAGATGGCAGGGAACCTGATTGCGAAAGGGCCCAGGGAGATCGTCGTAACAGGGATACGTTTCCTTGACAGCGAGGATGGAGTACAGAAGATGGGGAATCTCGCTGTCACGAAGAAAAAGACGGAGCTGGCCGCGTTTCCCTTCGTGGGTGAGAGCTACTCGGGGACGGGGGATCTGTTCGCCTCGGCGATTGCCGGGGGGAAGGCAAGGGGAGAAGATTTGGGTTCCATGATAGAGAAAGCGGGAAAAATGATAGAACTTGCACTGGAAGATTCCGTCCGGGAAGGGATCCCAAGAAATGACGGCGTGAATTATGAGCGGTATCTTGGGATACTAACAGCAGGCTGAAACGATCATGACCCTGGTTTTATATTAAGGCATCGGAAGGAGAGAGGTATAATGAAAGGCAACACATCAAAACTTGCAGTAACGGGAGCGTTTGCAGCAATGATTGCCATCCTGACGGCATATATCTGCCATATCCCGTACGGGGTAAACGGCGGTTATATCCATTTTGGAGATACCCTGATCTATCTCGCGGCGGTCCTGCTGCCAAAGCCCTATGCGCTCGCGGCAGCAGCATTGGGAGGAGGGATTGCGGATCTTATGACGTCGCCGATGTGGGCGCCTGCCACGGTGGTCATCAAGATGCTGATCGTCCTGCCGTTCACCAGAGCAGAGACGAAAATTCTCTCGGGAAGAAATATCGCGGCCCCGGTACTATCGGGCATAATATCAGCGGCAGGATATTACCTCGCAGAAGGGATCCTCTTCGGTTCATTCATAGCGCCTGTGGCGTCGCTGACGGGAAGCCTGATACAGTCGGGAGGCAGTATGGTTCTTTTCTATGCGGCGGCAGCCTTCCTGGAACGCGCCCATGTGACCGGGCAGCTGCGGCACATTCTGGATGCAGGCAAACATTAAGGGAAAACAGACGAAGAAAGAGGTGTGAGAAATGGCTGATATTTTATACACATATAAGAATAACGTATATGTAAATCTTACCAATAAATGTGACTGCAGATGCACCTTCTGTATCCGCAGCCACCAGGACAGCGTGGGGGACTCTGACACGCTGTGGCATAAGAAAGACCCGACGCTGGAGGAGGTCATTGCGGCGATGGACGACTTTGACTTTGAGGGATACGATGAGCTGATCTACTGCGGATACGGGGAACCCACATGTGCGCTCGATATCCTGACGAAATCTGCCAGATATGCAAAGGAGAAATACGGCATCAGGGTCAGGATCAACACGAACGGCCTGGCGAACCTCTACTACGGAAGGGATATTATACCGGAGCTTGAAGGGGTTGTGGACAGCGTTTCCATCAGCCTCAATGCGCCGGACAGAGAAGAGTATATGCGTGTGACAAGACCGCAGTTTGAAGATGCGTTTGACGGCATGCTGGACTTTGCAGCAGAATGCCGCGAGAAGCTCCCGGAGGTGAAATTTACGGTGGTCGATGTCCTCCCGGAAGAGGACATCGAAGCGAGCCAAAAGCTGGCAGATACGATGGGGATTGGCCTGAGGGTGCGGCACTACGCGTAAAGAGGGGCGGCTGCCTTATTTTGTCAGAACCTCTACGCCGTCCTCCCGGATCAGGACCATATATTCGATCTGGGCGGACAGGCCGTCGTCTATGGTATACACGGTCCAGTCGTTGTCCTCGTCTACATAGAAGTCAGGGCTCCCCTCGTTGATCATCGGTTCAATCGTAAACATCATACCCGGAACGAGAAGCATCTCGCTGCCCTTGGGCGTTACATAGCTGACGAAAGGATCTTCGTGAAATTCAAGACCGATACCGTGCCCTCCGATCTCTTCGACGACGGAATAGCCGTTGGCGCGTGCGTGCGTGTTGATCGCATCCGCAATATCGCCCAGATGTCCCCAGGGTCTGGCTGCCGCAAGGCCGAGCTCCACGCACTCTTCTGTGACACGGACGATGCGCTCCGCCCGTTCCGAGACCTTCCCCATTTTAAACATGCGGGAGGCGTCAGAAAAATAGCCGTCCAGGATAGTCGAAACGTCAACATTTATAATATCGCCCTCCTGAAGGATGATATGCTCATCCGGGATTCCGTGGCAGATCTCATTGTTGATGGAGGTGCATACGCTTTTGGGAAACCCCTGATAGTTTAAAGGGGCGGGGATGCCGCCGTGCTCCGTCGTAAAGCGGTAGACAATGTCATCTATCTCGGCAGTGCTCATCCCGATATGGATATGCCTTGCCACCTCGTCGAGAACCGCAGTGTTCAGGGCGGCGCTCTCCTTGATCTTTTCAATCTGACGGGGAGTTTTCAGCAGCTTTTTTGCAGGCACGATCTCCCCTTTCTCTGCATGAAACAGCATTTTTTCTTCGATCGGCATATGGCATTTTTTATATTTCTTTCCACTGCCGCACCAGCAAAGATCATTTCTTTCCATTTCTAAATACATCTCCTCTTACTTAACTTAATTCAAACGACGTGGGGCAGAAAGCGTGCGCCCCGCCGGTTCCCGCACCCTGACCGATTTTCTGCCAGAAAGTCAGAACGGATGGATGAACAGCCCGCTTCTGAGCTTTGGTTCAAACCATGTGGATTTCGGAGGCATAAGCAGCCCGGCGTCCGCAACACTGAGCAGTTCATCCATAGAAGTCGGATACATGGAAAATGCGATGCCTCCTGCACTGTCAGCGGCTTCCTGAAGAGCTTTCAGGCCACGTATGCCGCCCATAAAGCGAATCCGGGAATCTGTTTTGGGATCGCGGATGCCGAGCAGCGGCTCCAGTATCATATCCTGCAGAATAGACACATCAAGACATTTCACAGGGTCCCGGGGTGAAGGGAGGCTTCGGAGCCGGATCCGGTACCACGTATCACTATAATACAAGCCAAATTCTCCTTTTCGGGAAGGGCGATACGGATCTGTGCCTGCCTGGGCGACTTCAAATTCTTTCCCTATCATATCAAGAAGTTCATCAAATGTATAGTCATTCAGATCAGTTATAATCCGATTATAGTCATAGATTGTCAGCTCATCTGAAGGAAACAGGACAGAGAGGAAGTAGTTATATTCTTCTGCCCCGGTAAACCCAGGGTCTGCGGCTCTGCGCATATATCCGACCTTGACTGCAGAGGCAGCCCTGTGATGCCCGTCGGCGATGTAGAGGTGAGGGATACCGGAGACTAAATGAGAAATATTCTCGATAAATTCCGCCTTGTCTATCTGCCATACCTGATGCCGGACGGTGTCATCGCTGGTAAAATCATAGAGCGGAGAGCTTTTTTTGATTTCGGCGAGAAGTCCTTTCAGCTCAGGCTGCGGACGGCAGGCAAGAAAGATAGGACCGGTCTGGGCGCTGCATGTATCCACGTGGCGGATGCGGTCAAGCTCCTTTTCTTCAAGTGTATTCTCGTGTTTTAAAATAATGCCGTTCTTATAGTCGTCTATGGAGGCACAGCCCACGAGTCCGGTCTGGGTGTGTCCGTTCATCGTAAGGGCATAGATATAGTAGCAGGGGAGAGAATCCATTATAAAGTCCCCCCGATCCGTCATCTCATGTAATGTCTCCCGCGCCCGTTCGTAGACTTCATCGGAATAGGGGCTGGTGCCGGGAGGAAACTGTGTCTCGGCGCGGTCGATCTTAAGAAAAGACAGGGGATTTTCTGAAACAATATGGCGCGCCTCATCACTGCTGTACACGTCATATGGAAGTGCGGCGATAGAGGAAGCCAGTTCTTCTGCCGGGCGGATACCCCGGAATGGTCGGAATATACTCATTGATAATCTCCTTTTTCATCGAAATCCATTAAAATCTGCCCTAAGGACATCTTTTTCATGTTTGGCGGGTTCCAGGGCAGGCTTGAAGTGCATGGCTTGGAACCCCCGGTATCGTATTATTCTATCATAATTTCGTGTAAAATGCGATATTGATGCTTGCCCGCAGGAAAAAAGTATAGTACCATTAAGTTTCAAAGGAGTGATACATATGTGGTATTGGGTTCTGTTGGCTCTGCTCATTATAGGCAGCATTGCGCTGCTTTGCGGAACGTTTATGACGATAAAAAAGAATAAGGCGGAGGATGCGGCTGCTGCACTCAGAAAAGGGCGGAAGCACCGGCGTGAAAAAGACGAATCTGAAGATGAGGATGATGATGACGAGGAGGAAGCGCCGCCCCGGAAAAAGAAGAGAAGGCAGTGGAAAATTATCCTGGAAGATCTCGATACATGGCAGAAATACAGTTATATTTTCTATGACACAGTCGGGATCGGAAGGTCAAGAGAAGGGAATGCATATGAGAAATATCTTGTGCTTCCCACTGATGTGAGAGTTTCAAAGGTTCACTGTGTGATCATGCACAGGGGTGATAAGCTGTATCTTAAGGATGAAAATTCAAGAAATGGCACATTTCTGAACGGCAACAGGATCAGCCATCCTGTTGTAATCCAGAAGGAGGACGTGATCCGGGTCGGGGAGACCCGCCTGGAGGTCCAGAGGATATTAAGAGAAAGCGAATGATATGAAATCCGCGGAAAAAAGATTGCAGCTCCGCCGGTTTTATGGTAAAGTGAAAAATATGGAATCAGGTTACAAAAGGAGTTGACAGGCATGGCGGCAGTTGCAAAAATCTTAGCAAGCAAGCAATAACTTTGCCCTTTTAGCGGTCGTTCCTGAAAATTTCATAGAAACAGAATCAGAAGGCGTACTCTGCCCACAATAAACAGGGCAGAATACGCCTTTTTGTTGTTTTATACAACAGGAGGGAAAAATGAAAACAAAGAAAATCAGAAATTTTATACTATCGTTGTCGATTGTAGTCATCGCGGGACTTATGCCGTCAGAGGCAAATGCGGCAGGGCCCGGCACTCTCACAGTAAATGGCGAGGATATTCTTGCAGCTCCGGGACGGGTTGTCAGTTGCGGGAACGGACGCGCTGAATATGATGAAACAGAAAACATTTTGACTTTGGATAATGCATCCATCACAGACGCAGTCCCGGGGAATACCAGTGGCGGGATTTCATATGGGAACGGGGATCTGACGATTGTATTAATTGGCGAAAACAGTATTGACGTGCCTGCGTCTTATGGGATTTTAGGCAGTTCCGGGACGCTTACGATCCAGGGAGATGGGACGCTTACGATAAACTGTGTTTATGCCGGGATCAGAAATGGGGCGGGTGGAAATATCACTGTTGACGGGGCCAAATTATATGTTAATGCGAAGAGCCTCGCACCATTTGAGGGGATGGGGATTCATGCAGAAGGCATACTGGAAATTTTTAACGGCGCTTATGTAGAGTTAAACGGCGACGTATCCAGTACAGGAGAATCCGGATTAACCGCAGGTAAGGGTATTTCAATCTCAGACAGTACCGTGAAAGCAAATATGTTTTCATCCGACAGTTACAACGCAATTGTCTCTAATGCAGACATTTCAATCACAAATTCTCAGGTCGATGCCAGCACTTCATCTGTATATGGGGATGCTGCAATCTGGGTAGAAGGGAAAATATCGGTAACTGGCGATAGCGAGCTTAACGTCAGGTCTGAAACCGGACATGGTATCTGGGTAAACAGCAGCGAAATTTTGATTTCAGAAAGTGGGTTCACAGCGACGGCTTATTATCCTGCCCTGCAGGCTCCGAATATTACTTTGACAGACAGTACGGTGACTGCTGAATCAACAGCGGACTGGGGAATCTGGGCAGCGGACAGTCTTTTGATTCAAGGAGATTCTACTGTTACTGCAAAAGGAAACATTGTCGCGCTTGGCGCGGGAAATTCCTTTACGCTTGAACCGTCTGAAGGCGGACTGACCGATGTGTCGGTTGGTGCAGACGAAGCATCCGCATCTGCAATTGAAGGTTCGCCATTATCAGAAGCAAAGATTTTTGATCCTTTTGACGGCAGTATAAAATATTTTTACAGTGCCCCGCACGTCCATATCTATGATCAGATGGTTGCATCTGACGCCTATAAAGTGAGTGATGCAACATGTACGGATCCGGCATCATATCAGTACTCCTGTATATGCCTTCTTTCATCCTATCTCACCTCTGAGTATAGTATAAAATCGTCGCAGAATATTTGCGACGATATTCCTTTTCGTCGCATAAAATCTGCAACGATTCTCTTTTTCGACACAAAACATCTGCGCCGAATCCTGTTTTGTGTAAATCCCTTTTCTATCAGTTCCTTGTCATATTTTTTCTTTTCAATCTGCGTTTGATTTTACTTCATAGCGGTCCCGCAGTTCCACCAACATTCCGAGAACAAAACCATGATAAAAGCAGGCACTTGAGTCTGGTCTTTTCAGACTCTTAGTGATAGCTTTCACAGCGTGCAATTTTTCCGGCTGCATTTTCCCGGACGGATGATTTTCTCCGTCAAAACTGCTGAACCACCCCTGAAACATTGCGGAAAACATACTCATAGTTTCCAGATGGAAAGACTGGAGAACAGATTCTCCCTCTGTGCATACCGGTTTGAAAAAAAGCACTTCATCATATCCATATTCAAGGTTTTTCCAAAGCGGCGCGGTCGGGTAATCAGCGTAATATCATCCTGCAATTCCCACCATTCTTTGATCAGACCTGTCTTATCAACATAAAAGCAGTCATTTTTAATCAGTTCTTCAAAACTTTGCCTTCCGATACTTATCACTTTTGACATAGCAGACTCCTTCGGCTTACAGCACTTTATAAACCACTTTCCCGTTTCTCTGCTCTGACTTCATCAGCGACGCCTTCTTCACCATCATATCCGCTTTCGGCATATGCACCTGATACGTTCTTTTTGCAGAGGTCTTCCGGATCAGCGTAATATGAGGAACAAATTTGTCCTTTTCAAAAGGTATCCCCTCCGCCGCCAGAGCTTCTCTCAATTCCTTCACATATGTCTTCAGCTTCTGGTTGCCTTTCACTCCCGCCCACAGAATATTTCCGAAGTTTCCGGATTCCGAGAGGCTTAAACGAAACGGAGTGAGCGGCACTCTGTCTATTACAGATTTTACCTTTGCCGGATCGTCATACTCCCCGATAAAGGCAAGGGTCATATGAAGATTCTGCGCAGGGACGTAATTGCCCTCCACGCCCTGTTTTTTCAGATTGTGCTTACAGCCGACGAGAGATTTTTTCATCTCTTCCGAGAGATCGATTGCGATAAAAAGTCTCATATTACTTCCTCCCATAGTGTTCATTATCCTTCTATAACTCAATACCTTCCATACTTTTAAGGATCATCTCCTTGTTTTTTCCATGAAGATACGCTTTGTTTAACCTGGACTTTTGATATTTTAAATATGAGTCTTCAGTCTTCTCTATTAAAAAGTCGGGTAAAATATCTTTCCCAACTAAAAAAATCTTTACTGTCAATATAATTTTCCGGCGTCTCCAAAATCTTTTTTATTTCTCTACCACCAATCAGTCCGGATTTCAAGATCAGCCACTCAAAGGATTCCGGCAGGAAGAGCCTGATATTTTTCATTTTTTGTGCCTGTTTATATAACCGATTCATTTCAGGACCAATTGCAGCCCCATCTGCGATGACACATATTTCTTCTCCGCTGTTTTCTTTTATACATGAAAATATATTTGATTTTCCTCCTGCGCTTTCACATTCGATCTGCTTTTCTTCACTGACAGCGCAGAAAAAATCATATCCCGAATTTGAATCCTCTGTAATAATCTTCTCTGGTTTTACAGGAAACTCTTCAATATTAGAATAAATTCTGTACATCTCCTGATGTATTTTTTTCGTATTCTGGTATTTGCCCGATGAATGCAGTCCATATATTTCGTCAATACTGTATGGCAGGTTATAAAGATTTTCTCTGGTTATCAGTACAAAATAATTATCCGACCCACGGATGGCTTCTGCGAATTCTTCTGTATTAATAAAAGTATTTTCTTCATCAGTAAATATAATATTTCCGGACATATTTTCCAGGAGCAGTTTCCACTCTCTTCCATCCAGAACTCTACACGGTACATCGCAGATAACATCTATTCCACTCGATTTTCCCAGGTTTTCAGCTTGTCTTACCATATTGATCAGGGTTGTCTTCCCGGTTGCACTGTCTCCCTGAATAATCGTAATATTTCGTTTTATCTCAAATTCATAATGCAGTCTGTTATTTTGTATAATGACCTTGTGTTTTTCTTTCATCTTTGCTTCCCCTATACATACTCCCCGGCGATATCAATAAATTCTGACATATTATGAACAGTTTCTCCCGTATTAAGAATCTGAGCCTCAAATTCTCCATCGCCGAAATCCATAATATGTCTTAAATTAATTGTGAGATCTTTCGTCTCCGCAATCTTTAAAATCCATTTGGCATAGTTGTCACCACATACAGATGCGTTAAATACATTATCTGAATTATCAAACGCCATCAGGATCAATGTTTTTACTCCTCCTGATAATTCTTTTACAGAAATCGGACCAAGTACCGGGCTGTCGATCAGACGTTCACTGACAACGGTTGATTTATCCACATCTTTTATCATTTCAACGGAAAGTTTCTCTGTAATCCATTCATCTTCATATCGGTTGTCAAAGTATGTCGGAGGATGATATATCGCTTCCTCCATCTGTCCCAGATAAATTTTCAGCATAGTAACCTCCTGATCAGTTCCGAAAAAGGAATCTTTTATCCGATTATAGCATTTTATTTCTCTTTTCGGAAATATTTCTGAAAGTATCTTTCCGTACTCCTCCTCTGCGCAAAAGAACACAGATTCTTATAAAAAAATCTCCGAAACCTTCCCGGCACCAGAGATTTTTTCTGCAGTTTCTTTTATTATTTTTTTATTTTATGCGGTAACGCTGTCAACCTTAACACTTATTTTACTTCTGCCATCACTGTATTTCCGATTTCAGCAGCCCGATATACTGCTCCAGTATCCGGTAAAACGCATCCAGATCCTCCTCGCTGCACTGTTCCACAAGATAAGCCGTTGTCTGCATGATATCCGCCACGTCATAAGCCTTGTGGACATTGGAGAGCTGATGTCCCTTCTCCGTAGTAAACAGACGCGCTGTCTTTTCATTGTTTTCCAGATACTTTTTTTCCACATAACCGGAATTGATCAGCTTTTTTATCGTCTGGGAAATGGCGCTTTTACTTTTATGCCATATTTTGGAGAGCTCTGTGGCTGTGATTCCCGGGCTGTCATCAATATATGTAAGGGTGTGTATTTCCATCATGTTGCAGTTTTCCGCCTCATATGTATGCTGGGCATAGATATAATTGTGATACAGAATTACAAATTCATAGATCATATCTGCCCTCACGTTCAGCTTTTTATACATCTTATTGATATCTGAAAAATGTTCCATTCTGTCATTCTTCTCCTGCTTAACCTGATTTATCTGACATTCTAAACTTCAGTGTTTTCAATCATATCATATATAAAATTCCGTTTCAAGATTTTCGATATTTTCGTTATTTGATTTTTATCCGTATTTTATCTTGGCGGGAAAGTTCTGATCTGCTATTCTTTTCTCATATGGCATCCCATTGTAAAAATAGTTAAGTCTAAAAACTATTTTTTATTAAATTGCGCTCGTTTTTTATTCAAAATAACGGTTTTTCGTTTAAATTAAAAAGAGTAATTGACATATTTCACAACTCATTTTATAATATAGTTTATTCAGAAAACAATTTTTCTGATTTTCCGTAAAAATTTTATAAGAGAAAGGGTGATTGTAAGTATGGATTTTGAGAAGTATTGCCGCGAAAACTGTGTGGAAAGAAAAGGTACGGGCACATTAAAGTGGGATTCTCTCGAAGAGATTTTCGGGGATGCTGATCTTCTGCCGATGTGGGTTGCCGACATGGAAATCCGCTGTCCGCAGTCTGTGATCGATGCGATGACGAAACGTGTACAGCACGGCGTATTCGGTTACGGCAAGGTGGAAGATTCCTATTATGAGGCATTTTTTGCATGGCAGAAAAAGCATCACAACATGGACATTGCCAAAGAAAATGTGCGCTTTGCAACCGGTGTGGTCGGTTCCCTGTATGCAGCGGTAAGAGCATATACAAAGGAGGAGGAAGCCGTAATTATCTGCTCCCCCGTATATTATCCGTTCTATGATGCAGTGCTGAACTCCGGCAGGAAGCTGGTCACGGTTGAACTGGATAACAACGACGGATACTACACTCTGGATTACGACAAATTTGAAAAGGAAATCGCAGAAAACGACGTAAAACTTTTTATCCTCTGTTCCCCCCACAATCCGGTATGCCGTGTATGGACGGAAGAAGAACTGGTAAAAATGTTTGATATCTGCCGAAAACATGGAGTACTGGTAGTTTCCGATGAGATTCATCAGGATTTCGTCTTCGGAGACAATAAATTCATATCTTCTTCCAATCTGAAAGACGGCGCTTACAAGGATATGCTGATCCTGCTGAATTCCGGATCCAAGACATTCAACCTGGCCGGACTGATTCACTCCCATGTAATCATCTATGATGAGAAACTGATGGAGATCTATGACAAATATATCCAGAGCATCGGTTCCCCGGAGGCGAACGTGATGGGACTGGTCGGCATGGAAGCAGCGTACCGCGGCGGCGAAGAATGGTTCGAGGGCGTCAAGGCTCTAATCTGCCACAACTACGACTATATGAAAGGCGAGTTTGCAAAAGCTCTCCCGAAGATTGTCGTAACACCGCTGGAGGGGACTTATCTCTCCTGGATTGATCTGAGAGCTTATATTGACGGAACAAAAGTGGAAGAATTTGTTCAGAAGAAATGCCGTCTGGCGTGTGATGTAGGCGAGTGGTTCAGCTATACCGGCCACGGATTTATCCGCATCAATCTCGCTACGGATACGAAGTATATCAAGGCAGCGGTAGAAAGCCTTATCAAAAACCTGAAAGAATTAAACGGACTGGAATAACAAAAGGAAGTGAAACATGGGTAAACGGATACTTATTGTAGGCGGTGTGGCAGGGGGCGCCTCCGCAGCCGCCAGAATCAGACGTCTGGATGCAGATGCATCTATAACCATTTTTGAGAGAGGAGAACATGTATCATTCTCCAACTGCTCTCTTCCTTATTACCTGAGCAGAACAGTTGAAGATGCGGATTATCTTCTGATGATGACGCCGGAAGGATTTCGTTCTTCCTATGACATCGAAGTAAGGACGAACAGCGAAGTCCTCTCCATTGACCGGGAAGCGGCAAAGATTCGTGTCAGAGACAGGATCGCCGGAAAAGAATATGAAGAATCCTACGACACGCTTGTTCTTTCCCCCGGTGCCAGTCCGATCCGCCCGAAATCCATCGAGGGGGTATCTCTGCCACACGTATTTACGGTCCGCAATGTCAACGACATTGTAAATCTGGACCGGTACGCAAGGCAGGAAGGACGGGAGAATGTAGCTGTCATCGGCGGCGGTTTCATCGGTCTGGAAGTTGCGGAGAACTTAAAAGAGGCAGGGAAGCATGTCACAGTTGTGGAAGCAGCCGATCAGGTCATGGCTCCTTTCGACTACGACATGAGCCAGATTCTTCACAAGGAGCTTCTCGACAACGGCGTGGAGTTATTCCTGGGCGACGGCGTAAAGGCGATTGCCGAAGATCACGTAACTCTTGTTTCCGGCAGGGAAATTCCCGCGGATGTGGTAGTTCTGGCGATCGGCGTAATGCCTGAGACGGCTCTTGCCAAAGACGCCGGACTGGAACTGGGCGAAACCGGAGCCATCAAAGTATCGGCAGATTTCTGTACAAGTGATCCGCACATTTATGCGGTGGGAGACGCCATCGAAGTATACAACAGCCTGACGCACAGGCCGGCAAAGCTTCCTCTGGCAGGACCTGCCCTTCGCCAGGCAAGAACCGCGGCGGACGCCATTTACGGTATAGGCGGAACGAACAAAGGGGTGATCGGTTCCTGCGCGGTACGGGTATTCGGCATGAATGCAGCCGCGACGGGACTGAACGAAAAGACCGCGAAAGCGAACGGAATCCCCTGTGATTCTGTCTACACCATGGCTATGGACAAAGTAGGAATCATGCCGGGAAGCGCACCGGTACACTTCAAGCTTGTGTATGAGGTTCCCACGGGAAGAATTCTCGGCGCCCAGGCCATCGGCACGGGAAATGTGGACAAACGGATCGATGTCATTGCGACAATGATCACCATGAACGGAACTCTGGAGGACTTAAAGGAACTGGAGCTCTGCTATTCGCCGGTATTTGGCACTGCCAGGGACATCGTGAATCTTGCTGCACTGGTGGCGCTCAATGTGCTCCACGGAGTCTTTAAGCAGGTTCATGTAAGCGATGTCAGAGGACTTGTGGAAAGCGGCGCCTGCATCATCGATGTGAGAACGCCGGAGGAATTCGACGAAGGCCATCTCAAAGGCGCGGTGAATATCCCTCTTGGAGAACTGCGGCAGAGAACTTCGGAGATTCCAAAAGACCGTCCGGTATACCTGCACTGCAGGACAAGCCAGAGGAGCTATAACGCCATCATGGCGCTGAAGGGAAGAGGATTTGACAATATTTACAATATTTCCGGCTCCTTCCTGGGAATCAGCTACTATGAATACTTCATGGACACTGTGACCGGGCGTGAGAAGATACTCACAGAATACAACTTTATATAGACAACTTCATAAGATCTGCCCCGGATAACTCAGATCAGCTTATCGTGAGGCGGGATTTAAAACGAAAGAGAAGGTGAGAGTATATGGATAACGTATTTTTGAAAGACTTTTTGAAAATCAGTGATTTCAGAACCATTATTTTCTTGGTTGTACTGGCAGTCCTGTTTTATCTGATTCATGTTTTATACCACAAGAAAAATATGGATTTCTCGATTGTCGTTCTGATCGGAACCGGACTCGGACTGGTGCTCGGACTGGTGATGCAGCTTGTTGCCGGCTTCCCGGACGATCCGATGGAAGTAACGTTTGTATCGGAAACCACAACCTGGTATGCCATGTTCGGAAGCGGTTACCTTAACCTGATCCGGATGATCGTAGTGCCTCTGGTTATGATCTCCATCCTGCAGGTTGTTATCAACATGCAGCAGGGAAAGACCATGGCAAGCCTAGTGAAAAAGACAATCGGAGTTACCATGGGTATGGTTGCCATCGCTTCCGTAACCGGTATTGTTATCGGTATTCTGTTCGGCGTTGGAAAAGGTGCTACTATCGTTGAGGACGGAACAGCTACAGCAAAGGAGATCACTCCGGTAGCTACCACCATCCAGAACCTGATCCCGAACAATATCGTCAGTGCAATGGTGGACAGCAACATTATCGGACTGGTTATTTTTTCCGCTTTCCTCGGTCTGGCAGTATGGTGGGTAAAACACGATCCGGAGACCGAAGGATTTGCAAAACCGTTATATGACCTGATCAACGCAGCGCACAAGGCAATGATCAATATGGCTCTTCTGATTCTCGACTATATGCCGTGGGCAGTTATGGCTCTTCTTGCCAACACTATCGCGCAGAGAGGCCTTTCCTCTATCATCGAGGTCGGAAAGTTCATCATCGCCCTCTATGTTGCGGTTATCGTACAGTTTATCATCCAGCTGATCCTGCTCGTGGTAAACGGACTGAATCCGGCAGCTTACTTAAAGAAGAGCTTTGCTACCATGCTGATGGCATTTACATCCCGTTCCAGCGTCGGATGTCTTCCGATGACAATCGAGACACTGACAAAGAAACTCGGTGTAGACCAGGGTACTGCAAGCTTTGTGGCCGGTTTCGGTACAACAGCCGGCATGCAGGGATGTGCGGGAGTCTTCCCGGCTCTGCTGATCATCTATGTATGTAACATCACAGGAACACCGATCGACATCACAATGATCGTCATGACGATCTTCGTCGTAACCATCGGTTCCCTGGGAATCGCAGGTATCCCGGGCACAGCTACAATGGCTGCATCTGTCAGCCTCTCCGGTGTCGGCATGGGCGCACAGTTCTCGAACATCAGCCCGATTCTTGCCATCGACCCGATTATCGATATGGCAAGAACAATGTTAAATGTAACCGGCTCCCTGACAAACGCACTTGTTGTAGACAAGATGATGGGAAGCTTGGATATGAAAGTTTACAATAACATGAACGCCGGCCAGGTAGAAAAGAAAGATTAATCAGACAATATGCTGCTATTATCAGCAAGAGCATCACAGTTCCGGCGGACTGTGGTGCTCAATTTTTTGGCGGCCATATCTGCCGCACTGCAGAAACGGGAGCATTTCCCGGAAGAGAAAACAAAAATGAATGGTGAGAGACATGACCGAACTTGAATTTAAGAAAGTAGAATTAGAACACAAAAACCTGATTTCCGGATATTTTCACAAATACCGCAGCAGAAGCTGTGAGAGATCTTTTGTAAATGTCTATCTCTGGTCCAGATACTATCCGGTTACTTTTGGGATCGTAGAGTCCGCTCTCGTATTCAAGAGTGAAAGTGAAGACCGGCTGGCATTTGCTTTTCCGGCAGGCGAACCGGAGCACGTGAAACAGGCCCTTGAGGTTCTGGAAAACTACAGCCATAAGCGCGGACATCCTTTCCGCCTCTACAATATTACAGAAAGCAATTTTGCACTTCTGGAAGAATGGTATCCGGGAAGATTTCAGATTGAATATGATGAAGACCAGGCTGATTATGTATATGAGACAGAAAAACTTGCCTCGCTTTCCGGGAAAAAACTCCATGCGAAACGGAATCATATCAACAAATTCAAAGCCGTATATGAAGGGCGCTGGAACTATGAGCCCATGTCCCCGGAAAATCTGGAGGACTGTTTCCAGATGGCACTGATCTGGCGTCAGGAAAATGACTGCGAAGAGAACGACGAAAAGCTTGCCGAGATCTGTGTGACACTCAACTCCCTGCGGCTCTTTGAGGAACTGGAACTTACAGGCGGAGTCCTGCGGGTGGACGGAGAAGTCGTCGCCTTCACCATCGGCGAACCGCTCTGCGGAGATACCTTTGTCGTCCATATCGAGAAAGCCCTCTCCCGCGTGCCGGAGGCTTACGCCATGATCAACCAGCAGTTTGTCTGTCATGCATGCATGGATTACCGCTACGTGAACCGCGAGGAGGACACCGGAGCAGAAGGCCTGCGGCGTGCAAAACGCTCTTACCGGCCGGCATTCATGGTGGAGAAAGGATTTGTGACCGAGCGGGCGGAATATACCGGATCTGATAACAAATCTGATAATGCATAAAAGAACCCTAAGCTTATTATTCAGTAAAACAGGGCGGACAGTACAGAAAAACAGAGACTATGAAAAAAAGTCTGTAAATAAGATTCTTCTATGAAAAGAAATGGGTGAAAGGCTTGAATGCAGAGCTTTTCACCCTTGTTTTATATATACCATCTGGCGGATGGCATGTCAATAACAGGCGGTTTCCCGTCTGTCTTAACCAGTGTATCAGTTTCAATCCGGCAGTCTGCCTTCATACATGATGCTCAGTTCACCATAGACCTGAGCCCAGTTCCGAATCGGCATTGTCCATTTTTTCGTTGCCTCAAATGTAGCCAGATACAGTGCTTTCAGCAGTGCTGTATCGCTGGGAAATACGCTCCTCTGACGGTTTAGTTTCCGATAGGTAGAATTCAGCGATTCTATAGCATTGGTCGTGTATATGACTTTCCGGACAGCTGCTGAAAATTTGAAGATCGGAGAGATCGCATCCCAGTTGTCTTTCCAGCGTTTCGTAGAATTCGGATATTTTGGAGTCCATTTTTCAGTTACACGGTCAAGGGCGGCCAGAGCTTTCTTCTCGTCCGGAGCCTGATAAATGGTTTTTAGATCCGCTGCGAAAGCCTTCCGGTCTTTATCAGGAACATATTTCAGGGTGTTTCTCACCTGATGTACAATGCAGCGCTGATATTCCGTTTTAGGAAATGCGGCAGCAATGGCTTCTTTGATCCCCGTCAGTCCGTCTGCACAAAGGATCAGGATATCTTTTACGCCACGGTTTTTCAGTTCATTTAAGACAGAAAGCCAATATTTAGAACTTTCATTATCTCCAACCTGAATGGTAAGGACTTCTTTCTTCCCCTCCGTATTGATTCCAAGAATTACATATGCTGCCAGTTTTTTGATCACACCATTATCACGTACCGAATAGTGGATCGCATCGATGAAGAGAATTGGATAGACTTCATCCAGAGGTCGGTTTTGCCAGTCTTCGATCTGAGGAAGGATCTTGTCTGTTACATCAGAAATAAAGCCCTCAGAGGTTTCAAACCCATAAATATCTTCAATTGTTTCAGAGATCTGCCGGGTAGTCATCCCTTTGGCATACATGGAAATGATCTTCTGATCAATATCTGAAATGTCTTTCTGCCGTTTTTTGACCACTTGAGGATTGAATGTTGATTTGCGGTCCTGAGGCATTATTTCGCTGATTGAAAATGGAGAAGCCTTTATCAAACAAAATGGCCGGATGATGTGGCGTAAAACGGATAATTCACGGGAAGAGATGCCGGAATATGTAGAGCGAAGTTACCACGAAGCACTCATTAACGGGCTGACCATCGCGACTACCTGATCAATGGGAGTGAGGTTCACATTGATATCTATGATGACCGGATGGAGATTTACTCGCCGGGAGGAATGCCGGACGGTTCCCTGATCCAGGAACGGGATCCGCGCACAGTACCATTGACCAGAAGAAATCCGGTCCTTGCAGATGTGCTGAACCGGCTGGGATATATGGAACGGAAAGGCAGCGGACTTGAAAAAATCATCAGCGGATATGAGTTTCAGATAAATTATGATGAAAGTAAAAAGCCTAAGTTTCGCTCTGACAGATATCAGTTTACAGTGGTGATGCCAAATCTGAATTATGATGTCCCCCCGGAATGTCCCCCGGAACATTCTTCAAGATAAACTTGATAGTCAGATCATCAGTTTAATTCAAAAGAACAATAAGATAAGTACGGAGAAAATAGCCGTGATTCTGGGAGTAAGCTCAAAGACGATAAAACGCCATATAAAAGAAATGGATCACGTAAATTATATCGGCCGTGGGGCGAACGGTCATTGGAAAATATCGGAAGAGGAGTAAAGATTATGTAGTCGAAAAAACGTAGACAAACTGACCATTACACGGTATAGTATAGATAGTAAATCTGATCAATTTAATATTGTTTATCATTCCTGCCATGCAGGTATGATAGCCGATCATGTGGGAAGTTATTGACAGTGATACAAAGCCCTGATATTAGATGCAGCAAATATCCAGCTAATATTTCAGGATGATCCAGGGCTTACAGAGACTGACAACGATTGACCGGATTTGATTTGAACACTGCGGAAACACTTGATATTCCTTAACTTATGGAGTCTCAAGATGACAGTGGTTGACAGCAGTGAGAAGACCTCCTAAGCGGAAGGCCGGGCGTTCGAATCGCCCCAGGGACGCCAGCGCAAAACGCCCGAAAACCTCGTAAAATCAAGGTTTTCGGGCGTTTCTTATACCCGAAAGAAATTGAACTTTGAGCGAATCCCTACTCTTTCCGATTAGCAAAAAGACGATTCTGCTAATCGAATTTGCGAAAACAAAAAACTTGAACCTCAACCACTTGCCCATATTAGCCAGCTAATTCTTAGCAGAAAAAAAGCCCGTTTTGCTAAGAAAATCAAAAATCTTGCTAATCGGAGCCGAAAACCCGCAAATTGCCTTGCTAATCGAAAAGTTGTGTGTTCCCGGTACAAATTAAATAAATCTGACATAATCAAGCCGTTTGGATATTCCAGACGGCTTTTTTCATGCCCATACATAGCTGTTCACCCCTTCGATGAAACAGCTGATTTTTGTGAAAGGAGGATTTCTTTTGAACACACAAATCATCGCCATCGCCAACCAGAAGGGCGGCGTTGGCAAGACCACTACCTGTGCCAATCTGGGCATTGGACTGGCGCAGGCCGGAAAGAAAGTGCTGCTGATAGACGGTGATCCTCAGGGCAGCCTGACCATCAGTCTGGGCAATCCGCAGCCGGACAAGCTGCCCTTTACTCTCTCGGACGCGATGGGCCGCATCCTGATGGATGAACCGCTCAAACCCGGCGAGGGCATCCTGCATCACCCGGAGGGCGTGGACCTGATGCCCGCCGACATCCAGCTGTCCGGCATGGAGGTGTCGCTGGTGAACGCCATGAGCCGCGAGACCATCCTGCGGCAGTATCTGGACACGGTGAAGGGACAGTATTCCCACATTCTGATCGACTGTCAGCCCTCCCTGGGTATGCTCACGGTCAACGCATTGGCCGCTGCCAACCGGATCATAATTCCCGTCCAGGCGGAGTATCTGCCCGCCAAGGGCCTGGAACAGCTGCTTCAAACGGTTGCCAAGGTGAAACGGCAGATCAATCCCAAGTTACAAATTGACGGGATTCTGCTGACCATGATGGACAATCGCACGAACTTTGTCAAGGAGATTGGCGCCCTACTGCGGGAAACCTACGGCAGCAAAATCAAGGTGTTCGGCACGGAAATCCCCCATTCGGTCCGGGCCAAGGAAATCAGCGCCGAGGGAAAGAACATCTATGCTCATGACCCCAACGGCAAGGTGGCCGAGGGGGATAAAAATCTGACGAAGGAGGTGCTAAAACTTGAAAAGCAGCGCGAAAAAAGTAGAACTGTCCTCAGTAGATGATCTATTCAATACCGAAGAAAGCCGTGCGGATGCCCAGCGGGAGAAGGTCATGGAAATCCCTTTGTCAGAGTTACATCCCTTTCAGGGACACCCCTTCAAAGTCAAGGATGACGAATCCATGATGGAGACCGCCGACAGTATCCGGCAGTATGGTGTTCTGGTTCCGGCGATTTAGTGGTAGTATAAAAATAGTACAAAGTTAAGATGCCATGTAGGCCTAAATCATGTATGATAAGAAAGAGGATGAGAAGGAGGAAGTACAGGCATGGCAAAGGGAAGTAGATATGATCAGCAGTTTAAGGAGAATGCAGTCAGGTATCGTTTGGATCATCCAGAACTCTCACTTCAGAAGGCAGCTGAGAATCTGGCCGCTCTTAAAACATGGCTCCGAGCGGCTAGAGAGCACGAAGGGAGCGTACCAACACGGGGGTCCGGAAATTATTCCAGTGATGAGGCGAAAGAGATCGCCCGTCTCCAGCGTGAACTAAGGGATACAAAGGATGCTCTTGAGATCCTAAAAAAGCCATCGGTATCCTGGGAAAATGACAGAGGCTGTTTATACTGCCACAGCGGAGTATATTGTGGAAATGGAGCGGCGTCCGGTGAAGCACCGCGTCTCTGTCAGCGGGGTACTGAAACATCTCGGTGTTTCACGATCCGGTTATAATGCATGGAAAAAGAGATGCCCCTCTGTTACTGAGAAACGCCGCGGGGAAATCAAAGAAAAGATCCGAAAGATCTATGAGGATTCTCACCAGAATTACGGAGCCCCTAAAATTACCCGGGAATTGTGGAAAAGCGGCGAAAAAATAGCAATGAAAACTGTCGCGAATTACATGCGCCAGATGGGAATCAAAGCCCAATGGGTAAAGCCATATATACAAACAACCATAGATTCTGATTTCGGTTCGAAACTGCATAACATTCTGAATGAGCAGTTCAATCCCGATCAGCCGGATGCTGTATGGGTGTCGGATATCACTTATATCTGGACGTTTGACGGCTTTGTATACTTAACCAGCATTA
>CALWMN010000016.1 GCA_944381935.1 uncultured Mediterraneibacter sp. | reverse complement strand
TCTGCTCCAAACATCTGTCTGAAAGCGAGACGTCCGATACGTCCAAATCCATTAATCGCTACTTTTACTGCCATGATCAATTCCTCCTAAAAGTTAAAAAAAATATTTGACTGCCTGCAGTCATCTCGATGAATCTGTGGCAACTCCCGGATTACCGCCGATTTGTTAAAGATTCATCAACTAGACTAATTGTACTAAAACAAAAACAAAAATTCAAGTACAAAATGTATTTTTATACAGATAATGCCGCCGGGGGCCTCAGTCCTGCAGGATCGTCCCGCCTCCCAGGACATATTCGCCGTCATAGAGTACCACCGCCTGCCCCGGCGTAGCAGCGCGGACCTCCTCCTCAAACGTGCAGACGATCTCATCCTCCCCCGTCTGTTCCACCGTACACCAGGCGCCTTTGTGGTTGTACCGGATCTTGGCGAACACCCTGCGGGGGGCTTTAAGGTCTTCTACAGCCATGAAGTTCAGCTGACCGGCGCGCAGCGTACGGGTCATCGACTCCTCATATGTGCCTATGACCACCTCATTTGTCTCTGGCCTGATCTCCAGGACAAACGCAGGGTATCCCAACGCCAGCCCCAGTCCTTTCCTCTGCCCTACAGTGTAGTGAATGATTCCTCTATGCCTGCCAAGGACTTTTCCGCCGCGGGTCACAAAATTGCCTTCCGGCAGGCGTCTCCCCAGCGTCTCTTCGATGAACGCGGCGTAGTCCCCATCCGGCACAAAGCAGATGTCCTGGCTGTCCGGCTTGTCCGCCACATTAAGGCGAAGCCCGGACGCCATTTTTCTGACTTCTTCCTTAGAGTATGCCCCCACCGGCATGAGTGTATGCTTCATCTGCTCCTGGGTCAGATTGTAAAGCGCATACGTCTGGTCTTTCGCCATGGCCGCAGAGCGACGCAGCGCATATCTTCCATTCTTCAGCCTCTCCACCCTCGCATAATGCCCTGTCGCAATATAATCTGCCCCGATCGAGAGGCTTCGCGTAAGAAGCGCCTCCCACTTCACATACCGGTTGCAGGCGATACAGGGATTCGGGGTCCTTCCGGCAAGATATTCCCCTGTAAAATAGTCGATGACATATCTTTTAAATTCCTTCTTGAAATTCATAACATAGTAGGGGATCTCAAGAGACGCTGCCACACGCCTTGCATCCTCCACGGCGCTTAAGCCGCAGCACCCTCCGTTTTCCTCGATGGAACAGGCGTCCTCATCCTGCCAGATCTGCATGGTAACGCCGATCACATCATATCCCTGCTTTTTTAAAAGCCATGCTGCAACAGAGGAATCCACGCCTCCTGACATACCTACTACAACTTTTTTCATCAGTAGTCCTCTTCTTCCTCATCCTCATGGATGTCAGACTTGGGTTTTTCCAGTCCCTCAATCTCAATCCCGTTTTTCTGCGCATAATCCCACAGCGCCGCGTGGATCGCCTCCTCTGCGAGCAGGGAACAGTGTACTTTTACCGGCGGAAGCCCGTCCAGGGCCTCCATCACTGCCTTGTTCGTCACCTTCATCGCCTCCTGGATATTCTTGCCCTTGACAAGCTCCGTCGCCATGCTGGATGTGGCAACTGCCGCACCGCATCCAAAGGTCTTGAACTTCACATCCCGGATTATCTGGTTCTCATCAATGTCCAGATAGATCCTCATGATATCTCCGCATTTCGCGTTCCCTACGGTTCCCACGCCGCTTGCGCCCTCGATTTCCCCTACGTTTCTCGGGTGCTGAAAATGATCCATTACTTTTTCTGTATACATGTTCTCTCCTCCGTTTCCTATTTCTCTTCTTCCTGTTTTTTCACAAAATCCTCATAAAGCGGCGACATGCTCCTAAGCTGTGCCACAATGTCTTTTAGGCAGTCCACCGTATAGTCCACGTCTTCCCTTGTCGTATCCGCGCCCAGGGTCATGCGGAGCGATCCGTGTGCAATCTCATGGGGCAACCCGATCGCCAGCAGCACATGCGACGGGTCCAGAGAACCCGATGTACATGCAGAGCCGCTCGATGCGCAGATCCCTTTCATATCAAGCATGATCAGAAGCGATTCGCCCTCGATAAACTGAAAGCTGAAATTCACATTGTTGGGAAGCCGTTTCGCCCTGTCCCCGTTCAGCCTGCAGTACGGGATCTCTTTCTCGATCCTGCTGATCAGATAGTCCCGAAGCTCCGACTCTTTCCGGGTGCGCTCCTCCATCGTGGAAGCTGCCATCTCCACCGCTTTTCCCAGTCCCACAATGCCCGGGACGTTTTCTGTCCCCGCCCGGCGTTTTCTCTCCTGTGCTCCGCCGTGGATAAAGGAGCGGATCTTCACGCCTTTCCTGATATAGAGGAAGCCGATCCCTTTTGGTCCGTTTAATTTGTGCCCGCTCGCGCTGAGCATATCAATGTGACATTCCTCCACGCTGATCGGAATCTGTGCGAACGCCTGCACCGCGTCTGTGTGGAAGAGGACGCCGTGGGCATGGGTGATCTCCCCGATCTCCCTGATCGGCTGGATTGTACCGATCTCATTGTTTGCGTACATAATGCTGACAAGAATCGTGTCAGGGCGGATCGCCTTCTCTACCTCTGCGGGATCCAAAAGCCCATCCTCCCCGACATCCAGATAGGTCACCTCATACCCCCGTTTCTCCAGATATTCACAGGTATGGAGAACCGCATGATGCTCGATCTTGCTGGTGATGATATGCCTGCCTTTGGCTTCATACGCCTCCGCAGCCGCTATAATCGCCCAGTTATCCGATTCTGTCCCCCCGGCTGTAAAGTAGATCTCATTAGGCTCTGCGCCAAGCTTATCCGCTATGATCTCTCTCTGTCTGGTGATCACTTCCTTGTTCGCTGCGGCAAATCCGTATATGCTCGACGGATTGCCAAAATGCTCTGTAAAATAGGGCAGCATTGCCTCCACTACTTCCGGCGCTGTCTTTGTTGTCGCTGCATTGTCCAGATAAATCAGTCTCTCCACTTTTATATACCTCCATTTTCTTGTGTATGATCAATTTCTGCAGGCGGAACGGTCAACCTCCCTGTCCTCGGGATTGATCTTCCGGCTCTCCTTTACGAGCTGGTCCAGGCAGATCTCATCTACTGTGCGGCTGATGCTCTCATTGATCCGTTTCCAGACATATTTGGTCACGCAGCTGTCTGCCGCACGGCATCCTCCGTCAGGATCCAGCCCGGCGCAATCCACCGGCTCCAGGCTGCCCTCCAGCGCACGCAGCACGTCGCCGACCGAAATCTGGTCCGGTTCCCTGCCCAGTACATATCCTCCTCCTGCGCCTCTGATGCTTTTTACCAGGCCCGCCTTTTTCAGCATCGCCATCAACTGCTCCAGATACCTCTCCGAGATATCCTGTCGCCCTGAAATGCTCATAGTCGAGACGGGAGTTCCGTCGCCGCTGTACTGTGCCAGGTCGATCAGCGCGCGCAGGCCATATCTTCCTTTTGTTGAAAGTTTCACTTTTCCACCTTCCCGTTCTCTTCTCTATTTCCTAGTAAATTACTAGGATTTTACTTTTGTAGAATATCACCTGTCCCGCGTTCTGTCAAGCCGTAATTTGGAATATATTATAAAAAGCATGCCGCGTGCGCCCGGCACTGCCGGAACCGGCGCTTATCCGAGGTGTTCTATGCCCGCAAAACAGAAACTTATCCAAGGCACCCTGATCCTTACGGCAGCCGGACTTATCAGCCGGTTCATGGGGTTTTTCTTCCGCATTTTTCTAAGCCATGCTTTCGGGGAAGAAAGCGTGGGGCTCTATCAATTGATTTTTCCTGTATATACTCTTTGTTTTTCTCTCGGATGCTCCGGCATCCAGACTGCGCTTTCCCGCACAGTTGCAAGAAAAGCTTCCCTGGGAAAATCAGAAGAGACAAAGGGAATCCTCTGCGCTGCCCTTCTCTTAACCTGCATGACCTCTCTTGCAGAGATTATACTTATCCAGCAGAATGCTGACTGGATCGCCGTCCGCCTTCTGGGGGACGCGCGATGTGCCAGACTTCTGCTGATCATCTCCTATTCTCTCCCGTGCGCCGCAGTTCACAGCTGTATCTGCGGATACTGCTATGGGATGCAGAAAGCCAAAATCCCTGCGCTTTCTCAGCTTGTTGAGCAGGCAGCACGGATTCTTGCTGTTGTCCTTTTATTCTATTTTCTACAAAAAAACGGGCATGCCCCTTCTGTCAGTATTGCTGTAGCAGGCATTGTCATCGGAGAATTTGCATCTGCCGCCTATTCTGCAAGATTGCTTTTGTCCGGCAAAACAAATAAGAACCGTTTTTCCAGTATGAGAAAGGACGCCGGGGAACTGATCCGCCTCTCACTCCCTCTGACGGCAAACCGGGCATCCGTCACACTCCTTCAAAGCGTGGAGGCCGCCTCGATTCCCGCCTGCCTTAAACTCTATCATCACAGCACCAGCGAGGCGCTCTCTATTTACGGAGTCCTTACCGGAATGGCTCTCCCCTGCATCCTGTTCCCCTCGGCACTTACAAATTCTCTTGGGGTCATGCTGATGCCTGCCGTAGCAGAAAAGCAGGCGCTTGGAAATCACTCGGGAATTGCACGTCTGACCAAAAAAACTGCCGGAAGCTGTTTTCTCCTCGGGCTCGCATGCTGCCTGTTTTTTCTTATTTTCGGTCGGTTTATCGGCAGCACCCTTTTCCACAGCAGCATGGCGGGAAGTTTTATCCTCACGCTTTCCTGGATCTGCCCTTTTCTCTACACAAACTCTGCTCTGATCAGCACGATAAACGGGCTTGGCAAGACCGCATGGACACTCTGCATCAACATAGCAGGTCTGCTCGTCCGTATAGCGGGCGTGTTTCTTATGATCCCCCGGTTCGGCATACAGGGTTATCTCTGGGGGCTGCTCGCCAGCCAGTTTGCCATAAGCCTGTTAGCCGTTATGATGCTGTGGCCCCACAATACCGGGAAAAATTAAAAGATTCCGGCATCACAGAAAGCAATTGCGATGCCGGAATCTTTTTCTGCTACAGGGTCGAGAGAAATGTCCTGACGAGGAAAGGATTCACATAGATTTCCAGAATAATGCCGGCTGAGAGCATGACGGCAGCAAATACTGTCTTCTGCCGGTTCCAGCGGATCTGGGGATAAGAATAACAGTACCAGACCAATACCAGATACGCAGGGATATAACATAAAAACTGGGGGAAAATCCCCGTCATGCACAACAGGCTTCCCTTTAGCCCCATGCTCAGAACAGCTGTAGAGATCAGGATGCCCCCGGAGATGCCCGTCCAAATCATGAACAAGACTGCCGCAATCTTTCTTGCCTTTGTAAATGAGAGCCCTCCCAGGGCGAGAAACGGCAGGAGCCGAAGCCGTAATAAATACCAGACGTATTCCTCCGGGACAATCTCAACGCTCTGGAACTGATTCAGAAAGTAATCGCTGAATATTCCCGGCTCCGCAACATATTTCTTCGCAAGCAGGTTTACATACAGCACGCCGAGCAGAAAACCCGGCATAAAGAAAGCAAGGAGCTGCTTTCTTGTGTGAAGTATCTTCAAGGCAATTCCTCCCCTGGTTAAGATAATTCATTATATGCCGGGACTTTTCATTTATTCTATTTTCTGTATTTCACATCGTAGGCCAGAAGGGCGGAGACTGTCTTTGCATCCTCAATCTCACCGGAGAAGATCTTCTCCTTGAGTTCCTCGATTGAATATGCTTTGATATCAATAAATTCGTCCTCATCCAGATGCTGCCTGGAGGGGATGAGATTTTTTGCCACATAGACTTCTATTCTCTCGTTGCAGAAAGCAACCGTCGTACGAAGCGTAATCAGCCACTCAAGATTTTCGCTTCTGTACCCCGTCTCCTCCTCCAACTCCCTGGATGCACACTCTATTCCCGGCTCCCCTTCCCGGTCAAGCGCCCCTGCCGGGACCTCCAGCGTATAGCGGTCCAGGGCGTTGCGGTACTGCCTCACCATCAGGATCCTGCCATCGTCCTGCACAGGGACGACTGCCGCTGCCCCCTTGTGTTTGATAAAATCCCATACCACCGTATGGTCCTTGTTAATCTCCATTGTATCCTGATAGAAATCGATGATCTTCCCTTTATATTTCAGCTCTCTTTTTAATCTTTTGATCTCCTCGCTCATCTCTGATCCTCCCATCTTATAAAATTGTCCGTGGCGTCTTATTGCACCTCGCGCATCTCCCTGTAGAATGAGAAAGCCCTCGTCTTTCGACAAGGGCCGCATCTTTTCTTCTTTCGTTATGATCCTGATTATTTTGCATAATCTGTTGCCCGTGACTCACGGATTACATTTACCTTAATCTGTCCGGGATATTCAAGCTCAAACTCAATCTGTTTCGCAATATCCCTTGCCATAAGCACCATATCATCGTCAGATACCTGCTCCGGAACTACCATAACGCGAATTTCTCTTCCTGCCTGAACGGCAAAAGACTTCTCCACACCTTTGAACTGGTTGGAAATCTCTTCTAACTGTTTCAATCTGTTTGTATATGTTTCAATTGTTTCCCTTCTCGCTCCCGGTCTTGCTGCCGATATTGTATCCGCAGCCTGGACCACACAGGCGATCAGGCTCTGAGGCTCAACATCTCCGTGATGCGCCTCCACAGCATTAATAACGGTAGCAGACTCCTTATATTTTCTACAAAGGTCTGCTCCGATCTGGATATGTGATCCCTCTACATCGTGATCAATGGATTTTCCTATATCATGCAGAAGACCTGCCCTTTTCGCCACTCTGACGTCCAATCCGATCTCCCCTGCAAGGAGTCCGGACAGCTGCGCTACTTCTATCGAATGTTTCAGGGCGTTCTGTCCATAACTCGTCCTGAACTTCATTCTTCCCAGAAGCCGGATCAGTTCGGGGTGGATACCCGGCACACCCACTTCCAGAGTCGCTGCTTCTCCTTCTTCCCGGATCATAGCCTCGACCTCTTTCTGCGCCTTTTCCACTGTCTCCTCAATTCTGGCAGGATGGATTCTTCCGTCCACGATCAGTCTCTCAAGGGCGATCCTTGCAACCTCGCGGCGGATCGGGTCAAAGCCGGATAATACGACCGCTTCCGGTGTATCATCAATGATCAGCTCAACGCCTGTCAGCGTCTCCAGCGTCCTGATATTACGGCCTTCACGCCCGATAATTCTTCCTTTCATCTCGTCACTCGGCAGCTGTACCACCGAGATCGTGGTTTCTGCCACATGATCAGCCGCACAGCGCTGAATTGCGTTGACGACATACTCTTTCGCTTTCTTGTCCGCCTCTTCCTTCGCCTGTGCCTCCTGCTCCCTGATCATTCTGGCTGTGTCATGCTTAACATCTTCTTCAACAGTTTTCAACAGATATTCTTTTGCCTGTTCGGAGGTAAGTCCTGAAATTCGTTCCAGTTCCTGTTCGCGTTTCCGACTAAGTTCTTCTACTCTGGCTTCACGCTGGCGCAGTTGCTCTTCCTTTGCTGTAATTTTAGTTTCCCGGTGTTCAAGTACGTCGGACCGCTTCTCGACAGCTTCTTCCTTTGCAAGCACTCTCTTCTCATAGCGCTGCAGTTCCGCTCTTCTTTCCTTAGTCTCTTTCTCAAGATCGTTCTTGGTCTTGATAGACTCTTCCTTTACTTCCAAAAGAGCTTCCTTTTTCGTTGTCTCAGCAGTTTTTACAGCATCGTCGATTATCTCCCTTGCTCTGCTCTCCGCATTTCCGATCTTGTTCTCTGCATTTTTCTTCAGACGGGAAACCGTCGCAAAGTGGGCGATAATACCAACTATCAACGCGAGGGCCACAGCAATGCCTATGCATAAACCTAGACTTAATTGCACAGGAGCACCTCCTTATTCAATTTTCATTGTACATTATATCAAAATACAACAGTTAAATTTTATACTGTTTTCACAACAATGTCAAGCATTGTCACTATAATTTTGTATCACTTGACGGACGGCATCATACGAGAAGCCTCTGCGCCCCAGATATGCGTATATTTTCTGCATCTGCGCCTCATCTGCAGTCCGCGGATCCAGCCGCTTTTTCCTCAAAATCTTTCGGATCGCATCCTGCTCTGCTTCCCGCTGTCCGCAAGCTTCAAAGGCTGCTTCAATCAGTTCGGCCGAAAGTCCTTTCTGTGAAAGGAGGGACCTGATCTCCATTCTGCTCTTTGAGCCCATCCTGCTCCTGACATAATTCTCTGCATAGCGTGCGTCATTCAGGTATCCGAAGGACTTGACGTAATCGACCGCATTGTCGATCACATCCTCCGGATACATCCCCTGCCTCAGCTTCTCCCTCAGGGAAGCCTCGGTCCTGTCCATATCCTCCAGAAGGTGCAGAGCCCTTTTCCTGGCACGCTTCAGAAGAACCTCTGCCCGGATTCTCTGCAGGGTCTCCTCTGAAATTTCCTCCCCTTCCCTGATCCCGTAGCGCGACATTTCACCCTTATACAGGACAAATGCGAACGCACCGTCCAGATAGATTCTGTATTTTGTCTTCGTCAGTGGTTCTGTCCTTGTCACAGTCACGGCTTCTGTGCGCCTTTCTTATCCTGTTCTTCCTCCGGCTCTTCTCCTGCCAGATGATAATGCGCGCGTACCTTCCGGTCCAGCTCTTCCATGACTTCCGGATGGCTCTCGAGATAAGCTTTCGCATTCTCCCTTCCCTGGCCGATCTTCTCGCCCTCGTACGCGTACCATGCCCCGCTTTTCTTGACCACATCGATTCCTGCTGCAAGGTCGAGGATATCACCCTCCCTGGAGATCCCTTTGCCGAACATGATATCAAATTCTGCCTCTTTAAACGGGGGCGCTATTTTATTTTTCACAATCTTGATGCGGGTGCGGTTGCCCACCATCTCGCCGCTCTGCTTAAGCGTCTCAATCCTTCTGACATCCATGCGAACGGATGCATAGAATTTCAGCGCACGCCCGCCTGTCGTCGTCTCGGGATTGCCAAACATAACGCCGACCTTCTCGCGGAGCTGGTTGATGAAGATCACAACGCAGTTGGACTTGCTGATAACGGGTGTGAGCTTCCTTAGCGCCTGTGACATCAGCCTTGCCTGAAGTCCCACATGGCTGTCCCCCATGTCTCCTTCGATCTCCTGCCTGGGCACCAGGGCTGCGACAGAGTCGATGACAATGATGTCGATTGCCCCGGAGCGCACCATCGTCTCCGCGATCTCAAGCGCCTGGTCCCCGCTGTCCGGCTGGGAAATATACAGCTCATCGATGTCTACCCCTATATTCTTGGCGTATACCGGGTCCAGCGCATGCTCCGCGTCGATGAACCCTGCGATGCCGCCGCGCTTTTGTACCTCTGCTATCATATGCAGCGCCACTGTCGTCTTACCGCTTGACTCCGGTCCGTATACTTCTATAATACGCCCTTTCGGGACGCCTCCGAGCCCAAGCGCAAGATCAAGGCTTAAACATCCTGTGGGGACGGTCTCCACTGCCGCATGCGCCCCTGATTCTCCCAGGCGCATCACCGTCCCTTTCCCGAAGTCTTTCTCCAGTTTCGCAATCGCCGCATCCAGCGCCTTCTTCCTGTCTTCATTGCTATTTGCCATAGTTCTGTTCTCCTTCTCAGTTATCGAACAATTGTTCGCATGTGATATTATAGTATTATACTTATTGTAAAATGTCAACTACAATTTACTCTTCTGACCTTATCCCCTTACATGTACAATAGAACGTACTCATCTCCTTTCTTCGTGATTGTTACGGGCATACTTTCTCCCTGTACTGATGTATTCCCTTCTGGGGTCCTTCCGTGAAGCAGGACGGCGCAGAGTGCCGAAGTACCTGCCGGGTATGAGATCCATACCTTCCAAGATCAGGCGTCTGACAGGCGCCTGGTATAAATGTGGATTACGCTTCCGCAATCTCTATATTCAGAATAACACAGATAATTCCATGCTACAAGACCTGCTTCATAAAAAAATAAAAACAGTCTTCCAGATGCAGGAAAAAACCACATCCAGAAGACCGCCTCCTGTTTTTACTGTTCCAGCGACCGTTTTTTCGTAATCGTCACCTTTTCATCATAACACTCAAATATTTCCTCCACCTTCCCCTTGTTCAGCTTCGGTGATACGAAGCTGACTGCCGGGACAATGACAAGACCGGCAATCATCGCCGCTGCTCCCGCGTTGATCGGGGATTCAATATATCCGGTCAGCATATTAGATACCGTGATACCCACACCTGCCAGGAATCCTGCCCATACCCCTGCCTTTGTGACCCCCTTCCAGTACAGCCCATAGAGAAACGGCGCGAGGAAAGCTCCTGCCAGGGCTCCCCAGGAAATTCCCATAAGCTGCGCGATAAAAGTCGGCGGGTCAAGCGCAATCACAACCGAGACTACGATAAAGAACACGATCAGAACCTGCATGGTCACGATCTGTTTTTTCTCGCTCATCTTTTTCAAAATATTGTCCTTCAGCAGGTCCAGCGTCATTGTGGAACTGGACGTCAGGACCAGGGACGACAGCGTGGACATGGAAGCTGAGAGGACAAGAACTACTACAATCCCGATCAGAATATCCGGAAGCGCAGAGAGCATATATGGAATAATGCTGTCATATACAACGGCGCCTGTAGCCTGGTCATAAATTTCAGCAGAATCGAACAGCCGTGCAAACCCTCCGAGGAAATAGCACCCGCCTGAAACTACAATCGCGAACAAGGTCGAGATCACGGTTCCCGTATTGATGGATTTCTCATCTTTTATCGCATAGAATTTCCCAATCATCTGCGGCAGGCCCCATGTTCCGAGAGAGGTCAGTATGACGACGCCCAAAAGATTCAGCGGGTCCGGCCCAAAGAATGAGGTGAACGCTCCCGGCTGCCCCTCGGTTATCGGAACATCACTGGGAATCAGGGCCATCTCGGATATCGCACTCATGAATCCGCCCTGGCCGCTTAAGACGGCTGCAATCACCGCTACAATCCCGATCAGCATGATGATCCCCTGGATGAAATCGTTAATGGCAGTTGCCATATACCCTCCGAGTATCACGTAGAGCGCCGTAAATACTGCCATTGCAATCACACACCACGCATAGGGGATATTAAACGCCATCTCAAAAAGCCTGGAAAGGCCGTTGTACACAGATGCCGTATACGGGATCAGAAACACAAACACAATGACAGAGGAAGCAATTTTTAACGGTTTGCTCCCATAGCGCTCTCCAAAAAAATCCGGCATGGTCTTGCTCCCGAGGTGCTGGGTCATAACCTTGGTCCGCCTTCCCAGGACAACCCATGCAAGCAGGCTTCCCAGGACTGCATTCCCTATGCCGATCCAGGTGCTGGCAATTCCGTATTTCCATCCGAACTGTCCGGCATATCCGACAAACACCACCGCAGAGAAATAGGATGTCCCATATGCAAACGCCGTAAGCCAGGGCCCGACACCCCTTCCGCCAAGGACAAAGCCGTCCACGCTGGTGACGTGGCGCCTGGAATAGATGCCGACCCCGACCATCACCGCAAAAAATAACACGAGTAAAATAATTTTAATCCCCATCTTTTCTTTCCCTTCCTTTTTACTAGTTTACGTTAAAGCGTAACGCTTTAACGTATTAAAGCAGATATCCATAGGATAACACGGGCATAATGCCCGTGTCAATCAGAATGTGCCATCTTATTTCATCTGTTCCACCCTGTCCTGGATCGTCTTGTTAAAGTTCTCAATTTTCCTGCTGTACGGTTCATTCATAAATTTTGAATGGAGCATAAAATCAGCGGTTGCAAGGTTATTGGCAATCGGAATATCGTACACTACTGCAATTCTAAGAAGTGCTTTTACGTCCGGGTCGTGCGGCTGTGCTTCCAGCGGGTCCCACAGAAAGATCATGAAGTCGATCTGCCCCTCCACGATCTTCGCTCCGATCTGCTGGTCGCCCCCGAGGGGTCCGCTGCAGTACCCCTTTACCGGAAGTCCGGTCCGCTCTGCAATCAGTCTCGCCGTCGTGCCCGTTCCACACAGAAAATGGCTTTTCAGTACGTCCTTGTTCCTGTCACACCAATCCACCAGTTCTTTCTTTTTTCCGTCATGTGCCACCAGTGCGATGTGCTTCGCTTTTCCAATTTCCATTGTCACAAATTCATCATTGAACATATCTCCTGCCTCCTGTCCATTTGTCAGCGGTGTTCCTCGCCATAGAACCGGATCAGCGACTGAGTCCCCAGGTCACCGCATCCTTCTGCCTCCAGTTCTTCATAGTTTGCCAGCACCTGGCTGAGCACGTCAAGGTTAAGTCCGCTCATATTCGCTTCAATCAGCGCCAGTTTCATATCTTTGATGAAATGCTTTACAAAAAATCCCGGCGCGTAATCGCCGGCAATGATCTTCGGTCCCAGCATATCGAACTGCCTGCTTCCCGCCGCTCCTTCCGCAACAGAACGGAAGAACGTATCCAGGTCCAGCCCCTTCGCCCCGGCATACGCAAGCGCCTCGCATACGCCTGAAAGCGTGCCGGCAATCATAATCTGGTTCGCAAGCTTGCAGTGCTGCCCGCATCCGGCATCCCCCTCATAGTTGATGTTCTTTCCCATAGCATGAAACAGCTCCAGGCATGCGTCATAGTCTTCCCGGTCTCCACCCACGAGGATAGAAAGCGTTCCCTCCCTCGCGCCGGCATCCCCTCCGGTGACCGGGGCGTCAAGAACATGGAACCCTCTCTTCTTCCCTTCCCGATACAGCTTTTCCGCTATCTGGGGACTGGATGTCGTCATGTCAATGAGGTACGTCCCCGGGTCTGCGCTGTCCAGGATATTCCCGCCATCCAGATAGACCTCCTCCACATCCCTCGGGAAGCCGACAATCGTGATGACAGCATCCCTGCCTTTTGCACACTCCCCGACTGATTCGTGGAAAATGGCTCCTTCGTGTATCACATCCTCCACTTTTGCCCTTGTCCTGGCATAAATATGAAGGTTATATCCTGCTTTCATAAGATTGCGGACCATCGACTTTCCCATAATCCCAACCCCGATAAATCCTATGTCTTTCATGCTCATTTCTCCGCCCCGTCTTCTCTTTTTTCTACGACCTCGCCCTGCTTTTTATAAATGCTGTTTCCCGGCACAAACCCGCGCACGGACGACAGCGGATAGATGTTGCTGTGGCTCCCTACAACCGTTCCCGGATTGAGCACGCTCCCGCAGCCGACCTCCACTTCGTCCCCGAGCATTGCGCCGAATTTTTTCATGCCGGTCTCGAGATTCCCCTCCGGCGTCTTCACCACAACAAGCTTCTTGTCAGATTTCACATTGGAAGTGATAGAACCTGCCCCCATATGAGATTTATATCCGAGAACAGAATCTCCCACATAATTGTAGTGCGGAACCTGCACTTTATTAAAGAGGATCACATTTTTAAGTTCCGTGGAATTTCCTACAACCGCCCCTTCCCCGACGATCGCATTGCCCCTGATAAAGGCACAGTGGCGGACCTCCGCATTTTTCCCTATGATTGCCGGGCCGTTGATGAAGGCTGTCGGGGCAACGTTTGCCGACCTGGCGATCCATATGTTTTCACCGCGCTTTTCATACTCCTTATCGCTCAGGGACGCCCCGAGTTCGAGGATAAAGCTGCTGATCTTCGGGAGCACCTCCCACGGATACGTCACGCCGTCAAAAATGTCTCTCGCAATCGTTTCCTCCAGTGTGTAAAGTTGTTTTACTGTCAATGCTTCCATCTTGCCTATCTTTCCTTTCCGCCTTTTCCGGCTTTGCTCTGCTTCGTCTCATTTTTCTTTGCCGCTGTCTTTCTGCTGCCTGGCCCTTTTTTGTAGTATCCGGCAGCCTTGTCATAGCACGCCCTGAGCTGATACTGGTTATTGAGCCCTTTCACGCCCGCTGTCCTGCGTGTTATAAAATCATCCAGCTTCTTCATATATTCATCCGGCGTGATAGCCCCCTCTGCCACATAGGTCAGCCCCTTCTCCCAGCTCGCCGTCAGCTCCGGGTTCAGGAGCGCCCTGATAGAATGTTCCACCACGTCAAACACCATCTCCCCCTGCAGGGTGGGGGTGATGATCTGTGTTTTCTTGTTCAGGGCAAGGTACTGGATATGGATCAGCTTCTTTAAGATCTCTGCCCTTGTCGCGCTTGTTCCGATCCCGCTTCCCTTGATCTGCGCCCGGAGATCCTCGTCCTCGATCAACTGCCCGGCATTTTCCATAGCAAGTATAATGGAGCCGGAATTATACCGTTTCGGAGGCGTTGTCTCCCCCTCCTTGATTTCCAGTGCCCTGACGGGAAGAAGCGTGCCTTTCTTCAGGGCCTTTACCGCCTCGATCAGCCCGGCGTCCGGATTCTGCTCCTCAGGCTGCCCATCCGCCTGCCGCTGCGAAGCTCCGGCCACTTTCAGATACCCTTCTTCCACCAGCACCTTAAAACCCGAGAAAAAGCTTTCTTCTCTGATTTTTGTCGTGACCGCCACTTTCTGATAGACTGCGGGCGGATAGAAAATGCCCAGAAATCTCCGGACTATGAGGTCATAGACATCTTTTGACACTGCCGGAACCTTTCCCAGGGCGCCAAGCCCCTGTCCCGTCGGGATGATCGCATAGTGGTCTGTGATCTGCTTGTCGTTGACATAGCGGGTCTTTGCCAGGTTTTTATGGCTGCCAAACCCGAGAATATCCTGAAGATAAGGCGCTGCCGGGGCATATCTGGCCAGTCCGTTTAAATTCCGGCTGATCTCCTTCGCCACCGCCGAGGAGAGAACTCTGGCGTCCGTTCTGGGATAGGTGACAAGTTTCTTCTCATACAGCTCCTGGACAATGCGCAGTGTCTCATCCGGGCTGATCTTAAATCTTTTCGAGCAGTCGTTCTGAAGTTCCGCCAGATTATACAGAAGAGGCGGGTTCTTCTTCTCCCTCTTTTTCTCTATGGACTCTATCTGACAGGCCAGCGGCTGCTTTTCCGATAAATATGCGATCAGCTCTTCCGCCTTTTCTTTTTTCTTAAACCCGTTCTCCTTGTACAGGTCAAAGGATTCAAAATATCTGGAACCCCGGACGGCACGCCATTCCCCGTCAAAAGTATGTCCTTGGGCATCCGCTGTGGCAATGACCCGGTAGAAAGGGGTCTTGACAAACTCCCGTATCTCCCGTTCCCGGCGCACGGCCATGCCGAGCACACAGGTCATCACCCGCCCTACTGAGACTACGGCATACTTTGTGTGGAGATAGCCGGATATACTGCTGCCGTATTTCAGGGTCAGAAGACGGGAGAAATTGATCCCCATCAGATAATCTTCCTTCGCCCTGAGATAGGCCGAGGCACTCAGGTTGTCATATTCCGAAAGGTCTTTCGCCTCCCGGATGCCCCGCAGGATCTCCTCTTCCGTCTGGGAATCTATCCAGACCCTTTTTCTCTTTTTCCCCGTTACATGCGCCTCCTGCTCCACCAGGCGGTAGATATATTCCCCCTCCCTTCCCGAGTCCGTACAGACGTAGATCGTATCCACATCCTCCCGGTTCAGGATACTGCTCACGATCCGGAACTGTTTTTTTACCGCCGGGATCACCTCATATTTAAATTCGCCCGGAATGAAGGGAAGGGTATCCAGGCTCCATCGCTTCAAAGACGGGTCGTACTCTTCCGGGTAGCTCATGGTGACAAGGTGTCCCACACACCAGGTCACAATTGCCTCCCCGGATTCCAGGTATCCGTCCTTCCTGTCTGTATTTAACTTTAACGCTTTCGCAAATTCCAACGCCACGCTTGGCTTCTCTGCGATATATACTGATTTCCCCATAAGCTGCCGTTTCGTGTCATCCTGTCTTGTTTACTCTGCCGGGACAAACCGGTATGCGGTGCGTGTGTCGTATTTCTCCCCTGCCTTGCAGACCGGTCCCGGGAAGTTCTCATGGTGGATAGCATCGGGATAGTACTGAGTCTCCAGGCATACCGCACTTCTTTTTTCATATACCGCCCCATCTTTCCCCTGCTCTGCGTCCAGGAAATTCCCCGTGTACATCTGCACACCGGGAAGGTCTGTATACACTTCCATCACAATACCGCTTTTGTCCCCTGTCACTTCTGCTACTTTATCAAATCTGCCTTTATTTTTCAATACCCAGTTGTGGTCATAGCCTCCCCCAAAACGCAGAGGTTCGTAATCCGCATCGATGTCCTGCCCGATGCGCCTGCCCATCCGAAAATCCATCGGCGTGCCCTCCACGGAAAGGATCTCCCCGGTTGGGACAGACTCTTCATCCGCCGGGGTAAACGCGTCTGCGAACAGCGTCACCGTATGGTCCAGTACAGTTCCGCTCTCGTGGCCGTTCAGGTTAAAATAACTGTGGTTCGTCATATTGATCACCGTGTCCCTGTCCGGAACCGCCTCATAGTGGATCTCCAGCCTGCTATCCTCGTCCAGGCTGTATGTCACAGCCATGTCCAGTGTCCCCGGATACCCCTGGTCCCCGTCGGGACTGTGGAGCACGAAGGTCACATGGGAGTCAGACTGTCCTTTCACCTCCCAAACCCTCTTATTGTAATAGTCCAGACCGCTGTGAAGATTATTCCCGCTATCATTCTTATCCAGCTTATAGGAGATTCCATTGAGTTCAAATTCCGCCCCTTCGATCCTGTTCGCGTTTCTTCCGACCGTGGCGCCGATCGACGCCCCGTCTTTCTCATATCCTCCCACGTCATCAAAGCCAAGCACGACATCCTTCATTCCGCCTTTGCCACGTACCTTTACACTGACTAGGGAAGCGCCGTAATCCAGGAGGGAAACCTCCGTTCCCGCATTGTTTTTCAGGATATAGAGGTTCGCTTCCACACCGTCCGCTGTCGTCCCGAAACCTCTTGTCTTCCATTTCTCCATGTTCTCTCTCCTTTATCTCTTTTTTCCGAACAGCCCCATCACTTTGTCCAACAGGGCGCTCTTTTCTCTTTTTTTCACCGTCCGCGCAGGTCTTCTCGCATTGACCGCCTCTTTCATGAAGGTTTCCTGTGCATTGATCTGCCTGCCGTCAGGCTTTTTCTTCTTATAGATACCGTCGCTGGCCATCCTCCTCGCCTTGACATTATCCGCGAGCATGACTTTCAGGTCGTGGATCAGCTTTTTCCGGATGACGTCACTGTAGATCGGGCAGGCGACCTCCACCCTCTTCTCTGTGTTTCGGGTCATCATGTCGGCTGATCCGATATAGACCTTTGCCTCTGTTCCGCTCCCGAAGACAAAGACTCTTGGATGCTCCAGATATCTTCCCACGATGCTGGTCACATGCAGATTCTCCGTCCGCCCGGGAATCCCGGGGAGAATACAGCAGATTCCCCTGACGATAAGCTCAATCTTCACCCCTGCCTGCGATGCCTCTGACACCTTTCTGATAAAATCCATATCGGTCAGGGAATTCATCTTCATCAGAACCCGCCCGTTCTCTCCTTTCTTGATCTCATCGTCAATGAGGGAGAGAACCTTCGGTTTCAGGCTGACAGGCGATACGATGAGATGCTTATATACCCCTTCCAGGTTCCCGATAGACATATTTTTAAAGAAAACGGCCGCATCCTCCCCGATTTCCCTGTTGGACGTGATAAGGGAATAATCCGTATACATTTTCGCCGTCTTCTCGTTATAATTCCCTGTACCGATCTGGGTAATATAGCGGATCTCGTTTCTGCTCCTGTAAGTAATCAGGCAGATCTTGGAGTGGACCTTATACTCCTCAAAGCCATAGATCACGCGGCATCCCGCCTCTTCCATCCGCTCGGACCAGTCGATATTATTCTGCTCGTCGAAGCGCGCCCTCAGCTCAATGAGCACAGTCACTTCCTTTCCGTTTTCTGCCGCAGCGCACAGGTATTCTACAAGCCTTGCTTTTTTGGCAAGGCGATAGATCGTAATCTTGATCGTCATGACGTCGGGATCGGCCGACGCCTCTTTTATGAGCTGCAGAAACGGATCCATGCTCTCATACGGGAAGGAGAGAAGAACGTCTTTTCTCTTTACCTGTTCCATGACGCAGCCGTCTGCAAGCATGGCGGGAGGCTGGGGAGTGAACGGTTTGTCTATGAGCGCACGCTTCATAGATTCCGGAAGCTTATCTGCGATCGTAAAAATGAATCCCAGCTTCATCGGCATCTTTGTCCTGAAAATGCAGTCCGAAGTGATCTTAAACCTCTCACAGAAAAACTTTTCCATATTCCTGGTCAGCGGATTCGCCGTTTCAAGGCGGACTACTGCCATCCTGCGTCTCTTGTGCAGGGTTTCCTGCATGATATTGCGGAAATCTTCACTGTCTGCAAAAGCCTCATCATCCGGCGAAATATCAGCATTTCTTGTCACGCAGATATAATTTTCATCCGAAATCTGGTACTGTCCGAATACCATATCGAGATGCTCCATGATGACCTTTTCCATGCGGATATACCGTATGTCATATCCCGGAAGATACAGGATATCCGATATGTACTGGGGAACCGGGACGATTCCCATCATGGTCCTGTCATTTTCTTTTAAGTTCGCCACGACATAGATTTCCTTGTTCAGAAGATGCGGAAACGGATGGTTGGCATCCACAATCTGTGGGGACAGCACCGGGAGCACCTGGTCCTTGAAGTATTTCCTGGCATATTTCCGTTCCTGCTGCTCAAGCTCCTTGTAATCAAGCCCGCACACACCGTACGGATGAAGCTGTTTTTTTATCTCGGCGTAAGTCTTATCTCGCTCCTTATAGAGCGGGGCAACTGCTTTATAGATCGCCGCAAGCTGCTGTCCCGGCGTCATGCCAGATTTCGTATCTCTCTTTTTGTTGTCAGCCGCAGCCATATCATACAGGCTGCCTACCCGGATCATAAAAAATTCGTCGAGATTGCTGGTAAAGATCGCGACAAATTTCATTCGCTCCATGAGCGGGACAGTCTCGTCCTGCGCCTCCTGGAGCACTCTCTGGTTGAATCTAAGCCATGAGAGCTCCCTGTTCTGGGTATAATCGAGAATTTCAGGCTTTCCCATCTGTCCGTCCCCCTTCTTCCTGTTATTCGTTTTCTTGCCTAAGCGCCAAGGTATTTCATCAGGTCATCCATCCTGCGCTCCATCAGCTTATACCCGTGGTCATAAAACGCAAGAAGTGTCTCTTTGTTTCTCTCAAGCCTTGCAACCGGCTTGACCTGGGGTCTTATGACAAAGACTTCTCCACTCTTTTCGAGCTGGTCAAGGCGGTTCATCGTCCTGTTATACTCAAAGCTTCTGCGGAAGATCGTGCGCACCAGCTCGGGATAGGAATGGTATGCCCTGCGGTACAGCCTCTGCATCCCCTTTGAGACGGTCTTTTTCCTGTAGCCCGCATTTTTTGTCAGCACAACTACGATTTTCTCATTCTCAAGCCCCTGTGCTCTGCGGATTGGGACGGAGTCTGCAAGGCCGCCGTCCAGATACGGGACGTCGTCTATATTTACGATCGGCGTAAGGAGAGGCATGCTGCAGGATGCCCTGCATATCTTCATCAGCCTTGCTCTGTCGCTGTCCTCCGTCATATATTCCGCTTTCCCGGTTATACAGTTCGTAGTCACAAGCTCACATTTTATCTCAGAATTAAAATAGGTGTCAAAATCAAACGGATAGGTTTCGTTTGGATACTTATCAAAAATCAGGTCCATGTTCATGACGCTTCTCTCCTTCATGAAATCGCGGATCCCAAAATAATAGTTGTGGCTCTTGTCTTCCGGGATCATGCAGTCTCTTGTCCTCCCCGGCTGCTTTGACACATAATCCACTGCATTGCATGCTCCTGCAGACACCCCGATCACATGGGACAGATAGACATCGCGGTCCATCAGAAAATCCAGCACTCCTGACGTAAATACCCCTCTTGTCGCCCCGCCTTCCAATACAAGTGTCGCCCTTTTTATATCCATGAATCTCCCTCTTTTCTGCAAAATGATAGCCGGCATATCCTGAAAACGGACTGCCGATACTGCTATTATATAACGTTTTTTTCCATTAGCAAACCTCAATTTCAATTTGTCTTGAAAAGGATTCCGGCAAAATCCTCCGAAAAGGCTGTTTTTCTTCCCGGCTTCCCTTGCATATGCCCTCTTCCCATGTTAATATAAGCGGTGATAATTTCAGATATACCATTATGATAAGGAGATTTTAACATGATTAGTGCAAATAATATTACTCTGCGTGTCGGGAAGAAGGCGCTGTTTGAGGATGTAAATATCAAATTCACTGAGGGGAACTGCTACGGGCTGATCGGCGCGAACGGTGCGGGCAAGTCGACCTTCCTCAAAATCCTCTCCGGCCAGCTTGAGCCGACAAAGGGAGAGGTTGCCATCACTCCCGGCGAACGTCTTTCTTTCCTCCAGCAGGATCATTACAAATATGACGAATTTCCGGTTCTTGACACTGTAATTATGGGGAACGCCCGCCTCTATGAGATCATGAAGGAAAAGGAAGCGATCTATGCTAAGGAAGACTTTACGGATGAAGACGGCATCCGGGCAAGCGAACTTGAGGCGGAATTTGCCACCATGAACGGATGGGAGGCAGAATCCGACGCGGCGACCCTGCTCAATGGCCTTGGAATCGAGACAGGCCTCCACTACAAAGCGATGAAGGATCTGACCGGTCCCGAGAAGGTTAAGGTGCTGCTGGCTCAGGCCCTGTTCGGCAATCCCGACATCCTGCTGCTGGATGAGCCCACCAACCATCTGGATCTGGATGCGATCGCATGGCTGGAAGAATTTCTGATCAACTTCGACAACACAGTCATCGTGGTATCCCATGACCGCTACTTCCTGAACAAGGTCTGCACCCAGATCGCGGACATTGACTATGGAAAGATCCAGCTCTATGCCGGAAACTATGATTTCTGGTACGAGTCAAGCCAGCTTCTGATCCGGCAGATGAAGGAAGCCAACAAGAAGAAGGAAGAAAAGATTAAAGAACTCCAGGAGTTCATCTCCCGGTTCAGCGCAAACGCATCCAAATCAAAGCAGGCGACCTCAAGGAAGCGTGCGCTTGAGAAAATACAGCTTGATGAGATCAAACCCTCCAGCCGTAAGTATCCCTACATTGACTTCAGGCCAAACCGCGAAATCGGAAATGAAGTCCTGACTGTAGAAGGCCTCTCCAAGACGATTGACGGAGAGAAAATTCTCGATAACATCAGTTTCACACTGGGACATGGCGACAAGGTGGCATTTGTCGGCAGCAATGAGCTTGCCAAAACCGTGCTCTTTAAGATCCTGATTGGTGAGATGGAGCCGGATGAGGGGACCTATAAATGGGGGATCACAACTTCTCAGGCATATTTCCCCAAGGATTTCGGGGGAGAGTTCGACAGCGACTACACGATCACGGAATGGCTCACCCAGTACTCTGAAAACAAGGACGCGACCTATGTACGCGGCTTCCTCGGCAGGATGCTCTTCTCGGGCGAAGACGGCGTGAAAAGGCTCAAAGTCCTCTCTGGAGGGGAGAAGGTCCGCTGCCTTCTGTCCAAGATGATGATCTCGGGAGCCAATGTCCTTCTGCTGGACGAACCGACCAACCACCTGGACATGGAGGCGATTACCGCCCTGAATAATGGGATGATCAAATTCCCGGGCGTCCTGCTCTTCACCTCAAGGGACCATCAGATCGTACAGACCACTGCCAACCGTATTATGGAGATCGTCCCGGGAGGACAGCTGATCGACAAGATCACAACCTACGATGAATATCTGGAAAACGACGAAATGGCAAGGAAAAGACAGACTTATTCCGTACAGACAGAGGAAGAAGACTAGAAACCGGAAAAAGCGCCCTTCGGCGCTTTTTTTGTCCCCTGCAGTATCAGAGTGCCTCCCATCTGCGGACCTCTTCTTTATAATATATGATCCCCTCCTCTTTAATCCTTGCCTTTTTGTCCCGGATCTCAACAATCGTGACCGAGCAGTTCGGAGGTACCTCGTCCCTCCAGAAATCCCGGATAGCGACTCCCTTTATCTGGTTCAGGAGTGCTGTCATCGCCGCACCATGAGTAGAAACAAGGATATTTTTATCTGCCAGATCGTCACGGAGGCACATTTCTCTTGTAAAATCTGCCGTCCGCTCATACAATGCCTGGAGCGGCTCCCCGTCGGCAGGCGGGACATAGTTACCTGGATCCCGGAAAAAAAGATTGAACTCTTTGCTCCCCGGCTGACCATCCTCCCCATGTCTTCTTCCCTCATAGCTACCAAAGCTGATCTCTTTGATCCTGTCGTCTTCATACATCGGAATATCACGGTCTGCCAGGACGATCTCTGCCGTCTCTTTTGCCCTCACAAGAGGGCTTGTATAGCACAGGTCCAGACGCACCTTTTTCATCCCTTCTGCAGTCTCCCTGGCAAGATGGCGACCATAATCATTCAGAGGGATATCCGTACATCCCTGGACCTTCTTAGCCTTATTCCAGTCTGTCTCCCCATGCCTTATCACATACAGCATCATGCCTGCTCTCCTCTCACTCTGTTATCCTTCATAGCTTTAAGTATATGTGTTCCAAATATGGAAGTCAACCTGAATCCTGTGTTTCCCGGTCCGCATCTCCCCCGCAGGGCAGGCAGTTTTATACTTGCCAGATATACTTTCGCGCATGTATAATAACAGACAGGGATTTTGACAATTTCCCGCAGTAAAAACAGGCTGCACTGCAGTAGAGAAAGGAATGGAAGCATTTATGGAAATGAAAAAGATAACCAGCTTTACAATCGACCATATCCGGCTTGTCCCGGGACTCTATGTCTCACGAAAAGATATGGCAGGTGACACCGTCATAACAACCTTCGACATCCGTATGACCAGCCCGAATGATGAACCGGTCATGAACACGGCAGAGGTTCACACCATCGAGCATCTGGGGGCGACATTTCTGCGCAACCACGGGGAATACGCCGACAGGGTCCTCTATTTCGGTCCGATGGGATGCCGCACCGGATTCTATCTTCTGCTCGCCGGTGACTATTCCTCAGCCGATATTGTCCCTCTGATGAAAGAAATGTTTACCTTTATGGCATCCTATCAGGGTGATGTTCCCGGCGCAAGTGCCAGGGACTGCGGGAACTATCTGGACATGAATCTTCCTATGGCACGGTATGTTGCAAAGAGATATCTTAACGACGTCCTGGCTGATATCCAGGACAGCCAGCTCTATTATCCAGAATAAGGTCCGCAGACGGAAATCCCCGCGGAACCTCCGGCTTATTGCCGGATGTTTCCCGGGGATTCCTTATTTTTTCAGTATCTCCTTTTTGATATAGCAGTATGTCCTTTCTTCCCCTTCTTCCGCAAGCATGTGCAGCAGTTTCTCAAGCAGCTCCCTTGTGTCAGGATGCATCAGAGCTGCCGCCTTTCCATTCTCATAGTATTCCAGGGGATCCGTATCCTTATATTTTTCTCTTTTGTATACCTTGCTTGCGGCAGTCCTGTCCAGGAACATTTCCACCACGTAGCGCACAGGCATCTTCATGCCTGTCAGCCGTCCGCTTCCGTCAAGGCTGTAATCGATCCAGTATTCATAATGATGCTTGTTCCTTCCCTTGTGATGCAGCCACGCCGAAGAATATCCGATATCCTCCCGCTCCGCGTTATTCGGACTTCTTGTGCCCTGATAATACCGGCATCCCACGAGAAATTCCGTGGGACTGTATTTTGAGAGGTCATGCAGGATTCCCTGCCGGTACAATCCTACATGGAAACATTCTTTCATAACCAGAAGCTTATGCTTTGTAATTGTACAGAAATGCTTTACTGCGTTCATAAATCCCTCTGCTTTCTATCTGCTGACAAGCAATACGATACTTCTCTCTTTCACCTCTATGGTCTTTTGTTCCTCCAGTGGCTCCGGATTTTCCAGTATCCCTCTTGCCGTATCTGCTGCAAGATGCCATTTCTTCCCTTTCTCCGGGGATGGCAGCGCATATATGTGTGGAAGCCAGTGCATATTATATGCCACAAAACATGATTCGTCACCTGATTCCGCGCCTGAATACAGTACGCCGAGCTGCCGGCTTGCCACCTCAGAATTCACCTTCCACGCATGCTCGCCGTGGAAAGAGATGTCCGGCAGGCCGCAGGCAGTCCTGTCCATCCCATTTAACTCCTCTATCCTGTGAAGGCACGGGTGGCTCTTCCTAAAAGCAATGAGCGCTTTTACATATCCGAACAGAGAGTTATCCGTCTTCAGCCTGGTCCAGTTTACCCAGGCTGTTTCATTGTCCTGGCAATAGGCATTGTTGTTTCCCTTCTGGGTATTGTAGAACTCATCACCCGAAAGCAGGCATGGCGTTCCCTGTGCGGTCAGAAGAAGCCAGTATGAATTCCTGGCCTGGTTTTTGCGCAGCGCCATGACTGCCCTCTTTCTGCTTGGTCCCTCTGCACCGCAGTTCCAGCTGTAATTATAATCCGGTCCGTCGTGGTTGTTCTCCCCGTTGTCTTCATTGTGCTTTCCGTCATAGGAGACTAGATCCCACAGGGTAAACCCGGTATGTGCCGTAATATAATTACATTTTCCGTCATATCGCGAATTGTGCCTCAATGCCCACATGACATCATTTACCATATTTTCATCGCCTTTTAAGTACCTGCGCATGACATTCTGAAATCCGTCATCCCGGCGCATCAGCTTGATATCCTTAAGAAATGGGTCCTGGCTTAAGAACTCCCAGGAAATCAGATAGGGATTCACCACAAACCCGTCGATGTGATATTCCATCATATAGAACTTCAGGCATTCCAGAGCCATCTGATAAGATATTCCCTCAGAAAACGGCATTTCAAGAACAACTTCTATTCCGTTTTCGTGGCAGGACCTGACCATCTCTTTAAATTCAGCCGCAGCACTCTTGCCGGCGGCATAGGTGCTTTTGGGCGCAAAATAATACCCTGGCCCGTACCCCCAGTAATTGACATGCCCGTCCACATACTCTTCAAACTCATATATCGGCATACACTGGATCTGGTTGATCCCCAGGTCTTTCAGATATGGGATCTTCTCGGTCACTCCCAGGAAGGTTCCTTTATGCGCTGCCTTTGAAGAGCTGTGTTTCGTAAATCCTCTCACATGCAGGCTGTATGCCACCACCTCATTCCACGGAATGTGCAGCCTGGCATCGCCCTTCCAGTCATATCCGGGAACCACAAGCTTTCCCCTGATCTGATGGTTTTGCATCTCCCGCCTTGCTCCGAATTTCCCATATCCGGATATTTCCTTTACATATGGATCCATGCAGATCTTTTTGTTGATCCTGTAATTGTATTCATATGCGCCGGGGTCAATCCCCTCAACCGCAAGATACCTCACCTCTCCTATCCCATCTGCCTCGGGCATCTCAAAGATATGTTCGGGGGTGTCCTTCCCGGCTTTATACAGCAGAAGCTCACATTTCTTTCCTTCGGGCACCTGAATTGCAAAATTAACACTGTCTCTCCTTACGTCCGCCCCGAACGGCTGTGGGCATCCCTTTGCTTTTATCATATATTCTGATCCTTTCTTACTGCCAGCTGTCTGTTCCATACATTCCGACATTTTCGGAATTGATAAAGAACGTTTCCTCATAAGTCTCTTTTTCATAATCATTGCCGTTTAATATGGAGTTTGCAACATCCACCGCTGTCTTCCCCATATTGATCGGTGACTGGGCGCCTGTACCTGCCATGCAGCTTTGCGGGTCAGCCAAAGCTGCCTTGATCGCCGGAGAGCCGTCTACACTGTACACAAGTACATCACTTATTCTATATTCTTCCAGGGCCGCAAGCACCTGTTCTGCCATCTGGTCATTCCCACACATAATCGCGCCAACCCCGGGATCACTGTCCAGAAGTTCTTCCATCGCTGTTCTGACCGTGCTGATATCCTCCCCGCTCCCGATTCTCTGAACCACCTCAAAGCCGGCGTTTGCAATTGCCTCCTCAAAGCCTGTAATCCTCTCATTTATGGAATTAACGGAGGGCTGTTCTACTATCACAATTCTGCCCCCGTCCGGCATGCGCTCTGTCAGGTCCCTGCCGCATACATAACCTGCATTGTGATTATCCGATCCCACAAAAGCGTCCACATACTCCGCTTCCCTTACCTCTGTATCCAGATTAATGACCGGAATGCCGGCTTCCCTCAACATTTCCAGGGCGGGTGTTATCTCATCCCAGTCCGCGGGGCAGAGAAATACGGCATCCACTTCTGCCTCTATCATCTCTCCGATCTGCGCAACCTGCACGCTGACATCCCCTTTCGGGTCTTTTACCAGAATCCGGTCCCCCTGTTCCTTCAATACGTTCTCAACAGAGTCCTTTAGCACCTCATAAAACGGGTTCTCCAGGCTGATACAGCTAAAACCGAACAGCTTTCCGGTTTCAGGCTGTGCTTCCCCTGATTCCTCCCCTGCTTCCTCCTCAACCACGGCATTGTCCTCAGGCGTCCCCACATTTTTCTTGCAGCCTGATACGAGGGCAGCAAGGAAAACAATCGTAAGAAAAAATGCGAATACTCTTTTTTTCATCTGCCAGATATCCTTTCTGCGGTTTTCCGCTTTTTTTATTGCGTCCACCCTTACATTCTACCTTGTTTCAAAGGAATGTCAATAGATGGGTTTCCAAGATGCCCTTGCTTTTTCTCTTCCTTTTTGCTACCATCAAAATACGAAAATCATCCTGGTTTTCGCTGTTTTTATTTCAACATCCAATAAAGGAGAACACGTATGAACGAGAATGAAGCACTTACTGTCACACTGACACTGGACAATGATGAAGAACTGGAATGTGAGGTCCTCTCCATCTTTGAAGCCGATGGACGGGAATACATCGCCCTGCTCCCTCTTAGCGGGACTGAAGATGAGGAAGAGATCTATCTGTACCGTTTCATTGACAATGGGGAAGATGAGGAACCCGGACTGGAAAACATTGAGGACGATGCAGAATTTGAGCACGCTTCCGATGCCTTCAATTCCTGGATCGAGGAAGAGGGCTTCGGGGACATCGACCTGGACGGCATGGACTAGCTTTCCTCAAACAGCTCTTCTACAAAGCGGGAAGGAGAAGATTCCTTTCCGTTTTTTATTTTCACATAACACACTTTCAGCAGTTCCCTGGCTCTTGTCATCGCCACATAGAAAAGCCTGCGCTCTTCTTCTATCTCCTTTTCTGATTCGGCTTTCTTATAGGGGATCCTGCCCTCATTTGCCTCGGGGATAAATACCGTGTCAAACTCCAGCCCCTTTGCCGCATGGATCGTCATCAGGCAGATTCCTTCTGGCTCCCGGTCCCTCTGTCTCTCCTTTTCCCTGACCGCCTCCGCATATTCCTGCACATGGACAAACCAGCTTTCCAGCGAATCAAACGGTTTTGCCGCTTCTTCGATCTCCGCAAGGACATCCGTCAGGTCAGATCTGTTCCGGTTATGTGCCAGGGCATACTCCTTCAGGAAATCATCATATCCGATCTTCTTCCTTATATACTGGATCGCCGCATACGGCGCCATCCTGCCCAGCATTTTCACATCCCACTCAAACTGATCAATGCGGTCCATCATCCATTCTCTGTCACTGTAGAATTTCCTGATGTCCTCAAAGGTGCTCTTTTTGGACGGCAGGCTGTCCCTCCCGATATAACGTTTGGGCCGGTTCATGACCTGAAGGAAATCCTGTCTCCTTCTCTCCCCGAGCGCCAGGCGAAAATAGGCTGAGATATCCTTCGCGATAAAATGTTCATAGAGATTGGGCAGCCGCTCCCGCATATAAAACGGTATATTCCGTTCAAGGAGCGCCTCCACAAGGGGACGGGCATCTGTATGGATACGGAAGAGCACGGCGATATCTTTTTCTTTAACGCCTTCCCGCAGCCTTTTTTCAACTTCATCCAGAAGATACTCCGCCTCTTCATTGGGATCCTTTACCTCCTGGACATGGAGGCTTGCGCCTTTTCCTTTTGAGGCAAGAAGATTCTTTTCAAATCTTCCCTCATTGTGTTCGATCACCCTCAGCGAATTTTTCACGATATTCTCCGTAGAGCGGTAATTCATATTCAACAGGACTTCCCCCAGATCCGGGTAATCCTTTTTAAACTGAAACATCAGGGAAGGATCCGCTCCCCTGAATCCATAAATCGCCTGATCGTCATCCCCCACGGCGAAGATGTTGTTCTCAGGAAGGGCCAGCATCTGGATCACATCATACTGTATCCTGTTGATATCCTGGAACTCGTCGATCAGGATATACCGAAACTTTTTCTGCCACTGTGCCAGTATGTCCTGCCGTGAAACGAGCAGTTCATAACAGAGGACAAGCATATCATCGAAGTCAATTTTCCTAAGCCTCTTCCTCTGGATTTCATATTCCCTGTAGATATCCCGGAAGGATCCCGAGCTGCACTTTTCCGGCACATATTCCTCAGGGTTCAGGCGGTTGTTCTTGATTTTCCCGATCTGGGAAGCGATGTCCTGTATGAAGTCCTCCTCATCAAAAAGCTCCATCTCCTGGCGGCGGATCACCTCCCTGAGGATCTGATACTTTTCGCTCTCAGAAAGAATATTCTGCTGCCCGATCCGGTAAGCACACTTTAATATGCCGTAGTATATCCCGTGAAAAGTCCCCATCGTGACCGGAATGCTCCGGAGGTCCATCAGCCTGCAAAGCCTGGATTTCATCTCTGCCGCCGCAAAACGGGTAAAAGTAACGACCAGAATTTCTTCTGGCCTTACTCCGTATTTCTCAATTAGATATTTAATTCTGTTTACGATCGTAAGGGTTTTCCCTGAACCGGGTCCTGCCAGGACAAGGCACGGTCCCTTTCCATATACGATCGCCTGTTTCTGTGCCTGATCAAATCCCATATATTTCCTTCCTAGCCAAGCTTTTCGATTCCAAGTCTGATCCTTCTTAAGGATTCTTCTTTTCCAAGCACTTCCATAAGCTCTGTCGCGCCTCCCGGGGTGTTCTGTCTTCCGGAGACCGCTGTTCGGATCGGCCACATTACATATCCGATCTTATATCCCTTCTCTCCCGCAAATTCCCTGAGCGTCCCAAACAGGGCGTCATTGCTGTAATCCTCCTGCTGTTCAAGAAGCGGCAGGACTTCCCTTAACAGCTCCCGTGATTTCTCAGGATCTGTCTTCATCTTTTTATGGGTATAAAGAGAGATGTCATATTCGGGAAGCTCCTCAAAAAAGCCTGCCTGTTCCTTGATATCGGGGAATATCTCGATCCTTGTTTTCACAAGCTCCGCGATTTTCTTCAGGTTGCAGCTTCTTGTCACGGTCCCTTTGATATAGGGTTCTGCCAGCGCATAGAATCTGTCAAAGTCCATCGCTTTTAAATATTCACTGTTCATCCACTTAAGCTTCGTCGTATCAAACACTGCCGGAGATTTGCTCATGTGTCGGTAATCAAAAGCCTCCACCAGCTCCTCCAGGGAGAAAATCTCCCGGTTATCCGATGGGCACCATCCGAGAAGAGCCACATAATTCACCACTGCTTCTGATACAAATCCCTGGTCGATCAGATCCTCATAGGAAGAATGCCCGCAACGCTTGCTCAGCTTCTTATGATTCTCGTCCGTGATCAGCGGACAGTGTACGTAGACCGGTATCTCCCATCCGAATGCCTCGTAGAGCCGATTGTATTTTGGCGCTGAAGAAAGATATTCATTCCCCCTCACCACATGGGTGATCTCCATCAGATGGTCATCCACCACATTGGCAAAGTTATAGGTGGGATACCCGTCCGATTTGATCAGGATCATATCATCCAGCTCACTGTTTGGAACCGTTATGTCCCCATATATCTCATCATGGAATGTCGTATCGCCCTCGTCCGGGACATTAAGCCGGATCACCCACGGCTTTCCCGCGGCAAGATTTGCTTCCACTTCTTCTTTGGAAAGTCCGAGACAGTGCTTGTCATATACGACAATATCAGTCCCGTCATCGGACACAGAGGTCTTAAGAGATTCCAGGCGCTCTTTGTCACAAAAGCAGTAATATGCATCCCCCTGCTCCACAAGCTGTCTGGCGTATTTCAGGTAAAGCCCGGATGCGTTTCTCTCACTTTGGACATACGGACCGTATGCGCCTCCCTTGTCCGGTCCCTCATCGTGGAGAAGTCCCGTTTTTTCCAGTGTCCTGTATATGATATCAAGCGCACCCTCGACGAATCTCTCCTGATCCGTATCCTCCACCCGAAGTATAAAGTCTCCTCCCTCATGCTTCGCGATCAGATAGGCGTATAACGCCGTGCGTAAGTTTCCTACATGCATCCGTCCTGTTGGGCTCGGTGCAAATCTTGTTCTGATTCTTTTGCTCATTTTTACTGGCCTTTCTCTTCTTTCTTATATTCTTCCACAAGCCTTTCCAAAAATTCATCGCTTCTTCCATATACGATGATATCTGCCTGTTGGTCGGAATAATGCTCCGATTCTGTCACAAGGATCAGGTTCGTCCCATTATAATACTGCAGCGTCTGGCTGCACAACGGGGAATGGAGCGCAGAGCCGAGAACAAGCAGGACATCAGCCCTCTCTACCTCTGCCGCCGCCCTTGTCATCACACCGTTGTCAATCATCTCGCCAAAAAGGCTGACCTGGGGCCTGACCGCCACAAGGCAGTCCTCACACAGGGGGACCCCTTTCGCCTGCTTTACATACTCCATCGAATAGCTTCTCCCGCAGTTCGGGCATTTATTGTGAAGGACATTGCCCCTTAAATTCAGGACACTGCTGCAACCGGCACGTTCCTCCAACCCTGCGATCCTGCGGGTAATAATGGAATGGATCAATCCGTAGTCCTGAAGGCGCTTCATGCAGGCAAATCCCTTTCCAGGGGGTATCGCTGCCGCTTTCAAAATGATCTCCTTGTAAAATCTGAAAAAAAGGTCCTTTCTCGCCGAATAGAAGCCGCTGCTGAATATCTCCTCAAACGAATAACCATACTCCTTCTCAATCTCATACGACTCGTCCCCGTCCCTGAGTAAAGGATATCCGTTCTCTCTTAGAAGCTCCACACCACTAAGCACCACTGTATATCTGCTCTGCTTCAGGACATGAAGCATATTCTTTTCTTTCATAAGTCCCCCTCCCTTCCCTCAGCCTGCACTACAGGCAGAGTCTGACACTCTGTCTCTATTTTCTTATTATAGAACATGTCGGGGGATTCTTCAATAAACAAAATGTCTCAGAAAACGGAAACCGACTCAGGCAGGTTTCCAAGTTCGATGGCGCCGCATGACATAGTGTCCAGTTTCTCCAGGCTGGAACCTGCAAACGCATCTTCTGCCAGGCGCACTACTGACGGCGGCACCGCATAGATGCCGGTCCATCCAGCGGGAAACGCCAGGATACACGCACCTCCGTCTGAAAAGAGCACGCCATTCTCCGTATAATAACCGCCTGACGGTTCCATCTCGTACCAACCGACATTGGCCAGCCCGACAAAAGCTCCTTCCGCGATCCATGTGATATTTGACGGTATATAGACTTCTTCAATATAAGCCGGTGCACTGAGGAATGCGCCTTTCGCAATCCCGCTGCAGCCCTCGGATGGAAGATAAAGACATCCGTCCTCGACCGAGAGGCCCGCATCGCTGATCCCGTATATGATACCGGACTCATCAATGAGATAGCCGTTGTCAGCCGCCGTATCTTCATTTCCGCCGTCTTCTGTAACAGTACCCGTATCTGACGGTATGTCTGTGGCGTCATCGGAGGAAGTAATATCCTTTATCTCATCCTCACTCGCCCCCTGTTCCGGCATCCCCGACGGTCCTTCCACATCCTCCTCATCCGGTGCCGGTTGGGTGATATCTTCCACCGGTTCTGTACTGATCTGGGGAAGCAGATCTTCACTGTGTTCCCCGGATGTCTGTTCACTGTCAAAGTTTATTGCCGGGAAGTCCCTCTGATTTGGAACAGTCAGGGAAATCCCTGCAAAAGTATCCGGTATATCCGTCATAAGAGCCGCCTCTGCCACGTCAGGCTCCACTGAGGTTTTGTCCTCCTCATATTCTTTTGCCGCAATATCTTCAGGTGCGGAAACCATTTTATCCGAACCGGCAGAAAATCCTCTTCCTGAAATCATATCCCTGTTTTCCAATATTGCTCCCGCTCTGTCATCTGAAAGGATTTTGGGATCACTGACCGCTTCTGCCAGTACGTTATTCTCTCCTTCCGCCATAAGCAGGAAAAGCGCCAGCAGCACTGCCAGCACTCTCATCCCTCTTTTCAGCAGCCGTTCCGCTTCCCATCCTTCGCATAGATTTGCACACCACTCCATTTTCAACACCTGTCCTTTCTCCACCACATAAAAAGGAAAATATTTCCACAATTTACATTAGGATAAATTACCAGAGAAAAAGGAATGTAGCAATCTTTTGCAACATTCCTTTGCATTTTTGTGACAGTGCGGATACCTCTGCTGACTCTATACGCTGATCTGTGCCCTGACTCCGAGAAGCTCTTTATTCTCCTCGAGAAGAGGGCGGATCACTTTGTCAAGATATGCCTCTGTCTGTTCCTTCGCACGGCCCACATATCTGGACGGTTCCATCGTTTTTTTCAGGTCTTCTATGCTCAGATTAAAGGCGGGATCTGCAGCAATCAGTTCCAGCAGGTTGTTGTCCCGGCCTTTCTCTTTGACATTTCTTGCCGCCTCCATCGAGAGTTCTCTTATCCTCTCGTGGAGCTCCTGTCTGTCTCCCCCGGCCTTCACCGCGTCCATCATGATATTTTCTGTCGCCATGAAGGGCAGCTCTGACATCAGCCTTTTCTCGATGACCTTCGGATAGACTACCAGTCCGTCCACCACATTCAGGCACAGGTCCAGGATGCCGTCGACCGCAAGGAATCCCTCCGGCACGCTCAGACGCTTGTTTGCAGAGTCGTCCAGCGTTCTCTCGAACCACTGTGACGCCGATGTGACTGCCGGATTCAGGGCGTCTGCTATCACATATCTGGAGAGGGAGGCGATGCGCTCGCTGCGCATCGGGTTTCTCTTATATGCCATCGCGGAGGACCCGATCTGGGTCTTCTCAAACGGTTCCTCGATCTCTTTGAGATGCTGCAGGAGACGGATATCATTGGAAAACTTGTGGGCACTTGCCGCAATCCCTGCCAGCACATTGAGCACTCTTGTGTCCACTTTGCGGGAATAGGTCTGCCCGGAAACCGGATAACAGGACTTAAATCCCATCTTTTCCGCAATCATAGGATCTATCCGGTCAATCTTCTCCTGATCCCCGTCGAACAGTTCCAGGAAGCTTGCCTGTGTTCCCGTTGTCCCCTTCGATCCAAGGAGCTTCAGGCTGCCAAGCACATACTCTACATCCTCCAGGTCCATCTCAAACTCCTGGAGCCACAGTGTCGCCCTCTTCCCGACGGTAGTCGGCTGCGCCGGCTGGAAATGGGTAAATGCAAGCGTAGGCTGTCCCTTCTGTTCCTCTGCGAATTTTGCCAGTTCCGCTATCACATTGACCAGTTTCTTCTTCACCAGCTTCAGCGCCTCAGACATCACAATAATATCCGTGTTATCCCCTACATAGCATGAAGTCGCACCGAGATGGATAATTCCTTTTGCTTTCGGGCACTGCACACCGTATGCATATACATGGGACATGACATCATGGCGGACAATTTTTTCTCTCTCCCTTGCCACATCATAGTTAATGTCGTCTGCATGGCTTTTTAATTCTTCTATCTGTTCCTCTGTAATATTGAGTCCCAGCTCTCTCTCCGTCTCTGCCAGGGCGATCCACAGCTTTCTCCATGTCCGGAATTTCTTATCCGGGGAGAATATATACTGCATTTCTTTACTTGCATATCGCTCTGAAAGCGGGCTGACATAACGGTCATTACTCATTTTCTTAATCTCCTTTCACTCAAAGGCGCGGCTGATGTCCTTTCCGGGGACTTCCATCGGATAATTGCCTGTAAAACATGCGTCGCAGTAGCAAAGTCCGCCGACCATATCTTTCAGTTTATCGATCTCCATATACCCGAGGGAATCTGCCCCGATCATCTCCCGGATCTGCTCCGGGGTATGGGAATGGGCGATGAGCTGCTCATTCGACGGTACATCCGTGCCAAAATAGCAGGGATACAGAAACGGCGGGGAACTGATCCGCACATGGACTTCAAGCGCCCCTGCCTTTTTCAGCATTTTAATAATATTGGCACAGGTGGTTCCGCGCACGATTGAGTCATCCACCATGACGATCCTTTTGCCTTTTACGACCTCGGGTATCACATTCAGTTTGATCTTGACGCTGGATTCCCTGTCGCTTTGCTTTGGCTTGATAAAGGTCCGCCCCACATAACTGTTCTTGTGAAATGCCATCCCGTAAGGGATCCCGGATTCTTCCGAATACCCCTTTGCAGCTACCAGCCCTGAATCCGGCACGCCTACGACAAGATCTGCCTCCACCGGATAGGAGCTGGCAAGCGCTTTCCCTGCCAGGATGCGGGAGTGGTATACATTAATCCCGTCGATTGTGCTGTCCGTCCTTGCAAAATAAATATACTCGAATATGCACCTTGCCTCTTTTTCGGGCGGAAGCGCCATGCCCATATCTGACGCAATCCCGTCTTTTGTGATGGTTACGATCTCCCCCGGACGCACGTCCCGCACAAACTCTGCGTCGACCGCCGCAATCGCACAGCTCTCCGACGCAAGGAAATAGGTGTTCTCTCTTCTGCCGATGCACAGGGGTTTCAGGCCAAACGGATCCCTCGCCCCGATCATCTTCCTCGGGCTGCTGACCACAAGGGCATAGGCCCCCCTGATCTTTTTCATTGCATTTCTGACAGCGTCCTCTGCTTTGGGAACCTTCAGCCTTTCCCTCGCGATGTGGTAGGCAATCACTTCCGAATCGATCGTCGTCTGGAAAATAGCGCCGGTATATTCCAGCTCCCTCCTCAGCTCGATCGCATTGACCAGATTGCCGTTATGCGCGATTGCAAGGGTCCCTTTGACATAATTGATCACAAGGGGCTGTGCGTTCTCCACCCTGGTCGCCCCTGCAGTAGAATACCGTACATGCCCCACGCCCAGATTCCCTCTCAATTCAGAAAGCGTCTTTTCATCGAACACGTCATCTACGTGTCCCAGGCCCTTGCGGGACAGCACTTTTCGCTTGCCAAACGTATCTGTCACCGCGATCCCGCAGCTCTCCTGTCCTCTGTGCTGCAGGGCAAAAAGCCCATAATATACCGATGCCGCCACATCATGTCCATCCAGGTCATATGCGCCAAACACGCCGCACTCTTCCCCAAGTCCCGTTGCGGCTCTCTCGAAATCACTCATGCGCAGCAGCCCCTTATTGAATACCAATACGCTTGAATACTTCCTGGTACGCGCCTTCTACATTCCCCATATCCCTGCGGAAGCGGTCCTTGTCCAGTTTCTCATGCGTCTCTTTGTCCCACAGACGGCACGTGTCCGGTGAAATCTCATCTGCAAGGATGATATCTCCGTGATATCTGCCAAATTCAATCTTAAAGTCGATCAGGTCGATTCCTGCCCCGTCGAAGAATTTTTTCAGCACATCGTTTACTTTGAATGTGTACTCTGTAATTTTGTCAATCTCTTCCCTGGTTGCCGCCCCGATCGCAATCGCAAAATAATCATTGATCATCGGATCGCCGAGCTCGTCGTCTTTGTAGCTAAATTCCAGTGTCGGCGCAAGCAGTTTTCTTCCCTCTTCAATTCCCAGCCTCTTGGAAAAACTTCCTGCGGCAACATTCCGTACAATCACCTCAAGGGGGACGATCTCCACCTTCTTCACAGCTGTTTCCCGGTCGCCCAACTCTTCTACGTAGTGGGTCGGAACCCCCTCTTTCTCAAGGATCTGAAAAATATAGTTTGTCATGCGGTTATTGATCACACCCTTGCCTGTGATCGTCCCTTTTTTCTCACCGTTAAACGCTGTCGCATCATCTTTGTAATCTACAATTACAATATCAGGATCTTCTGTAGCGAATACCTTCTTTGCTTTCCCCTCATAGAGCTGTTCAAGTTTTTTCATACATCCACACCTGTCCTTTACATGAATTTCTCTGTTGATAAGTCACACTTGATTATAATATAAGGCAGATGGAAAATCAACATTCCCCCTGCCCTGTACTTTTATCAGTTTATTATTTTATTTTTCTGTTATATATAAGTTTCTCTTATATATGCAGACTGCCTTTTCTTCTCCGCCTCACGCCTATCCCTGGGTAAAGCGGGCGAGAAACTGCCTGGTGCGCTCTTCACTTGGATTTCCAATCACTTCTGCCGGAGTCCCCTGCTCCAGTATCCGCCCGTCATCCATAAAAATGACCTGGCTGGAAACATCTCTCGCAAACGCCATCTCGTGGGTGACAATGATCATTGTCGTCTCCTGGTCTGCCAGCCCCCTAATAACCTTGAGGACTTCCCCGGTCAGCTCCGGGTCAAGCGCCGAGGTAGGTTCATCGAAACAGAGAATGTCCGGTTTGAGCGCAAGGGCACGCGCAATTGCCACTCTCTGGCACTGCCCTCCCGAGAGCTGATGGGGATAGTTATGCATCCTGTCAGACAATCCCATCTGTCCAAGCAGCATTTTCCCCTCCTCCTCAATCCGGGCAAGCATCTCCCTTTTCTGCTGTTTATATTCTGGCTGCCCTTTTGCCAGCAGCTCCTTTGCCAGCATGACATTTTCCAGTGCAGTGTACTGCGGGAACAGGTTGAAAGACTGAAACACCAGTCCGAAATGGAGCCTCTTTTTCCTGATCTCTGATTCCTGAGTCGTGACCGGGTCTGACGTGTCAAACAAAACCTCGCCGTTGACCCGGATTGACCCGCTGTCCGGTCTCTCCAGAAAATTGAGGCATCTCAGCAATGTAGTCTTTCCGCTTCCTGAAGAACCGATGATGGAAAGCACGCGCCCCTTCTCTAAGGAAAAGCTGATATCCTTTAAGACTTCCGTACGCTCAAAACTTTTGTTCAAATGTTCTACTTCCAGAATCGCCATGACTTCTCCCCCCTATCTGAAGTAATCCAGCTTCTTCTCCAGCCTGCCCAGAAGCACCGTCAGGATTCCGTTGAAGATCAGATAATAAACTGCGGTAAAAAACAGCGGCCAGATCGCGCCTGATATTCCCTGGGAGCCTTTTAAGAAAGCCTGGCCTGCCCAAATGATCTCCTGGAGCGCAATGATGCGCGCAAGCGAGGTATCCTTTACAAGCGTTATAACCTCATTGGACATGGGCGGCACGATCCTCTTGATCATCTGAAGGAGCGTAACCTTGAAAAAGATCTGGCTCTTTGTCATGCCGAGCACCAACCCTGCCTCTTCCTGCCCCCTTGGCACACCCTGGATCCCTCCCCGGTAAATCTCGGAAAAATAACAGGCGTAGTTAAAGACAAACGCCACCGATGCGGCGAGGAATCTCCCGGATTCACCCCCGCCCCAGATCGGATTGTTGAGCACCAGCCCCGGGAAATAATAAATGATCAGCAATTGGATCATCAGAGGGGTTCCTCTGATGATCCATACGATGATCCTTGTCAAAAAGCTCAGTGGGCGGAAACGCGACATTGACCCGAATGATATGATCAGTCCTAACGGGACCGCCCCGAGAAGCGTTACAAAAAACAGCTTCAATGTCTGGATAAATCCAATATTCAGTGACTGGATTACGATTGGAAATTGTTCTGCTATCAGTTCCATTTTACAGCTCCACCTGTCTTTTTCTCATGCTGTTACTGTTCAATCAGCGCAGCCTGTACTCCATATTTTTCTGCACATTCCTGCATGCTGCCGTCCGCATAGCTGTCAGCAAAGAACTGGTTCAGCTCTTCTGCAAGGTCAGAACCCTTGCGGAAGCCGACGCCGTATTCCTCGCTGTTCAAGCTGACGGTATAAGTCAGGTCTTCATAGCTTGTTCCTTCCCCGATCATTGCTGCTGCCATCAGGGAATCAATTACCGCCGCATCACAGGTTCCGCCTGCAACCTCCATAAGAGCATCCGCCTGTGCCGTAACCGCAGTATAATTTAAGCCAAGGGCGCTGACCTCTGCCTCGCCTGCGCTCCCCGCCTCTACCGCAAAATTCAGCTCTGAGAGGCTGTCCGTATCCTGATACTGATCTGCCACATCAGACGGGACAACTACAACCTGGGCGTTATTCAGGTAAGCCCTGGTACATTCCATTGCGCTTGTCACCTCATCTGTCAGTGTCATGCCGTTCCATACACAGTCAATGGACTGTCCTTCCAGCTCAAGGACCTTATTGTCCCAGTCGATCTCGACAAATTCCACCTCCACACCGAGGCTTTCTGCGAAGGCTCTTGCCATATCCGCGTCAAATCCGACCCACTCTCCGCTCTCATCCTTGTAATCCATCGGTTCAAAGTTCGTGATCCCGACAACCAGGGTTCCCTTATCCTGCACATATGCCATATCGCTTTCACTGGAAGCGCCTCCCTGTGCCCCGGCGTTTGAACCGCTGTCCGCCCCCGTGTCGGAACCGCATCCGGACATCATGGAAACTGCAAAGGCAGCGCATAATAATACACTCAATATTTTTCTCTTCATTTTTCTCCTCCCACTATCGGATAGCCGATGTCACTTTTTTTCTCTATCAATGAGTCACTGTACCATGTTAAAGTACCGTTGTATTCTATCATATAGGTATGTATCTGTCAAACCATTCCTCCCCTGCTCCGTAAGCCGGATTCCTGTCAGGCATGGTTCCTGCGGTGCTGACGTTTCCACTTTTCAAGGAGGACCCGGCTCGGTTCTATCTGCAGATTATCCCGGATTTCGCCAATCTCAGCCCGCATCTGGGAATTTACCTCCATATATTCTTCATGCTTCGTGATCAAAATATGATATTCCTCCATCGACATATATTTATAGGAAGCATACAGATAAGGTTTTAACAGCGCCTTGTCCTCACATATCTGATATGCCCTGTCATACATGCGCGCGGATTCCTGATACAAAAACAGCCTTCCATAGGCTGCCCCGAGTCCGGCATAGATCTTCCCGTAAAATTTTTCGTCAACGCTCTCGTCTTTTTCCTCATTTAAAATTGTCTGGTATACAAGGATCGCCTCCTCGATCTCACCGCTTTCCAGGAGGTTGTCCCCCTTGAATTTCTGTCGCTCTATGTCTTTCTGGTTTTTCAGATGCTCCAGGACATTCTGAATATGGATCATCTGGGGTTCCCTGTAGATCCTGGATGCTTTAAGGATCGTAAGGACGAATTTCTCCACAGACCCTCTCAGGCGCAGAACATCCCTCAGGCTGTCCGCAAGGGCTTTCATATCGATTTCTTCCTCAAGCCATGCGCACAGCTGCTCGTTCATAATGGTATAATCGATGAGATACAGGTTATTGCACAGATAATAGCAGAGTTCCTCAATTGTAAAGATCCTGCAGTGTATCCTGGTAATTTCATAGGGATGCGTTGCATGCTTGTCATGACAAAGAATTAAATTTCCCATCGTTGCCTCCTAAATGAATCGTCTTCTCTTCCTGGAAATCTGTCGGCAGGAAAAAATCCCCAAATCCCACATCACGCACAGTGATCTTACATGTCTTTTCATCCAGGAAGAGTGTTTCGATCTGCAGGCGCATGGAGTATTCTGCCCGCTTCGGGAATTTTGCAAGAGAGATCTTTTCCGTTTTCAGGTTTCCCTGGATCAGAGATTCTATATGAAATTCAATATCCTCCACATCTTCCATGAGCACTTCCCACTGGTTGTTCGACTCATACCAGTGCGCCCCCCAGGATACGATGGGATACCACATCTCCTGTCCCTCGACCCTCATATTAACCGTAATCTGGTCTGTCAGTTTATCCTCCGAGAGATAAACCGGGTTCTCAATATGCATGTAAAGCTTACGGTATGCGGTATAACATGCTCCTTTGCTGTACAGATTGTTCCCGATGAAAGCGCGCCTGCCGTTGCAGAGCACGCGCAGCGCCTTCGGATACCAGTTATTCTCAAATCCTTCTCCCGTCAGAAATACGGATGAAACGATCCTTTTATCAAACACGCTCTCTATAAATTTGCAGAACATGGCATCCGCCTCTTTTGCCTTATCCTCGTTCAGCACCGGATAGACCATGGCCAGCTCTTTCATATGGGCGCTTGCCACCTCGTCCACGGTGACAAATGTCGTCTTGCCTCCGCCCAGTCCGGGTTTGAGCCTCCTCAGCATATACGCTTTTATCTCATTTCGGTCACAGCAGAACAGAGCCGCATCATACTGCCACAGCTCTTTCGGCTGATAGAACAGATAATTGCAGAAGCTTTCCTTATAGTCCTGTATAAAGATACGCCGTTTGTCAATATTCATGCGGACCGCGATCCCTCTGAGCATCTGGGCAAGTTCCTCTGTCAGGCTGGGAACACTGAACACAATGCCGTCAATCTGGGGAAATGCCTGCAGCGACATCTGGATAAACTGGGAGAGCAGCCAAACTGCGTCATATGTCTCTTCCCCAAACTCGATGCGGTCCCCCGCAAGGCTCCTGCTTAAAAGCCTTGTCACGGTAAACCCTTCCTTGATCGTGACAAGCCGCTTTGCCTCTTTGCCGTACGCCCATGTATCCCTCAGTTTTCCGATAATCAGTGGAATCTGATAATTATCGGCGTCAACTTCCAGGGTTTCCGGTTCCATCTGCTGCTCGTTATAGTAACTGATCTGGCATGTTTTTTCATTGATCTCGTATCCGATTATATTGCCCTGTGCCATGAAAAGACACCCTCCTTAATATTGTTCAAACATGTGGGCCGCCACTGCGTCCTCCAGCGCATACTCCCTCATCTTTTTCTCCCGTTCTTTTTCATTCTTTTCCAGAAGGATATCATTGAGCCTGCCATACCTGCCCTGCTCGTCCTCTGTCACCTCACGCATACAGGTCTCCTTGCTGCTGCGGTAGGAATTTCCGTCTATCGTTTCTTTAAAGTAATATTTCAGCTTTTCATTTGCAAACAGTACAAACTTTTTCACATACAGATTATCATACATGGGAGTAAGCACTTCCGTAGAATAATCTGCCGGCTCCCGTCCGCCTTTCTGAAGCTGGTAATAAAGCATCACCCGGCTTCCCTTCTGGCCTTTATATTCAATAAGAACCTTATCCCATAGCTGCAGCTCGATCAGCCACTCTTTCTCATATGAAAGGAAAAACGGAAAATAGATCTGTCTGCTGCACATCTCCCTGAGAAACTTCTTAAGCGTCCTGCGCGTCTGAGAATTATATTCCCTGGAAGAATAATACTTCAGAACCGCCAGTTTACATATATCTATCGTATCCTCGCCCTTTTCGTATTCCCGGCAGATGATATCGATCACATTTCTCCCGATTCTTCTCTCCTCCACGACATATTCCCTGGAAACATATGCCAGATATGCCTGCTGAAGGCGAAAGTATGCGCCTTCCTCATAGTATTCCTCAAATACCTGGGCCTCCTGGAAGAGTTCCTCTGAGAACAGCATCTGAGTCAGAATCCGTTCCGCAAGCTTATGCGTATGAACCTCATAATCCTTTGCCTCTCTCCAGAGCAGCTTCATATCCTGAGTCGCGCCACAGTAATAATTCGCAAGGTACGTAAGGATCACCTTGTCATACTGGTGTCTCTTAAACAGATCAAAGCACACGTAGGTGAGGAAATCATCGTTCTCATAATTATTCTCCCGGATCGTCCTGCTGCAGAGGCTAAATATCTCTTCCTCCGGAAAATTTTCCACGCCCCTTTTCCTGACCGTTTCAAGCGTGAGCTCTCCGGCAGACTCCTCCTCCCGGTTCCGCAGCAGTCCGTTGATGTATTTCCTGCACATATCCATATATCTCAGCTCATAGAACAGGCGTTTGCTATCATATGGGATGGAATCGGTATAATGCCTGCCGTCCTTCGCTTCCCATACAAGCCGGTCCGTCTTTGCATACAGGAATACCCTTGCCCCGTTCTCCATATATGCCGCCTTCTGGGTGACTGTTCCATCCTCCGAAATCACATGGATATACTTCATATTCGGCACCTTTGTCGTAATCCAGTAGGCATGGCAGATGTCATATAATGCCTTTATACGTTCCGGGTTCATAGAGGATTCCACGATAAATCTCTTGTAAATCGTGCGTAGCTGCTCATCTATGTTCCTTCTCTCCAGCTGATTCCACGCAAAGGCTTCCATCTCATCTCTATAGTGCGTATATATTTCGCTGCCTTCATCTTCATAGATAATCAAATTGGCATAAAGAAATGCACACTTATGGTAATCCAGCGAGTTCCCATGCATGAAATACAGATACACAGAACGCGGAAGCGGCTTGTGGAACTTTGCCGGCTGAGCCGACGCCATATAATACTCATACAGCTGCGCGATCTTCAGCTCTGATTCTACCGCTTTCTCATACCATTTAAAATAGCATCCGTCCACACAGTTTCCTTTAATAAGAAGCGTACAGATCGCGGTGAGGATCATAGATTCCCCATACATCTCGTACGCCATCACCAGCACCTTGTAGAGATGACGGTCAAACGTCTTCATCTGGCTTGCCAGATTCGCCGTATACAGGGCGAGTTCTTTTGTCATCAGCTTATACTTTACCGCAAACAGAAGGACTCTTACCTCAAACACTCCCAGCTTCTTAAGGGAGGAACTCTTTTCCCGATAGCACCGGAACGCCTGGAGATAGAACCAGATACTGTGCGTCCCCTCTTCGTAAAACTGCGTCTCCAGAGCGCGTAGCCGTTCACTGTATATCTTATATTCCGAATCCACTTCCACCAGCATGCAAAGGATAAGCCAGCTTCCGGGATGCTTCATAAACGACCTGGAAAGCTCTTCCGCCACTCTGCGCTGTCCAATCGAGTCATTGCTCAGCAGTGTTGTCAGATACAGATAATAAGAACTCATCTCCACATCCCTGCCTATCGCGAAACGATTATAATTGTAGGACTCCAAAAGCCACTTTGCCTCTTCCAGCCGTCCCCCAAGCAGACAGATATGGGCGTTCACCAGGAGATAAATTTCGTTTTTGCCGTCCACATCCCGGAGGTGCCCGATTCTTTTCAGCGCATCTTCCGTCCACGTATTCAGGTCTTTCCTGCCGCCCTCATATGCCAGATATCCTTTGACAATCCCGGCAAACTCTTTGTCATTGTCCCTGCGCTCCTCGTCCCGGCTGATCTCTTTCTCAACCACGATTTCATAGCTCAGCGTCTCATAAGGTGTTTCCAGTATGATCTGGCCAAAGTTGCTCCCCTTGTGAAGATCCTCCAGCGTAATGAAATATTCCAGGCGATAGGAATTTCCGATGAACTCCTCTGTTGTAATGCGGCTGTGCTCTACCTGAAGAAAATCTCCTTCCGTACGGACATCAATCTCAAGGTATCCCCATGTATTCTTCTTGATGGTAAAAGTCTCCTTGCGCGCTTCTGCCAGGGAGATAAACGCCCTGCTCTCCTCCTCCAGAGTCAAGAATATCTTCTCCTTTTGCTTACATCCCACAAGAAACTCTTCCAGGCCATGCTGGTCCAGCTCCCATTTGCGCATATTGTCATAGAGCGCCTGAATCCGCATATCCTCATACTTCAATATCTCGTAAAAATCCCGGGAGCGGAACAGCTTTTCCGCCTCCGCCGCATCATGGAATGCAAGGCGCTTAAAATCCTCGAGGCTCTGCACCTTTCCATAGCGTGTCATGACAAACGGTTTCTCAATGATCGCCGTAAAGGCAAGGTCAAACTCCCCGCCATTGCACACGATCGTAAATTTCCCATGCTCCACGTGCCCCGGCACAAGTCCCCTGCCGTCATAAGTGTAAGAAATATTTACCGGGTTTCCGTCAAACCCTCCATCCGCACAGTGAATCCGGTAGGAAGACGGATAGACCAGCCCTCTTATCGTTCCCTCCCCCTCGTTCTGCAGCGAAAAACTTCCTTTATATTCTTCTCCTTCCCCAACCCGCATAATAATATGAGTCTCCGGAAAAATGATCTCCGGCTGAGGAATGTGAAAATCTCCTTTTGCGAATCTTTTGATCTTATTTTTCAAGTCCGTCACCTACTCATAAAACTTGTCCATGCCAAATTGGCAAAAAACCGCTACTATGAATTATATCATCATTGCACTATAACATGCAATGGGGGAATCAAAGAATTTAAGACAATATTGTATACACGCATACCTCATAAACCCGCACAGCAATGAGAAAAGTAATAATTCGTATAAAACCGCTGTTCCTCTGCTCTGCATCCCTTTATTTTTAAAAATTATATATATGTGTTGACATTATATATTATAGATTATATAATATAGTCATAAAATTTATATATATTTTTTTATTATATGGAAGGAGATTGATAGTATGACGTTTCCGCTAAACGCTCCCATAATGGATCTGCTTGTACTCTCTGTCATTGAGGAGGACGACGCCTATGGCTATCAGATCAGCCAGATCATCAAAAGGGCTGCTGACATGAAAGATTCAGCGCTGTATCCCGTATTAAAACGGCTGCAGGAAAACGGCTATGTCAAGACTTACGACCGGCAGTACCAGGGACGCAACCGGAAATATTACAGGATCACGCCGGCTGGCCAGGCACAGCAGAAGGCGCTTTTAAAGGATTGGGAAACTTACAAATTTATCATTGACGACATTATTAGGGGAGGGATATCTGATGACAAAGAATGAATATATGAAGCTCCTGTCGCGCAGGCTCAGGCGGCTTCCAAGAGAGGATTATGACAGGGCGGTCGAATATTTTGAGGAATATTTTGCAGAAGCAGGGCCGGAAAATGAAGAGAAGGCCATAAAGGATCTGGGAACCCCTGAGGAGGCTGCAAAGGAACTGATCATGGATCTTGCAGAACAAAATGCCAAAGAGCCCCCTAAGACAGTAAGGCACGGGATGTCTGCCGTCTGGGTCGGGATTCTTGGCATCTGCGCCGCCCCGGTGGCAGTTCCCATAGCTCTCGCGCTGGTTGTCGTGATCGCCACGCTTCTGATCGCCCTTGCCACAGTGCTTCTGAGCATCCTGATCGCAGCGGTCTGCATCACAGCAGCCGGTATCATATCCTTTGCAGCCGGTGTGGCGCTGCTCTTCCAGAGCTTTCCCGATGCCCTGTGTAATATCGGGTTGGGCATCACGGTGCTGGGAGTGGGAATCTTGTGCGTATACGGCTCGACTCTGCTGTCTAAATGGATGATAAAGCAGATCTCTGTTTGTCTCGGGAAGATCACGAAAGGAGGAAGACACAATGAAAACAAAGAGTAGAACTATTCTGATTATTTCCATATCCTGTATAGCAGCCGGCATCCTTCTCGCAGGAGCAGGCAGACTCCTGGGCGGGCGCCCCGGATACCAGATCACCGGTACAGGGCTGTACTCTGCCTCAAATTCCGGTGATGTATACCGCCTTGAAAAGACCAGGCTTGACCGCTTCACAGACCTTGAAGTGACAGTAGCGGGAAATGCAGACATTGAGCTCCTTCCGTCTGACGACGAAGATTTCTATCTTGAATATGCACTGGACGCAGCCTATAACGAACCCCAATGGGAAATATCCTCTGATACCTTTACCCTGTCACAGAGTGGAGGAGGAAGCCTGGGGACCCTCTTTTTCTTCGGTTCGGATTTTGGCATACAGTCCCGGGATTCCTGCTTCATCCGCATCTATATTCCGGCAGCGTCTTCTCTCTCATCTGTCTGTGTCCGGGATGACGCCGGTAATCTTGACATCAGCGGGCTGTCGGCAGAAAAAGCTTCCTTCGACGTGGATTTCGGGAATCTCACTGTCACCGGTTCTACATTTGGGACTCTGGAACTCTACAATGATTCTGGAACTACAGAAGTGGCAGATACATCTGCCGGGTCTGTCATCTCCCAAAACAGCTTTGGAAGCAGTTCCCTTAAATCTGTGACAGCCGAAAATGTCGATATCACAGCCGAATCCGGGTCCATCACCCTGGATGTGGCAGGTCTGGAGACATTGACAGGAAACAACGAATTTGGGAGCACTCAGATCATGCTCCACGACCCGCTCTCCTCTTTTTCCTGCCAGCTTGAGACAGAATTTGGCTCAATCCAGCTCCCGGGTTCTTACGAGGGCAGATATATTTCTGACGGATTCGGCGAGGAGTCTTACTCGCATGAAACCGGGGGAACCCGTTCCCTTATCTTCACCGCTGAATCCGGTGATATCACAATACGCGAAAAATAGCCGTGCCGGTCTGTCCGGTACGGTACGGACCGTGCAAAGGGACGGCAGGAACACAGAAGAGAAATGTGTTCCTGCCGTCCCTTTTGAGTTTTTTCCTCCCGCTTTCCTCATGTTACACTTTTTCGGGGCTCAGAGCTTTTCCTCCCACTCTTTCTCCCTGAATCCGGTCAGAACCACATCCTGGCCCACCAGAATCGGCCGTTTCACGAGCATCCCATCGCTTCCCAGAAGCTCTAACTGCTCCTCCTCGCTCATCTTGGGCAGCCTGTCTTTAAGCTTCATCTCCTTGTAGAGATTTCCGCTCGTATTAAAGAAACGCTTCAGCGGAAGGCCGCTCTTCTTCCACCACTTTCTGATCTCGTCCTCCGACGGATTTTCTTCCCTGATATCTCTCATCTCATACTGTACCCCTTTTTCATCCAGCCATTTTCTTGCTTTCATACAGGTGCTGCATTTTGGATAGCATACAAATAACATTTTTCTCCTCCTTCCGGCAGACAGAATCTGCCCGTCTCTCCATATAAGCATACCCTATTTTTCTTTCTGCCGGAAGAGGAATGAGGAATATTCTTGCTAATTTTCTGTTTTATGGTAGAATAGAGTCGTTGTAATTTGTTTATTCACCAATGAAACATATAAATAAAAGGAGGAATTATTCATGCATTGTTTCAGAAAGGTAACACAGGATCTGTACTGGGTAGGCGCCAGCGACCGCAGGCTTGAGCTGTTTGAGAATATTTTCCCTCTCCGGGATGGGGTTTCCTATAACTCTTATCTGCTGATGGATGAAAAAACCGTCTTATTCGATGCTGCCGATTATGCCGTGGGACGCCAGTTCCTTGAAAATATACAGGCCGTCCTGGGCGGGCGCACGCTTGACTTTCTCATCGTCAACCATATGGAGCCTGACCACTGCTCCATGATCGAAGACCTTGTCCTTCGCTATCCGGATATGCAGATTATCGGCAATGCCAAGACATTTCCGATGATTACACAATTCTTTAATTTTGATCTGGAGGGGAGGACTGTCACGGTAAAAGAGGGAGACACTTTCTCCTGCGGAAACCACACGCTTCGCTTTGTCATGGCGCCAATGGTACACTGGCCTGAAGCTATGATGACCTATGACGAAACAGACAAAATCCTCTTTTCAGCGGATGCTTTCGGAACCTTTAAGGCGTTGAACGGAAACATATTCAATGATGAAGTTAATTTTGACAGGGACTGGCTTGACGAAGCGCGCCGCTATTATACAAATATTGTCGGGAAGTATGGCATGCAGGTACAGAATGTCCTGAAAAAAGCCGCCGGGCTGGATATCCGGATGCTCTGCCCGCTCCACGGACCAATCTGGCGGACAGGCCTTGACTACATCATCGGCAAATATGACACGTGGAGCAAATATGAACCGGAACAGAAAGGTGTTATGATCGCTTACGCGTCCATGTATGGAAATACGGAAAATATGGCAGAGGTCCTTGCGTCCATGCTGGCAGAAGAAGGAGTGAAAGAGATTCGGATGCATAACATTTCCAAAACACATGTGTCCGAGCTGATCTCGGACAGTTTTAAGTACAGCCATCTTGTGCTTGCCGCCCCCACCTACAACAACAGCATTTACCCTCTGATGGACAATTATCTGGAAGACATGAAAGCACTCGCCCTCCAGAACCGCACAGTCGCCATTCTGGGCAACGGAACCTGGGCGCCGCAGTCTTCCAAACTTATGTCTGCAAAGATCGGCGAGATGAAAAACATGAAAATTCTTGACGGAACTGTCACGATAAAGTCTTCTGTAAAGGACGCCCAGCTCGAAGAGTTGCAATCTCTTGGCAGACAAATTGCAAAAGAAGTGCTATAATATGAAATACTAACACTTTTGTCTACAAAGGAGGAGTTCTTATGAAATTAGTAATCACTATGAGCCGTCGTTTCGGTACAGGAGCAAGTATTATTGCGCAAGAACTTTCCGAAAGGCTTGATATCCCGGTTTACGACAAAGCCTATATCGAGGAACAGCTCAGCGGCCATCAGTATGAGAGCGAGGCCGAAGCCATCCGCAAACTGGCTGAGAAGCCATGTATTATCCTGGGGCGCTGTGCTTCTGACATTCTGAAAGACCGGATGAACGTGCTTAATATTTTCGTGTGCGCCGATAAGGAAGACCGGATCCGCAGGATCATGGAGAAATACAACTTAAACTATGATGAGGCGAAAGAAAAGGTTGAGAAAAACGACGACGAAAGAGCTTCTTATTACTATGAACATACAGGAAAAACATGGGGAGATGTGAACGATTATCATATGATCCTCGATACTTCCGAGCTTGGCCTGGAAAATTGTGCGGATATCCTGATGCACTATTTTGAAAAGCTTGAGTACATCTGAAAGAGAAAACCCCGGAAGGGCCAAACCTTGTCACTGGTCCTTCCGGGGTTTTTATTCTGCCTGTCTATTGTGAACTGTCTGTTTCATCAGATGCACTGTCTGCTTCCGAGTCGGAATTGTTTCCTTCCTCCTGATCTTCTGCTGTCTCCTCTGCACCGTCTGAAGTACCCTCTTCAGCGGGAGAGGTGATGATCGTCACTCCCTGCTCCTCAAAATCAACCTTATCCCAGACATTCTCATCCACCTGGATATCCGCATCATTGCGCCACTGTTCCAGGAGCGAGTCATACTGATCCTGGCGGCGCTGCTCCACGATACTCTCTTTCTCCCGGTCTGTCGCCTCGCGGTCCAGAAGGCTTGTAAGCCGCGCAACATAGATTCCGTTGTCTGTCTCTACAATTCCCGTGACGTCTCCCTCATTTTCCAGGGCATCTGCCGCTGCGATCAGGTCGCTGTTCGGACTTGTGCTCTCGGAATCAAAGGTTGAGACCTGCACCTCCACGCCTGCTGCCTCTGCCGCTGTCTCCGAGTCTGCGCCTTCGCCCAGCTCATCCGCAAAAGCCTGCGCCTTCGCCCTGATGCCCTCTTTCTCTTCATCAGTCAGATCCACGCTGTTCCCGTCGTCATCCGTTGTCGTATACGGGAAAAATGCATACTCCATACCCTTCTGTGCCGCTTCTTCATCGGAGACTTCCTCATCCACGCCTTCCCGCATGGCGCTGTCCATTTTGGTCTGGATCGTGGCAAGCTGGAGAAGCTTTTCCACGTATTTCCGGTATCCAGATACCGCTTCTTTTGTCTCTGACGTATTATCCTCATCAAACTGGGCAGCGGCATCCGCAATCGCATCATTCTCATCATCTGTGAGCGCAATGTCATATTCCTCCGCGTGCTGGGAGATGATATACATATCTTCCAGCGATTCTAAGATCGTGTTCTTCGTTTCTTCCTCCAGGGTCGTATTCTCACTGTATTCCTGTGTCCACATCTCATCCCCGGTTGTCCCGAGCACACTGGCATAATATGTCTCATATTCTCCCTGCTGCATCCGGGCATAGAAATTCGCAACGCCAAGTAAAATATCCTCCCCGCCGACTGTTGCGACAACTGCATCTGTATCAAGAGAGCCGCTGCAGCCTGTAATGCCTGCTGCCGCAAGCAGACCTGCCGCTGACAGGACTGCCGCCCTTTTTCTGAATCTCATGCTAAATATCCTCCTAAGTACTATACTCGAGCCTTTTTACATTCCAATATGATGGCTCGCAACATTCTTGAATATTATACTCTGTTTTTTATATTCTAACAAGTATAAATCACAAAAACTACTTATCTGTCACAGGTCCGCCCTAAGCCCGCTGATATCTTCCAGTATCTTCCTGAGCAGCCTGATCACATCCTCCCCTGTCTCTTTTTTGTTCCTCCCCCTTTTCTGGTACAGGAAAAAAGGCGTCTCTTCCGCCCGGAATACAAGGCTGTTCCCATACGTTTTAAGGAGGGGTGGGATTTTCTGCGGGTCAATTTTCGCGCGCTCGTACATGGTGATCTTAAAGTCCTGTCCTTTTTGTTCTACTGAAGTTACATATGCCCGATGGGCAATTCCTTTGAGCATGGCAATATGGAGTAACTGCTGTACTTTTTTGGGGATATCTCCGAACCGGTCTATCAGCTCCTCTGTCATGTCATCCATCTCTTCTTCTGTCTCGATGGCTGCGATCCTTTTGTAGATATCAAGCTTCTGATACTCATTTTTAATATAAGAATCCGGTATATATGCATCGATATTCAAATCCAGCGTCGTCGTATACACCTCTTCCTCACCGTCTCCTTTTAACTGCCGCACCGCTTCATTGAGCATCTTGCAGTACAGGTCATACCCCACGGCTTCCATGTGGCCGCTCTGCGCTTCCCCCAGCAGATTTCCGGCGCCCCTGATCTCCAAATCGCGCATGGCGATCTTAATACCGGACCCAAGGTCTGTAAACTCACGGATCGCTGCAAGCCTTTTCTCTGCTACCTCTTTTAACAGCTTATCTCTCCTGTACAGGAGAAAGGCATATGCCATACGGTTTGACCTCCCCACTCTCCCCCTGAGCTGATAGAGCTGGGAAAGCCCGAAGCAGTCCGCATCCTGGATGATCATGGTATTTGCATTCGGGATATCCAACCCTGTCTCTATGATCGTTGTCGATACAAGGACGTCAATATCCCCGTTGATAAAATCGTACATGATATCTTCCAGCTGGCGCTCATTCATCTGACCGTGCGCAAACGAAACATTGGCCTCCGGGATCAGCCTTTGGATACGCCCTGCCACATCTGCGATGTCATTGACCCGGTTGTACACATAATACACCTGCCCATCCCGCGCCAATTCTCTCTCAATCGCTTCCCTCACCATTTCATCATTGTATTCCATGACATAGGTCTGGATCGGCATACGGTCCATCGGCGCCTCCTCCAGGACGCTCATATCCCGAATCCCGATCAGGCTCATGTGCAGCGTCCTGGGAATCGGCGTGGCAGTCAGGGTCAGAACATCTACATTTTCCCTGAGTTTTTTGATCTTTTCCTTATGCGTTACCCCGAATCTCTGTTCTTCATCTATGATCAGGAGCCCCAGGTCTTTGTATCCCACATCCTTTGACAGGACACGGTGTGTCCCGATTACAATGTCGACCAGGCCTTTTTTCAGATCCTCCACGGTCTTCTTCTGCTGATAGGAAGTCCGGAATCTGCACAGAAGGTCAATCCGAACCGGGAAATCTTTCAGCCTCTGGACAAAGGTATTGTAGTGCTGCTGCGCAAGTATCGTAGTCGGCACAAGATAGACGACCTGTTTCCCTTCCTGGACCGCCTTGAACGCCGCACGGATCGCAATCTCTGTCTTCCCGTACCCCACGTCTCCGCAGATCAGGCGGTCCATAATCTTATGGCTCTCCATATCGCGCTTTGTGTCCTCGATCGCCTGGGCCTGGTCCTCCGTTTCCTCAAACGGGAACATTTCCTCAAACTCTTTCTGCCACACTGTATCAGGTCCATAGACAAATCCATCCGACTGCTGTCTCGCCGCGTAGAGTTCTACCAGGTCTTTCGCCACAGCCTGCACCGCCTTCTTCACCTGGCTCTTCGTCTTTCCCCACTGGGCGGTCCCAAGCTTGTTCAATTTCGGCTTCCTTGCATCCGCGCCGGCATATTTCTGGATCAGGTCCATCTGTCCTGCCGGGATATAGAGCACCCCTCCTTCTGCATAGGAGATTTTCATATAGTCCTTTGTGACCTTATCCACCTCAATCTTCTCAATGCCCCGGTAGATTCCAAGCCCGTGGTTTTCGTGCACCACGTAATCTCCCGGCTTTAGCTCCGAAAAGTTCTGTATCTTCTGTCCTTCATACACACGGCGCCGCTTCTTTTTTTTCTTTTTTCCGAAAATGTCTGTCTCAGAGATCACGACAAACTTCAGCATCGGATACTCATACCCCTCCGCCACATGTCCGTAGGACACCATGATCTCTCCCGGATTGACAAGACGTTCCATATCCTCGCTGTAAAAGCTGCTCAGGTCATAATCCCTCAAGTCTTCCGCCAGTCGCTTTGCCCGGGTCTTGGAGCCTGAGAGGAGCACCACCCTGTACCCGTTCCGCTTCAGGCGCTTTAAATCCCTCGTCAGCAGCTCAAAACTGTTATTGTAAGGATTCACCCCTTTTGTCTGGATGCTGTACGTCTGCCTTATTTTAAAGAGACCGCACTTCGATTCCAGGGTCGTAAAGCCGATTCCGCTGTAGCGGTTCATCTGCTCTATAACGTCTTTCGTCTCAAAGACCCTCAGGGGAACCTCCTCCCCCAGCGTCCCTGCCTCTTCCCGGCTGTCCATGCTGTGGAAATATTCCTGCTCCACAGTCTCCGCCTGCTCCTGCAGACGGGATGGTTCATCCAGAAAGAGGAGGCTCTTCTCCCTGGGGAAATACTCCAGGAAAGAAACCTCACCCAAAGATTCTTTCCAGTTTTCCGATGCGGGATAGATGGTCACTTCACTCAGGTTTTCAACAGATCTCTGGCTCTCCACATCAAAGCTTCTGACAGAGTCTATCTCGTCTCCCCACAGCTCTATCCTGACCGGGAGTTCTTCTGTGAGAGGGAATACATCCAGAATCCCGCCCCTCACCGCGAACTGACCCGGTGCCTCTATCTGGCTCTCCCTCTCATATCCAAGATCTGAAAGCTGCGCCTGGAAACCGGTAAAATCTATCATCTCCCCTGCCACAGCCCTGATGCAGCTTTTCCTGATCTCTTCGGGGTGCGGAAGCCCGTCAAGGAAAGCATCCATCGTCGTAATCACTGTGACAGGCGCCTTTTCTTCTTTTTCGATCAGCGCCCTTAACACCTCCATTCTCCTGCCTGTCAGAACCTTTCCTTTGATATCCGCATAGTAGAACAGAAGATCTCTGGCTGGATACATGTATACATTATCTGAAAGAAAGCGGTATTCTTCGTACGTCCTTTTCGCTTTTTCTTCACTGGAAAAAGCGATGACTCTGTATTCACAGCCATCGCCAAGCGCGTACATCAGGTGTGTTTTCTGAGAGTTTACACAGCCTGCAATCTGTATGAGCCCCTCCCCGTCTCTTCTGCTTTTTTGTATCTCCTGATAATCTGCCAGCTCCAAGAGGGGAGCCAAAAGAGCCTGCATATCCTCAACCGCCTTCTTTCATTTCTCTTCTTTCTTTTTCCTGTTATACTCATTCATCGCGCCTTCTATATTTCCCGACACGATCATCTCCACTGCGTCTGCCGCACAGCCGTATCCTTCCTCCATCAGAATCCGCTCTTCCTTTGTAAAATGCCCGAGAACATAGTCCGCAAGATCATACTTTGGCGGCTTTTCGCCTACACCGATCTTGATCCGGGGAAACACCTGGCTGCCCAGGTTCGCAATAATATTCTTGATCCCATTGTGGCCTCCCGCGCTTCCTTTCGCCCGGATGCGGAGCTGCCCCACTCCAAGGCTTACATCGTCATATATGACAAGCAGCTCTCTTGTCTCATCCGCCTTATAGTAATCCACGAGGCTTTGTATGCTTTCCCCGCTTAAGTTCATATATGTCTGGGGTTTTGCTAGGATCACCTTCTGCCCGGCAATCATTCCCTTCCCGATCAACGCCCGGTGCTTTTTCATATCCACCGATATATTGTATTTTTCTGAAAGCCTGTCTATTACATCAAATCCAACATTATGCCTGGTGCCCTCGTATTCCTTTGTCGGGTTCCCAAGACCGGCTATTATAAACATCTCTGATCATCCTCTTTCTAAAATGGCATCGTTCTATATTTTACAGCATGGCCGGATGTTTGTCACGCAAAAGCCGTGAATATTTTCTCTTTTTCCGTCATACACTTATAAAAAGTAGGAAGTCTCCAAGACAGACAAGAAAATTTACTGGGAGGTAACTCTATGGGTTCCAAGACAAAAATTATTGTCCTGCATATGAAAGAGATCATTTATACCGCCGTGTTTGCCGCACTGGGAATACTGCTCATCGTTCTCCTTGTCGTCATGTTCCGGGCAGGGGGCGGACCAGAAAATACAAATACAAAAAAACAGTATACCCCAGGCATCTACACCTCTTCTCTTATGCTGAATAATACGAATCTTGAGGTAGAGGTATCCGTAGATGAATCCCGTATCAACTCGATCCGCTTTTCTAATCTGGACGAGACAGTCACTGCCATGTTCCCTCTGATCCAGCCCGCAATTGAAGAAATTGCCGAACAGGTGTATGAGACACAGTCCCTCGATGACATAACACTGCCAGAGGATACGCCGTACACGTCGCAGATCATACTGGACGCCATCCGGGATGCCGTAGAAAAAGCCGCAGTCCAATGAACTGCGGCTTCCTTTTGCTGTTTTTCCTTCTCTCCTATCCTTCCACAATCAAATATTTCCCGTCCGGAAGCACAAATACTTCTGACGCTTCCTCCAGCTCCTCATCCGACATGTGCTCTACATCTGCTCCGCTCTCCTCAAAGTACTCCCTTGCCTCTGACAAAGAATCCACAACAACCGCCATGCAGTCCTCCAAAAACGCTTCTGCCTCCTCCAGCGTCTCTGCAACCGGCTCATCAAACAGTTTTCCCTGATTCTTCAGGAAAGTCAACAGATAGTCTTCACTGTAATCATTCATCGCTCTTCCTCCCCTTTACGATCTTCAGGATCTCGTCAACGGAATCCACCATACAGTCAGCCCCGGCTTCCCTGAGCACTTCTGCTTCCCTGAATCCCCACGTCACAAGGACTGTCTTCATGCCTGCTGCCTTTCCTGTCGCGGCATCCACCTCTGAATCGCCGATATAAACCGTTTCTTCCGGTGCAGCGCCAAAAGACTCTGCGATTGCGAGGGCTGCCGCAGGATCGGGTTTTCGCGGCACTCCTTCCCTCTGCCCCTGTACGCGGTCAAAGACATTCCGCCCGAATATCTCATTTACAACCCGCACCGCCTGTCTGTCAGGCTTATTCGACAGCACACCCAGCTTAAGCCCCTGCTCCTTCATCTCAAGGAGCATCTGTGGGATTCCCTCATACGGTGTTACATGATATGTGCAGTTGGCATCAAATATTCTCCGAAACACTGGCATTGCCTCTTCAAAGTGTCCCAGCCTGTCATCCCCCACAAGGCGCAGCGCCTCTTCTATCAGGACTTTCGCACCATTCCCCACAATCATACGGCACTGTTCTTTTGTAATCTGCGGCAGGCCGATCTCTCTCATCGTTTCATTTACCGAAAAGGCCAGAGATTCCAATGTATCTGTCAAAGTTCCGTCCAGGTCAAAAATACACGCTTTATACATGGCTTCCTCCATATTCTCCTCATCTGGTCTTCCCCAGCCCGGCTTATGCGGACGGGAGTTCCATATGAATATCATAGTATGAAGTCAGTCAAATTTCAATACCTTATCGGCATCTATTCTCCAAGAAGGTACTGGCGCATGATTTTCAGGGCATTTTTTTCCAGCCGGCTGACCTGTGCCTGAGAGATCTGAATCTGGTCTGCCACCTCCATCTGTGTCTTCCCCTCAAAAAACCGCAGCGTGATAATGTATCTTTCCCGTTCATTCAACCGTTCCATTGCCGCTTCCAGGGACAACTCCTCCACCCAGTTCTCCTCTTTGTTTTTCTTGTCACTGACCTGGTCCATCACGTACAATGCGTCCCCTCCGTCACTGTATACCGGTTCATGCAGGCTCATAGGCGCCTGTATCGCATCAAGCGCAAACACCACATCCTCCTTTGAGATCCCGATCTCGTCAGCGATCTCCTGGACTGTAGGCTCTTTCATATGCTGCCTGATATATCCTTCCTTCGCATAGATTGCTTTGTAAGCGGTATCCCTTAAGGATCTGCTGACGCGGATCGAACTGTTATCCCGAAGGTAGCGCCGGATCTCTCCTATGATCATCGGTACTGCATAGGTGGAAAACTTTACCTTTCTCCCCGGATCAAAATGATCCACTGCCTTCATCAGCCCTACGCACCCGATCTGAAACAGATCGTCTGCATTTTCATTGCTCCCGTCAAACCGTTTGATCACGCTTAAAACCAGTCTTAAGTTGCCTTTTATATATTGTTCCCGCGCCTCTTCATCCCCCTTTTGGATCCGGGCGAACAGCTCCTCTTTTTCTTCTTCTTTTAAAAGCGGCAGCTTCGATGTATTCACCCCGCACAGTTCAACCTTGTTTCCCATCATTGTAAGAATCCTCCTAAGCGATTTTCTAATTAAGATGATTCTCACTCTGACGTGAAATATTCGATGCAGTACAAAATTTAATAAACTTTTAGACCTTGACAAAACCCTTCCGCGAAGATATGTAATATCCCCGCGGAAGGGTTTTGCTCCTGTTTGGGTCAGTCATCCCATTTATCGGCAAGATTGTTGATCTGGCTTTCAAACCTGGCTTTGTCTTTGTTTGACAATCCTTCATTCCTGTATATAATGTCAAGCAGCCTTTTCCCTGCCTCGACCAGCCTGTCGAAGGCTGTATCTGCCCTGCGCCTGGAAGCTTTTTTGGGTTTCACCGGTATGCGGATACCTTCGCTTATGATTTCGTTCCTGAGAAGATCCGCCTCACCGCAGGGATAAGGCGCCCATGACGGGTATCCGAACTTCTCTTCAACCGTTCTGGCAAATTCCTCTGTGACCGTATCCTCTCCGTGGACCACGAACACCCTCTCGACAGGTGTCCGGAACCCTCCTATCCATTTGAGCAGCCCGTTCATATCCGCATGGCCGCTCACGCCGTGGAGGCTCTCGATCCTGGCCCGGACTTCGATATCTTCTCCGAAGAGCTTAATGTTCTTTTCCCCTTCCAGAAGCCTGCGTCCCAGCGTTCCGGCCGCCTGATACCCGACAAAGAGCACCGTACATTCCGGCCGCCAGAGATTGTGCTTTAAATGATGGCGGATACGCCCTGCGTCGCACATTCCCGATGCGGATATAATCACCTTTGGTTTCTCGATGAAGTTGATCATCTTGGAATCTTCACTTGTGGTAGATGTATGCAGTCCGGGGAACACAAGCGGGTTGATCCCCGCATTCACCAGATCCAGGGCCTCTTTGTCAAAGCAGTCCCGCATATTTTTGGTAAAGATCCTGGTGGCTTCAATTGCCAGGGGACTGTCCAGGTACACCTCAAAGTCCTGATATTCCTCCAGCAGCTTTTTCTCCTTGATCTCCCGTATGAAATACAGCATTTCCTGCGTCCTTCCTACTGCAAAGGACGGAATCACCACATTCCCCCCACGGTCGAATGTCTCACGGATGATCCTGGTAAACTCCCCGATGTAATCCGGTTTTTCTGCCGCATGTATCCGGTTTCCATAGGTGGATTCTACCACAACATAATCAGCCGTTTCCGTATATGTAGGGTCCTTGATGATAGGCTGGTCAAGATTCCCCACATCACCGGAAAATACAATCTTCTTTGTCACGCCCTCCTCTGTCGCCCATACCTCGATGCTGGCGGATCCGAGCAGATGTCCCACATCTGTGAAGCGGATCTGTATTCCGTCGCATATCGTGATCCTCTCCCCGTAATTGCACGGAACCAGACATTCTATGGCATCCAGGGCGTCCTGCATAACATATGCCGGTTCATATTCCGGCTTGCCTGCACGCTTCCCCTTCCGGTTTCTCCACTCCGCCTCAAACTCCTGGATGTGCGCGCTGTCACGGAGCATGATATCACAGAGGTCTGCTGTGGCGAACGTGGCAAAAATCTGTCCTTTGAATCCGTTCCTCGCCAGCTTTGGGAGCATGCCCGAGTGGTCGATATGTGCATGTGTCAGGAATACATAGTCAACCTCACTCTCTGCAATCGGCAGTCCCGGGTTCTCATACAGGTCCGGTCCCTGTTCCATCCCACAGTCGATCAGAATGTTTTTCCCCGCCGCCTCAAGAAAGTGGCAGCTTCCCGTAACTTCATGGGCAGCGCCGATAAATGTAAGCTTCATACGCCTCACCAACCCTTTTCACTTTTCTTCTATTGTACCATTTTTCCGAAGAGAATACATCTGTTTTGTTCCTATCTTTTACTCGTACCTGACCATTTCCCTTTTCAGTCTCTGCATGATCTTCTTTTCCAGACGCGATATGTAGGACTGCGAGATCCCGAGGATATCCGCCACCTCTTTCTGCGTCTTTTCTCTCCCCTCCGGATCATCCAGGCCAAACCTCATCCTCACAATCAGCTTCTCCCGGCTGTTAAGCTTATTGAGCGCCCGCACAAGAAGCTTCCGCTCCGCCTCATTCTCCAGGTCCCGGTATATGGTGTCCTCCTCTGTCCCCAATATGTCCGAGAGAAGGAGTTCGTTTCCGTCCCAGTCTACGTTGAGCGGTTCATCGATCGATACCTCCAGCCTGGTTTTACTGTTTCTCCTTAAGTACATCAGGATCTCGTTTTCGATACACCTCGATGCATATGTTGCAAGCTTGATCTTCTTTGTCGGATTAAAGGTATTGATCGCCTTGATCAGCCCGATTGTCCCGATGGAGATCAGGTCTTCCACACCCACGCCCGTATTGTCAAATTTTTTCGCTATGTATACGACAAGACGGAGGTTATGCTCTATGAGCGTCTTCCTGGCTTCCTCGTCATACTCTGTCCCCAGGCGCCCGATAGCCTCCGCTTCCTGCCTTCCCTCAAGGGGCGGCGGCAGAATCTCAGTTCCCCCTATATAATGGATCTCTTTGTGTCCCCCGAAGAAGAAGCTCCTAATATCCGGGATCACCCTTAATTTAAACTGCTGCGGAACCGCAACTTTTACCACCATTGTCATTTTCCTCCTAAATCATCCAGTATTCGTTTTCTGCTGTTTTGGTTCTTATGTAAATTGATCTCTGCCTTTCAGGAAAAAATATCCGGGTTCAGAATAAGCTGGAAAGCTCCATCCCCCGAGATGTCACTTTCCCCGATTCCCAGCACAGCATCGTTTACCCATCTGTCCTCCTCCATATGGACACATATCTTCTCTGTCCTGAAAACCTTCATGATGCTCTCCCCCTGTACACAGCGGTATGGGATATAATGGAATCCTCTGGCTTTTTCCGCCGCACCGACAACTATTTTTTCCGTTTCGGGATCAATGATGCTGACCGCTTTCCCTGTCAGAGGGTCCGTGAGCTTGTTGCCCGTATCCCAAAGCGCTTTTACCGTATGTTCTCCTTTCTCTGTGTAGATCGTAACCTCACAGATCACCATTTCCTGCCGTACTGACTGACACAGGGCCCCTGAAAGCTTTGAGATCAGGAAGCCAAATCCCACCCCTGCCGCATAAAGCAGGCTCATATGGCGCATGTATGGGCGGAACGCATACATAACGCCTCCCAGGGCAAATGCAGCCAGGTATAAAAGGAGAAACGCCTTTATAAACTGCGGTACAGTGCTTATCTGTATTCCTGTAATGATCATCAGACTGTTAATAACGAAATGGAAGAGAATCAGTTTGATGACTGCCGGGAACGGGGCCGCAATTGCCAGGCAGGTAAGTACGCTGCCAATCGCGCCGCCGAAGAAGATACGTCCATAGGACCGATTATATTTCAGAACACGGTTCACAGCTAAAAGGAGAAGACTGTCCATCATGAAATTCTCCAGAAACAACACGTCGATATATAACTCATAGTACATGTCTCACCTTCTTTCTCCTTCGTATGTGCCCCATTATAAAACAATGCGCTTTTGAAATTTGTCAGATACTGGCACATGCCGTAAAATATATTTCGACACAGCGCTGCACAGCCATTTGCCTGTACTCCAGTCCGACGCAACAAAAAAAGAAACTGCTGCTCACAGTTTCTTTTTCTTTTCCTTATGAAGCTTGTACGCTTTATTTCTTAAAGAAATCCGGTATTTTGATGGACTGCTCCTTCACATTGCTGGATGGGGTCCTCGGCTGCAGCGTCGGCATTGTACCGCCCTGCGGTCTCTGGGGAACTGCACCTGTTCTGCGCTCAAGATCCTGCGCTCCCCTCTGCACTCCGTCTCCGGAAGGAAGGATAGATCCGACTTTTTTCTGTCCCTCAAGCCTTGCCTTGAGCTTGGAAGCACTGCCGCCTACATTATGTAAGCCTGTTGCAATGACAGTGATCGTACATTCGTCGGACTTGCTGTCGTCATACATGGCACCGAAGATAATGCTTGCGCTCTCTCCTGCCAGTTCCTGTACGTAGTCAGCCGCATCAGATGCATCCATAAGCGTGATATCACCGGAAACATTGACAATAACATTGGATGCACCCTGAATCGTTGTCTCAAGAAGCGGACTGGCAACAGCCTCCTTGACAGCCTCAAGGGCTTTGTCGTCCCCGCGTCCGGAACCGATCCCGATATGGGCAATTCCTTTATCCTTCATAACTGTCTGGATATCTGCAAAGTCAAGGTTGATCAGGGACGGTACATTGATCAGATCCGTGATTCCCTGGATACCCTGCTGCAGAACCTCGTCCGCCTTCTTCAGTGCCTCAGGCATCGTCGTACGCCTGTCCACTACCTCAAGAAGTTTATCGTTTGGTATTACAATAATCGTATCTACACTTTCTTTTAACTTTTCAATCCCTGAAAGGGCGTTCTGCATCCTCGTCTTGGACTCAAAACGGAACGGCTTCGTCACGACTCCAACCGTAAGAGCCCCCTGATCCTTTGCAATACGGGCAATAACAGGCGCTGCTCCTGTACCTGTACCGCCGCCCATGCCGCAGGTGACAAATACCATGTCTGCACCTTTCAGTGCTCCGGAAATCTCCTCAGAACTTTCTTCCGCCGCCTTCTCCCCTACTTCAGGCTGTGCCCCGGCACCAAGTCCTTTCGTAAGCTTCTCGCCAATCTGCATCAGAGTTGGCGCTTTACACAGCTGCAGTGCCTGTTTATCTGTATTCACTGCGATAAATTCCACACCTGCAATCTGCTCATCTATCATCCGGTTTACCGCATTATTACCGCCTCCGCCGACTCCGACAACAATTATTCTTGCAGCTGCTTCCGATTCGTTGGTTTTAATTTCTAACAAGAGTATTTCCTCCTTTGTCGTCTTATTAATTTTTTATACATCCCTTTTTTGATTGAACGGTATAATCCAATAAGTATATAATAAAGTCTTTTCAGTAAATAATCAATACATTTTTTCTTATTTTTCTGCTTTTTTATACTATTCAGGAACAAAACTTATTGCGGAAGAAGAAGCGTCATAATTTTCCAGATGCAGTGTTCCTGCGGTATCCGGATAGCTCTCCTTTAACTTTTCCAGGATCACCTCCGCCTGGGCAAGCCTGTCCTCATAGTTTTCCTCCCCAAGCATGACTTCCACATTCCCAAAGTAGACCGTTATGCCGTTCTCCCCGCAGACAAGACGGTCCGGGGCAAGGCTGTACTTTTCCAGATATTTTGACACTTCCACTATTTTACCGAAGATGCTCTCATCTTCCACAGGAAGGCCTTCCCCGATCTTAACTCCCCCTGTGTCAAATTCCAGTCCTTCAATATACGGAACCCCTTCTATTACTTTCTTTGTCCTTAGGGAAGCCATTCCGTCCTGGTCAAAATAAAGGTACGCGTTATCATAGTCCACGTATCCTAGCATGTCCTTCTCCCTGACAGCCATGCTGACAGTCCAAGGATTTTTCAGAGATGCCTTCATACTCTCTATTGCTGACGGGAGGCTGGCGTCCGTCAGGTTATATTTTATCAGAATATATAGCGTATTGACAGACAATTCATCATTCTCTACCCATGTCGTGATCGAAGTGTCACTGTAATAGTCATTCCCTTCTACCTGGATGGAGCGGGTCCTGAACCCGAAAATCACAATCACAGCAAGCAGTGCGAGAATAAGAAGAATTGTCAGGACAACTCTTCCGGCTTTTCTTCTGTGTTTTTTTCTTCTCATCCAACTCCTCCTTCGGCTATACGGCTATTATTCTACCAGATTTGATACGCTTAAGACAAGTCCCATTTCCAGCAGCAAAAACACAACCGATGTTCCGCCGTAGCTGATAAACGGCAGCGTGATCCCCGTGTTTGGGATCGTGTTTGTCACAACCGCAATGTTTAGAATCACCTGTATCATCATATGTCCCATTGCCCCCGATGCAATCAATGCTCCGAGCAGGTCCTTCGCCTTTGTTGCAATCACGAAAAAACGCCAGATCAGGATCAGAAAAAGAATGATAATCACCGAAGCACCCACGAGTCCGAGTTCCTCACAGATGATGGAGAAAATCATATCATTTTGCGCCTCCGGGAGAAACCCGAGCTTCTGCACACTGTTTCCCAGGCCTCTCCCAAAGAGTCCTCCGCTTCCTATGGCATACAGGCCCTGCAGTGTCTGGTATCCCTTTTCATATTGTTCCGGGTTGCGCCAGATTGCAAGCCGCTCCAGCCGATAGCTCTCAAGGGCAAGGAATACCGCCATAAAAGAGATCCCCGCGGCTGCCATCCAGATAAACTGGGAATAACGCGGACTTGCAGTAAAAATGATAACCGCCGAAATCCCCAGGATAATGAGCGCCGTGCTCAGATTACTCGCCCCGACCAGGGCTGCAATGGGAATCACCGGAAGCATCATCAGGATAACTGCGCCAAAGTGCCCCATCTTTTTCACATTCCTGCTTACAATGCACGCCAGGAACAGGATTACTGCAACCTTGGCAAACTCTGACGGCTGAAAAGAAACCGGGCCCAAAGACAACCATCTTTTGGACCCGTTATACTCATCTCCGAAAAACATAACCGCAACCGAAAGCAGAATTGCCACGAGATATCCCGGAACAGCCAGGGGAACCCATCTGTGATAATCGATCCTCGCCACCACAGCCATGCCTGCCAGTCCAAGCAGCGTGGCAAACCCTTGCTTTTTCAGGTAATACAGAGAATCATGAAACTTCACTCTCCCGTTATATGCACTGGTGCTGTAGAGGATTACCAGCCCGATTCCTGCCAGGATCAGCACCACTGCCAGCAAAGTGTCGTCAAATGCATATTTCTTCCCCGGACGCTCCAATATAAATTCACTCCCTATAACTGATTTACAAGTTCCCTGAATTTATCCCCGCGTTCCTCATAATTTTTGAACATCCCCCAGCTTGCGCACGCCGGGGAAAGAAGCACTGCATCCCCCGGCATCGCATATTCCACGCATTTTTCAAAAGCCTCCTCAAAGCTGTCTGCCATCACAATATCATGAAACCCCAGTCTTTGAGCTGTTTTGGCTATCTTTTCCTTTGTAGCGCCCAGGAGGACCAGCTTCCTGACTTTGCCGTCAAACGATTCAATCCACTCGTCATAGGAAGAATCTTTGTCATATCCTCC
>CALWMN010000015.1 GCA_944381935.1 uncultured Mediterraneibacter sp. | reverse complement strand
CGGTATCTGCGGACCTGTCCGTATGGACCGGCACTCCGGGGTTTCCATAGGGCAAACGCCCGCCAGCGAGAAGCTGCGGCTGCGCCGCTGATTCGAGCTGCCACGGCGAACGGACGGAACAATCAACCGCCGTGCGGAAAACACGGATGACGGTATCTGCGGACCTGTCCGTATGGACCGGCACTCCGGGGTTTCCATAGGGCAAACGCCCGCCAGCGAGAAGCTGCAATGACCGAAGGGAGGCATCAGACATATGAAAATGTATTTGATCAGTGATAATGTTGATACCTACACCGGCATGAGGCTTGCCGGTGTGGACGGCGTCGTTGTCCACGAGAGGGAGGAACTCAGGAATGCCCTGGAGGATGCTCTCGCGGACAAGAGCGTTGGAATCGTGCTTCTCACAGAGAAATTCGGCAGGGAGTTTCCCGATATCATCGATACTTTCCGCCTGGAAAGGAAAATGCCTCTTCTCGTTGAGATTCCCGACCGCCACGGAACCGGACGCCAGAAAGACTTTATCACATCTTATATCACCGAGGCCATCGGATTAAAACTCTGATGCGCCAATTACAATGCAACAATGAAAGGAGGGCTCCCTCTTGACCCTGGAAGAAAAAATCGAACACCTGCAGGCCACGTCTATGGAACAGGCGCGTGCAGAGGGCAACGCTATTATAGATTCCCACAGGGAGGCGCTGGAAAAGGTCTTTGCAGATCACAAGACTGAAGCCATCCGCCAGTCAGAGCTCCGCATTAAGTCCGAGACCACCAACGCGAAGCTGACCCTGAACCAGGCGTCTGCCAAATCCCAGCTTGAGATCAAGCGGCGCTATGGCAAGATCCAGCAGGAGCTAAAGGACAAGATCTTCGACGAAGCATTAAGCCTCGTCATGGATTATATGAAAACAGAAGCCTATGACGACTATCTCATAAAATGTATCCGGCAGGCAGAGCGTTTTGCCGGAAGCGATCCTGTCACGATATATATCAATCCGTCAGATGACGGAAAGCGGTCTGACCTGGAAGATGCCACTGGCATCCACCTTACGATCAGCGCGGAAGATTTCATCGGAGGCGTCCGTGCAGTCATCCGCTCCCGCAATATTCTGATTGATAATTCCTTCAAGACACAGCTTCGCAATGAATACGACAAATTTATATTTTTAGGAGGTGACGGCATTGCTTAAGACCGGAACAATATACGGGATCAACGGCCCCGTCATTTACCTGAAGGGAAACACCGGATTCCGCATGTCCGAGATGGTCTATGTCGGCAGCCAGCGTCTGGTCGGCGAGGTCATCGCACTGGATAAGGATATCACAACAATACAGGTATATGAAGAAACATCAGAACTCCATCCGGGCGAAGAGGTCGTCGCCACCGGAAACGCGGTGTCCGTCACTCTGGCACCGGGCATCCTGAACAATATTTTTGACGGCATCGAGAGGCCCCTGGAGCGGATTGCGGAATCATCCGGCGGCGCTTTTATCACAAGGGGCGTCAGCGTGGATTCCCTGGACCGCCAGAAGAAATGGAGCACACACATCACAGTCAAACCGGGGCAATATCTGCACGGAGGCGATATCATTGCCGAGGTGCCTGAGACTCCTGCCATCACCCATAAATGTATGGTGCCGCCCGACGTGGAGGGGAAGGTCACAAAGACAGTCCCTGACGGCGACTACACGATTGACGAAACGCTTGTCACCATCGCCCTCTCAGACGGGTCCGAGAAAAAGCTGACCATGACCCAGCAGTGGCCCATACGCACGCCCCGTCCGTCACGCCGCCGCTTTGCGGCGTCTGTGCCTCTGATTACGGGACAGCGTATCGTGGATACCATGTTTCCTATCGCCAAGGGCGGCACTGCTGCGATCCCCGGTGGGTTCGGAACCGGCAAGACCATGATGCAGCATCAGGTTGCAAAATGGGCGGATGCGGACATTATCATCTACATCGGATGCGGGGAACGAGGCAATGAGATGACGCAGGTCCTGGAAGAGTTCGGCGAACTGACCGACCCTCGCAGCGGCAATCCTCTGATGGACCGCACGACCCTGATCGCCAACACCTCCAACATGCCTGTCGCTGCACGTGAAGCGAGTATTTATACTGGTCTTACACTGGCGGAATACTACCGTGACATGGGGTATGACGTGGCAATTATGGCAGACTCTACCTCCCGCTGGGCAGAAGCCCTGCGTGAGCTGTCCGGCCGTCTGGAAGAAATGCCGGCGGAGGAAGGGTTCCCTGCATATCTGGCATCCCGGCTCTCCGCATTTTATGAGCGGGCGGGCATGATGCAGAATCTAAACGGAACAAACGGGTCTGTTACAATTATAGGAGCTGTCTCCCCCCAGGGAGGTGACTTCTCTGAGCCTGTGACCCAGAACACCAAACGTTTCGTGCGCTGCTTCTGGGGGCTGGACAAGAGCCTGGCCTACTCCAGGCATTTCCCTGCGATCCACTGGCTTACCAGCTACAGCGAATATCTGACGGACTTAAGCCACTGGTACCAGGACAATGTGTCCCCGAAATTTGTAGATTACAGGAACCGGCTGATGGCACTTCTCAACCAGGAGAGCAGCCTCCTTGAAATCGTAAAACTCATCGGAAGCGATGTGCTCCCGGACGACCAGAAGCTCGTGCTGGAAATCGCCCGGGTGATCCGTCTGGGGTTTCTGCAGCAGAATGCGTTCCATAAAGATGACACCTGCGTATCCATGGAAAAGCAGTTTCTGATGATGGACACCATCCTGTATCTGTATAAGCAGGCGCGGACCCTTGTGACAATGGGGCATCCCATGTCTGTGCTGAAAGCGGAAAATATCTTTGACCGCATTATCGCCATCAAATACGATGTGCCAAACGACAGACTGGAAATGTTCGCACAGTACCGCCGTGACATTGATTCATTCTATCAGCGTGTACTTGAGAAAAACGCATAAGGAGGGAGTTTATTCATGTCAATAGAATATTTAGGCTTAAGCAGCATCAACGGCCCTCTGATCGCGCTGGAGGGTGTACAGGACGCTTTCTACGATGAGATCGTAGAATTTGTTGTGGACGGCACAGAGCGCAAGCTTGGACGCATTGTGGAGATCTATGAGGACAGAGCCGTCATCCAGGTTTTTGAGGGTTCTGAGAACATGTCCCTGAAGAATACACACACGAAACTGACCGGACATTCTATGGTAATCACACTCTCGCCAGATATGCTGGGACGGACCTTCAACGGAATCGGGCAGCCGATCGATGACCTCGGTCCGATCGTCTCATCGCTGAAGCGGGATGTGAACGGCCTTCCGCTCAATCCGGTACGCCGCGAATACCCGAGAAACTATATCCATACCGGCATCTCTGCCATCGACGGACTGACGACCCTGATCCGTGGGCAGAAGCTTCCGATCTTTTCCGGGAACGGGCTTCCTCACGACCAGCTTGCGGCCCAGATCGTAAAGCAGGCCTCCCTGGGAGAGGGTTCGGATGAAGAATTTGCCATTGTATTCGCCGCTATGGGCGTCAAGCATGACGTTGCGGATTTCTTCCGCAATACTTTTGAGGAAAGCGGGGTTGCGGATCATGTTGCAATGTTCTTAAACCTCGCAAACGACCCTGTTGTCGAGCGTCTTATCACGCCGAAAGTCGCGCTGACCGTAGCCGAGTACCTCGCGTTTGAACAGAACATGCATATCCTTGTCATCCTGACGGATATGACCTCATTCGCGGAGGCGATGCGCGAGGTCTCCTCCTCGAAGGGTGAAATCCCCAGCCGTAAGGGATATCCGGGGTATCTGTACAGCGAGCTTGCCACAATTTATGAGCGCGCAGGTATCGTACAGGGCGTAAACGGCTCGGTGACACAGCTCCCGATCCTGACGATGCCCAACGATGACATCACCCATCCCATCCCTGACCTGACAGGTTATATCACAGAGGGGCAGATCGTGCTTGACAGGCCGCTCCACGGGCAGTCTATCTATCCCCCGATTAATATTCTCCCCTCTCTGTCCCGTCTGATGAAGGACGGCATCGGGGAAGGCTTTACGCGGGAGGATCACCAGGATCTTGCCAACCAGCTCTTTTCCGCCTATGCCAAAGTGGGAGACGCAAGGAACCTCGCATCCGTTATCGGTGAGGATGAGCTCTCCCCGATTGACAAAAAATATCTTGAGTTCGGAAAAGAATTTGAATCCCGATACATCGGGCAGGGCGTCAACGAAAACCGGAGCATGGAAGAGACGCTGAATCTCGGCTGGGAGCTCCTTGGCAAGCTTCCGCGCGAAGAGCTTGACAGGGTTGACACGAAGATTCTCGACAAGTACTATAAACCGGAGCCGGAGGACGAATAAAGGAGGGATTCTATGGACCCACGTACATTTCCTACCAAGGGCAACCTGATGCTGGCGAAAAATTCTCTTGCGCTTGCCAGACAGGGATACGACCTGATGGATAAGAAGAGAAACATCCTGATCCGGGAGCTGATGGACCTGATCGACGAGGCGCGCAATATCCAGGATGAGATCGATTCGACTTTCACCTATGCGTATCAGTGCCTGCAGCGCGCCAACATCGAGAACGGTATCAGTACGGTAGAGCTTCTCGCCTACACTGTCCCGATCGAGAACTCGATCACCATTCAGACGCGCAGCATCATGGGGACTGAAATTCCGCACGTGAAATATGTGCCCGATGCGGGGAAACCCACTTACGCCTTCAGCTCCACACATGAATCGATCGACAAGGCGCGCGAGGCGTTCCGGAAAGTGAAAGACCTTACGGTAAAGCTTTCTATGGTTGAGAACGCCGCTTACCGTCTTGCAAGCAACATCAAAAAGACACAGAAGCGTGCCAACGCTTTACAGAATATCACGATCCCCATGTATTCTTCTCTTGTGTATACAATCACCAATGCACTGGAAGAGAAGGACCGTGAGGAATTTACCAGGCTGAAAGTGATCAAGCGGATGAAACAAAAGAAAGGATAGAGTTCTGCACTCTATCCTTTCTGTATTATGCCACCACGATTACATATTCTTTCTCAAAACAGCCTCCTGCGTCCACCCTGTTCACGTTCGGCTTTTCAGACAGCTCTCTGTCGAATCCGATGTCGTCCGCTCTTCCCATCCACGGCTCCAGGCATACGAACGGCGCATCCTTTACTGACCAGATTCCGAAGCTTGGGAAACCCTTGCACTTCATTCCGACGTAAGGCGTTTTGTCCTTGCGGCACAGCCACACCTCATCAAACTGCCCTCCGTCAAAGATGAGCGCATCATGCTCAAAAAGCTTTTCTGTGACGGGGCAGTACCCGTCCTCCAGATTCAGACCGTAGACCTTCTGCGGGTCGACTGCGGCTTCTGAAGGGTCGATGAGGACATACTGCAGTTTCTCTTTTCCCGGGAATTTCAGGAGATAATCTGCTTTGCACTCTTCTTTTTGTGCGAAACGAAATGCCGGATGCCCTCCGATCGTGAAAAAGATCGTCTCCTCTGAGGGGTTCCTCACCTCCCAGGACACTTTCACCTCATTTTTTTCCAGCGTATATGTAATCACCAGTTCAAACTCAAAGGGGTATACCTCCCTCGTCTCCTCCCCTGACGCAAGCAGGAAGGACGCCGATGCGGCAGAAGAGCGGATACACTGGAAGGCACAGTCCCTTGCGAATCCGTGCTGGGAAGTCGGGTATTGTATCCCATGAATCAGTACGGTATTTTTATAGGTCTTCCCCACATTGGGAAACAGGATAGGCGAATGTCTCTTCCAATACGTGGGGTCTCCCTCCCACAGGACATCCGTATCCCGTTTCTTATCGCAGATACGGATAAGCTCCGCTCCCATCTCAGAGACTTCCACGCGAAGCCTCTCATTTTCCAGAATCATAAAAATACCTCCTTTTCTCACAATGTCCCTTATTCTCCTGAATCCTCCACCTGGATGCAGTTCTCTACCAGATACTCAAGAACTTTATCCCTCAGTATCGTCTCCCTCACCGCATCTTCTCCATATTGCTCCACAAAGGCATCCACATCCTCTGCGCCCGCATCCTCTGCATACTGCGCCGCTGCTTCCTCATATTCTTTTTCCGTAGGCTCCAGGTTCTCTTTTTCTGCAATCAGCTTGATTGCCTCGTTGAGCTGCACGGTCTTCCTTGCCGCCTCTTCTATCCTGCTGTCGAACTGTTCCTGTGTTGTCTGCAGGTAAGTTGTGATAAATTCTGAAAGCCCCACCCCATACATGGACGCCATAGATGTGTAATACTCATTTGCCATCTGCACCTGCTCATTCACGGAACCCTCCGGATATTCTTTCATCTCGCTCTTGGCAAGAAGCGCGTCCTGGATACTGCTCTCAAGCTCTGCATTGACGGATTCTTCGTTGCTCTCCTCCAGAAGCGACCGGACCTCTTCCCTGTATTCCTCCACTGTGGAGGATCCCTCACTGTTCTCGGCAACCCATTCATCCGTAAGCTCCGGAACAGTCTGGGTGAATATCTCATTGAGGACAATATGGAAATCCGCGACCACGCCTGACAGGTTCGGGTCCTGATAGGCTTCCGGGAACTGCACGGTAATATCAAACTCGTCCCCTGCCTTGTGCCCCACGATCTGTTCCTCAAATCCGGCATAGTCGTCAGTCGCCCCGATAAACGACCCAGATCCCAGCTCCAGGTCTGTCCCTGACGCAGAGCCGCCGTTAAAGGCCTCGCCGTCAATATATCCGGTATAATCGATATTTACCCAGTCCCCATCCTGTGCCGGGCGGTCTGTAACCGTCTCCCTGACTGCTGCGGCGCTGAGGCTGCCCTGGACCGCCTGCTCCACCTGTTCGTCTGTGACCTCCGCTGATACGGCCTGGGGCACCTCCAGGCCTTTGTACTGTTCAACTGTCACGTATTCATTGGACAGCTCCCCGCTGCATCCTGCAAGCACTGCTGCCGATAATGCCACTGAAGCCAGAATCCCTGCTGTTTTCTTTCCCATGGTTGATTTCCTCCATAACTGTTCTTTTATTTTGAAGCCTTCCGTCTGCCCCGCAGTCTACAGAAGCGGCGACAGAAGCCGTGAAAACTGCTCTTTTGCCTTAATGACAATCCCTCTCTCATCGTATACTTTCCTCGTCACATGTGTACACTGTGTCATATCATTTTCAAACGCCCTCTCCAGCCTTTGCACTGTGCGCTCGCTGTAAATGACTGCATTGACTTCAAAATTAAGCCCAAAGCTTCTGATGTCCATATTGGCAGTCCCCACACACGCCACCATGCCGTCTATGCTGAGCGTCTTTGCATGCAGGAATCCGTTGTTGTACACATAGCACCGTGCGCCTGCCGCGACCATATCTCCTATATAGGAATAGGTTGCCCAATACACAAACGGATGGTCCGGTTTACAGGGAACCATGATCCTCACATCGATGCCAGAACGGCTTGCGATCTTGAGCGCGTCGAGAATGGAGTCATCCGGTATGAAATACGGCGTCTGAATATATACATGGTCCCTCGCACTGTGGATCAGCCTCAGATAATTGTCATGAATCGTCTTGGTCTGAGAATCCGGACCGCTGGATATGATCTGCACCGGATCCCTTCCTCCCCTTACATACCTCGGGATCTCAAACAGGTTGTCCTCCACAAACAGGTTTTCCTTCGCCGCATAGTTCCAGTCCAGCACAAACCGGACCGCAAGAGATGTGACAGCCGCCCCCTCTATGCAGAGGTGGGTATCCCGCCAGTATCCGAATTTCTTGTCTCTTCCAAGATATTCCCTCCCTACGTTGAACCCGCCGACAAAACCGATCCTGCCGTCTATGACCACAATCTTTCTGTGGTTGCGGTAATTCACGCGGAGCTGAAGCTGCCCTAAAAGGGCCGGGAAAAACTCTGCGACCTGAATCCCCTCTTTTTCCAGCCGCTCCCAGTCCCTGTTGCGCATGGTTCTGCACCCCATGCTGTCAAAGAGAACCCTGACCTCTACGCCCTCCCGTGCCTTCTGTACCAGTACCTTCTCTATCTCCTGCCAAAGCTCGTCATTTCTGATGATATAATACTGAAGATGGATATATCTGCGCGCCTGCTTCATCTCTTCAATCAGCGCACGGAATTTTGCTTTCCCATCCGTGTAGATGCGGATATCATTGTTGTCTGTCAGAACTGCCTCGCCCGCTTCCAGGTTATACAGGATCAGGTTCTTGAATCTTGCCATCTCTGGATTTGCAAGGCGCAGCTTTTTGCGGTAGATCGTCTCTTCCTGCCGCCTGACTGCGTATTTCAGTTCTCCCTCTATCTCTTTCGCCTTGAACATCCTGCTTTTGTGAAAGTCCTGCCCGATCACAAGATACAGGATAAATCCAAGTATCGGTATAAAATAGAGCAAAAGCAGCCATGTCCATACCGTCTGCGGAGACCTTCTCTGAAAAAACACGATCACCAGTGCGAAAATCACATTGATAACCACAAGATTGTCCATCACAAACTGAAACGCAGTCACAGCTCCGTCCCAAATCATTTCTGCCATAAAAAAACTCCTTTTCCCATATCTCTGTCAGAGATATGCCACAGTATTCCGCAAAAAAGAATACCATACACAGTATACTAGGTTTCCCCGCGAAAAGTAACCCCAAAATGGTAATTTGCTTGCACTTCCCCAAAAACAATGGTACAATACTAGTTGCGTAAAAGCGGAAATCAGAGTATTTAGGAGGGTTATATCGTGACATTGACAATTGTTTTGCTCGTCATACTCGTCATATTGATCGCAGCCTGTATTGCCCTGTATATCTTCGGCAAAAGGGCCGAGAAAAAGCAGGCTGAACAGCAGGAACAGATGGACGCTGTTGCGCAGACGGTCAGTATGCTGGTTATTGATAAAAAGAAAATGAAGCTCAAAGAAGCCGGGTTTCCTTCTGTCGTCCTTGAGAACACCCCGAAATATCTGCGCCGCACAAAGGTGCCGGTCGTCAAGGCCAAGATCGGCCCAAAGGTTATGACCCTTATGTGTGACGCCAAAGTATTTGAGGTCATCCCCGTGAAGAAGGAAGTCAAGGCTGTCGTGAGCGGTATTTACATAACCGGACTGAAAAGTGTCCGAGGCGGCTCAATTGAGGCTCCCAAGAAGAAAAAAGGCCTGCTTGCCCGGTTTAAAAAGGACTAGTTTTGCAGGATCAAAGAAGTGCTTATGGACTGTAATTTCCATAAGCACTTTTTCAACTCAATACTGAAAACTTCCCGCTGTTTTTGGAGGTGATATCCATCTTAATCTCACAGTCCGCAAGCGGCTCATGGTTGACATCGAGCTGATAGCCAACCAGGATACGGATACTGTCGTCCGTAACCGCAATCTCCATTTTTTTTGTATTGACTCCGACAAGCATCTGCCCGTAAGGAGTCTTATAATAGGTAAGGTTTTTCTTATTTTTCTCAAAAACCATATGTGTATTGGACAGTCCGCTCTTCATGATCTCAAGGCTACTGTCGCCGGTTATCTTGATCTTGTTCCTGATAGTTCCCGGAACACCTTCAAGCACCTCGTCATAGATGATATAGTGTTTCCCGTTCCGCCGGTAATAGCTCGCCGGAGTCACAACTTCAACCGCGCCATCCGCATCCTCCAGCCCTTCCGGCATATCCGCGTGTATCCCGGAAATGCTGACCAGTACATCCTTCGTCATTGTTAATATTCCTCAATATTTACTACATTTGTTGTAGGTACGTCAAAGGGCATCACTGTGTTCGCAAACTTTCGGAACTTCTCAGCCGCATCGCTGACATAAAACGCATATCTGCTGTGCTGCTCTGTCTTCCCGTCATTTGCCATCCCTTCCCTGTGCAGGAGCGCTTTTAAGTCCAGCGCCGTCTCGTATGCCGGATTGACAATCTGGATCTTCTCCCCCATATATTCCCGGATCTTTGACCGGAGGAGAGGATAGTGCGTACATCCCAGTATCATGGCGTCAATATCCGTGCTTCGCATGGGTTCCAGATAGTACTCTATAATCTCTTCTGTCACCACATGCTCTTTAAATCCTTCTTCAACGAGAGGGACGAACAGCGGGCACGCCTTCTCAATTACCGTGATGTCCGGGGCCATCTCATGGATAACCTTGGTATACATTCCGCTCTGGACTGTCGCATCCGTCCCCACAACGCCGACTTTCCGGTTTTTAGTCGCCTCGACGGCAGCTCTGGCCCCGGGTATCACAACCCCCATGACCGGGATGTCAAATTCGTCCCTTACGGCGTCCAGAGCCAGCGCACTCGCTGTATTGCAGGCGATCACAATCGCCTTGACATGCTTTGTCTTCAAAAACCGGATGATCTGCTCCGAAAAACGGATGATCGTGTTCTGAGATTTGCTGCCGTATGGAACGCGGGCAGTATCCCCGAAATATATGATGTTTTCTTCGGGCAGCTGCCTGGTGATCTCCCTCGCAACTGTCAGCCCGCCGACTCCGGAATCAAACACGCCGACCGGCGCGGTCTTCCTGCTCTCCATACTCACGTTCTTCAATCTCCTGAAAATAAAGTTCTCCTAAAGTCTTTTTCGCCCTTACAGTGCCAGCGTCTTCGCCACATCATACTGATACTGCGGTATTGTCTTCTTCATGGCAAGTGCCTCTTCAATGTCAAAGTCCACATACTCGCCGTTCTTATATCCTACGACGCGGTTCGTCTTGCCCCGGCAGAGAAGGTCGACTGCCATAGCTCCCATGATCGATGCATAAACCCTGTCCTTACATGTCGGGCTTCCGCCGCGCTGCATGTGCCCGAGAATCGTTGCTCTCGTCTCAATACCGGTAGCCTCTTCGATCCTTTTTGCCATATTAATGGAATCCCCGATGCCTTCTGCGTTGATGATGATATAGTTCTTTTTGCCGCGTTTTTTATTTGCCATAATGTCTTCTACAATCGCCTGCTCGTCAAAATCGTGCTCCTCCGGCATCAGGATACGCTCCGCGCCGTTGGCGATTCCGCACCAGAGTGCAAGGTAGCCGGCGTCACGCCCCATGACCTCAATAATGCTGCAGCGCTCGTGGGATGTGGACGTATCGCGCACCTTGTCAATCGCTTCCATCGCCGTATTAACGGCTGTATCAAACCCGATCGTATAGTCCGTACATGCAATATCCAGATCAATCGTTCCCGGAATCCCGATTGTATTGACTCCCAGATTCGCCAGCTTCTGGGCGCCGGCAAAGGAACCGTCGCCGCCGATGACAACCAGTCCGTCGATCCCGTACTTCTTGCAGATCGCAGCAGCTTTCTGCTGGCCTTCTTCTGTGCGCATTGATTTACAGCGCGCCGTCTGAAGGATCGTGCCTCCGCGCTGAATCGTATCGGAGACGTCACGCGCAGACAAATCGATGATCTCTTCCTTCAGAAGCCCATGATAGCCTCTTCGGATCCCCCGCACTTTAAGCCCTTTAGACAAAGCTGTCCTGACGACCGCGCGGATCGCCGCGTTCATCCCCGGAGCATCTCCTCCGCTGGTGAGGACGCCGATCGTACGGATACTGTCTTCAATCTCATCCAGATATTTCTCTTTGTCTGTATAACTGTTTTCTGCCATGTTTTTCTCCACCTTTCCTTAAAAAGTCAGATAACTGTCAAACCCAATTTGCTCATCTTTCAGATTCTCTTCCCCAATATAAGAGCATATACTGGAAGCATCTGCAAATCCGAGAATATTCTACCTTATTTAGAAGTGGTTTTCAATAGCTTTTTCCACCACTTTTACGCGGCTTTCCCCGTAATGATTCATTAATCTGCTCAAAACCTGCTGGTTGATCCGAATGTTTCTGTTCCTCGGCAGACGTTTGACTGCCCTCTCTTTTGCGCAGTAGATCACCACCTCGTCCTCCCCTTCCGCATCCGCCAGATATCCGAACACGATCTGCTCTTCCTCCAGGTAAGAGGCCTTATCGGGGAACTGAATCCACAGCTCTCTTTTCATCTGTTCAAAGGGAATGACCTTTTCGCAGATCATCTTGCTGGCACGCTCGTCCTCCTCTGACACACGTCCCCTTATAAATACTTTGTTGTCCACTTCCAGATATCCCCGGTTCTTCTCATAATCCCGCGGGAATACAACGACCTCGACTGTGCCAAGAAGGTCTTCCACCGTGACAAACGCCATCATCTGGTTCGTCTTCGTGTGCTTCACCGTCCTGTCCGTGATCATTCCCCCGATGACGGCTTTCTCGCCATCGTGCACTTTCGCCCTGCCGGATTCCTCATCCGGCTGGAAATCCAGCGTGGTCGCCGTGATCGTCTTTCTCCATCTGTCTTCGTAAGCCTCGAGAGGATGCCCGCTGATATAGATCCCCAGCACCTCTTTCTCAAACGCCAGCAGGTTCTCGCGGGAGTACTCCCCCACATCGGGAAGCCGGATCTGAAACTCCTCCTTGTGCTCCTCCGACACCATGTCAAACAGGGTCATCTGTCCTGCCATTGAGTATTTCTTCTCCTGGTTGACATGGTCGACAATCTGGATATAAATACTCATAAACTGCTTCCTGGTTCCTCCCAGCGTGTCCAGGGCCCCGGATTTGATCAGGTTCTCTATGGTCCTCTTGTTCAGGATCTCCCTCCCCGAGAGCCTGGTGATGAAATCCTCCAGGTTCTTGAATTGCCCAAATTCTCTGCGTTCTTCCACAATCGCCTGTATCACCGGCTTTCCGATGCTCTTGATCGCAGCCAGGCCGTAGCGGATATCACCTCCGTCGACTGAGAAATCTGCCACACCTTTGTTGATATCCGGCGGCAGGATCCGAATGTTCATCTGACGGCAGCTGTAGATATATTCTGCCACCTTTGACGGATTTTCAATCACAGAAGTCATAAGCGCAGCCATAAACTCCACCGGATAATAATATTTCAGCCATGCGGTCTGGTACGCTACCACCGCATATGCCGCTGCATGGGACTTGTTGAAGGCATACTTGGCAAAGTCGATCATCTCATCATAAATTTTGTTTGCCGTCTTCTCATCGATCCCGTTTTTCACACATCCCGGAACGCCGTTCTCCTCATCGCCATAGACGAAGATCTGCCGCTCCTTCTGCATGACGTCCCCCTTTTTCTTGGACATGGCGCGCCGCAGAAGATCGCTTCTGCCCAGCGTATATCCTGCCAGATCCCGGACGATCTGCATGACCTGTTCCTGGTATACAATACATCCATATGTGGACGACAGAATCGGCTCAAGCTGAGGGCAGTCATAGGTGATATCCCCCGCATCATTCTTCCCCTTGATATACTGGGGAATAAAATCCATCGGCCCCGGACGGTACAGGGCGATGCCCGCTATGATATCCTCCAGGCTGTGGGGTTTGAGTTCTTTCATGAAGCTCTTCATTCCCGCACTCTCGATCTGGAAGATGCCGTCCGTCTTTCCCGTGCCGATATAGTCCAGCACCGCCTGGTCATTGTAGTCGATCTTCTCAATGTCCAGCGAGGGTTCTTTCTTTCTTGCCATCTCAACCGCGTTCTGGATCACCGTCAGGGTCCTCAGTCCGAGGAAGTCCATCTTGAGAAGCCCCAGCTCCTCCAGTGTCGTCATCGTAAACTGCGTTGTGACGGAACCGTCTGCCGCCCTGGAAAGAGGTACATACTCATCCACGGATTTCTGGCTTATGACGACCCCTGCCGCATGCATGGAACTGTGCCTTGGGAGCCCTTCCAAACGCTTTGCCATATCGATCAGTTTCTTCACCTGTGCATCGTTTTCATAGGTGGACCGAAGCTCAGGGTTCTCCTTCAGTGCCCTGTCTATCGTGATATTGAGCTCCTGCGGCACCATTTTGGCGATGGAGTCCACAAACGCGTAGGGCAGATCCATCACACGGCCCACGTCGCGGATCACTCCGCGGGCAGCAAGGGTTCCGAAGGTGACAATCTGTACCACACGGTCTTCCCCGTATTTCCTCACGACATAATCGATGACCTCCTGCCTTCTCTCATAGCAGAAGTCCACGTCGATATCCGGCATTGATACACGCTCCGGATTCAGGAACCGCTCAAAGAGAAGCTGGTAGCGGATGGGGTCGATCGTCGTAATCTCCAGACAATAGGATACGATACTTCCCGCAGCGGAGCCTCTTCCGGGTCCCACTGCGATCCCGTGGTCTTTCGCATATTTGATGAAATCCCACACGATGAGGAAATAATCCACATACCCCATACTGCGGATCGTGTCCAGCTCAAATCCCAGCCGGTCCTTCAGCTCCTGCGCAGGGTCGCTGCCGTACCGCTTTGCCAGGCCCGCATGGCACAGCTTCTGCAGGTATTCCCATGACGACATCCCGTCCGGCACATCATACTTGGGCAGCTTGGTCACGCCGAACTCGATGTCCACAGAGCAGCGGTCTGCAATTTTCTGTGTATTGTCAAGCGCCTGGAGCGCATAGGGAAAGAGCCGCTCCATCTCCTGCGGCGACTTCACATAGTACTGCCCTCCCTCATAACGCATACGGTTCTCATCCGAAAGCTTCTTCCCCGTCTGGATACACAGAAGGATATCGTGGGCCTTTGCGTCCTCCGCATAGGTATAATGCACATCGTTTGTCGCCACAAGCCCGATACCGGTCTCAGAAGACATCTTGATAAGCTGCTGGTTCACCAGCGCCTGATCCGGAATCCCATGGTCCTGAAGCTCAAGGAAATAGTTGTCCTCCCCAAAGATCTCCCGGTACTTAAGCGCCGTCTTCTTCGCCTCTTCATACAACCCCTTCACAATATAGCGCTGCACCTCTCCTGCCAGGCAGGCGCTCAGCGCTATGATCCCGCTGTGGTACTCTTCAAGAAGCTCCTTGTCAACACGGGGCCTGTAGTAATACCCTTCCACGAACCCCTTCGAGACAATCTTCATCAGGTTCGCGTACCCCTCGTTATTTTCTGCCAGGAGCACCAGATGATAGTACCGGTCGTCGCCCCCTGTCACCTCCCTGTCGAAGCGGGAGTTCGGCGCAACATACACCTCGCACCCGAGTATCGGATTGATCCCCTGTTTCTTCGCCTCTTTATAGAAGTCGATCACACCGTACATAACGCCGTGGTCTGTGATCGCCGCGCTGTCCATCCCCAGTTCCTTCACCCGGGAAACGTACTCCTTGATCTTATTAGAACCGTCCAGCAGACTGTATTCTGTATGGACATGCAAATGCACAAAACTCATTCTGACACCTCTTTTAATTTGGAAAGCAGGAAGAGGGCGGCTCCCTTTCGGGAACTGCCCTCGCCAATCCTTCTCTCGCAAAACCGAACTGTGTAATCCCGTTGCTTTCTATCTTCCGCCATTGATCATGTACCGGATCAGCTTTTCCGTATCTTCCGGCTCATATGCGATTATTTCCAGCTCCGGGATCTCTCCGTTGGAAAAAATATTCGCCATCGAAACATACTGGGAAAGCTTCGACTTCAGGTTCAGCCTGTCTCCTTCTCCCGTCACAAGCTCTACCCTGCCCTTGCAGGAATCTATCACTTTAAAAAACCCGTCTACGTCTGTTATATTCTGTACCTTCATCCTCTTCTGTCTCCCTCCTGGCTCTTTGTCCTTCGTATTGCCCCCGATACCGGGATACGTGTATCCCCGAATATCCCTATGGAATATTATACCCGATTCCGGCAGGATTGCAACAAATTTATCCCCGCGTCAATCCACTTCCTCTATCCTGTCCTGCTCTGCGTTGATCCTGATCCTGCCCTGCTTCAAAAGCCGCCCGACAGCTCTTTTAAACGCCGCTTTGCTCATTCCCATCTCTTCCTTGATCTGCTCCGGCTTCGCCTTATCCGTAAACGGGACCGCACCGCCATTCTCCCGGATTCGCCCCATTATGGTGTCTGCGTCCGCATCCATCTGCTCCGGTATCCGTCCCCGGACGCTTAAGTCCAGCTTGCCGTCCGGCTTCACATCCATGACACGCGCCTCGATCTCCTGTCCGTTCCTCATTCTCTGATATACCTCTCTTTTCGGAATCAGGGCAGAGAAGCAGTTATCCACCGCGACAAAGACTCCGAACTCCCTGCTGATTGCATATACCGTTCCCCGCACAATATCATTTTTCTGATACGGCGAATCTGTCCTAAGAAGGGGAGATATCTTCATCGTCGCACAGAGCCGCCCGCTCCTGTCAACATACAGGCTTACCAGGCATCTGTCCCCTTTTTCCACCTTAATTGTCTGTTCTTTAAAGGGCAAAAGCAGGTCTTTTTCCAGTCCCCAGTCGAGAAAGGCTCCCACTCTCCCCACATCCGCGACCTCAAGGACAGCAAGTTCCCCCAGGGTTATTTTCGGTTCCCGGGTAGTCGCAATCATACGGTCCGAAGAATCCTTATACAGGAAAACCTCTACCGGGTCCCCGGGTTCAAGCCCCTCCGGCACCTGCTTTTTCGGAAGGAGCACACGCTCTGCCTCACTTCCGAGATACACACCGAAATCCACCGTTTTCACCACGGTCAGCACCTGCTTTTCTCCTAGCTTCATATCCATATATTCTCCTTAAGTATTTTCATCATTTATCCTAAAGTATCGAAAAGGGATTGTCAACTTTTCTTACGGAGCCGCGCTCTGCCAGTTCCACACCCAGTACGATATTCTCCGCCGGGCTGTCCGGTTCCCTGATATTTTTCATCAAAAGGTCGCAGGTCACGGACGCCTTCTTCTTGATATCCTGCCGGATGGTAGTCAGAGGGGGCGTCATCAGCGCACTCATGGACAGATCGTCGAACCCGGCCACAGACAGGTCCTCCGGGATGCGCAGCCCGACCCTGTACGCTTCAGAGTATATCTGATACGCACAGTAATCTGCCGTGGTAAAAATCCCGGTTACCGGGTTCTCGCCTGCACAGATGCCTTTAAGCCTCTCCCCTAAGTTCTCCGTCCCCAGATTGATGAAATTCTCCGAAGGCAGTGAGATCCCCGCCTCCCTGAGCACAGATACAAATCCCCTGATACGGTGCGTCACCACACCGTTATCCAGAACCTCCGGACCGAAAAACGCCAGGTTCCTGTGGCCGCATTTCAAGAAGTATTCCGCTGCCATCTCTCCCCCGCGGTAATCGTCAATGCCGACATTCGTAATGCTGCGGACCGTGCTGTAGCTGTCTGTAAAGACCAGGGGGATCTGGTTGTCTTCCTGGAGCTTACGTATGCTCTCGTCAAACATCCCGATGAACACTGCCCCGGCAACATTCCAGGATTTGAGGCTGTATGTAATCTCCGAATAGTCCTTCACATAATGGAGCATCAAGTCGTAGCCTTCCTCCTTGATCTGGTGCGCCAGCTCACCTAAGAAGCAGCTTGTATAGCTGTCCTCCAGGGGATTCCTGTCCTCGTCATACTCCTGCAGCAGCGCCGCAATGAGACGGGATGAGTGGGAGGCAAGGGAACGGGCAGATGAATTAGGTACATATCCCATCTCGTCCGCAATCTTCCTGATCCGCTCAGATGTCTTCCGCGAAACATCCTTTGTATTTCCATTCATGACACGGGACACGGTCATACTGCTGACGCCTGCCCGCTGTGCAATGTCCTTTAAAGTAACCATTTCTCCGCCTTCTGTCCCTCCCTCTATCGTTATCGTTAACGTAATTATATCCGATCAGCAAGAGATAATCAACAATTTTACTGAAAATATGTTGACATTTTATCAAGATATATCTATAATAATCGCAAACGTTAGCGTTAACGTATTATACCGAACATTTCACTTCAGGAGGTGCGATAATGAAAAGAATACTGTCTCTGTTCCTGGTCCTCACGCTTCTGTTTTCCCTCGCCGGCTGTGCAAAAGGAAAAGAAACGGCTGCTGCCAGCGAAGGGGTGACTGACACACAGGCAGATAAGGGACTTGAAATCATGGGCGAAAATGTAAAATACGACCCGAACCGGCTCGTAAATGGAGGAGAACCCATTACCATAGACTGGTGGATTTGGGCGTCAGAAGAGCTGTTCAGGAGTATAGCGGATGCTTATGAGGAGATCCATCCGAATGTCACGATCAACATCATCAACAACCCGTGGGACGGGTATTTTACCAAGCTTCCCCTGGCTCTGCAGAGGGGCGAAGAGGGACCCACGCTCTTTAATGTACATAACAGCTATGAGAATCTGGTCCTCAACTATATGGAACCGTATGATATCGACACAAAAGAGCTGACCGCTGACTACCCTTCCGCAGCATCCCATATCATGGACGGCAGCATCTATTATGCGGATTACGGACTGTCCACCGGTATGATCTACTATAACAAAGATCTCTGGAAAGAAGCCGGACTGACAGACAACGATATCCCGGCGACATGGGAGGACTTCATTGAAGTGGCTCAGAAGCTGACCGAATACGATGAGAACGGCCGCATGGTCCGGGCAGGATTCAACTACAATAACTATTTCTACTCTCTTGCCCTCGGTTTGAACTACCAGTTCGGCGACAACCTCTTCTCAGCGGACGGCAGGACCTGCCTGGCTGACAGCGACGGGATGAAGCAGGCTGTCTCCTTCCTCACAGGCCTGTATGAAGAATATCACATCGGGGACAAGGATTTCGGGACTGACTGTGAGCAGAGCTTTTACCAGGAACAAAGCGCCATGGTATTTGTGTGGGGATTTTTCGTGGGCAACCTGAAGGACAACGCGCCGGACCTGGAATACGGAACTTTTGAGCTCCCGACCCGGGACGGAGGCACGCCTTATGCCTATTACCGCTACAACGGAGAATCCACTCCGGGCATCAACCGGAACGCAACCGACGAGCAGAAGGAAGTTGCGCAGGACTTTATGAGGTTCTTCTTTGCAAATGACGAGGTGCAGATCGCACTCAGCCAGGACGGAGGACTGATTCCTGCCAGGACATCCCTTATGGATTCCGAGGAGCTTAAGGATACGCCTATCGTAAAGACCATCGGAGACCATATCGACCGCTATGCATGGCCCGGGGCAATGCCGTCTACTGTCGAGAATAATATGAAGATTGCAACCGAGGACATTCTCTATAATGGGAAGGATGTAGATGACGCTCTGAAAACCGCCGCTGACACGATCAGCATCGACCTGGCGAATATCGATTTTACATCGAGCGAGAGCCTCTACACATATTATGAAGAGTAAAGGAGGGGGACACAATGTTTAAAAGAAGACCGCTTCAAAGCAAAAGTGAAGTCTGGATGAGGAATATCGCAATGGGGTTTCTTATCCTGTATATGACGATTTTCCTCATCATCCCTGTGGTCATCGTCATAGCCGGAAGCTTTCACCAATGGAACCCGTTGAATGAGACATACAAGTGGATCGGGATCGATAACTACATCCGTATGTTCTCATACCCGACCTTCTGGCAGTCTATGGCAAACACTGTGATTTTCTGTGCCGTTGTTGTCATCTTCCGGGTTCTTCTCGGACTGGCAATCGCATATGCGTTAAATTCCAAAATGATGCGGCACAAAACTTTATTCCGCACCATCTTCTACATGCCGACCGTAACGCCGCTGGTGGCAGTTGCCTATGTGTGGAAGATCATGTACAATCCCCAGTTCGGACTGATAGATAATATTTTCGGACTGGATATCAACTGGCTGTTCGACAGCAAGTTTGCACTGATCGCATTGATTGCAATGACCGTGTGGAAGGATTTCGGTTACGCCGTGATCCTCTTCCTCTCAGGCCTGATGTCCCTGCCGTCCGACTGCTATGAATCGGCAGGAATCGACGGGGCAAACGCCTGGCAGACTTTCCGGTATATCACCCTGCCGCTGCTTAAGCCCACCATGCTGTTCGTTGTCGTAACCTCGATCATCTCCTACCTGCAGGCATATGTGCCTGTACTCGTCATGACGGAGGGAGGCCCCGGGACTTCTACTTACCTGAGCTCCTATCTTGTCTATGACCAGGCGTTCAAGCAGTATAACTTCGGGTTCGCGTCAGCCATCTCGCTCTTTATTCTTGTGCTGACCGCAATCTTTACCGTGATCTCTTTCAGGGTCACAGGAGCACAGGAAAGCTAATAAGGGGGTCAGAATATGAAGCACAGAATCATGAAAATTGTTCTATATATCGTTCTCGCTCTTCTCGGAGTGGTCACTGTCTTTCCTTTCATATGGATGGTCCTTTCATCCTTTAAGACCAACCGTGAGATCCAGTCCATCGCGCAGTCGCTGCTCCCGGAAGAATTTATACCGGATAACTATCTGAATCTTCAACAGACATTTGATTTTCTTCGTTACTTTGCAAACAGCCTTATCATTGCCGTCATTGTCACGGCCATCGTCATTTACACGAGCTGCCTGTGCGGTTACGTGCTCGGCAAATATCAGTTCCGGGGGAAAAACATCATCTTCGGATTCGTCATGATGACCATGATGGTCCCCTGGTCTGTGACGATCATCCCGCGGTATACAATGTTTATGCAGGCAGGGCTCCAGGACACCTACATCTCCCTTGTTCTCCCGCTCATGGTCAGCGGCTTTGGCATCTTCATGATGAAGCAGAACATGGAGGGCATACCGGATGAGCTGATTGAGGCGGCGCGCATGGACGGGTCGAATGAGTTCCAGACCTTCCACAAGCTGATCCTGCCGCTGTGCAAAAACGGGATCTCAGCCATTGCGATCTTCCAGTTCCTGTGGGTATGGGAGGATTACCTCTGGCCATACCTGATGATCGACAGCGAGAGCAAACAGCTTCTCGCCGTGGGGCTTACGCTCTTCAACGGAAGATATTCCACAGATTACGGCGGACTTTTTGCTGCAACTACCATCTCGATCATCCCTGTTATCGCCGTTTATGTTATCTTCCAGAAACGCTTCGTTTCCGGTGTCGCCGCCGGAGCTGTGAAAGGCTGATTCAGACATGGCAGGCGCCCTGCGCCTGAACAATTATCAAGAAGAAAAGGAGGCTGCTGATTCTATGAGGTCAGAATTACAGATCAAGACACATCCTAAGACAAACGAAAAAAATGTGATCACGGGCAGATGCTGGCGTATCTCGGTCCTGACGCCGGCGCTTCTGCGCCTGGAATACTCTGAGGGAGGGCATTTTGAAGACCGGGCGACCCAGTCCGTATGGAACCGGGATTTCCCTGAAACCGATTTCCAGCGCATAGAAACCGATGACTCTCTGGAGATCATCACCGCAAACGTCCATCTTATTTATGACAAGCAGAAGTTTTCCAGAAACGGGCTGTCCATCCAGGCAGTCGGGGACTACAGCGCCTATTCCAGCATCTGGCATTACGGGGAAGACTTCCATGACCTGGGAGGCACTGCGCGCACGCTGGATGAGGCGGACGGCGCCATCCCCCTGGATCACGGGATCGTAAGCCGGAACGGATTCTCTGTGATGGATGACAGCCGCTCGCTTGCCATCCGGGACGACGGATGGGTGGAGCCGCGCAGGGAGGACTGCACGGACATTTATTTCTGGGCGTATGGGCACGATTATCTCGCCGCCCTTAAGGACTTCTTCCATCTGTGCGGCAAGAGCCCGATGATCCCGCGCTATGCGCTGGGGAACTGGTGGAGCCGCTACTACAAATATACAGAGGGCTCCTACAAAGCGCTCATAGAGCGCTTTGAGAAAGAAAATCTTCCGTTTTCCGTGGCTGTCATTGACATGGACTGGCATCTTGTCGATATCGATCCGAAGTACGGGAGCGGATGGACCGGGTACACGTGGAACCGCGAACTCTTCCCGGATCCTGCCGGTTTTATGAAATGGCTGCATGACAGGGGGATGCGCGTCACGCTGAACATCCACCCCGCTGACGGGGTGCGAGCCTTTGAGGAGATGTATCCACAGATGGCAGAGTCTATGGGGATCGATCCTTCCTCCGGGCAGCCGGTCAGCTTCGACGCATCCAACCCGGATTTCTTTGAGGCATGTTTCCGGCATATCTTCCATCCCGGTGAGGAGCAGGGCGTGGATTTCTGGTGGATTGACTGGCAGTCCGGAGGCGTGAGCAAGGTTCCAGGACTGGATCCCCTGTGGATGCTGAACCATTACCACTATCTCGACAACGGGCGCAAAGGAAACCGCCCCATGACCTTCTCCCGCTATGCGGGGCCTGGGAGCCACCGGTATCCGGTGGGTTTCTCGGGGGACACCATTATCACCTGGGATTCCCTCGACTTCCAGCCGTATTTTACCGCCACCGCTTCCAATATCGGATACGGGATGTGGAGCCATGATATCGGCGGCCACATGCAGGGATATAAGGACGACGAGATGGCAGGGCGCTGGCTCCAGTTCGGAGTCTTCTCCCCGATCATGCGGCTTCATTCCAGCAGCAGTGAGTTTAACGGAAAAGAGCCCTGGCGATATAAGCCGGAGATCTGCTCTATGATGGAAGAATTTCTCAGGCTGCGCCACCGGCTGATCCCCTACCTGTACACGATGAACCACCGGGCGTACGAGGAGGACATCCCCCTGGTCCTGCCGATGTATTATGAATATCCGGAAGAGGAGTACGCCTATCATGTGCCGAACCAGTACCGTTTCGGGGACCAGATGATCGTATCCCCTGTGACCACGCCCCATATACCGGGACTGAATGTGGCAAGGGTGAATGTCTGGCTGCCTGACGGCGTCTGGTACGATATTTTCACCGGCAGGAGATACCGGGGCGGGCGGATGATGGCAATGTACCGTGACATCAATTCCATCCCGGTTCTGGCAGACGCGGGAGCCATTATTCCTGCCACGGATGAGATCCACAGCGCCGGGGAGAATCCGGGGCAGCTCTGCATCCATGTGTATGCGGGGGCAGACGGCTCTTTCACCCTCTATGAGGACGACAATACTTCTGAGGATTACAAATCCGGCAGATGCGCTGTGACGCGGATGTCCTTTGCATGGCAGAAGGACGCTGTGTTCACCCTGGAAGGGGCAGGCGGCAGCACGGACCTGATCCCTGCTGCCCGGGATTATACTTTCTGCTTTCATGGGCTTCGTCCCTGCCGGTGCGAGGTTTCCCTGAACACAAAGGGGAATCCTGCCCAAATGCCGGCTGTATCACAGGAGTATGACGAAGATACGCATACCCTGCGCTGCACGATCGAAAGTATTCCAGTATCCGCCGGGATCAGCATCGTGATCCCGGACGCCGGAGAAGCGGAAAATGATATCCGGCTGGATGCGTTTGATTTCCTCAATCAGGCGGAGATCTCTTTCTCGCTCAAGGATACGCTGTACCGGCTGATTATGGAGAATCCTGAGAAAACGCTCCTTCTCTCAGAGCTTCAGTCCATGGACCTTGACAGAGAGCTCCTGGGGGCGCTCACAGAAATCATCACTGCATAAACCGTGAGGGCAGCCTTTCGCTGCCCTCACACTCTTTTCTCTACCGCTGGATACCGTCCCGGTATTCCTTGGGCGTCTTGCCCACAGCCTTTTTAAACATTTTTGCGAAATAATTCACATCTGGAATGCCACAGTAACCCGCAATCGTCTGAATCTGGAGATTGGTCGAGTTTAAAAGAAAAATCGCCTGCTCGATCCTTTTCCCGTTGACATATTCTGTCAGCGTCTTTCCCGTTTCCTTTTTGAATAATGTGGACAGATAGCTTGCGTTTACCCCGAGCTGCGCTGCCTGCGCCTTCAGGCTCAGATCCGCAGTCAGGTCTGCATCAATCTGCACCAGCGCCTTCCTCACAAGAAGCGAATAATTTTTCAGGGAATGGTTCTTTACAAGGAAACAATACTTGCGCACCATCTCTTTACACAGCGCCGTGACATCCTTCTGAGAGGTGAGGCGTTCAATCTTATGGGCGAACCTGGAAGAGATATCGTCAATATGCAGCGGGTGCACATCCGCGCTCTCGGCAGCTTTGCGGAAAAGTGTATTGCAGATGATCATATAGTTCTTCATATTCCTGAGCGCATCCGCCGATCTCTGCTCCAGCCACTGGACCGTGAAGCCGTTCATGAATGCTTCCGCCTTGTGTGTCTGCCCTTTCGCCACGGCATGGATCAGCCTGTTCTCCTCCCTGTACCTCTCTTCCAGGATCTTCATGATCTGGCGGGGATTTTCTATCCCGTCCCTGACAAAGGCTTCCTCCCCCACTTCTATTTTCACCTGCCCGCTGTCGCTTATCTCCTGCAGCCGGAAGCCGTCTATGCTCCCCCATATCTTTTCCCCGAATACATTGACAATGGAGAGCAGTACCCCCTCCTCACTCAGCTTTGTCAGCCCCGTATAGAACTGTTCCAACCGGTGGACATACTTCTCCGGAAGCGAGATACGCTCCGCTATATGAAGGATCTTCTCCTTTTCAACGCCTGTAACCATATACGGTCCGATCAGAAGGACAGACGGCTGCTCCATATCCGGAAGGCGGAAAAAAAGGTACCGGTACATATATTCTGAAGTGACCCTGTATATCACATTGCCCTCATATCCGGCAAATATTGACCACAGATTTTCCCCTTCTTCCCCCTTTAACCGGAAGATCCCCCTGGAGGCTTCCGGAATCTCTCCCGCCTCCGGCGTAAGAATCGTATGCGGGAGATGGAAGTTGTCGAGCAGCTTTTCAAAAAACGTAAGCTCTGCTTTGTATGAAGCCATAAAAATTCTCCTTCTGAATATTTTGTTTCTCAAACTTTTCTTTCCATTATCGTACAAATCCTTTCCATTTTCAATATCAGAAGTCAATTATAAAATTTTCATTAAAAAACTACGAAAATTCCAAAAAAAAATACTCACGCATAAATTGGGGCAGGCCTATACTTAATTACAATCAAGGTATGTGGCAGCAGGACTTCCCAGGTCTCTGATACCGCACACAAACCATATAGAAAAGGAGGTAATATGATGCTGGACTATTCCATGCTGTATCCCAGAGAAACCGTGTCGCGCCGTGTTGTTTCCCAGGATGGCATGTGGAAATTCTGTCTGGACGAGCAGGGCGCCGGCGAGAGCCTGAACTGGCCGGAAGGGATCCCCGGCAATGAGATGATCCCTGTACCTGCCAGCTTCCAGGATTTCTACACAACAAAGGAGATCCGGGAATATGCCGGTGACCTCTGGTATGAGAAAGATATGTTCGTACCGGAAGAGTGGAAAGAGAAAAAGATCCTGATCCGCTTTGGCGCTGCCACGCACAGGGCAGTGGTCTTCGTAAACGGAATACGGATCGCCGATCACGAGGGCGGCTTTCTGCCGTTTTGTGCAGATGTCACAGAAGTGGTCCGCTACAACGCCTGCAACAAGGTCGTTGTAAAAGTCAACAATGAGCTCACTGTAACAAACATTCCCTGCGGACAGACCGTCACGCTCCCAACAGGCAGAAAAATGTGCAAGCCTTACTTTGATTTCTTCAACTATGCCGGCCTGCAGAGGTCGGTCTGGCTGACCGCCGTACCGAAGGAATCGATATTCGACATTGACACCGATTACGAACTGGACGGCACGGACGCAAAAGTCTCCTATACGGTAAAGACTACCGGAGAGCATCCTGTCACGGTAGAGCTTTTCGACGCAGGGGGACACTCCGTCGCCCGCTCAGAAGGCAAGGAGGGGGTCCTCAGTGTAAAGGGGGCCCGTCTGTGGGAAGTAAGGAACGCCTATCTGTACCGCCTGGCCATACGGATCATGGACGACGGGGAAATCGTAGACGAGTATGAGCAGGAAATCGGAATCCGCACAGTGAAAGTAAGCAAGACGGAGATCCTGATCAACGGGAAACCGGTCTATCTGAGAGGGTTCGGAAAACACGAGGACAGCGATGTCGTGGGGCGCGGCTTCAATATGGGCGTTATGAAACGTGACTTTGAGCTGATGAAGTGGATCGGAGCCAACTCCTTCCGGACCTCCCACTATCCGTACAGCGAGGAAATCTATCAGATGGCGGACAGGGAAGGGTTCCTCATCATCGATGAGGTCCCTGCAGTGGGATTATTTGAGAGCCTGATGAACTTTATGGAGGCAAGCACCGGGAAGAAAACGGCTTTCTTTGCGAAAGATACCACACCGGTTCTGCTGCAGGCGCATCTGCGCGCCATAGAAGAGATGATAACAAGGGATAAAAACCATCCCTCCGTCATCGCGTGGAGCCTGCTCAATGAACCCGAGACAACGGACGAGGCCGCGGTGCCGTATTTCAAAGAGGTGTTTGACCGTGCACGCAGCCTGGATGTCCAGAAACGCCCGCGCACCTTCACACTCGTTATGAACTCTCTTCCCGGGACATGCAAATGCTACCAGTTCAGCGATATCATCGCGTTGAACCGGTATTACGGGTGGTATGTTTCCGGCGGGTATGATATCTCCAACGGGGAAGTGCTCTTCCGGAAAGAAATGGACGCCTGGGAGGCCCTGAACCTGGACAAGCCGTTCCTTTTCACCGAATACGGCGCGGACACTCTTGCGTCTGAGCATAAGCTTCCGTCCGTTATGTGGAGCCAGGAATACCAGGATGAATATCTGGATATGACCCACAAGGTTTTCGATTCCTATGATTTTATCAAGGGAGAACAGATCTGGAATTTTGCCGACTTCCAGACGACCGAGGGGATCATGCGCGTCAACGGCAACAAGAAAGGCGTGTTTACGCGCCAGCGCCAGCCCAAAGACATTGCATATAAGCTGAAGAAGCGCTGGGAAAACCTCCCCTTAAACTATAAAAGTGATATTTAAGAAAGTGAGAAAAGCAAATGACAACGAATAACTCTGTTAAAAAATTTGGTTTTGCCGACAAATTCGGATATATGTTCGGCGATTTTGGAAATGACTGTACTTTTATCCTTTCCAGCAGTATCCTGATGAAATTCTACTCTGACGTCATGGGCGTATCCGTCGGACTGATCGGACTTATGATGATGGTTGCCAGGATCGTGGACGCGTTCACAGATGTTGCAATGGGACAGATTGCAGACAGAAGCCGCCCGAGGGCCAAGGGAAAATTCCTGCCCTGGATCAGGAGAATGTGCGGTCCCGTCGCAGTGGCTTCTTTCCTGATGTATGCTTCCTGGTTTAAGGACATGCCGATGACCTTCAAGATCTTCTGGATGTTCTTCACTTATCTGCTCTGGGGCAGCGTGTTCTATACCAGCATCAATATCCCCTACGGTTCTATGGCTTCCGCTGTTTCCGGCGATCCGAAAGACCGCGCATCTTTGTCCAACTGGAGGACAATCGGGGCGACACTGGCAGGTACTGTAATCGGAGTCATCCTTCCGCTCATCGTATATTACACAGATGAAAACGGCAACTCCGTCCTTTCTGGAACAAAGGTTACGGTTATGGCGCTGGTTCTTTCCATCCTGGCAGTCATCTGCTATATGCTCTGCTATACGCTGACAACGGAACGTGTCAAGGTGGAACAGAAAACGGAGAAATTCAATTTTATTGAGCTGGTTTCCAGCCTGGTCCGCAACAGAGCGCTGGTCGGAATCGTCGTAGCTTCCATCTGCATGCTGCTCGTTCAGCTTACTTCACAGACAATGAATACATATGTTTACCCGAACTATTTCGGAAATACGCAGGCACAGTCTGTGGCAGGCATCGTGGGAATGATCGTGACGTTTGTCTGCGCGGCGTTTACTGTAAAGCTGTCACAGAAATTCGGAAGAAAAGAGCTCGCGGTCTTCGGTTCTGTCTTTGGCGCAGTGATCTTCTTCATCATGTTTATCCTGCACACAGATAACGCGTGGTTATTTGTAGGAATGTATTCCCTTTCCTACATCGGACTGGCAATCTTCAGCCTGATCTGCTGGGCAATGATCACGGATGTCATCGACGACACAGAAGTCCAGACCGGGGAGCGTTCAGACGGAACAATCTACTCTGTATACTCCTTCGCAAGGAAACTGGGACAGGCTGCATCCTCCGGTGTATCCGGCGCCCTGCTTTCCATGATCGGGTATACGATTGATACCGCCTATAACCCTGACGTCGTAAACGGTATCTACAATATCACCTGCCTTGTTCCGGCGATCGGATTCCTTCTTCTCGCCCTTGTGCTGATCTTCCTGTATCCGCTCAGCAAAAAGCGCGTGGAGAACAATGCAAAGGTTCTTGCCGAAAAAGCAAATTAAAACGTTTCATGTAACATATTAAGTCTCAGGGGCAAAAATATATTTTGCCCCTGTCATTCTATTAAATGATATAACACGGTGCACAGCATCCGCACCGTAAAGGAGGGAACATAATGGTTGATTTAAAAGCAAATCCATATTTCCTGTCAGAGGAAGACTGCAAATGGGTAGAAGAGACAATCGCGTCCATGAGCCCGGAAGAGAAGGTCGGACAGCTCTTCTTCCAGCTCACTGCTTCCCACGATGAGGAGTATTTAAAAGAGCTGATGGAGAAATATCATCTGGGCGGCTGCCGCTACAACCCGGCTCCCGGAAAGGCGATCCAGGAGCAGAACAGGACACTTCAAAAATACGCTAAGGTTCCGGTCTTTATCGCCTGCAACACAGAGGCAGGCGGGGACGGGGCGTGTGCGGACGGAACCGCCATCGGCTCAGGCATCAAGATCGCCGCAACCGGAAAGGAAGACTACGCATATGCCCTCGGAAAAATGTCCAACGAAGAGGCCTCCGCCATCGGCTGCAATATGGCGTTTGCCCCGGTATGCGATATCCTCTATAACTGGGAAAACACTGAGATTATCATGAGAGCCTTCGGCAGTGACCCGAAGCGTGTCGCAGACATGAGCGCAGCATATTTAAAGGGCGCTCACAGCAACCCGGGATTCGCATGTGCTGCCAAGCATTTCCCCGGCAACGGACAGGATTTCCGTGACGCCCATCTGTCTAACAACATAAATTATTTTGACGTGGATGAGTGGGATGCAACTTACGGCATGGTATACCGGACCCTGATCGAAAACGGACTGGACGCCATCATGGGCGGACATATTATGCTCCCGAAATATGCAAAAGCAATCAATCCCGATCTCAAAGAGGAAGACATGATGCCCGCGACTTTAAGCCCCGAGATCATGACCGGGCTCTTAAGAGACAGGCTCGGATTCAACGGAATGGTCGTCACGGACGCCTCCCACATGGTTGCCATGACAGACCGCATGACCCGCGCCGAAATGCTGCCGCGCTCCATCAACGCCGGATGCGATATGTTCCTCTTCTTCAATGACCCCGAGGAAGACTTCTCGACCATGCTTAGGGCATACACCGACGGCGTTATCAGCGAGGAGCGCATGACGGAGGCACTGATGCGTATCCTCGGGTTAAAAGCCCATCTCGGACTGAACAAAAAGGCAAAGGAAGACCTTGTCCCTCAGCCGGAAACAGCGGATGCCGTGCTCGGAAAGGAAGAGTTCAGGGCAATGCAGAAGGCGATCAGCGACGACTGCATCACCCTCGTCAAATACAAGGATGAGGACGTGCTTCCGCTCACGCCTGAAAAATATAAGAGGATCATGATCGTCCATATCAAAGCCGCTGAGAGCGGCATGAGCTCCCTCATGAAGCTGATGGGGGGCGGGGGAACCGATCCTGCCGAGCTTCTCAAAGAAAAGCTCTGTGCAAAAGGATTTGACGCATTTATCTACGAGAGCCCTCTTGACATCATGAAAAAGCAGATGTCGGAAGGGAAAAAGCCTGATCTAAACATTTATTTTGCTGGGAAGAATGCCATTGCCGACTTTGTCAAAGACATGGACCTTGTCATTACGCTGTGTGACGTGTCCAGCGGAAGACCGAGCTTTGGCATGTCCAAAGGCGGCGGAGAGATTCCCTGGTATGTATTTGAACTTCCGGTGGTGGTCATCGGATGCGGGCAGCCCACCATGCTCGCCGATATCCCCCAGGCGCGCACCTACATCAACACTTATGATGCGAAGGATACTACCTTCGATGCGCTGGTGAACAACCTCATGGAAGGCAGAGACGCCTTTAAGGGCAAAGATCCCATCGACAGCTTCTGCGGTCTGTTCGACACGAAACTGTAGAATCTTAAGATTTCAGAAAAACACCTCCCGGATCGAAAACCAATCCGGGAGGTGTTTTTTGCACGTCTCTGCGTGAATTGTAAATCGGCGTTTTGAAGAAATGAATAAATTTGTTGACACATTCTGCTACACTTTACCTGCCAGACAGAAAGGGCGCCAGGAAGTTCCCGGATACATGGGATATCATCGTCCGCCTATTCTCCTCGGTCCCGTCAAATCAATCCGTCATGCACTGGCATCAGATCTCAAACAGGCTCATCTGATGCCAGTTTTCTTCTTTCTTTGGCAGAACCGCCTCATCCTCTTCCAGCATATTATCCGGCAGTCCCTTGAGGAACTCTGACACTTCCCCTGATGTACACAGGATCAGTTCTTCCCTTGCCCTGGTCATTCCCACATAGAGCAGCCGTCTTTCTTCTTCCGTATCGGTCGGATACTTTTCCCTTTCCAGAGGAATCGTCCCCCGGTCCACTCCGCAGATCAGGACAGCCGGAAATTCCAGCCCCTTTGACCCGTGCAGAGTCATCAGCGTGACTGCATCCGCCATATACCGTTTGCTCCCGCACCGCTTCAGATCACTCTCGGCTCCCATAGCCAGCGCTCCGGTAAATTCCGGCATTGTCTGGTAGAAAAGCGACATCTGAGCTAATTTCTGCATGGCAGGGTGATCCTTCCTCCCCGTCTCCTCCGCCCACATCTCCATAAATTTCTGCGGTTTCTTTCTGCGATACATCGGGCGCATCTTTTCTGCAGTGTCCCTGATAATCGCTTCTGCCACCGCATTCCACTCCAGGTTCCAGATGCTGCAGGCGCAATCCCTGACAGACGAAAGGCTGCCGTCATCCTCCAGATACCGAAAAAAGCAGAGGCTGTCCTGAACCGCACTGTCCAGAAGGAAGTCTTCGCGACCGGCCACAATATAGGGAATCCCTTCTTTTTTGAAGCACTTTTCCAGAAGCTCTGCCTGACGATGGGTCCGATACAAAACGGCTATATCTGAAAGACCTCTTACCTTACGCTTCCCCATCTCCCATGCAGCCTGGTGTGCCTCCAGCATCCCGAGTCCGCCGGTGATCCGGTTGATCTCCTTTGCCACAAAGACTGCCTCGCTCATTGGTCCCTTGCTCCTTACAAGCCTGACCGGGCACCCATCCGGCATGTTCGCATGAAGCTGCCGCCCCCGGGATAAGACCCACGATGCAGCGGTCAATATCTGCGGAGAAGACCGGTAGTTCTCTCTTAATTCGATCTGTTCCAGATCAGGATACATCCCCTTCAACCTGTCAAAGCATGCTGCATCCGCTCCCCGGAATCCGTAGACCGACTGGTCAGGGTCTCCGATCACAAACAGCTCCTGCCCTGTCCGGGTCCACAGGCTGATAAGCCTAAACTGCAGAGGGTTCATATCCTGAAATTCATCCACCAGCAGATAGCGGAACCTCTTTTCCCATCCCGCGCCGGCAGCCCCCGCCTCGATCATTTCAGCGGTCCGAAGGAGAAGGTCGTCAAAATCAAAGAGCCCTCTTTCCTTCTTTTTCTCCTCATATCTCTCATATGCTTCCTTCCACACAAGGGCATCCTCCCCGTATACATCCGGCGTTGCGGATTTGTAACGGGAGACAGATTCCAAGAATTTCATCTGCTGCACGCAGAGACCTGTCTCTTCTGCCGCCTCCCCTGCCAGGCTTCTCTGCTCACGCTCTGTCATGAGGGTCGGATTCTCCCCCTGCTCTTTCAGGAAATTAAGACAGATGGCATGGAAGGTTCCGATCTGAACCGTCCGCCCGGCATGCCGTCTGCCGGACTGTGCCTCAACCCTTTCCCTCATCTGCGCTGCCGCCTGGTTCGTAAAGGTCACTGCCGTGATCTCTGACGGCTTTACTTTCCTGTATTCCAGAAGATACAGCATCCTGGACACAAGGGTCTTTGTCTTGCCTGTACCCGGACCTGCCTTCACCGCAATCCGAGGGGATATACTGCGGACAGCATGCTCCTGCTCCCGATTAAGCCCTTGGGCCGGCGGATTGTTTTCCCCGGCTCTGTGCGGCGGACGGGGATCCCCCGGCTGCTTTTGCGGAACAGGGGCTGCCGTTTTTTCTTCTTTCTCTGTTTCCTGACTCTGCAGCAGTCCGAAGAAGTCCATCTGTCCCTCCGTATTGTCCAGCTCCTCAGGGCTAAACAGCCTGACAGCGCCGTATTCTCCGTCGAACCCCGGTATCCTCTCTACCCGCCCGCTCCGCAGCCTGCCGATCCCCTCCGCGATCCGGGCACCGGATCTCTTTCTGATCTCTTCAAGCGGGAGGGTGCGCAGTATCTCAAATTCCGGTCCCAGCTCAAGAAGCATCCTCCTGTATTCCCGCTCCGTTCTCCTGCCTGCTGCCGAAATTCCGAGGGACGCTCCAATCACCTCCGGCAAAGGCACAAGGCTCTCAAACGCCTTTGCATTTTTACGGACATATCCTTCCTCCCTGTCCGCAAGCTCCTCGACCCGGTGGGAGACGCCGATGGTGATCTTTCTCCCGCACACAGGGCAGATACCGTTATATTTTATCGTGTCCGGCGGGGTCAGGCAGAGATTGCATTTCCGGTGTCCGTCCATATGATATTTTCCTTCCTCGGGGAAAAATTCAATCGTCCCGGAAAGTCCCACACCTGTCTGGATTGCGCGGGAAAGGCCCTCATAGGACAGGCTGATATCCAGAAGATTTGCTTCCCTGCCCAGCTTCGCCGGCGAATGTGCATCAGAGTTAGAGATAAGCTGGAGCCGGTCAAGGGCCGATACACGCCAGTTCATCGGAGGATCAGAAGAAAGCCCGGTCTCCACAGCGTGGATATACGGCGTCAGGTCATCAAAACACTCTTCCACAGAATCAAAACCGGAAAACGCCCCGAACAAAGAAAAATGCGGCGTCCAGATATGGGCAGGGACATAAACTGCTTCCGGGCAAAGCTCAAGAAGGATCTCCAGCAGATCACGGCAGTCCAGTCCCAGGATCGGGCGTCCGTCCGAATGAAGGTTGCCGATCTGCTCAAGCTTTACCGCGATCTTCTCTGCGTCCTCCAGTCCCGGAAGCAGGATCAGACTGTGCACTTTTCTTACTTTCCCGTTCTTTTTATAGATCGAGCTGATCTCTCCTGTAACCACAAACCGGGGAGACATCTCTCCCGGTATCTCTTCCTCCTCTGCCCTGTATTCCTTTTTGAGTACATAGAGCCCTTCCTCGGCTCTTTCAAGCTTCTCTTTTAGTTCTTCCCTCCACGCGGGGTGGGTGAAATCCCCAGTCCCTACGATATGGATCCCTTTCCGCCTCGCCCAGAGATCGAGGTGCTCCGGCGTGCAGTCTCTGCTCGTTGCCCGGGAATACCGGGAATGGATGTGTAAATCCGCTATGTACATGAAAATCACCTCTTAAGCTGTCGAATTATGTCATATCTCCTTTTTCACCATTATATGACATCCTCGTCCATTTTGTAATCTTTTCTTTATCTGGATGTCTGACAGTTGCAGTTGCTCTGGTTTTTCTCTATAATGGAATGGAAATATACTTTGATCACGCAGGATGGTCACAGCCTTGTGGCAAAAGGCTGAATATCCAGATGAGGGAGGATGCAATATGTTTTGTAAAAATTGTGGAACAGAACTGAAAGAAGGGGCAAAATTCTGCCCGCGCTGCGGCTCACCAGCTCACATCCCGCAGCAGAAGACGGCGGCACAGGGGACCGCAGCGGGCGGCAGGCGCCCTGTGAAGCAGAAAGGCGGCAAAAAGAAATTCCTGATTCCTGCCGTGTCAGTTGCAGCGGTTCTTGTTGTCGGAATCGGGGTTTTCGCGATGGCCCGGTCCAACTTTTTCCGCTCCAGGTTCTCCAGCCCGGAAGACTATTACAAATATGTTGAGCAGGCATACATAGATCAGCACGTAAAACGCTTTGACGATCTGGCAGACAGCGCGTCTCCAAACACGACCCTGACTGCGGACATCACACTGGAGGACGCCGGTCTTGCACTCCTTGGCATAAACGGCTATGTCAGCCAGTCTGCCGTTGACGACTTAAATGACCTGGAAATCCGCATACAGACCGGGGAGAAAGGGAACCTTACCGGCCTTGATGCCGGACTGTACACATCGTCCGGGGACGCTCTTGTGACAGCAAATGCTGTCGTTGATTCTGACAGCAACGAAATGTATCTCCAGGTACCGGAGCTTTCTTCCGGCTACCTGCTTCTTGACTCGGAAGCTCTTCCCGGCATGGACCTGGGGTCCCTTACCGGTACAGGTTCCGGGCCGGCGAACATGGAGAACTTCTCCACAATCGTCACCACCTATTCGGATATCATGCTGGATTACATGGTTGATGTGGACCGGGAACGGACGGATCTCTCTGTGGGAGGCGTGGATCAGAAGGCTGTACTCCTGACCGTCACTGCCAAAGGGGACGACCTTCAGGATATGGTCCTTGACATTATGGAGACGATGCGCACGGATGAAAACCTGGAAGAGTATATCTCCTACTATGCAAACTATATGAATCTGATGAACGGCTACGGATACAGCCCCTATTCCTATGAGACTTTTATAGAGGAACTGGACCGGACGACAGAATACTGGAAGAATAACGACGTCCTCACGGAAATGTCTGCCGAAATGGAAGTATGGGTCGACTCCTCCGGCAAAATTATCGGAAGAGGGCTGTCCGTATCGAACGGCGAGGAGAGGATGGATGTCTTCCGCTATCTTTTCTCGCAAGACGGCGGCATGTTTGCATATGAATTGTCCTTCGGCGATCCCCAGGACGAATACGGCGACTATCTTCTCATTGAAGGGGACGGCATGATGAGGAAAAATCTTGCCAGCGGCACATTCACACTGGAGTCGGCAGGGCAGACCATTGGACAGATCGAGGTGACAGACTATGATACGAAATCTGCAGAGGACGGGCTCTTCAACGGCACGTTCAAGCTGACCTCTGATTCGGATCCGTCTCTTGCCGGATACGGGCTGGAAATCGCGGTCAGCTCAGAAAAAAAATCCAGTACGCAGAAAATTTCCCTGTTAAGCAATGACGTTCCGGTCGCAACCCTGAACATGGAAACAAGAACTGACTCGGACTATACGCCGTCCCTGCCCCAAAATGCAGAGATCTACAATATCTCCGACAACTACGACATGATGGAATATGAGGCGACGATGGATCTCGAAGGACTGGAATACACTCTGAGAAGCAATGAATTTCTTGCCCTTGTACTGTTCGGGGGCAGCAGTTACTACTACTGATCAGAACGGCAAATGTTCAAATCCTGTTAAGAAACCGGAGAATCGCTATGATAGAGATACAAAGCCTGTCCAAACATTTCGGCAGGAAACAGATACTGGATGATATAAGCTTTCAGGTCCGGGAGGGCACATGCACCGGGATTCTGGGAGAAAACGGATGTGGAAAGTCGACGCTGCTGTCCATTCTGGCAGGGACGCTTTCCAGGGACAGGGGGACCTTTTCCTGCCAGGGGGTCGATCTTTTCACAGACCGCAGGCGGCATGCGTCCTGTGTCGGCTATGTCCCCCAGGGCACGCCCCTGATCGAAGAGCTCAGCGCCCTTGATAATCTGCGGCTGTGGTATCCCGGCCGCAGAGAGATAGAGCAGGAGCTGGAAAACGGGATCCTTGCCATATTGGGAATCTCTGATTTCCTTAAAGTCCCCGTCTCACATATGTCCGGCGGTATGAAAAAGAGGCTGAGCATCGGCTGTGCAGTGGCGCACCATCCCCGGATCCTTCTGCTGGATGAGCCTTCGGCTGCCCTGGACTTCATCTGCAAGGAACGGATCGCGAACTACCTGCGCCAGTTTACCGCCCAGGGGGGAACGGTTCTTCTGACCACTCATGACATTCAGGAGCTTTCCCTGTGCGGTTCTCTGTTCATACTCAAACAGGGCAGGCTTATCCCGTATGAATACGACGGGAACTATCACCGCCTGGTCGGTCAGCTATAGGAGGCGGATATGAAATATTTTTCCCTGCAGCTAAAACGGGTGTGCAGGGCTTTCCCTGCCATCCTTCTCACTACATTGGTACTGGCAGGCGCCCTCGCGCTTCTCGCATACTTACAGGCGCTCTCTTCTTCCCATAGTGAAGAGCGCCAGAAGATCACCCTTGCCCTGGTGGGGGATGCCGAGGACTCCTATCTGGGTCTTGGCGTTGCGCTGATCCAGGAGATGGATTCGTCCCGTTTCACATGCACTCTGACGGAAATGACGGAGGATGAGGCAAGACGCGCGCTGGAGAAGCAACAGATAAACGGATACCTGGTCATCCCGGAGAACTTTATCCGGTCTGTCATGACCGGGAAAAACTCCAAAGTCACTTTCGTGACCGGGACATCCCAGTATACTGTAGGCACGCTTCTTGCCAGAGAACTGGCGGACGCTGTCTCCACACTGCTTACCGAGACTCAGTCCGGCATTTACGCCTTCCAGCGCTTCTCCATTCAGCAGGGTGCTGTCGATGACCTGGATTCCGACATATATGACATCAATCTGCGGTATTTTCAGTTTGTGCTGCCGCGGACCGAGCTGTATGATATCGACACGCCGGATTCTTCCCCTGTCATTTCCATGCAGGGATATTATGTCTGCTCCGCGATGCTGCTGTTCTTTCTCTTTCTGGGAATCTCCGGCTGCCATCTGTTCATACGCAGTGACCTTTCCCTGAACCGCATACTGGAGGCCCGTGGATTTGGCGCCTTCCGGCAGACAATAGCGGAATATGCTTCGTGCTGCTTCCTGCTGCTGCTCAACTACCTCGTGCTGTCCGCGCTTCTGCCCCTTTTTGCTTCAAAAGCAGCACCTGCCATCCCGGAGCTTTCTGCCTTTGCAGCAGCAGATTATATCGGGCTGTTTTTCTCCTTCTTCCCTGTGATCCCGGCAGTGGGGGGACTGCTCTATTTCCTGTCCCAATGTGCGCGCAGTCTGATCAGCGGGATTCTCCTGACTTTTTTGTGCGTGCTCGGACTCGGCTATATTTCCGGATGCTTCTATCCGCTGTCCTTCTTCCCTCCGGAAGTCCAGAAGCTTTCCGCACTCCTTCCCACGGGAGCGCTGATGGAATATATGCAGAATGTACTGCTTGGAGAACAAAACGGACCTGCCATTCTTATTCTGGCAGGATGGACGGCCGGATTTCCTGCCCTCGCCTTCCTGATCCGCAGGCGCAGGCTCTCCCGGTGATCCTCTCCTGAAATTTAAACTGATATGAGGCATAGATAATGGGTAAAAAACTGATAACATGGTACCTGCTTCTTAGCAAAAGACTTTTGAAAAAACCTTCCTTCTGGGCAGTATTACTGCTCGCCCCCCTGATGACCGCAGGCATGATGCTCGCCGCCAGAGGGGACTCCCATGTGCTGCGCATTGCAATATATGCGCAACCCTCTGACGATGCACTGGGCGGACAGATCGTTGACGATCTGACGTCTCTTGACGGGATCGTCCACTATTTTTCCTGTGAATCCGAACAGGAACTGCGCCGGGCAGTCTCTCTGTCGCAGGCGGACGCCGGGTATCTTCTGCCCGCTGATATGACGGAGCTTCTCCGGCAGTATGCCGCCAAAGAGAAAAGCAGCCTTCCCTACAACGGGCATCTGATCCGAGTCGTCACAAACGAGGATACCGTACAGCTTCAGCTTGCCAGGGAACAGTTTTACAGCGTTTTGTACCCCCATCTTTCCCGGATGATCGCAGAGCAGTTTACCCTGGAGCAGGAAGAGTTTTCCGACATGGAGGAAGCAACTGTACGGGCAGATATCGATGGGCTGTACGGGCAGCTTCATGTGGAGGAATCCATCTTTGAGTTTTCCTATGACGGGAATGAGGCAGCCTCCCTGGATGGCGCCAGCTATCTTGTCTCCCCGCTTCGGGGACTTCTGTCCTTATTTGTGCTCCTGACCGGCCTTGCCTCCTCGCTTTATCTGCTGAAAGATAAGAAAGCCGGCATGTTCAACTGGGTCAGATACGGATACCGCCCGGTCTATGAGTGGCTCTGTATCCTGGCCGGGACATCTGCGGGGGGCGCCGCGGCATTTCTGGGCCTTCTGTTCTCCGGCACTTTTACAAAATGGCACATCGAACTTCTCCTGATGGTCATGCTCGTCCTTGCAGTAACAGGATTTAGCAGCATCCTGTCGCGGCTGATCCAGAATATGGCCGTATTGGGGACCTGTATCCCGCTGGTCATTCTGATCTGCGCAGTCCTCTCCCCTGTATTTGCCAGTTTCCGCGGAATGATGCCCCTCAAGCATCTCCTTCCGACCTGGTTTTATCTGAACGGACTGCACAGTGCAGCCTTCCGGTGGCGATTCCTGCTGTACCTGCTGGCAGCAAACCTGGTCTATTTCATCCTGTCCCGCCTTCCCCGGCTGTCCGAAACCAGGAGATGACCTTACAAAGCCTGCTCTGCACGGTTCTTTTTCATGAGGAGCATCGCCCCCGTTATATCCGCAAGAGCCCAGCCTGCCGGTATTGCCCACCATATCATGGTTACGCCAAAGGAGGGGGCGAGCGCGTAGGCTGCCGCTACTCTTGTCCCCAGTGAAATCACCGTCAGGAGCAGGGATACCTTCGGGCGCCCCACTGCCCGGAAATATCCGTAGAGCAAAAACAGGACCCCGATCCCACAGTAACACGCTCCTTCGATCCTCAGATAATTCACCCCGATATCAAGAATCTCCGTTTCCTCCGGCAGGATGAAGATTCCCATGAGCGCGCGCGCAAAGAGGAATACTGCCGCCGAGACAACGGCACAGAAAACCAGGACAATACACAGGGCGCTCTTTGTTCCCTTCCTGATACGTTCCTTCTCCCTTGCCCCGTAATTCTGGGAAATAAAAATAGAATATGCATTTCCGAACTCCTGCGCCGGCATATATGCGAGCGTATCGATCTTCACTCCCGCTGCAAACGCAGCCATCACTGCGGTTCCAAAACTGTTGACAAGTCCCTGCACCATCAGGATCCCGAAATTCATCACCGACTGCTGGATCCCTGTCGCCGTCGAATAGGAAAAGATTTCTCCCAGCAGGCCTGCCCTGACTCTGAGCTCCTCCCGCCTAAGCCGCAGGGCAGGTTCCTTCACAAAGCTGTACGCCGCTATCCCAAGCCCGGACACCATCTGAGCGAGCACGGTGGCCTCCGCCGCTCCCTCCACGCCCCGGTGAAATACTGCTACGAACACATAGTCCAGTACGATATTGAGCACTGTGCTCACTCCGAGAAACACAAGGGGAGTGACAGAATTGCCGACAGAGCGCAGGAGAAAGGAAAAATAATTGTAGAGGAAAATAAAGGCCAGACCATAGAGAATGATCCACACATAAGCGTACATCATGCCGTATACATCCGCAGGGATCTGCATCAGTCCCAGGATCGGATCCAGGAACAGAAAGGAGACCGCTGTCAGGGCAACGGTAATCCCAAGTATCAGCGCAAAAGACGCCGTCATATATTCTCTGAGCCTGGTAAAATCCTTTCTCCCGAAGCAGATGGAGAACAGGGCGCCGCTCCCCATACACATCCCGGTAATGACAGACGTCAGGAACGTCATCAGCGTGTACGCCGAACCCACTGCCGCCAGCGCTCCGGAACCGACAAAGCGTCCGACGATCCATGTGTCCGCCAGATTATAGCACTGCTGCAATATGTTTCCCAGGATCATCGGCACAGCGAAGCGAAGCATCGTCCATGTCACATTTCCTTTTGTCAGATCTCGTTTCATTATCCACACTCCCACTCACATTTCAGACAGGATCCTCTCAACCTCTCTTGCCACGCCCTCCTCGTCGCAGGAGGATGTCGTCCTGTCTGCGGCGTCCAGGCATGCCCGGGATGCATTTGCCACGGCGATCCCCAACCCTGCAAAAGAGAGCATGGCGCTGTCATTGTCCCCGTCTCCGAAGGCAGCAAGTTCTTCCCTGCCCAGTCCGAGATAATCCAGGATAAATTTTACCGCCTCTTCCTTTCCCGAATCCTTATATGAGATTTCCAGAAGCTGGCGGACCGATGAGGTGATATAGATATCCTTCACCTGTTTCCCTAGCATTTCCCACAGCTCCTGTTTGTGCCGCTCATCTCCCACGATCAGATCAATGCAGTCCAATTCCCCTCTGTGTTCCCAAATGAACCCCCTCATGCCGTCCACGGGCGTGCGCGTGCTCTGGATATATCCCACCGCGTGCGGCGTTGCCCCGAAACGGACGGGGTCTTCCACGTAGGCGCGCTCCGCATAGGCGTCGCCCCGGATGAAGGCCTCATATGCTGCGCCGGTTCCCTCCGTACATTTTAAAATATCCTGCACCGACTGCCTGGTCAGCTTATATTCTCTTAAACATTCTCCTGTATGTAAGTCATAGATGGCTGCGCCGTTGGATGTGACGGCATACCGGATTCCCGGGATCGCCCGGATCTCTGAAGGAAGAGAAGCAAGTGCTCTCCCGCTTGCCACAACAATACACACCCCTTTCTGGATCGCAGCTCCTATCGCCCTCTTTGTCCTGTCGCTTAGATGCCCTTGGCTGTCCAGGGTCGTCCTGTCCAGATCCAGCGCAATACATCTGATTCCCATTTCCCGTACCTCTCTTCTGCATATCTCTATTGTAATTCATAGTCTTCCTGTCCTGGCCGGACAGGGATATTTTCACACTATAAGTACAGGATATTACGCAGGAGGGATATTTACAACAGTTTTTTCGATTATCCCCCGCACATTGCCTCCGATTTATACAGGCGCAAAAACTTGCGGTGTCCTGTTTGCCACACACATTTTCTCATCTCTATTCCATTGTCATACCTTTCCCCGTTATCATCATACACTTTAAAAATGGATTAAGGAGCCACCTTTCTATGAATATGTATTATCCTTTTGTAAACACACCTCTGCCATATCCGTATAACGCACTGGAGCCTTTCATTGATGAAAAGACCATGCATCTCCACCATGACCGGCATCTCCAGACATATATTGATAATCTCAACCGGTTACTGGAAGAAAACCCTGCCCTCCAGAAGTTTTCCCTGGAAGAGCTTCTCCTTTTATGGCGGCGTCTTCCCTGCCACCTGCAGGCACCGCTTCGCAACAACGCAGGCGGGGTATATAACCACCGCTTCTATTTTGACGGCATGAGGGAGCCGGATTCCCCCTCATCTTCGCCCCGGCTGTTTGAAGCAATGGCACATCGATTCGGTAGTCCCGAGAAATTCATGGCACAATTCAAGGAAGCGGCTTTGTCCGTCTTCGGCTCCGGTTATGCCTGGCTTGTCCTGGACCGTGGGATCCTGAAAATTATTACATCGGCAAACCAGAATACCCCTCTGCTTCCTTCCGGGGCGCTTATTCTAACCGTTGATGTATGGGAACACGCCTATTATCTGAAGCATTATAATCTTCGCGCCGCTTATATCGACGACTGGTTCCGGGTCGTGAACTGGGATAAGGCTGAAGAACGCTTTACCGGGATTATCTCCAGATAGCACGAGCGGCATCCGATCGTGCAAGCACGGGGTCTGCCCTCCGGGCGTATCGCGCAAAAATCCGGCTCTGCCCACTGTGCAAAGCCGGATTTTCTCATTTTCTTACCCGGTACAGGCGGATCATCCAGACTGCCATATCACCGAATATCAGGATCAGCACTGCAGGGGTAAACCACCCCGGCAGGGAAAGTCCCTGCGTACTGCACACGATCAGATACGCGAATATCAGCGCAGTAAACAGTTTCAGCGTTTTGATAAGATTCTTCAGTGTCCGGTATACTCTCTCCCTGTTTTCCGGTGTCACTTTCACCCCCGTGTTCCAGATCTGGGGGTACTTCTCAACTGCACTGATTCCCAAATAAACTGCCCACAGCACCACTTCCAGAACAAGAATCTCTCCTTTTCCTCCCCATCGGTCAATCTCACCGGCCGCATTGTAATGCATCGGAATCTGTTCCGGAAACGAGTTCCATCCGGCAACCAGATAAACAAGCGTTCCGATCAGCATGATCCTGCCGATAGTCTCAAGGACCGTATCTGTTTTTGTATTCTTTATCTCCATAAGCATCCTCCCTTCCCAAACCTGGGCCCCGGACAGAAAAGCTCCTCCCCAGTTCCGACAGCCTCAGGATCAGCCCGCTCTGCTATACCATGCGATCAGCACCGACACGGCCAGATCGATCCTTCCATACAGAAGAAGAAAAACGACAATAATACCGCCTCCGCTTAACATACCGTCAGTATGTCTGTCAATTCCTTTATACCACACTTGCCCCAAAAGGCATCAACGCCAGTTTCGCCAGCTTGAAGTGCTGAAGCCCGAACGGGATTCCGATAACGGTGATACACAGGATTCCTCCGAATACCAGATGCTCAATCGCAAGCGGCAGTCCTGACACAATGATCCAGACCACATTCAGCAGAAGTGAACCTGCCCCTCCTCCATAGACGACTTCCTTCCCAAACGGGAAAAAACTCAGTGACGCAAACTTAAAGCACTGCATCCCCACCGGGATCCCGATAATCGTAATACACCACAGACAGCCGGCAAGGCACCAGCTCATCCCGCTGATCACTCCGCCGCACACAAACCACAGCACATTTCCCAGACATCCCATATTTATCCCTCCTGTTTCAAAAAGACATATTTGTTTTCTGTTGACAGTGACGCCTCAAAGCGATAGCCAAGCCGGCCGAAGTTCCTTATCCCGCCTGGCTCTTCCACTTTGTTTTCTGCCAGATACCTGACCATTTCGCCCCTGGCCATCTTGGCAAGCGTCCCTTTCTGCTTTACTTTTCCTTCTGTTAATTCTCCAAAGACCACCGTAAGGAAACGGTCCGCAGGCTGAAGATATTTCTCAATGCACCGGGAGTACTCCTTCGATGCAAGATTGAGGATGAGAACGCCTTCTTCCGTTTCTTCCCGCGCCACTTCCCGGTACAGCTTATCACCCCAGAACTTATACAGGTCTCCTGCATCAGATGCTTTCGCCTGCATCTCAAGGCGATACGGCACAACGCCGTCAAATGGCCTGAGCACACCGTAAAACCCCGACAATATCCGCAGATGCTCCCCGATATACCCTGCCTCAGCCCCATCAAACACAGAGGGGGCCATATACTGATACTGGATACCCTCATAGGCGAGCACCGCGGGCGTCAGGTTACTCTCCAGGTCCATTTCCTGAAACCGCCTGTAATTCTGCCCTGCAATCTTGTCATTGCACTTCCACAATGCTTTTGCCTTTTCAAAGCTCAGGCAGCGCATCCACTCCATGAGTTCTCCCGCTTCCTTAAGAAACACCGGACGCCCTTTCGGGGCAAGCGTGTCGGTATCCACATTCATTTTCTTCGCCGGTGAAATAATAATCCTCATATTCCCTCCGCTTTAACCAGATCATAGAAACGCATCGCTTCTTCCATTGTATTATGCCAGCCCCCCGGTTCAGCGCATACCCGACCTGTCGGGCATTATTCGGCTTCCCGCAGGGCAGGGCGGTCTGCCCGTATGTAGCTGCCTTTCCATAAGGGATCGCACGGCAGACTGCCGCATAATCTTTTTACAGTGTAACACATATGCCCTCCATATTTCTACAGGATGAACACAGAAATCTTCTTTTGCATTGCTTCTGCTTCCGTAAAAACACAGTAAAAGAAACGCCGGGACAATGCGGATACAGCATTGTCCCGGCGCTTCTGAAATACTCTGGCCAGACTTGTAATTTTTGCTCCTGTTTACCGTTTACTCCTTATGAAAATATTCCGATCTCTCCTATCATCAAATCAAACCCATATTTTGCAGCTCCGATCAGGTTCGGGTCATTGCGTGTCTTTCGTTCCAGAATAAACCCTCCGACACGTTTTGCCTTTTGCTCCCCGGCGTACCTTGCCACTTCTGCCCTCAGCGACTCAAAGAATTCTTCGTTGGACGGGATTTCATCTCCCAGAAACACCACATCAGGATCCATCCAGTTTAAGATAAAACTGATCAGATATCCCATGTTCTCAATCACTTCTTGATATATCTGTCTGCACAGGGCGTCCTGCTTTTCATAACCGACGATGATATCACGGATATTCAAATCCACAATATCCGAAATAAAGGAATCCGGGTATTGTTCCAAAAGTGTCTGCACGCGTTCCAAAATAGCCGGAACCGTCATGGTCTCTTTGCACGTCAATCCGCTTTCCCGGTCCACCGGCAGGTCATGAAGCTGCCCGCATCTTCCGTTCTTTCCATATATAATTTCGTGATTTACAATGATAACACTTTCCAGATCATATCCCAACTGGATATACACCATCATAAAATAATCGTCTTCCAGCCTCGCCTCTTTTTTATACCTGTCCCAGAAATCATAGGCGGCATAGTTAATCGCGCGATTCACAAAAACCCGGTATTGCGTAATATCATGGAGATCTCTTCCTATGTGGCAGTACCTCTCCCTGACGTCGTCCCAGATTGCATAGTCGTCGTCAATCAAACGATATTTATGTTCGACTCCCATAATAATACAAAGAATTTTCTTTTTTTCTACAAGGGATTCTATCCTTCGGATATGTTCCAGCGCAATTTCTTTTGCTTCTGTGACACCGTCTTCTGTTTTGAAAAAAATTTTTTCGACATATTGTACACTCACATGTATATCAAACAGTGCAACCTTGATATACACTGCCGTAAGACGGATGGAAATTATGTAAAAGTTTTCCGCCATAGAAAAGGACTGTACCTTTCGCCCGTTCCCCCCGTCGACCATCCCGTTTTTTTTAATCAATCCCTGATTGAGAAGTTCATTCATAATGATAGTGACGGTCGCCTGCTGTAATCCTGTCTTTTCTGCCAGCGCCTTCCGTGATATCGAACCGTTTTCATAGATCAACTGTAAAATCAGTTTCCAGTTGTCTCTCTGCATAGATGCTGCATTTCTACCGTTTCTCTGCTGCTTCTTCAGACTGGTAAAACGTGGATCATAAGTATGTATTTTGGACATGAAATTTATTCCTTTTCATTTGTTCAATCTATACCTTAATTCACAGCCAAACGCTGCCCCCCGCCCAGAAGTATATGATAAAATGTGCCCGAATAGGTATACCTATATATTACGTTTGTTCCGCTTAAAATGCAAGATTTTTCCATCACATGTCCATGTCTGCGTCCGCTTTCAATTCCTTTTGCGCCCTGCGCGCCCTTCTTTTTCATGACCCGGACCAGGTTCTGCGGAAAATATTCTCTTTCCTATTAATATCGAAAGCCCCCCCATAAGCGTCAGTCCTGCTGCCACCGACATAAATGTGTACTTCAGCCCGACAGCTCCTGAAATCGCGCCTCCTGCCAGACTTCCCGTCACCATGGCAAGCCCCTGCTGGACCATTGTCAGACAGGTCTGCCCCTGGGAGATTTTCCCTTCCATGACATTCTCATTGATAAACGTGATGCAGCAGTAATACGGGATCATGTAGGTCGCGCTCTGCAGCATCTGACCTCCTATCATCAGGGGCAGCGCCCCACTTCCTCCCAGCAGCAGCCTCAGTGCGTTCATGAAAACAGAGAATACCATCAGATGGTCGATCCTGAAACGCCTCAGCATCCTTTCTGCGAAGAAAAGCACCGGCAGTTCACTCAGCGCGGAGACGCAGCTTGACAACCCCACCACTGACTGTCTGTACCCAAGGCCAATGACATAGACGCTGTAAAACCCGCTGATGCTCATGCCGAACTGCACAAGAAACGCCAGGAAAAAGAGAAAGACCACTCTGTTGTCTTTAAAGATCCTGCCTTTTGACGGCTTCCTGGATTCCCCGTGCGCCCTGTCATCGGGCAGCCGGGAGTAACACAATGCCAGGATCAGATACGCGGCTCCCGCAACCGGAAAGATGAGGTCTGTATTGCCGCTGATCACATTTCCAAATATTAAAGTCACGGCCGCAAACCCTATCGTGCCTCCCATTCTGATCCTGGCAAACCCAATCCTGCTCCTCCTGCCGTAATTTGATACCAGCGCATCACTAAGCGGTAAGACAGATGTGTTGAATGCGCCGAAAAGCAAGGTTTCTGCTGCAAAAAACAGGAAGGTATTCCCCATCCCGTATCCCTGTATTGCAAGCGCGCTTGCCACAGTGATCAGGATAAGGACGGCCTTCCTCCTCCCTGTCCGGTCACTGAGATACGCCCAGAAAGGCTGGACCAATATTGCAAGGATCGGTGTGATCGCACTCAATATCCCAATCTCAAAGCTTGCGAGTCCCTTTACGGCATAAAAAGAATTGATAAAGGGCGTATGCACCCCCATAGCAGACCACATAAGTGTATTCGCCAGCAAAAGGACGGCCGAATCATCTTTTTTTGGTTTGCCGCTGCTTTTGTCCATACATCAGCTCCCTTCTGTTTGCCTTATCAAGTTATAAAACCGACTCAAAACTCACATCCAGAGACTGATTCATCTCCCTTACCCCTGTTGCCGACGTCAGCATAATATTAGACGCAGGCTTTAGTTCACCTGTCCTGATAAAAAGCTTTGCTTCCCTGGATGCTTCCACAAACTCCGGCATTGATACTTCTGCATGCTCCTGATTGCAGAACATTTGCTGCAGTTCATTATAATACTCTTCATTGTACTGCTTCATAAAATCGAAGACCATATATTCTTCCACAATCATCTCATTTAAAACAGCTTTCAGCACCTGCATAAATGTAGGGATCCCGGCAACCAGTGATACATCGACGGTCTTTCGCCCCTCCGGTATCGGGAATCCTGCATCACAGATAACAAACTTATCCTGATGCCTCAGTTTCGTTAACTCACACAACAGCTCTGCATTTAAGATCCCTGCTTTCTTCATACGATCCTCCTTTTCGATTCCTCATGTCGTTTAAATCAGCGTCCCTCCGGTGCAGTCCACAATCGCGCCTATCATCTGCCCGAACAGGGGAGACGCCAGAATTGCCGCGACATTTCCGATCTCTTCCGGCATTGCAAATTCCCCGGTGGGGAGCAGCTTTCTTACCCGTTCCGTGCGTTCCTCCCCGTCTGCATGTCTGTATTCTGTTTTTACATATCCCGGCACAATCCCGTTTACATAGACGCCGTACGGGATAAACTCCTTTGCCATTCCGCGTGTAAGGGACACCAGCGCCCCTTTTGTGGCAACGTAGCTTAAATTATTCACACTGCTGGACAGAATCGCGGATTTCGAGAGAAGGTTAATGATATGTCCGCCCCGTCCACCATCGATACAATGCCTCAGAAAGATTCTGCTCATATAAAATACCGGGTCTAAAACACCTTCCTCCCCCCGTTTCCACTCCTCTGCCGTGTATTCCTGAAACGGTTTAAATGCCATGCCCCCGGCTGCATTATTTACCAGGATATCTGCTGTCCCAAACTCGTCGAATACCTTTTCATACAGTTTCTCTATTTCCTTTTCCCTGGTGACATCCGCTTTTATCGCAGCCACCTTCACTTTGTACTGCCGGCGCAGCTTTTCCGCGAACCGCTCTGACCCTTCTGTATCCGAGCGGTAATTCATTGCAATGTCCGCGCCCTCACGTGCGAATACCGTACAGATACCGGCTCCAATTCCCTTGGAGCCGCCTGTTACGATAACAGTTTTACCTGCTAATTTTAAATCCATCTCTTTCTTCCTATAAATACTCTTCAATTGCTTTGTCGATCGATGCCATCTCTTCCTCTGAAAGGCTCCACTCAAATCCCTTACAGTTCTCAATCGCTTCCTCTGCATTTCGGACGCCGCAAAGCGAAGTCGCGACGAAGTCTTTCTGGGCATTCCAGTTGACTGCGACCTGTGCGACAGGCGCATTGTGCGCCCCGGCGATTTCATCCAGCACGGACAAAAGCTGCATCACCTTGGAGAATTTAGGCTCCTGGAAGAAATCATAAAAGGTCAGCCTCATATCATCAGGTTCAAAATGGGGAAGCTCCCGGATTGTCCCGGTCAGGATCCCTGCGCCGAGAGAGCCGTACGTCATGTTGGCAATCCCCCGGGAAGCCGTCCATTTCATAAGTTCTTCCTGCGAACGGTCCACCATAGAATAGGGCGGCTGGAACGCCGATATCTCCCCAAATCTGCTGATCTCCTCGATCTGCTTCTGATCAAAATTGGAGAGCCCTGCAAAACGGATCTTGCCGGACTTTTTCAGTTCCTCCAATGCCCCCATCGTCTCCTCGAAGGGCGCATTATGCTCAATATCGGGCCAGTGGATCAGCATCAGGTCAATGTAATCTGTCTGGAGATTTTTCAGGGATTCCTCACAGAGCCGGATCACCGTTTCCTTTCTCGCATCTTTCACAAACGGCTGCTCTTTTGAATTGTATACCCCTGTCTTTGTCGTGAGAAAGACCTTGTCCCTTCTTCCCTTCAAAGCCTCGCCCACTACCCTCTCAGACTCTCCGAAATTATATGCCGGCGCGGTGTCGACACTGTTTACCCCGCAGTCCAGCATTGCATGGATCGCCCTGATGCTGTCCGCCTTGTTGACCTCACCCCAGTTTGCGCCGCCGATCGCCCAGGTTCCCACTGTAAGCGCCGACACTTTTTCTCCTGTTTTTCCAAATTCTTTATATCTCATTTTGCCTCACCTCATACGTTTCTCTTTACAGGTATTCATCAATCGCCTTATCAATCGCGTTCATTTCTTCCTGGGACAGGCTCCACTCAAAACCGCTGCAGTTCTCAATTGCCTCGTGTTCATTGCGTACCCCGCACAATGCAGTTTGTACAAAGTCCTTCTGCGTATTCCAGTTTATCGCCACCTGCGCCACCGGGGCGTTATGCCCGGCGGCAATCTCATCTAGAACCTTCAAAAGCTTCATGACTTTGGAAAACTTTGGTTCCTGGAAGAAATCATAAAAGGTTACTCTCCAGTCGTTTTTATCAAATTTCGGCAATTCCCTTATTGTCCCTGTCAGAATCCCTGCCCCCAGGGATCCGTATGTCATATTTGCAATGCCGTTTTCACAGCACCATTTCATCAGGTCTTCTTCCGAGCGGTTCACCATAGAATAGGGCGGCTCCGAAGCGGATACGGTTCCATATCTCTGTGCCTTGCGGATCTGCCCGGCACTGAAGTTTGACACGCCGATATACCGGATCTTTCCCGCCTGGACAAGCTCGCCCAATGCGCCCATTGTCTCCTCGATCGGCGCATTGTGCTCAATGTCCGGCCAGTGGATCAGCATCAGGTCAATATAGTCTGTCTGGAGATTCTTTAAGGACTCGTCACAGAGCCTGAGGATGGTCTCCCTTCTGCCGTCCTTTACGCTCGGCTCATCCGGGGAGTTCTGGTACAGAGCGGTCTTCGTCGTCAGGAATATCTTATCTCTTCTCCCTTTTATGGCTTCCCCGACGATCCGCTCTGACTCCCCGCAGTTATAGACAGGGGCAGTATCTATACTGTTTACTCCATTGTCAAGCATTGCGTGGATTGCCCTGATGCAGTCCGTCTTGTTCACCTCTCCCCAGTTTGCGCCGCCGATCGCCCAGGTCCCCACGGAGAGCGCGGATACCTTTTCTCCTGTTTTCCCAAATTCTTTATATCTCATTGTCCATTTCCTTTCCGATCCATTCCCTCATTAAACGTAATGCATCTTTTTCAGATACATCCGGTACTTCTCTTCATATCTCTTATTCATATCGGGATTGGGTCTGAACACATCTCTTATATGTACCATCTTCCCCACAGCGCTCTCGACGTCCGGGTAAATGCCCACGGCAACCGCGCCCAGGATTGCGCTTCCCACGGATGATATCTGGATATTTCTCATACGCTCGATCGTCATGCCGGAGATATCCGCCCGAAGCTGCATCCACTCATCAGAATTTGCCGCCCCGCCTCCGATCCGTATCCTGTCGGCGCCGCTTTTCTTGACGCTCCTGCAGTTGTCGACCAGTCTCCTGTTCTCATAGGTGATCGCCTCGATCACCGCCTTAAAAATGTCTGTTTTCGCTGTATTTACCCCGATCCCTTCGATCACTCCCCGTTCGCTGTCCAGCGTCGGGTGTACCAGCACATTTCCCGGTCCGTCAAAGGGGACATGGTTCCAGTATTTCATATAATCTTCCTGCCCTGTCCCCTCATTTATCTCCCGCATAAACCATTCCAGAGTCGCCCCTGCAGTGGGAAATGCTCCAAGGCACACGGAAGTATTCTTAAACGGACCGCTGTATGAGCACAACGGATATTCGGGATTTTCTTCCTGAAGGTTGACAATCCTGTCTGCCAGATAACCCACGTGGTCATAGGTCCCCGTAATATCTCCTATCATATCCTGCCCTTCATTGATCAGCCCCATGCCGATCATGGCTACATCGCAGTCATGCCCTCCCGCAATGACAGGGAGGGGCTGCTGAAATTCTGCCTCGCCATAGGACCGGACATATCCGACAATATCGCCCGATGCCACAATATCCGTCCCGAGGGATTCTGCCGTGATACCGAGCACTTCCAGAAAGCGCGGGGACCATTTCATCGTCCTGAGATCGAGAAGCTGTTTTCTTGCCGCCATCGTATAATCACATGCCGGTGCCACTCCCAATTTGCGGAAAATATACTGCTGCTGTGTATCATAATATGCAATCTTATCCGCGATCTCAGGCATATTCTGTTTTACCCAGAGTACCTTTGCCCCGAATTTATACAGCATATAGGAATCGCCGATAATGTGGACCTGCTCTTTTCGGGGGATCCTGCTGTTGACAAATTCCGCCTCATCTTCCCCTCTGGGATCCGTACATAAAATACAGTCATTTAACGCATTTCCTTCTTTGTCTGTGGGGATCAGGTTATCTCCGAAAAACGAATAGGAAATTGCCCGTGGCTCATCATCTTCACCCATCTGGTCCACAACCTCTTTCATGCAGCTCGCTGAAAATGACCACAGCTCATCTGCAGAGATTTCCGCATATCCTTTTCCCTTTGAGCGGATCCGGTATTTTCTTGACGCAGAATATGCAATTTCGCCGTTTGCCGTGTCAATTGCATTCACACGGGTATTGGAAGTCCCATAATCCACCACTAAAATCAACTGTCTTTTCATAGGTTATCTCCTATTTGTTTACCACATTGATCCACTCGCCTGTCTGGAAATAATGATCCAGCGCGCGCATCATAATATCTACTGTCATCTGGAAAATATCTGCACAGTGTCCTGCCAGATGCCCGGTGATCGTCACATTGTCCATCGTAAGAAGCGGATTGTCCGCCTCCAGCGGTTCCTGATGAAATACATCAAGCCCTGCTCCGGCAATCTTCTTGTTTGTCAGGGCATCCATCATGGCGTCCTCGTCCACAAGGCCGGCCCGCGCCGTGTTGATCAGGAAGCATCCCGGCTTCATCAGAGCAAACTGTTCTGCTCCTATCAGCCCCCTCGTCTCAGGCGTCAGGCGGAAATGTATGGAGATGACGTCAGACTCTCTGCACAGATCGTTAAGTCCCATCGGAGTGTAACCCATCTCTTTTATCTTCTCCTCCGGCATATACGGGTCATAAATCAGGACATTTGCCTCGAACGCCTTCATGATATTCGCCACCCTTGAGCCTACCATGCCGCATCCGACCAGTCCGACATTTTTCCCTTTCAGGTTGACGGAATACTCGGAATTGGAAAATCCGTCTTCAAAGTTCCCTGCCTGCATCCTCTGGTGGGAGCGCGCAATATTTTTCATCTCTGCAATCATCAGGCCGACCGTAAATTCTGAGACCGGGACCGCAAGACGTCCCGGGGCATTGACCACTTTTATGCCCCGCGCCGTGGCATTTTCAACATTCACATTCTCAACGCCGCTCCTCATGATGCACACTGCCTCGAGATGCTCTGCGCTGTTGACCGCCTTCGTGCTGACCGCGCTGATGTGGGAGATCACAATATCAGCGTCCTTGATTTCTGCGAGCAGCTCCTCTTCCTCCTCGATCACATCCGGTCCGTTTTTTTCCATGTTTAAGAACATCTTCGAGAAATCGTCATGATCCCTGATATACTTCTGCACCTTGACATATTTCACCTCGGCGCCGTATTTCTCCGCCAGAGTATCATATACATGCATCCTTCCATCCGGCGTTGTGAAGTCTTCCATTACTACTACCTTTTTACTCATTGACACTCATCCTTTCTTCTTTTCGCGTTCTTCAGTCCTCAAATGTGCATGCCGCCTTGATGAAATCGCGGTCGCCCATCTTCTTCATGACAGGGATGATCTCTTCCAGGGTTGTGAACCGGTGCGTGATCAGCTTATCAAACGGAAGCTCCTTCCATCTTTTCAGAAATTCAAAGGAGCGGTCAAAGCACTGGGGCGTGTTCGCCACGACCGAAGTGATATGTGCATTCTTCTCAAAGACAACCGCCGGAATATTGATCTCTGACATGTAATGTGCCCCGAAATCCATCGCATTTCCGATTTCCACATAATATCCGCACTTCCTCACCATGCGGAGGCCCTCGATACACGTGGACGGATGGTTTGCAGCGTTAATGACGACATGGGCTCCGCCTTCTGTCAGCTCCAGTATCTTCTCCACACGCTCATCGGAGGTCATGTCCGCAACGTTGACCGCCTCGTCCACTTTCGCGATTTCCTTCGCTTTTGCCAGCTTTTCATCAAAGAAATCCGTGATGATGACCTGTTTCGCCCCCATCTCGCGGAGAATCATTGCCGTCATGATACTGATTGCGCCTGCCCCGATCACGAGACATCTTGACGTTGTGCTGAAGCCTTCTCCCGTTCCTCCAATCGGAGTCATGACCTGTTCCACCGCCCGCATTGCCACTGCGCACGGGTCGAGAAGCGCTGCGATCTCACCCGGCATGTCGTCCGGCACCTTCCACACATAAGTTCCCGGGAACAGATAGCAGTACTGCGCAAACCCGCCTTTGAAATGCGGCCACTGCTCCGGCACATGGTTCATCTCCTTGCCGGTATCCATGTCAAAGACGCCCCCGTAAATGTAATCATCGTCGCAGACTCCGCACACTCCGTCGCCGAATCTTAAGCATGTGTCACATTTCCCGCATGTAATATGCGGATACACGACAATCCTGTCGCCCACTTTGAGCTCGCCGCCGTACACCTTCAGCGTCTTATTCGCGTCTTTGCCCAGGGAGATGATGCGCCCCATAAATTCATGTCCTTCCGTCCCGCCCTTATGCGTTCCCGGAAGCTTTACAAAGTGCTGGTCACTTCCGCAGATACAGAATGTTTCAATCTTGATCACTGCCGCGTCGTCCCTGGCTTCCGGCACCGGATATTCCTGGATCTCCATCGAATAATACCCGGTATTGACTGCAACTTTTCCCATTGTTTCTGACATTGTAAAATCCTCCTTTGTCTTTTTTATTCAGTTTCCTCGTTTTGCCCTGATATTCATGATCGTGATCACCGTCACCGCAAACAGCATGATCGCGCCCTGCACCACATACTGCTGCCATGTCTTCGCTCCCATGAGCACCATCCCGTTATTGATAATGTTGACCAGAAGCGCTCCCACGATTGTTCCCGGCACATTAAATACACCTGACCTGTAAAATGTCGCTCCCAACATCAGCATCGTCAGAAGGCTCACCAGCGTTGTATCTCCCATGTACGGCGTTGCGGCGTTTAACTGGGATGAATTGATGATTCCGCCTAATCCGCACAGGATTGCGCTGATGATAAACGCCTTCATCTTTTCCTTCCGCGCATCTATTCCTACATATTTGCATGCATCGCTGTTCGCGCCCACGGCATACAGTTTACGCCCGTTCGTCATGCCTTCCGTATAAACCAGTATCAGAATTGCGACAACGATCAAAATGATAACGGAGATCGGTATCACCCCGCCGATCCGCTTCTGCCCTATCGCGACAAAAATATCTCCCCAGGTAGAAGAGAACACCCGGGTGCTTCCGGTAATCATCTTATTGATGCCGTCTACCACGAAGGAGACACCCATTGTGGCAATAAATCCCGGGATCCCCACTCTTGTATGAAGGATTCCGTTGATTGTCCCAATCACAGCGCAGACTGCCAGGGCAACCAGAACCGCCGCAAAATAATTCACGCCGTTCTTTGCCAGAACTGCCACAATGCATCCGCCTGCCGCAAGCTCTGCCCCGCAGGCAAAGTCGATCTCGCCTGTGATCATGACCAGTGACAGCCCCAGCCCCGCAATACACAGCACGACCGTGGAACTGACAATGTTTATGATGTTCCCCATTCCGTGGAAGGTTGGACGCAGTGCAGAAAATATAATGCAAACTAAAATTGTGATAATCAGCAGTCCGTATTTTTGTAAAATTCCTGTGCCATTTTTTGACTTTGTTTTTCCTTTGGCCTCTGTCATTTACTGTTCCTCCTATCCCATCTTTACAGAAGGAAGACCTTCTTTTCTCTTCATTGCGATATAGCCGACAGCGATGATCAAAATGATTCCGTTTACAATATCCTGAATGTAATCCGGATAAGCACAGAACGTAATCCCATTTGAAATAATTGCCGTTAAAATCGCTGCCACTACGGTTCCCTGGATGTTATACCGCCCCGGTCTTAAGAATGTCGCCCCGAGCATTGCCGACGCCATAGCGTCCATCATGATCCCACTTCCAAGCGTCCCCTGGACATTGCTTGTCCTTGAGCAGGCAAGGATCCCGGAAAATCCGCATACAAGGGAACAAATGATAAATGCAATGATTTTAATTCTCCGGACATTAATTCCGACCTGTTTACAGCAGTTTGTATTATTCCCGATTGCCTGAATATAGGTGCCCAGCTTTGTCTTGTCCATGATGAACCAGAGAAGAAGCGCGATAATAAGGAAAGCAATCGCCATAACCGGAACCGGTCCGATCCTGCCCTGCCCTAAGAACTTAAAAGCATCCGGCCAGTTATTGTAAAACATCGTCTTTCCTTCTGTCAGCCAGTTGACAATACCGTCATTGATCTTGGAGATCGCAAGTGTGGCGATAAACGCCGGGACTCCGATAATGACGCCGAATACAGAGTCAAGGACTCCCATAAGCCCTATTACCAGCAGGGCAATAAGTACTGCCACAAGATAAACATTGACATAACCCTTTCCCAGTATGAATCCCAGCAAAGCAGCCGTCAGCGTCGCCTCCGCCCCGACGCCGAAGTTCATCTCCCCAACCATCATGACAATGCTGGCTCCCATGCCCATCACACCGACCAGGGCCGCGGTAGATAAGATATTCAGCAGATTGCTTGGCTGCAAGAATCCCGAACGCATGATTCCAAAGAAAACAATGAGAATCACATCCGCAATCAACAGGAAATATTTCGTGATATTTTCTCCCACTGTACTTTTTCTTTTTACTGCAAGTTTCACTCTCTTTCCTTCTTTACCTGCCATCACCTGCACCTCCTAATGCATACCCCAAAATCATATGATTGTCGAACTCTTCTCTCTTCACTTCTTTCACGACGTCCCCTTCATAGAAAATATATATCCTGTTACACACTTTCATCAGCTCTTCCAGCTCGGAAGAAATAAATACGACGCTTTTCCCAAGATCATCTGCGAGATGGCGGATCTTCAGGTAGATTTCACTTTTTGCTCCCAGGTCAAGGCCTGCCGTCGGCTCGTCGACTGTAAGAAGCTTCAGGTTTTCCACTTCTACTGACCGTCCGATGATAATCTTCTGGATATTACCTCCCGACAGGTCGGAAATGAGCTGGTTTTTGCTTCTGTACTTTGTCCCGTTTTTCTTGAGCACCTCTTCTGTGAAAGCTCTGCTCTCTTTGTTTTTAATCATTCCAAACTTTGTCGCAAGCTTCTGGACGAACAGCGTACAGACATTTTCCACCAGGTTCAGGGAGGGGAAAATACCGTTATTGCGAAGTTCTGGGGTCAGAATCATCCCTTTCTGGATCATTTTAAAGCTGTCACCGCTTGTGATAGTCTCCCCGTCAAATGTAAACTCTTTCTTGTCACACAGGCGTATCCCCGATATGACTTCCATCGTCTCAGTACGTCCCGCTCCGACAAGCCCGTAGAACCCTACTACCTCGCCTTTGTTGACATGGAACTCCACATGATGCGTTTTTCCATCGTAGGTAAGCTCCTTCACATCCAGAACCCGGTGCTTTTCCGCCTCTTCATAGTTCATAGGCGGTACTACAACGCTTTTAATCTTATCGCTGCGGATCATCGCCCTGACGCATTCATCCTGTGTGATGTCCGGGATATTGGCGGTCATCGTCTTCTTTCCGTCCGCCATGACCGTCACTTTATCCGCAATTGTAAAAATTTCTTCCAACTTATGGGTAATATAGATGACGGAGATATTAATGTCGGTGGTAAGCTTTTTCACGAATTTCAGAAACGGTTCAATCTCGCCTTCTCCCAGTGATGCTGTAGGCTCATCCAGGATCAGGATTTTCGGTTCCGTGGACGTAGCACGCATAATCTCAACCAACTGCTGCGCCCCGGCGCCCATCTTTTCGATCGGGACATCGAGGGGCGTGTCCACCCCCAGGCGCTCTCTGACCGCCTCCGCCCTCTTCCTCATCGCTTTCTGGTCTACCACGACTCCCGCTTTCATATTTTCCGTTCCCAGGCAGATGTTCTGGGCGGCATTGAGGTAGCCGATCAGATTGCGCTCCTGGTATACCATGTTGATTCCCGCCTTCATAGAATCCGCGGGCCCTTTGAAGTCCATCTTCTCTCCGTTAATTTCAATATGGCCCTCATCAATGCTGTATGCACCCGTGAGCATCTTACAAAGCGTGCTCTTCCCGGCTCCGTTCTCGCCGATCAGCGCATGGATCTCATTCTGTCCGATATCAAAACTGACATGATCCACTGCCGTAACCCCTGTAAATCTTTTTGTGAGCTCCTTTATACTCAGTAATGGTGCTGTATTTGACACATTTATCACCTCTTTTTAATCAAAAAGGGGATATCCGGGTATGGCACTGATATCCCCTTTTCCTCTCTACCAATCAATCATGCTGCTTCATAAACCATCTGATCTTCTTTTGCCCTAAAGATTATTCTGTAATTTCATAAGTTCCTTCCCAGTTGTACCATGCATCCGGGTCGTCATCATAGTAGTCAAATACACTGTTGATATTTGCCCCTACATCCGGCACATTCTCCTGCGTAACTACCATGCCCTCTGAGTAAAGTACTTCTCCCGGCGCGGAAATAATACAGCCTTCGTCTCCCGGGTTAAGTCCGTCAACCTGGATATCCTCGATACATTCAAATACCTTATGTACAAACATTTCAAAGGGCTGCGCGTAGCTGTATTTGAAATAACCGCCGCTCCTGATATACGACCATGCATCCGAGCCTCCGTCAATCCCTGCCACAAAGAAGTCTTCCGGTACAAGATCCGGGTTCTGAGATGCAGCCTCCGCCACCGGCATTGCAATATAGTCACAGGAACCGATCCAGCCGGTCATCTCCTGACCGTACTGCTGCATCAGTGCTTTTGCCGAATCCCCGACATAGGTTGCCTGGTCTGTCCCGCCTGCAAGAGAGTCCACGGTATCCAGGACAGACAGGTTCGTGTAAATTTCACAGATTGACTGGATCGGAAGGATTCTTTCATTGTGCACCTGGATGGATGCCATCGTGGAGAATCCGAAAGCGCCTTCCCAGCCGACGTCATTTCCGATCTGGTAGATCAGCTCCATTGCCGCCGTACCGTTTGGCATTGTCGAGTTCATGATCACGCCCGGAACCACCTGGTTGTCATTCGAGTAGACCCCGATCCCCGCGTTACGTGCTTCTGCGATCAGATCCACTTTTGCCTCCATAGATTCTGTGGAGCTTAAGATAATCGCATCCACGCCCTGATTGATCAGATTCTGGAACAGGTCTGCCCATTCTGTATCGCTCTCCCATACCACATCTCTGTATTCCCATCCGCGCATCTTGCACTCCAGCTCACATTGCATAATGCTTCTGTTCTGGGATTCTACCTCCGGCTTTGTATGCAGGTTTACCACTGTCAGGGTTCCATCCTCTGAGATTACAGGTCTTGTAAACTCGTCAAATGAGCTTCCGTCTGATGCTGCCGCTGAGGTTTCCTCTGTTCCCGAACTGCTTTCTTCTGCTGCAGTATCACCGGACTCTGAAGAACCTGTGGATGAGCTTCCGCCGCTTCCGCTGCATCCGGCTATCATCGCGACTGTCATTGTTACACACAGTAAGATTCCTACGAACTTTTTCTTCATACACGTTCCTCCTTATTTTTTCTTATAAATCAGCATGAACTGGTAAAGTACCGAATACATTGATATGGTGGCTTACGATCTCTTCCTCCGCCTTCTGCCCGGCTGCAATCACATCCGTCATCTGGAATTTCGGAGTCTCTTCGACCAGCTTCCTGACCGCTTCCGCTCCTGCCAGGGTCATTGCCGTGAAGAAATTGATCTTATTAATGCCGTGTGCGACCAGCTTGCGGTAATCCTCATCCACCAGGCCGGAACCTCCGTGCAGCACGATCGGGATCGGAAGCTCCTCCTTTATGGCGTCCAGCCTGTCATAATCAATATTGGGCGTTCCTTTATATACGCCATGCACTGTCCCGATCGCGACTGCCAGGCAGTCCACGCCGGTATCTTTATAGAACTGCAGCGCCTCTTCCACAGTCGTATAGGCGCTCGGGTCAGCCACATTTCCGTCCAGCATATTCCCTTCATGTCCTGCCACATGCCCGATCTCAGCCTCCACTGTCACCCCGCAGGCATGTGCGGTTTCGATCACCTTCCTGGTAATCGCCACGTTCTCTTCATAGGGGAGGGATGAGCCGTCAAACATCACCGATGTACAGCCGTATTTGATTCCCTTCACGCAGTACTCATAGCTGGGGGCATGATCCATGTGAAGTGCAACCGGCACGGTACTCCTTCTGCAGCGTTCTACCAGATAGCTCATGAACAGATCTGCATCCGGTCCCTCTACGCAGGGCGGCACGACCATGAGAATAACCGGGGTGCCCTTCTTTTCAGATGCAGTCATAATGGCCTCTGTCGTAATTCTGTCCATCGTATCGAATGCGCCGACTGCGTAATTCTTCCGCATGGCGTCATCCAATATCTCCTTCATTGTCACTAGTGCCATTCTTTCTTTGCTCCTTTCTTATTTTAATTTAATTGAATTATATTAATTGAGCTTATTATAGCATCTTATCTATTATTTATCAATTACTCAAATATTTTTTATATATTTTGCACAATTTTTGCAGACTATGGAAAAACTGTAAAAGCTGGAGTATTGTTTTTTTACACAATTTATCGCCTTTAACTGTCTGACAAAATTTTAGTGAAAATATACAAATTCTGACTTCAGCTCATCTCCGCCACAAAAAATCAGCCGGGGGCAAAAACCCCACGGCTGATTTTCATATCAACTGTGTTTTATATGTGGTCAAAATCCTGATTTTAAAGCAGTTCACTCTCCAGATCCTGGAGCATCAGATCAAGCGCTGTCACACCGCCCTCTGCGGTATACCAAACTGCCGGATGAGCGAGATAAACAACATTTCCGTTCTTGTATGCATCGGTTCCCATCACCAGCTCATTCTCCATGATATCCTGTGCAAGCTGGGCGCCATCCGTTCCGATCGCCGCATCCCGGTCCATAACGAAGATATAGTCTGGATTCTTCTCAACGATAAACTCAAAGGAAGCCTCGTTTCCATGTGTCGCAGTATCTATATTCGCGTCTACTCCGATGTTTTCAAAACCGATCTCTTTTCCGATAATGGAGCAGCGTCCGTCATTTCCAAGCACATTAAAGCTTCCGCTGGTACACATGCCCACGATGGCAGTCTTGCCTTCCGCAAACTCGGAAAGTGCCGCGATCCGGCTGTCAAAATCTGCCATCAGTGAATCCACCTGATCCTCAAGCCCGAAAATAGATGCGATTGTAGATGCGTTCGTGCGCACACTTTCCACGACACCTGCCTCGCTGTCTGTCGCAAGATAAACAACCGGCGCAATCTCACTGAGTGCATCATAGGAAGAGGACAGACGTCCGCCGATAAAGATGATGTCCGGTTCGCACTCCATTACAGCTTCCATGTCAGCCTCTTTGATGGTTCCAAGGTTTACGGTTTCCTCATTTGTCACGTAGTCCTGAAGGTAGTCAAGTGAAGTTGACGCAGAGCCTACCACCCTGTCCCCCACTCCCAGATTGTCCAGAATGTCCAGGCAAGCCATGTCCAGAATCGCGATGCGCTGGGGATCATACGGCACTTCTACATCGGTAATCTCCCCTTCCGCATTACGGCTCTGGATCGTAACAGTATCCGGCGTTTCTTCTGCCGCTGCCTCTGCCTCCGATGCATTGCCGGAAGCGCTGTCAGATGAGCCGCTGCACGCTGCAAGTGAGAATACCATAGCAGCAGATAAAATCAGTGTAAGTAATCTTTTTTTCATTATGTCAATTCCTCCTGTATCCGTCCGTCGGCGGACGGCTTTTTTGCTTTTGTCAATAGTATATAGATAACGGTTTTCCTTCGATTTCCTGTATCTCGAAATCGACGTGATAGATCTCTGAGAGATTCTCTTTCGTCATAACCTCTTTTACAGTGCCGAACTTCGCGATCTTTCCGTCCACAAAGGCGCAGATGTAATCCGAGTAGAACGCTGCATAGTTAATCTCATGCAGGACGAGCACCACCGTCTTTCCCAGGTCATCGCACAGACGCCTCACGATTTTCATCATGTTGGTGGCGTGGTAAATGTCCAGGTTGTTGGTCGGCTCGTCGAGGAGCACATATTCTGTGTCCTGCGCAATCACCATTGCGATGTATGCCCTCTGCCTTTGCCCGCCGGACAGTTCATCAATGAAGCGGTCTTCAAACTCTTCCAGCTCCATGTACTCGATTGCCTTGTCGATCAGCTTTTCGTCCTCCTCGTTCAGCCTTCCTCCCGAATACGGGAATCTTCCGAACGCCACGAGTTCCCGGACTGTCAGCTTCATCTGGATGTTGTTCGTCTGGGTCAGGATCGCCAGCCTCTTGGCAAGCTCCTTGCTCTTCCATTTTGAAATATCTCTTCCGTCAAAGTTGACCAGTCCTGCATCCTGCGCGATCAGGCGGGATATGATTCCCATTACCGTCGATTTTCCCGCGCCGTTGGGACCGATCAGGGAAATGACTTTTCCCTTTGGTATTTCAAAGGAGACAGCGTCCACCACTGCTTTTCCGTCATATTTTTTCGTCAGCTTATCTACGACCATCTTCATACCCTCCTGTTTGTCAGCAGCAGATAAAGGAAATAGATTCCTCCGCCCACTGTGATGAATACGCTGACCGGTATCGCATAGGCAAATACATGTTCTACAAGGAGCTGTCCTCCGATCAGCACCGCCATTCCGAATAACGCCGATCCAAGGATAAGCTGCCCGTGGCGGTAGGTTTTGAGAAACTGCCGGGCAAGGTTGGCAATGATCAGTCCCAGAAAAGAAATCGGTCCCACCATCGCTGTCGCCACTGCAATGCACAGCGTAACGCCCAGCAAAAGCCGCCTGATGCAGTTGTCATAATCCACACCCAGGTTAATTGCCTGCTCCTTTCCCAGCGTGATCACATTCAGCAGCGCCAGGTCCTTTCTCAGCACGAAGGCCAGAACTGCCAGCACAAGCACGGAAAATACAATAATCTCTGTGTTGATATTGCTGAAGCTTGCAATCAATGTATTGAGCAGCGTATCGTACTCATTCGGATCCATGACCCTTGTCAGCGTAGTCTGGATGCTTGAGAAGAACGAAGTCAGAACCGTCCCGATGAGCAGGACATAGAGCACATTATGCTTTGTCTTTTTAAACAGATAGCTGTAGATCACGGTCGCCGTAATCCCCATCAGAACCAGGTCCACCGCAAACGCGACATTCGTGTTCGAGGCGAATATGCTGGCTGATCCTGCCACAAAGTACACGGCTGTATGGATCAGCGTGTAAAGCGAGTTCATCCCAAGCAGGCACGGCGTTACAATCGTATTGTTGATGATGGACTGGAACACCAGCGACGCCCCGCCGATGGCAAACGCCGTGATCAGCATGACGATCAGCTTCGGCGTGCGGATCTTCATCGCATAGGCAAAAAGCTTCTCGTTTTCAAACTTTACCTCCACCAGCATATAGGCTGCTGCCACGATGGCTGCGAACAGGGCCAGGATCACCAGTTTCTTAATATTCCTCCGGTATGCCAGGGCCATTCCCCGTGTTTTTCCGTTCATTCCCTGTCACCTCCGCTCACATGGGAGACTGCTGCCGCACACCCTGATGTCCCGGCGCTTCCCGAAGCAGAAGCGGCACCCAGCCGGACTGCTTTTCTTCCATGCTGCAGCCTGTAGAGCAGCAGCGCAATGAAAATGATACTTCCCAGTATTCCGACTATCAGTTCAATGGGCAGCTCATAGGGCATGATAACCACCCTTCCGATCATGTCGCATACCAGGACGAAAATCGCGCCGAACAGCGCTGTATCCACCAGTGTGCCTCTGATCTTATCTCCCTTGAACATGGCAACTATATTTGGCACAATCAACCCGATGTACGAGATCGATCCGACCACGACCACGATAGATGCTGTGATCATTGCCGCGATCGTCAGTCCCATGATCAGGACAAAATTGTAGTGCACACCGAGATTTTGGGAAAAGTCTTTCCCCATCCCGACGATGTTAAAATGGTTTGCGAACGCAAATGCCAGGATCACCAGCGGCACTACCATCCACACGATCTCATACCTTCCCTTTATCACCAGTGAGAAATGCCCCACCAGCCAGGTCGAGAGCGCCTGGGTCATCTCGTATTTGTACGCCAGGTAATTGGTCACACCGCCGATTACATTTCCAAACATGATTCCCACCAGGGGAACCATCACCACGTCTTTGAACTGGATTCTCTGGATAAACCATACAAACATCCAGGTCCCGAGTATTGCCGTGATGAACGCAAATATCGCCCTTCCCCACAGCGTGGAACCCGGCATGAAAAGGAGCGCCAGCAAAATCCCGAACTGCGCGGAAGAAATCGTCGCCCCTGTCGTCGGGGAGACAAACTTGTTCATGCAGAGCTGCTGCATGATCAGCCCCGCAACGCTCATGCCCACTCCCGTACACAGGATGGCAAGCAGGCGGGGAAGCCGCGATAGAATAAAAATTTCCCACTGTCTGGCGTCCCCTGTCATAAGGGACGCGGGATCAATATCAATAACACCTGCGAATAATGACAATGCTGCCAGAATAATAAGGCTCACTGCCAGAACCAGTGTCAGAAGTCTTCCTTTAATGTTATGTCCTCCCTTCCAATCAAGTTAGTATTTTCTAACCACAGTGTTAAAAAAAGCCATCCATACGGCGAAACGGAGTATGCATGGCAAAACGACACGCGCGTCAGTTAGCTACCACTAACGTGTCGTCAGTATATCACACTCTTTTTTAAAAAAGCAAGTATATTTTCCCCGCCTTATCGATGAAAAATTATCATTCCTTCGTTCAAATCCGCTTTCTGCCATGCTATAATAACATTAATATGTGGTATCCGGCTCTGTCTGAAAAGTCGGGGACAACGTAAAAATCCGGACTGTTTTCAGAGAAGAGAAAGCATTTCTGTGGTTATCACACACGACAGGAGATTACTTTGATGAACACAAAACCAGTTTTTCACGGAAGTGATATTGAAAAGATCTGCGAATACTATCATTTGGACAAAAAAGACATTATAAACTTCGGAGCCAATGTCAATCCTCTCGGGTTATCCGGGAAGGTAAAGGCTGAGGTCTCCTCCCACCTTGATCTTCTCTCTGCTTATCCTGACAGGGAATACACCTCCCTGCGGCAGACGATCGCTGAATACTGCGATATCCCGCCTTCCTATATTCTTCCGGGCAATGGTTCCAGCGAGCTGATCGCGCTCCTCATCGAGGCGCGCACCCCAAAGCATGCACTCATTCTGGGGCCCACCTACTCTGAATATTCGAGGGAGCTCTCCTTTTCCGGAAGCACTCAGGAATACTACCACCTCAGAGAAGATAAAGATTTCCAGTTAGACGTAGAAGATCTTTGCCAGGCGCTCAAAGACGGGGGATATGATTTCCTGATCCTGTGCAACCCGAATAACCCGACTTCTTCTGCCATTATGCAGGAGGAATTAGATCGTCTTATCTGCTTTTGCCAGGCACGCGATATCTTCGTCATGATCGATGAGACATATGTAGAATTTGCGCCGGATATTTCTGCCGTGACCGCAGTCCCTCTGACCCGGAAATATGGCAATCTCATGGTTTTGCGCGGCGTGTCCAAATTCTTCGCCGCTCCCGGTATGCGCATGGGGTACGGGATTTCGGGAAATCAGGATTTCCTGAAAAAGATGAAGGCCAAACAGATCCCGTGGTCCTTAAACAGCCTTGGCGCTTTTGCCGGAGAGGTCATGCTGAAGGATAGCGAATACATTCAAAATACCCGGAGGCTGATCCTCTCCGAGAGAGACAGACTTTACGCCTCCCTCTCACAAAATCCAGACTACAAGACATATCAGCCGTACGCCAACTTCATTTTACTCAAAATCAAAAAAGACGGTGTGACCTCATTCGATTTGTTTGAACGCTGCATAAAAAAAGGGCTCATGATTCGAGACTGCTCCTCCTTCCAGTGCCTGGACGGGGAATATATCCGCTTCTGCATTATGATGCCTACCGATAACACACGCCTACTACATGAATTGGGGACGTAGTAAAATTCAATTTAGCTGCGTCCCTAATTGAAGTTCACTATGTCCCAAATTGCAATTTGAATATCAGTAAATTATGACCTCTCAACAGAGGTTACAGTGTTTTAATAAAATCCTCCAAAAGCCTTGAAAATAAAGGATTTATCGCAATGTGTTCGCCTTATCTCTTTATACGGTTACACACAAGTTTACTCTTTCCCTCCTTGCTCATAAGGGCAAATGCAAGGGCAAGAAAATCTCATAACAAGATATAACAGAGTGTGGCAATCGGAGAACTGTGATGTATGTGCGAATATATTATAACGGAGGATTTTTCAATGGACAAGTATATTTACGATGATAAAAATGGTCTGTGGTATGAACTGCAAGGAGATTATTATATTCCTTGTCTTATCTTACCAGCCGAAAAAGAACAACCTATCGGTTTGTGGGGGCAGCGGCATTTGCGGTATCTGAAAGAACATCGCAGAAATACATACACAACGCTACTTACAAGCGGCAGACTGAACACTTACCTTGCCGATATAGATAAACAAGCACAGGAGCGCATGGAAAGGCTCACAGAGCAGATGAAACGGGCGCAGGGTATCACGGAACAGCTAAAGGCGGAAAATGCCTTAGAATGGGTACAGAGAATGAATAACATACGGGCGTGTGCAAAGGAGATTATAGAAAAGGAAATCATCTTTGCATAATTACAGAAAGGCGGTAGAGAAAAATCTTTGCCGCCTAAAATTTTTTCAAAAAGGTCTTGTTTGTGACGCTGCGTAATGATTTATAATAGGTGTCAGGAGGTAAATAATTATGGCAAAATACAGAGCAATTCCGCAAGGGTTTATGA
>CALWMN010000014.1 GCA_944381935.1 uncultured Mediterraneibacter sp. | reverse complement strand
AACGATTCAATCCACTCGTCATAGGAAGAATCTTTGTCATATCCTCCCCCGATCAGAACCGTCGGGCGGTTCATAGCCTGGATGCCTTTGATCGCCGCATCCGGATTTGTCCCCTTGGAATCATTGTAAAAAGCGACCCCGGCTTTTTCTCCGACAAATTCGATTCTGTGCGCCACTCCCCGAAATTCCCTTACCGTTTTTCGGATGATCTCGGCCGGAGTCCCATACGCATACGCCATAGCCACGGCAGCCATTACATTTTCATAGTTATGTGTGCCGAGAATCTTAAGGTCACTGACCTTGCAGATCGGAATCCTGTCGTCTATGTGGCAGATAATCGTTTCTCCCTCCAGATAAACGCCTCTTTTAAGTTTACGCCGGCTGCTGAAATATAGAACTTTTGCCCTCGTATTTTCTCCAAATTCCCTCGTCACATCATCCTCATAATTCAGGACGCATACATCGTCCGAAGTCTGGTTTTCTGCAATTTTCTCCTTTGCGGCTATGTAAGCCTCCATCGTATGATGACGGTTTAAGTGATCCGGGGTAATATTCAGGATCGCGCTGACCCTGGGTCTGAACGCCTGTATCGTCTCAAGCTGGAAACTGCTCATCTCTGCAACGATGACAGAGCCATCCACTGTGTCAAGCGCAACGCTTGTATAGGGATTCCCTATATTCCCTACCACAAACGTGCTTTCCTTATAATTTTCCATGATCTCGCCGAGCAGGGCAGTCGTCGTTGTCTTTCCGTTCGTACCGGTAATCGCCAGGACGTCTCCTTTGCCAAACCTGTACGCCAGTTCAATCTCTCCCCAGATCGGAATCCCTTTCTCCCTCATCCGCTTCACGGCCGGAAGATCGGTAGGCACTCCCGGGCTGATCACCACGAGGGAGACTCCCTCCAGAAGCTCTTCAAGCTGTTCATCCGAGAGTCTGCCGAGCACTATCTCCATCGTTTTTTCTTCCCCGTGGGTGATCTCACGGATCAGTTGTTCTCTCCTGAGCTTCTCATTCCCATCATACAGGACGATATCCGCTCCCACATGGAGAAGAAGCCCGCATGCAGATTCACCGCTGATGCCTGATCCGAATACCAAGACTTTTTTTCCCCTTATGTCCATTCTTATACCCCCATTAACGCGATCAGGCAGAGGATTGCCGTCACAATTGAAAATACCGCGACAACTCTCGTCTCTGACCATCCGCACAATTCAAAATGATGATGGATCGGCGCCATCTTAAAAAGGCGCTTTCCCCCCGTTTTCTTAAAGTAAGCGACCTGCAGCATGACCGACGCCACTTCAACAAGGTAGATAAAGCCGACAATAATGATAAACAGCGGCATCTGCATCATATAGGCCGTTCCGGCAACAAAACCGCCAAGGGCAAGGGAGCCTGTATCTCCCATAAATACGCTTGCCGGATAGACATTGAACAGAAGGAAGCCGAGCAGCGCCCCCACAACGGCGCAGGTGATCGGCTCGATCCCGCTCTTCGTCCCGATGGCGACAACCGTGAAAAACGTCGCCACAAGCACCGTAACGCTTGATGCCAGCCCGTCAAGCCCATCTGTAAAATTCGTTCCGTTCACAGTCCCGATGACCGCGATAAAGAGCACCGGGATCGCCAGAGGACCGATGTCCCAGTAATATCCTCCCGAAAAAGGAACCAGGAGGGTCAGCGGGATATCCGCAACTCTCACAATATAGTAGGCAAAGACCGCTGTCACAATAATCTGCAGCGCCATCTTCTGCATCGGATACAGTCCGTCAGAGCGCTTCATGACTACCTTCAGATAATCATCCAGAAACCCGATCAGGCCAAACGCAACGGTCAAAAACAGGACCGGGATGATCTTCGGATAATCCTTCACATAAAAAAGGGAGGTCACAATAATGCCTGCCAGGATAATGATCCCGCCCATTGTCGGGGTTCCCGCTTTTTTCAGATGAGACTGGACGCCGTCTTCACGCTCTGTCTGCCCCATTTTCAGTTTTCTCAAAAAAGGAATGACTACCGGCCCAAGCACAAGGCTTACGGCAAACGATATCAATACCGGAATCACTACATGACTGCTCATACATACACCTCTTCATCTCTTTTGTCTCTCATAAACATCCCATTCAGTATAAACCATCAGTCAGCTTTTTTCAATCCCGAGATACGGAAGCACATTATCATAGATGCTTCTCAGCACCGGAGCCGCTACCGTCCCTCCGTAATAGACGCCCTGGGGATTATGGATCACAACCATTCCGAGCACCTGGGGATCCTCCGCCGGGGCAAAACCGATAAACGAGGCAATATATTTATTCGCGCTTCTCGGCAGCGTCTGCGATGTGGCTGTCTTCCCGCCGATCGAGTACCCCTCGATATATCCGTTTTTCCCCGACCCCTCTTCCACGACGCTTTTGAGCAGCGCCCGCATTGTTTCCGATGTCTCCTCAGATACGATATTGTCCTGTTCCCGATACTGGAACTCTTTGATTGACTTTCCGTTTTCGTCCAGAACCGCAACGCCCAGATGAGGCGTCACCCTTCTGCCTCCATTTATGATAGAGCTTACTGTCGTCGCCATCTGGATCGGCGTAATCTGGAAAGACTGCCCGAAGGACATTGTGGCAAGTTCAACTGTCCCAATATCCTCCTTTCTGTGCATGATCGTGCCTGCTTCGCCCGGCAGGTCTACATTTGTCAGGCTGAGCAAACCAAACTGTTCAAAATAGTCATAAAAACGGTCCGCTCCGAGCCGGAGCCCGATATCGATAAAAACAGGATTGCAGGAATTTTGTATCCCCTGTACAAAAGTCTCACTCCCGTGCCCTCCCACCTTATGGCAGCGTATCTTCCTGTCCTCCACAATGCGGTATCCCGGGCAGACAAACGTATCTTCCAGAGACACAACCCCTTCCTCCAGGCATGCAGATGAGGTGATAATCTTAAAGGTAGACCCTGGTTCATATGTATCATTGATACATCCGTTACGCCACATCTGGTTTAGCTGGTCCTGCAGTTCTTCATCTGATAGCGCCGCCTGGTCTGCGCCGGTATTCAACTCATATGGCTCGTTCAAATTAAATTCCGGCACATTTACCATTGCATAGATTTCTCCGTTCTGAGGGTTCATCAGAAGGACAGAAACACTGTCAGCCTGTTTTTCTTCCATCACCTTCCTCGCCGCCTGTTCACAATACGACTGAATGTTGTAATCCAGGCTTACCTGCAGCGTCTCCCCCGCGACCGGCTCTATCCGGTCCTCCGCTACCTGGTCCAGTTCAATGCCTCTGGCATCCGTTACTGTCAGAATTGTTCCATTCGTACCTTTCAAATATTCTTCATATTTTACTTCCAGCCCGATAATTCCCTGATTGTCTCCTCCCGTAAACCCCAGAACCTTTGACGCGAGCCCGTCATACGGGTAATATCTTTTGTAATCTTCATCCACCTTTACTCCTGCCAGGTCATAGCTGCGTATCTTATCCCCGGTTTCTTTCTCTACATTTGTTTTGATCTTTTCCATAGAAGAGACTTTCTCTACCCTTTTCCGCACTTCATCCGTATCCAGGCCAAGCTCTGATGAGAGGACCTCTATCACCTTCTGCTCATCCTCAATCTGGCTGTGGACGACAGAGATCGTACAAACAGTTTTATTTGTGGCCAGGACAACACCGTTCCTGTCTACAATCTCACCCCTGGCAGCCTTGATTTCTCTTTCCCTCTCGTGCAGGTCCTGCGCAAGCTCCTGGTAATATTCTGCCTCAATTATCATGAGATATACGAGTCTTGCGATCAGTCCAGCTATAGTGATCAGGGCAAAAAGGAAGACCACAAGAATTTTCTTTTTATTGTAGGTTTTATTCTTCATGACACAAACAACCCTGCAAAAGATATTTTTTTAAATTTATTATATCTTTTGCAGGGTTATTCATATCCATATGGTTTTTCTGCTATTGCGCCGCCTCCCCGGCTGCCCAGTCATCCAAATCGGGGTCATAATCTTCATCTATATAGGATCCGTCCGGATTGTCATAGGTATCCTCATAATTTTCATCGTAGTCCGAGTATTCTGTGTCGCCGAAGCCTGAGCCCTCTGTCGCCTCCTGATCTTTCTGACGGCTTTCTTCAATCGTCGTAATTCCCATGTACGGGAACGCTTCTTCCATTATACTTTTAGAAAGCTCCAGGACAAGCTCACTGTTATCCTGCGACTCTACATTCGGCTCGTCAATCACGACATAAACGAGCACTTCAGGATTTTCCTGGGGGGCATATCCGATATAGGAGAGGATATAATTCCCGTTTCCCCTGGGCAGCTTTTCAGCGGTCCCCGTCTTTGCCCCGATGTCATACCCCTCTATCTGCGCCCGTTTTCCCGTTCCATATTCCATCGTCGCTTTGAGATAGGTCTTGATCTGCTCAGACGTCTCTGCGGAAATTGTCTTCCTTAGCAGCACAGGTTCCTTTGTCTCTATGACATTGCCGTCCTCATCCTGGATCTGCTTTACGACATGGGGTTCGTAATAGTATCCTCCGTTAATGAGGGAACAGAATCCAGACGCCATCTGCGTCATCGTCACGTTAAAGCTCTGGCCAAAGGAATTGGTTGCAAGGTCTACCGATGACATATCATCCGCCGTGTACAAAAGAGCCGATGTATTGGCTTCCGCCGGGAGGTCGATCCCTGTATATTCCCCGAATCCGAATATGTGCTGATACCTGCTGAAATCTTCCACGCCAATCGCTTCTGCCATTTTCATGACCGCAACGTTGCAGGAATTTGCCACAGCATCCTGTACAGTCTGGGTTCCGTGCCCGGTCCTTAAATGGCATCCGATATCATAATCACCGACATGAAGGGAGCCGTCACAGTAGTAGGTTTCGTCACCTGTGAGCGCGCCTGTTTCAAGCCCCGCGGCCACTGTAAAAGGCTTCATTGTGGAACCCGGCTCATAAGCGTCGCTCACACAGAAGTTCCTCCAAAGCTCACTCATGGCATTAAGCTGCTCCTCTTCTGTCATTTTCTCCCATTCTTCATCCGTATACAGAGCGGTCATATCACGGGGATCGTTCAGGTCAAAATTCGGATATGATGCCTCGGCAAGGATTTCTCCGCTGTTCGGATTCATGATGATCACAGCCGTATTCTTGCTTCCCAGTTCTCCGTTCCCCTCGTGTTTTTCGTTAAATTCCAGGATGCACTTCTCCACGATACTTTGCAGTGTAATATCAATGGTAGATACAACCGTATTGCCATTCCTGGCCGCCTTTACCGTCCGCTCCACAGATGACTCTGTATCAAAATAGCCGTACTCTCTCCCGTCTGTTCCGTTGAGCACGTCATTATAGGCGTACTCAATCCCGATAGCACCGGCATTTCCCGCATAGGTAAATCCGATCACGTCGCTGGCAAGCGCCTGGTACGGATATGTTCTTATATAATCCTCTTCCAGCCAGATTCCGCTGACATTCGGATAGTTCTCATCGTCCCCGTCAATCTCATTAAATTTCTGCGCCGTCTCATAGTCTACATTTTCTTTCAGGATCACATATCTTGAATCAGGCTTCTCCTCCATAGCTTCACGGACCGCCTGTTCCTCAATCCCGAAACAATCCTTCAGCACATCGATTGTCGGCTGTATATATTCATCCTTATCCGTCATAACGACTACATCCAGAATCACGTTGTACACCCGTTCACTTGAGGCAATCTTAGTGCCGTTGCAGTCCACGATGTCTCCTCTTTTAAAAGGAATGGTCCGGCTGTCATAATTCTGCTGGTCCAGAACAATCTTTGTATATCTGCTCCCTTTCGTCACATTGATATAGGTAATTCTTCCGATAAGAACAACAAAAGCCAGTATAACTGCCATAAATAGCATTACCAGCTTTCGTTGCATCCTGATTGGAAATTTTTTAGTCAAAAAATCAAACCTGTTTTTTCTTTTCTTTCTTCCAGTCATCTTCATAATCCTTATTTTGATACATCCCGTGACTGCGCCAGCACCCCATCCTCTGGAATATTGTCATACTGCCTGACATAGCCGCTTGCCGGGTTGTCATATTCGATTACGGTACCTTCTGATTCACTGACCATACCCAGTTCATTCACTGCCTTGTCACGCACCTCTTCCAGATTAATGGAATCCGCAGCTGCATTATATGCCGTATTGTTCGCCTCTGTCAGATCTGCCAGCTGTTCCTGGAGCGATGTAATCTGCTCGGAACGGTTCACGACATCCGACTGAAGCCTTAAATACATCACACATAAAAACACTGCGCAAAATGCAGCAGCTACGAGAAAACCCGCATACGCCGGACTGATACTCATCGCCCGGTTGCGGTTTCTGCGAACCTGCCGGCTCGCACGCTTGGGAGCCTCAGGATAAACTTCCCTGGTTCTCCTCGGCTGGACTTCCGCCTGGCGCACCGTATTTCCATAAACATAAAACTGTCCCTGTCCTGCATCTGATAAGCCTCTTCTTCTGTAATTTGCAGCAGTTTTTCCTGATGCCATAGCGCAAAGCCCCTTTCCTGTCCATTCCTTTGGGGTCTCCCCTCCCCATCAGAATGTACCTGTTTTGTTTTCATGCGGTCCGGCGTGTTTCTGCCATCTCGCATAAAATATGCTTCAAATACTCCCTGTTACTCAATGCCGCTCAAAGATCCTCAGTTTTGCACTCTTTGACCGGCTGTTCTCTGCCAGCTCTTCCTCTGACGGAAGAATCGGCTTTCTTGTGATCACTTTCCCTTTTGGTTCTTTCCCACAGACACAAACCGGAAAGTCAGGCGGACACGTGCAGGGATTCTCATTCTTACGGAATATCCCTTTGACGATCCTGTCCTCCAGCGAATGAAATGTAATGATGCAGATCCTGCCCCCTTTCGTCAGCATGTCTATCATGTCGTCCAGTGAGTTTTTCAGAACGTCAAGCTCTTGGTTCAATTCGATCCGAATCGCCTGAAACGTCCTCTTGGACGGATGGCCCGATGTTTTCTGAATCTTCATGGGAATTGCATGTCGTATGATCTCATTCAACTGTCCTGTTGTCTCAATCGGGTTCTTCATCCGCGCCGCCACGATATGCTTCGCGATATTTTTCGCAAATCTGTCTTCCCCATAATCGCGGATCACACGGTAAAGTTCCGATTCACTGTAGTTGTTGACAATATCTCTGGCCGTCCGCTTCTGTCTCTGGTCCATTCTCATGTCAAGCGGTGCATCTGCCCGATAGGAAAATCCTCTCTTGGCCGTATCAAGCTGATAGGAGGATACTCCCAGATCCAGCACAATGCCGTCTACCTTGTCAACGCCCAGTTCATGGAGCCTTGGCTTCATATCACAATAATTGCTCCTGATTATCGTGACCTTCTCCCCGAAGCCTTCCAGCCTCTTTGCCGCCGCCTGGACTGCGTCGGCATCCTGGTCTATACCTATTAATCTCCCCTTGCTGCTTAAACGTCTGCACACCTCAAAGGCATGTCCGCCGCCTCCTAGAGTTGCATCAACATAAATGCCGTCCGGCCTGACGTTAAGTCCGTCCACTGTCTCACGCAGCAGAACTGATGTGTGCCCGAATACCATTATTTCCTCCCGTCGTCAGATTCTGATGCCAATCGCTTCCATGCGTTCCGCAATTGCATCCAGATCTTCTTCGCTGACCTGGCTTCGCTCTTCCCAAAGAGCCTTGTCCCAGATCTCAACACGGTCCTGGACTCCCACCAGAACCACATCCTTCTCCAGATGCGCTGCTTTCCTTAGGGAAGGCGGCACAAGCACTCTCCCCTGCTTGTCAAAGCTTCCCTCAGATGCACTTCCGAAGAAATAACGTTTGAAAATTCTGGCATCCTTGTTCATTCGTGGCAGGGTTTCAAGCTCAGCGACAAATTTGTTCCATTCTTCCTGAGAGTAAACAAAAAGGCATCCTTCAAGTCCGTTGCAGATTACAAAACTCTCACCCAGGTCATCCCTGAGCTTGGCAGGAATGATGAGTCTGCCCTTTTCATCAATGCTATGGTTAAACTCTCCTAATAACATCCGGAACCCTTTCTCTCAATGTGGGGCTCCACATTCTTCCCCACTTCGTGCCACTAATCACCACTTCTCACCACTTGAAACCATTGTAAACCACCAATCCCCCTTTTTCAACCCCCTTTTTTGTTTTTTTTGTGTTCCCCGGCAGCTTCCAAAATCGGAAAAAGTGCTGATTTTCCGGGCAAAAACAAAGATGTGGGATACAGGATAAACTCCTGTACCCCACATCTTGTGGTTCTGTCTCGTATATGTAAATCCAACTTAAAAATGTCCCCAAAATATTATTCTGAAAGACTGTTCAGATAATCTGTGACAGCATCATAGTTCACTTCTGCAACCATTCTCTCCTGATTTGACCGGTAAATGTCATACGCTGAATAGCCAAGCCATCCCACAAGCGCTAGGGCTGCAGCCGCAAGGATCAGCTTGCGCACCACGCTCATAATCCGCTGTTTGCGCATGATCTTCTTTCTGTTTGCCTTGTCCTTTTTATAGCGATCCACCTTTTCCTGGCTCATTTTTCTGCTCCTTTCACTGCATTATAATACCAGAACTATGGTCCATTCTACCACAGGTGACTGCCGTTTGACAAGAGCAGCCTCTAAATCACCACAATGATGCCGCCGTCGTTCGCGTACATTGTGCTAATACCCGCTGTGTCAACAATAAAACTTGCCTTAACCGGGAACCTTTCCAGCAAAAGGCGCTCTACCTCCCTGGCCCGTTCCAGACAATTGCAGTGGGAGATTGCCAACACTTTACTGCCCGGGTCTACCGCCTCCTGACGAATCAGATCCGCCATCTTGACAAGCGCACGTTTCATCCCTCTCGCCTGCCCGAGCTGGCATATCGTCCCCTGCGGTGTGGAACCCATGACCGGCTTGATATTCAACGCGCTCGCAACGAAGGATTTGATCCCTGTGAGACGTCCGTTCTTCCTAAGGGTATCCAGATTCTCCAGGACAAAATATGTGTGCTGCCCGGCAATATATTCTTCCACACAGGATATAAGTTCCCCAAACTCCATACCCTTTTCTTCACATTCCTGTATTTTCATTGCTATCAGCGTCTCCCCTACAGAAGCAGACCGGGAATTGAATACATAGATATCCTTATCCCCATATTCCTCCCTGTACAGTTTTTTCCCCAGTACCGCGCTGTTATACGAACCGCTCAGTTCCGAAGAAAGCGTTACGGCATACACCCTTTTTGCTTCACACCGGTAAAGTTCCATGTACTTCTCCGGTGAGGGACATGAGGATTTCGGACATTCCGAGCTTGCAGCAACTCTCCTCAGAAAATCAGCCTGGTTGAACGTCCGGTCGTCCACGATACTGACGCCGTCCACCTCCATGCTCAGCGATGCGGTCTCATAAACGCCGCATGCCCTCATCTCTTCCGTAAGTTCACCGCAACTGTCTACAATAATCTTATAATCCATAACACGTCCTCCTGCACTGCAAAGTGTATCATTCTTTTCCACTACATGTGGTTTTGAATACCACATAAAAATATAGCACACTTTCACAGGATTTGGAAGAGTTTTTTATCCCTCCAGCCTGATTTTTCTCGAAATGCCAAGTGCAATCCCCATCTCTGCCATCAGAAAGAGAATTGCGGTTCCTCCGTAGCTGATAAACGGAAGTGTAATCCCCGTTGACGGGAGCATCCCTGTCACGACCGCAATATTGAGGATGACCTGTAAGGCTATGTGGACGAATATTCCCGTCGCGATCAGAGAACCGTACAGGTCAGGAGCATTCTGGGCAATGAACATTACCCGGTAAAGCAAAAAGCCGAACAGGCACAGGATAACGATAACGCCGAATACGCCCAGCTCCTCACATATAATAGAAAGAATCCAGTCATTCTGCGCCTCCGGTATGGTGCCAAGCTTCTGGGTACTGTTGCCCAGGCCCTTCCCGAAAAAACCGCCGGAGCCGATCGCATACAGCCCCTGCATAACCTGGAAACTGCCGCTGTCCGCACTCTCTTCAGGATTCAGCCATGAAATGATCCGCTGCAGCCGGAAGTTATCGCTGTTTGCCACTGTCACTGAGAGAATTAATATCCCCACAGCCGCAAAAGCTGCCAGGGCAGCAAATCCTGCCAGAAACGGTTTCGTCTTCGGGTGGACCAGAAAAATCATGACACATGTAATTGCCATGACAATAATCGCTGTACTTAAATTATCCGTAAGGAACATGACCCCTCCGGCCGCAACTGCCCCAAGTGCAAACACCCGCATCATCCCCTCCGGGGTGATGGCTTTCCTGCCAAGCCTGCACAGTTCATAGGAGATATAAAGTATGACAGCTATCTTTGTGATCTCCGCAGGCTGCAGGGACAGATTACCGGGAAGCTGTATCCACCTCCTTGCCCCGTTTGCCTCGTAGCCGAGGGGTGTTTTAACAAGCGCCATCATAAACAGGGAAAAGACGAATATTTCAACCGCAAAAGCCCCGTATACATGGTAGTCTATTTTTGACACGACAAGCATGACCGCAAACCCGAGCAGCCCGATCGATGCCTGTTTTGAAAAATAGTACATATCGTTTCCAAAATCCCCCTGTGCACTGTAGGCGCTGGTACTGTACAGCATAACCAGTCCGAAGCACATAAGAAAAATAATGACGAGAAGAAGGTCATAGTCAAAGTACTGTTCTTTTTCTGCCGCTTTTCCCCTGGGAGAGCGGACAAGCCTTCCCGTCCCCGTCTGTGAAGCCGCTTTTCTTCTTTCCTGGACATTCCGGGCAGGAGCAGGCCTCGGTGTGCTGATGACCTGGCGCCTCCTGTCCACCATTCTCTGATACCCCTCATACCCGGAACGCAGCCTTCCCTGCCGCTGTGCCTGCCCTGGTCTGCCGTAGCCGTATGATCCCGTATTTGCTGCCGGCATAGGCTGCGTATCACCCAGATCCTGTCTCCTGCCGTTTTTCCCGCTCTTCTGTTCCCGCCGCTTGATCGGCTGCACAGTTCTGCTTTTCATATATCATCACCTATCTCACATTCATTACGGGATGCACTGGTTTTCCATGTTCAAAAAACCTGTCATACCATACAAGGAAAATATATACCGTCCAGATCTTCCGGCTGTTGTCCGTCTTCTCATTCCTGTTCCTGCCGTTTTTATGGTCATCCAGCATCTTTAAAAGCTTCTCTGTCCTGAAAAATTTCTTTGCCGCGTCGGACTGGAACATTTCCCTGACCCGTTCGTAGTACTTCTCCTCTTTGAGCCATACGCGGATCGGGATTGGGAAACCCAGCTTTTTCTTTTCAGCAGTCTTCTTCCTTATCCTCCTGTCTGCCGCAGCGCGGAGGGCAACTTTTGTCCTGGGCGGCTGCACCTTGTATTTCAGCGGCAGCGTCTCCGCAAGCTCCAGCACCTTTCTGTCAAGGAACGGGACGCGGACCTCCAAAGAGTTCGCCATTCCCATTTTATCCCCCTTCATCAGGATATCATGGACCAGCCAGAGATGGAGGTCAACATACTGCATTTTTGTGACCGGATCTTTTCCTTTTACCCTGGCATAAAGCGGACGCGTTACATCCTGTATCCCTGCCCTGCATCCTTTTTTGAGGATCTTATCCGCCTCTCTCTCGGTAAAGATGTTTGTCGCATTGGCAAAATATCTCTCCTCCAGAGTCTTCCCATGGCGCATCAGGAATCCTCTCCCCTTCATCCCCCGCGGAAGGCAGTATTCCGCAAATTTACCGAGGAGACGGCGGATTCCCAGCGGTATCCGGTTAAAGGACGTGTGCTCCAGCGGCTCACAGTATATATTGTAGCCGCCGAACAGCTCGTCCGACCCCTCTCCTGAGAGCACCACCTTCACCTTCTTTGACGCCTCTTCACTGAGGAAATACAGGGCGATCGCCGCCGGATCCGCGACAGGCTCGTCCATATAGTACTGGATGTCTGAGAGTCTGTCCCAGTATTCATCTGGCGTAATGACCTTCGCATCATTTTTCATGTTAATGCTCGCCGCAAATTCCTTCGCATCCTGGATCTCGCTGTATTTTCCTTCATCAAATCCCACCGTAAATGTCCGGTCCACCTGACCGAGATATGTCAGATAGCTGGAATCAACGCCGCTTGAGAGATAGGAGGCAACCTCAACATCGCTGATCTTATGCTTCTCGACAGATTCCTTCATCACAGCTTCCACATCATCCACAACCTCTTCAAACGGTTTTTTGCAGTCACCCGTGAAATCCGGCTCAAAATATCTGGTAATCTCAAGGTTTCCATTCTCATAGGTCATATAATGCCCCGGCTGAAGGCAGAACACTCCTTTAAAAAAAGTCTCGTTGGTCGGAACGAACTGAAACGACAGATAATTGCCAAGAGCCTCTTCGTTAAAGACCTTGTCAAACTTCGGATGCTCCATAAATGCTTTGATCTCTGATGCGAACATCAGGGTTCCATTCATCTGTGCATAATAGAGCGGCTTGATTCCAAAAATATCTCTCGCCATGAACAGCTTCTTTTTCCCGGTATCCCATATGGAAAAGGCATACATTCCCCTTAATCTGTCAACAAGCTTCTCGCCCCACTGCTCATAGCCGTGAATCAGAGTTTCTGAATCCGTGTTTGAAATAAAGACATGCCCTGCCGCCGCAAGCTCGCTGCGGAGTTCCTGATAATTGTATATTTCCCCGTTAAAGACAAGGACCATGCTCCTGTCTTCATTATAGAGCGGCTGGTCCCCCACTGACGAAAGGTCTATAATACTCAGCCTCCGAAATCCCAGCGCCGCGTCCTCGTCCACATATTTCCCTTGGCTGTCCGGTCCCCTGTGGATAATGGTATCCATCATATTTACAAGAACCTGTTCTCTGTCTTCCACACTTCCGACAAAGCCTGCAAATCCACACATACTGCTTTCTCCTTTAATCCGATAATGTTTTCTATTATATCCACTTTTATACGCAAAAACAACTTCCCGCAAAATCTGTGGTATTTCAGATATGCAGGCCCCAAAAAATTCTCTTGCCTATAGGAAAAGCAATGGTACAAATACACTTTGGAGAGTATATTCATATCATTGCTTTTAAGGGATAATCGGGGTGACAGGATTCGAACCTGCGACCTCACGGCCCCCAGCCGTGCGCTCTAACCAAACTGAGCCACACCCCGCTGACTTATACATTATATATAATTTCTCTCCAAATGTAAAGCGTAACATTTTTTATTTTCTGCCATACAATAATTATGTAAATCATGACCGTACCGGTGTGTACAGGGAAATGCCCCCTTCTGCACCCTGGGGTCAGGAAAGGAAAAGCTTAAAATGTCAAATTGTCAGAATAACATGCGCTCTTCCTGCCAGGCAGGCTGTATGAATCAGAGACCGGCAGTACAGCAGCGCACTACAGGCTTTTACAGCAGCCAGAATAACAGACGGCGCCCCGTTCCCATTTTGCCCGGATCCGGTTCCGCAGGCAGCGGAAGGGTAGACGACTGCACCTACAGCCACAATGATTTCCTGAAAGGAGCCACTCCTGCCATGGCATATGTACCGTGGCAGCACTGGCAGAATATCTATGAACCGTGCAGAGCATTTGGACACGGCACGATATTTGAAGATCTCGATATGCCGTTTCTCGGGAAAGGAGGGCGCCGGCCATGACCAGACAGATGAACCGGATGGAGCTTTTAGACCACATCAACAAGGTCAGCTTTGCCGTAGATGAAGTAAAACTGTACCTGGACACCCATCCATGTGACAGGGATGCCCTTGCGTATTTTAAAGAATACAGCCGCCAGCGCAACGAAGCGCTCACAGAGTATGCCGGTCTTTACGGCCCTCTCACCATCGATACCGCGGATGCCTCCTGCGAGGAGAGATGGAAATGGATCAATGAACCCTGGCCCTGGCAGGAAGGAGGATGCTGATTTATGTGGAATTATGAAAAAAGACTTCAATATCCCGTAAAAATTACACAAACTAATCCCAAGCTCGCCCAGGTCATCATTTCTCAGTTTGGCGGCCCTGACGGGGAGCTCGCCGCTTCCATGCGTTATCTCTCCCAGAGATACACAATGCCCTATAAAGAAGTCACCGGAATACTGACTGATATAGGTACAGAGGAGTTGGCGCACATGGAGATGATCTGTGCGATCGTCCACCAGCTCACAAGAAACCTGTCCCCTGATGAGATTGAGCGCTCCGGCTTCGGTCCGTATTATGTGGACCACACTCTTGCGCTCTGGCCCCAGGCTGCCAGCGGGACGCCGTGGACAGCTACTGTATTCCAGTCAAAAGGTGATCCGGTCACAGACCTTCACGAGGACATGGCTGCAGAACAGAAAGCACGCACAACATATGATAATATCCTGCGCCTTGTAAAAGATCCTGAGATATGTGACCCTATACGGTTCCTCCGCCAAAGGGAGATTGTACACTACCAGCGCTTTGGGGAAAGCCTCCGGATTGTACAGGATAAGCTCGACAGTAAGAACTTCTATGCGTTCAATCCCGAATTTGACAGATGATATTAAAACAGGTCATAAGCCCGACGGCTTATGACCTGCCTTTTCATTATGTGTGTATGGCGGCCGGGCCATATTATGATTTTGGCCCAAGAGTCACTTTCAGCGTCTCCTTTGCATATTCGCCGTTTGTCTGGGGGACCTGGATCGTAAGGGTCACGTTATCCCCTTTTGCATAATACTGGAGTTGTTTCTGGAGGTCTTCCATACCACTGACCGTCGTACCGTTGATCGCTGTGATGACACACCCCTTCGTCATGCCGGCCGCATCAGCGCCTCCGCCCGGAACAACTTCTGAAACATATACGCCGCTGGGCATATTAAGCTGCTGGGAATAGTCTGCCGGAACGCTCATCCCCGTGATTCCGATTGCCCCCTGGTCTGCTTCGGCCACTTTCGTCCTGGTTTCCTGATTCATCAAAGTCTCAATCAGATCGGTGACATCACTGATCGGGATCGCATACCCCACTCCTTCCACAGTGGTCCCGATCAGTTTGGATGAATTGATCCCGATCACTTCACCGCTTGCATTCACAAGCGCCCCTCCGCTGTTGCCGGGATTGATCGCAGCATCTGTCTGGATGAGCCTGACCGCGCTTTCTATTGTTTCACCGGTTTGTGAATCTGTCCCGGATACAGAACGGTTTACTGCGCTGATGACGCCAGTCGTCACAGACTGCCCATAACCCAGAGCGTTCCCGATCGCGATCGCCGGTTCTCCTACCTGGAGCGCCGTGGAATCTCCCAGGGTTGCCACAGAAATTGCGTTTAATGTATCATCAGAGATCGCCTTCATCGGAACAGCGATGACCGCCAGATCGTAATCCGAATTTGTCCCTTTTATATTTGCTTCCACGCTTGTATCGTCATAAAAGGTAACGGTCAGAGAATCGCTTCCCGCAACAACATGATTGTTTGTCACGATCAACAGTTCATTGTCGTTCTGGGAAATAATAATTCCGGTTCCCGCACTTTCGCTCTGCTGTTCAGCCACCCCGAAAAAGTTCTGCACTTCTTCCACTGACATATTTGTAATGGAGACAACGGATGGCATCACATTCTGGACGATGTCGGAGACATCTGATGTCACGACACTTGATGTCTTTGACAGGGATGCGTTGCTGTTCACCGTTCTGGCTGTCTCTGTCCCGCCGCCTGACATATCAAGTCCCAGGAGCCTGCTCCCAATGATATTGGATGTCAGAAACACAGCACTTGACACAATCCCGAACAGAATCGCCAGTCCTGCCACTGCCACTGCCTTGGGCATTTTTCTGTGCGGCTTTTTCTCATGGTTCTGTTTCTGCGGCTGGCTGCCATACTGATAATTCCCATTCATGTCCTGATTATAATAATTATACTGGTTTTCCATAAAGACTACCTGCCTTCTCCTGTATTTCATCTTATGGCTATATCATATCTCTGCAATGTGATAAAACTGTGTTCATTCAATTAATAAAGATTGAAGTTCTATTCTACTGTTACAGACTTTGCCAGATTCCTCGGTTTATCGACATCGCACCCTCTGCCCACAGCAATATAATAGCCGAAAAGCTGCAGCGGTATGATGGCCAGGGAATTCGTAAAAAACCGGTTTGTCTCAGGTATATATATGACATAGTCTGCGGCCTTATTCACATCATCATTGCCTTCATTTGTCACAGCAAGCACAAACGCTCCGCGGGTCCGTACCTCAACGACATTGCTGATCATCTTTTTGTACAGATCCTCCTGGGTCATAACTGCCGCCACAAGGGTCCCTTCTTCTATCAGAGATATCGTACCGTGTTTCAGCTCTCCTGCGGCATACGCCTCGGAATGGATATAGGATATCTCCTTAAGCTTCAGCGAGCCTTCAAGTGAGATTGCATAATCAATGCCCCTGCCGACAAAAAACACGTCCCTGGCTGCAAGATACCGGTTGGCAAATTTCTGGATCTTATTCTTATTGTTCAGCAAAAGCTCTACCTGGTCCGGTATCCTTTTCATGTCCTCAATGTATTCCCCCAGCTCCCGGTCGGATATCTCCCCCCGGGCCTCTGAGAATTTGAGCGCGAGAAGATACAATGCAATAAGCTGGCAGGAATATGCTTTTGTTGTCGCCACAGCGATCTCCGGGCCTGCCCAGGTATACATGACATTGTCCGCCTCCCGCGCGATCGAACTTCCCACAACGTTTACAATGCCAAGGACCTTCGCCCCCCTGGCGTGGGATTCCCGCAATGCCGCCAGAGAATCTGCCGTCTCGCCGGACTGGCTGATCACAATAACAAGGGTACCGTCCTCAAGAATCGGGTCTCTGTACCGAAATTCACTTGCCAGATCCACCTCAACCGGGATACGAGCCATGCCCTCAAACACATATTTGCCGGTTACTCCCGCATGATAGGCGGAACCGCAGGCAACGATCATGATCTTCCTGATCCGGCGAATCTCATCATCTGACATGTTCAGCTCCTCGATCACAATCTCTCTCCCCCTGATACGCGGCGAAAAGGTATCTTCAATCGCCTTTGGCTGCTCATACATTTCTTTTAACATGAAATGCTCAAATCCGCCCTTTTCCGCCGCGTCGACATCCCAGTCAATGTGTGTGGATTCTTTCTCAATAGGTTCCTCGTCCACATTGAAAAATTCCATTGTACTCCTGCTCATCCGGGCGATTTCTTCGTTTTCAATAAAATATACATCCCTCGTATATTTCAGGACCGCCGGCACATCAGATGCAATAATGCATCCGCCTTCTGTGTGCCCTACTATCAAAGGGCTGTCCTTCCTCACTGCATAAAGCTCATCCGGGAAATCCTTAAAGATAATCCCCAGGGCATACGACCCCTCCATTCGGTGCATAACTTTCGTGATCGCCCGCAGAGGGTTTCCTTCATAGTAGTAATCGAGCAGATGCGCGATAACCTCTGTATCTGTATCAGAAACAAACTCATACCCTTTTCTGACCAGTTTTTTCTTAAGCTTAAGGTAATTCTCTATGATTCCATTGTGAACGACCGCAATGCTCTCTGCCTTGTTAAGGTGAGGATGCGCGTTCAGGTCAGACGGCTCCCCGTGGGTCGCCCATCTCGTGTGCCCGATTCCAAGGACTCCCGGCATCGTCTCCCCGTTGTGGGTCAGTTCCTCCAGAACCTTAAGCCTTCCCCTGGATTTCGTCATGCTTATATTCTCGCCGTCAAAAACCGCGATTCCTGCCGAATCGTACCCTCTGTATTCCAGTTTTGAAAGTCCGTCAAGCAGAATGGGCGCCGCCTGTTTCTCGCCTACATATCCGACTATACCACACATATTACCTCTCCTCTTTCCTATTCTTTCCGCCAGTATATGGCAGCCGTAACCATAAAATGAGGCAGTCGGCGTAAGGATGCGCCATTGCCTCATTTCACTTTCATATAATTTTTACAGATCTATAAAGTCGATGTCATAATCGTCGTCTCTTCCCGATGATTTTTTGGATTTCCGGATATTCTTTGTGCTTCCGCTGCGCACGTCATCATCGTCTTCGTAGTCATCATCGTCATACTCGTCATCTTCATAGTCATCATCGTACTCATCATCTTCATAGTCATCATCTTCATAGTCATCATCGTCATACTCGTCATCTTCATAGTCGTCATCTTCATAGTCGTCATCTTCATATCCAACGAACTGTTTCCGTGACTTTTTCTGTACTGCCGGTCTGTCTTCCTCTTCCTCATCAAGCGGAATATCATACTCATCATACAGATCATCCAGCTCCTGATTGCGGTGTACAAGCTTGACTGCAAAGACGGTCATCAGAATCAGCAGGAGGAGCACAATGACCGCTCCCGCTATGAGAGCGATAAGAATGTGGTCTCCCACAAATGCCCCCAGCCTGTCAAGCAGGGAATTGCCGGAATCTCCCTGCGTATCATCTGCCGGAGCCGTAAAGCTCTGATATGTCCCGTCTTCCGTATCATACTGGTACAGACCTTCCTGTCCAGTCCTGGTATTTAATGCATACACGATATAAAACCGTTCATTCGACGGGTCAGACCATGCCGGGAACGTCTGCTCGGACACCGTCAGCTCCACCTGCTGATAGGAAGATGGGAGCGAGACATCCTCTGCGTTGCCAAGCAGGATAATACCTGTTGTGTCTGAAATCGATACTTCCACATAAGGAGAAAATGTGGCATCCTCCTCATGGTAAAGGAAAAAGCTCCCCGCTCCCGAAGAATCCACAAGATACCCCAGATAAACGCCTGCTTCATTTGACACAAACCTTCTGTCTTCCCCGTTAAATGTCAGCGTTGTCTCCGTATACCCGGCCGGAATATCGGCAGTCGTAAACGCCTCGGAAAAATTATAATCAACGCCGTTTACCGAAACCACAATATCTGTCGTCCCCCCGGCTGCTGAAGTCCCCGAAGATTCCGCAGTTGTGCTTCCGTCATCCGCCGCATCAATCGTGATGGCTGAAGAGCCCTCTTCCAGGTTGAGTGTCTCGTCTGAATACAGATAGGCGGTTGAACCGCTTACCGAGATCGTGGCATTACCGGACTGCAGCGCCCGAAATTCCATTGTAGTACGAAGCTCGGATTCTGTGCCGTCTCCGGTATCAGAATATGTCAGCGTTCCTGATCCGTCAGAAGACACATTCTCCCCGCTTACGAACTCGAGCATCGACGTGTCATAGCTCATCGTGACATCCGCGTCCCCGATTGCATCTCCGCCTGTCCTTATGACCAGATCTACTTCGACAGTTTCTCCCACCTTTGTCTCCGGATCCGTAAACTGCAGCGATCCTTCCGCCGCATTTACGACAATCCCTGCCATCGGCACTGCGAGGCAGACAGACAAAAGGAGAGCTGCTATTTTCTTCATTACTTTCATGCAATTACCCCTTCTTTTGTTCTTGTTATTTTTCCATCAGAATATTTTCCATACTATCATACACGTTTTAGAACAAATTGTCCAGATTGATTCATATAAAGGACACACTTCTCTTATTGTTCACCGCCGCTTTGCGTGCTGCTGTCCACTTCTGCACCGCTGCCGGCGTAGTCTCCGTCCGCCTCTGATGTATCCAATGCCGATGAACCGTCTTGCGTACTGTCTGATACACTGCCCGAATCGTAGTAGGGCTCATCCTGGCTGTCACTGTATCCGCTGCCGACATATGACTCAGAAGCATCATAATAGGAATTGTCATCATTATCAGGGCTGTCATCATAATCTGTCTCCGACGGGCCGGTATAGGTCGCAGTTGCCAGAATCGTCTCGCTGATTGAGCTCACCGTAGAGGAAGGCGTATACTCTGCTGTCCCAAACAGGAACTCATGAAGCCATGCCACATTATCCGTGAGATCCTGCGGGATCACGATACTCCCCAGCCCCGAAACCGTATCTGTCGTGTAGTTCTCGGGAAAACCGGTATTTTCTACCAGCTTATATTCCGAATATGCCTGCGCATAATAAAGGATATCCTGCATGGTAAAGCTGGTCGAGATCTGCGGGAATACCTTGCTGATAATGTCATTGATCATCAGAAAATCCGCGGTCTGTAACTTTTCGACTACCTTCTCGATTACCAGCCTCTGGCGCTCCGTCCGGGTAAAGTCTCCTCCCGCCGTCGACCGGATACGGGCATACGTCGTAGCCTGGGGGCCATCCAGCAGATACGTTCCTGCTTTTTCCAGTTTATGCGCCTCTTTCCCCGCTGAATTTGCCGTTTCATTGATATATTTGTTAAACGGAGCCAGTTCTTCTTCCTCGATGGTGATCTCTATCCCTCCCAGCAAGTCGATTACATCCGATATCGCGCCAAAGTCAACGGTCACATAATCCTCAATATCCAGGTCAAAGTTCATATTGAGCATATTGATCGCCAATGTCGGTCCGCCGTAACTGTAAGCGGCGTTGCATTTCTGGTAGGTTCCCTCTGAAAGGTTCAGAAGCGTATCACGATACACAGATACCAGCCTGATCTCCTTCGTCTCATTATTCAGGCTGGCAATGATAATCGTATCCGTCCTGTTTCCTTTACCAAGGCTTCCGTCTCTGGAGTCCACTCCGAAAAGGGCGATATTCGTATACCCTTCTCCCAGATCAATGTCCTGCTGCTGTTCCCTGACTTCCTGGTTGATGATCAGATCCTCTGCCCTGATCTCCTGCGTGTCAATCTTGTTCCACTGGGCTGCAACATAGATCGCAGCTGACGAAATAAGGCATATGGCGACACCTGCCATGCAAACCAGAGCTTTCTGCCATGCCCTGAGCCTTGTAAACCAGTTTCCCCTTTTTCTCCTGCTGCGTTTCTGACTATATCTTCTGCTGTTTCTCCTGCCGCTTCTTCTAATGTTTCTTGCCATTAACCTTCTCACCTTATCTTTTCACTTCACTGTTCAGCCAAACAGCCTGGACCAGAAAGACTTCTTCTCACTGACAATCAGACGTTCTTTAAATTTTTCATCCAGAAGTTCTTTCTTCTCTTTCGCCGGCATACTGTTAAGTTTCTCAACATACTCCGAGTAGTGGTCACATACCGTATCGATGGGTCCCATCTCCATCAGCTTTCCTCCCTCGATCCACAGCCCGGTTTTACAAAACCCTCTCACCTGTGGCAAAGAATGGGAAATAAAGAGGATAGTCTTATCCTTTTCATTTCTCAGTTTCATCATCCGGTCAAGACATTTATTGGCGAACCCTTTGTCCCCTACTGACAAAGCCTCGTCAATAATAAAAATATCCGGGTCAAGCGCAAGAGAAATGGAAAACCCAAGCCTGGACTTCATACCGCTGGAATATTTTTTCACCGGCTGATACAGAAAATCTCCCAGCTCCGCAAACTCGATCACACCTTCTGTCATCTCCTGGATCTTTTTTTTGTTAAATCCCAGCAGGGCGCCTTTTACATTGATATTTTCAAGTCCGGTGAGCTGATTATTAAGACCTGTGTTAATGGAAATCAAAGCCTGCTCTCCATTCACGGCCATGGTGCCTCCATCGATATCAGAAATACCGGATAACACCAGGGACAGGGTCGATTTTCCAGATCCATTGGTTCCAAGTATCCCGACAACATCCCCTTTTTTTATTTGAAGGGAAATATCTCTGAGAGCGTAAAACATTTCTGATCCCTTTGGTTCCCCTTCTTTTTTCTTCAGCTTATATATTTTTGAAACATGCTTCAGTTCCACAGCATATTCATTTTTTTCATAATTCGATATGTCCATATCTGCCCTCGCTAAATCAGATCGATAAATTTACGCTTGAACTTGTACATGAGCATACACCCAACTGCAAAAAGGCACAATACAACTGCCCAGAAGTAAAGAGTCAGGGTCGGATGCTGCCAGAATCCCTTATAGTAAAAAACAGAATCTCTGTATCCATTTACGATATAATACACCGGATTAAGCTTCATAATAAAATTCAGGATATCGTGATAAGGAATACTGTCTGCAAAATGGCACTCCCAGATCACAGGGGAAAAATACATAAGCATCCTCATCAGGGAGGTCACCAGTTTGCGCACATCGCGCCAGAGCATTGTAAGTACTGACAAAATCAAAGAAACAGATTCTACAAATGCAAATGAACATAAGGCATAATAAATAAGACCAAACCAATAAAAATTGGGACCATGCCCACACAAAAGAAGGGTTACAAATGCAATCAGCAGCATACAGCAATGATTAAAAAACTCTTTTGCACAGACTGTGGCAGGCAGGACACTGACCGGAAATTTCATCTTGGTTATGACATTTGTCTTTGAAAAAATCGCGCTGCATCCGCTCTGGATACAGGGCTGAACAAACCACCATGCCGCATATCCGACAACAAGCCACGGAAGATAATCAATATCCCCAATCGGTTTCCTGCTCCATGCGACCCCAAATATCAGCCAATATGTCAGAACCTGAATTGCCGGAGAAGCAAAATTCCAGAATATACCGAATTTTGAATCCCTCATATCAGCAAGCAGTTCGTACTTTGCTATACAATAAATACGATATATATTTCTGAGATTTTCTCCCAAAACATATTTTATACTGGTAAACACACCCGCACCCTCCTGTGTTCGTTCTCTCCCTTGCCGCCTGACCGCCCGTCCCCGCAGCAGACTACTCCTGCTCTTCTTCATCCCCTTCCTGATCAGCGGAAATGAACTTGTAAACTGAAGTTTTCTTTTTGCCGAAAGCCTCTGTGCTGTCTGATTTCAGTAAAACGATCGCTGTCTGAAGAATCAACTGGATATCCCTCAGGATACTGAATTGTTCGATATACATCATATCCATAATAAGCTTATCTCTCGGAGTCGTATTATATTTCCCCGCTATCTGGGCATACCCGGTCAGACCGGCTTTTACACGAAGACGATATTTAAATTCCGGAAGCTCCTCCGTATAATTCTTGACATTTTTTATCATTTCCGGTCTCGGTCCCACAAATGTCATATCCCCTTTCAGGACATTCAAAAGCTGCGGCAGCTCGTCGATCCGCGTCCGCCGCAGAAACTTTCCCGGTTTTGTAATTCTGTCGTCGTCCTTCTTCGCAGAATAATTCTTCACATTCGGTTTCATTGTGCGCAGCTTATATACCTGGAATCTTTTTCCGTGGATTGTCGCCCTCTCCTGCTTAAAAAGAACCGGTCCTCCGTCATACACTTTTACCACGATTACGCCTGCGATCCAGAACGGAGAACTCAAAACTCCAATCAATACGGACAAAAAAATATCCAGCAGTCTTTTTATAATGCGCTGCTCCATAGTAAGTGTCTTTACATTTTTGTTAAACAGATATATATCATCCAAAATATAATGCTTGGCGCTGACCTCCATAATGTCCTCGACATAGGGGTTGAAATATACATTCACCTTATATCTATAACACATCCGCATAATATTTATTCTCTGCTCAGACGGAACGTCATAAATGAAAACAGTGTCTGCTTTCTTAATGTTCTGCTCCATCCGCCTGCTCCGGTAATCCAGCACCGAACTGATCTTATACTGCTTCTTAAATCTTTCGATGGCAAAGGATATCTCATCCAGGCTCTTCTGTGAGGAAGTAATCACACAGCACTTTTCCGGATCATGAAGCAGAAAAAACAGGCCATTCCCGGCATATGAAAAAATACTGATAAGAAAAATCTGAATCAGCATCGTAAGAGCAAGTAATTCAAGTCCTCTGATGTGGAACTCATGTATATCTGTATTTGCGCGCATGATCATTACCTGAAGATATGTGATGATATCCGTACAGATCACGGCAAGCGAGAGAGAATATATGATCGGTTTGCTTTTTTTGCGTCCGACATCAAACGCGCCGTACACCGACAGAAGAAGCAGCCCAACCACAACGAAGGTAAGTACCGTGATTCCCAATGTTCTGGATAATCGCGTCAACCCTATATTCTTATAACCCATGACTACTATAAATGTTAACATCAGGGAAAAATATAACATGGTTTTGATTAAAAGCCACAGTGTCGATTCAAATTTATGTAAATGTTTTTTCATTTACTCACCACCAGATTTAATATGCTTGTAACATTATAAACGAATCGACATGGTAATGCAAGATAATCTGACCGTACTCACAAATTTGTCACAGAAAGCTTTCTTCCAGAATCAATATCCGAAAATACTTCCTCTATTACTCTATCAGTTGCATGCCCGTCATTTTTTTCTACAAATTTTTGGATAAAATCCCTTCGTTTTTCATTCTCCATATTTTCCTGCTTTACAGCTCTGATCAGGCTCTCCGTATCTGACGCCACAGAACCATAAACATATTCATCAAATGGAAAATACAGTCCCCTTCCTTTTCTATATTTTTCCAAATCATAAGCAAAATAAATGATCGGTCTATTCAACAATGCATAATCAAAAATAACGGAAGAATAATCCGTAATCAGGATGTCTGTGATAAAAAGATAGTTGTTAATTTCACGAGACTCTGAGATGTCAATCACATCATCCTTATACTTCTCCAGATTATACCCTTTCACTTTCCCGAATTTGAGATTGTTAAACAGTGCCGGATGCCATTTAATCAAAAGAACATATTCGTTCCTCAATTCTTCCACAAATTTATCCAGGTCAAACTGCCCGAAATCGTAGTCTGCATCTTCCACCTTTACTCCACGGTATGTAGGAGCAAAAAGAACCACTTTTCTGTCCCTGATTATCGGAAGCGTTTCCCTTATTTTACTGGCCTGGGCCTCTTTATACTTTTCATCAAAAAAAACATCCGTTCTCGGAATACCGGTTGCCAGCACCCTTTCTTCGGGGATAGAAAATGCTTCTGAGAAACATGGGCGTACAAACTCACTACTCGTGATTGTCTTTGTATAACGCTTATAACCTGCATGTATGTGCTTTATATCCCCATTCTCGCCCGTACGGCTGTGTGCAAATTTTTTATATGCCCCCGAACTGTGCCAGAGCTGAACAAGCTCCTGGCCTCTTCTCACATGAATGTATGCTGTCGCTGTCGAATAATCATCCAGGAGAATGTATTGTGATGTTGCGAGAAAATAGCACTGTTTTATCCATTCTATGAACGTTCTTTTTATCCTTCTGTCAGCTTTAAGCGACAGTTTTATGTCATAATCAGGAACAATTTTGTCATATATAAATTTAAAATTCCCGCTGAGATCTTCCCTTACATCTGACAAAAAAAGTACTCTTTTTTCCTTCAAAGGCAAAAGAACCAAACATCTGTTTAAAATTATTGAAGCCGCATAATATATAAATTTACCTATCATGATATCTGTCCCCGAATATCAAGTCAATCACACGGTCTGTTGATTTTCCATCCGTATATTTAAAATTTTTATCTACAAACCCTTGAAGCTTTTCTTTCTCAAAATCCTCTTGTTTTAGGGCCTCAATCAATGCCGGAAGTGTTTTTACGATTTTGCCCGGCACAATATCTTTATATGGTTCATAGAATCCTCTCTCAGCCTCATACTGCTTCAAATCAAATGCGTAAAACAGCATCGGCTTATGAAGCAGAGACATTTCATAAATCACGGATGAATAATCTGTGATCAAGACGTCTGTAATAAAGAGAAGATCATTCACTTCCCGATAGTCTGATGCATCAATGAAACATTCCCGGTACCTTTCGGGTATATCCAGCTTTTCTCTGACAAACGGATGCATTTTTATAATCATAACAGCGTTATTTTCCTTCAGATATTCACCAATCACCCTGAAATGGAGCACCTGCATGGGAAAATAAGCATTTCTGGCATTTTCTCCACGGAAAGTCGGTGCATACAATAAGACCTTTCTTGACTGCTTAATCTGAGGGAACAGATCCCGCAGTTTTTCTGTCACTTTTTTTCTGTAACTGTCATCAAAAAATATATCTGTTCTCGGAATCCCTATCGGATAAAATTTATCCGCATCAATGGCAAATGCTTCCGCATGGTGCCTAACAGAATGTTCAGAACTCACCGGAATATGTGTGTAACATTTATGGACTTTCGTATTAAACGGCGGAGCGCCTTTTTGCTCAAGCCGCTCAAAACCTAATGTTTTAAAGGCGCCGCATGCATGCCATAATTGAACTATCTTTACAGCCGGATCATAGACGTTATGATAAATCTCCGGCTGGTAGTCATCGAGAAAAATGTAATCTGACGTAGCCAGGTAATAGGTAAAAAGAACCTTATCCTTAAAACTTCGATGAGATTTTATATTCTCTTTAAAATTAAATCTGAACCGGAAATCTTCTCCCATTCCTCTCTCAATCATTCGATTATATACGAACTCTTCGTTTCCGCTCAAAGTTTTTCTGGAAGAAGAGGTAAAAAGGACTTTGTTTCCTGTTTTCGGAATAATCCTGTTGAAGATTTTAAAGAAAGATTCAAACAGCAGAACACGGATAAAATGTATTCTTTCCCTGTGCCGTATTTTTAAATTCTCTATCCAAATACGGAAAATATTATGCTCTCTTTCACGGACATGATATTCTACATGTAAATAATATGCAAAGTCATTTTTCTGAAGCCGCGAAAATGCCCTGAAATAATCAGTATCTGTCCTATCTAATATATAATTCAGGGAAGCTTCAGATTCTGTGTACTGTTGAATTGTATCGTAGAGCTCATCCGTTACATAAGCAGGCAATTCTGATCCGTCCTTTTTCTCCGCCATAATCAGCCAGTCTCCCGTTTTCAGCGGGGATTCCTGATCAACAGCCATCATCGGGATGCGTAATATAAACTGTCCGTGTTCCTCCAGCTTATATTCCTTGACAGGAATCTTTTTATCTGAGCTTCGGTTCTTTAAATAAAATTGAATTCTATCTGTTTCACCCGAATACTCGCCTTCGATTTTCAAAACCGTCCTGCAAAACCCGATATATTTCAGGAGGATTTCTTTCATTACATTTGCCATCCTATTACTTTTCTCTTTTCCTCAATAATATTTTTCACCGGTTCTTCTCCCTTTTTAAATAGGCTTGAAGATCCTGCTACAAACACCTCCGCTCCGGCATTGTAGAGTTTCTCTGCATTTTTTATACTCACATTTCCGTCTGCTTCAAGGAAAATATCATCCCTTCCCTGGGAATCATAATAGTCTCTCATATTCTTAATCTTATCGATTGTATACGGAATCAGTTTTTTCCCGGCAAATCCAGGATGTACTGTCATCACAAGGACTCCGTTAATATCATCCAGATACGGGTCCAGAACCTTGTAATCTGTTTCCGGATTTATCGCAATCAGAGAATCTGCCCCAAGACGTTTCAGGTACTGAAGACATTTTGGAATCTGATCATTGTTTTCATAATGAAACGCCACCTGATCCCCTTCTCTGATATCAAACCAGCTCATTTTCTCAAGCGGGTTATTGACAAGAAAATGAAAGTCAAACGGAATATCTGTAATTCTCCTTAAGCTCTTTACATAATCCGTTCCCAAAGCAAAATTAGGGACGAATTCTCCGTCCATGATATCAATGTGCAGATATTCCAGATTTGCCTCTTTAAATTCTGCCAGATAATAAAATATTTTATCCAGACCGGTGCACATCATAGATGCTGATAATTTCCCTTTTTTTCCCATCTCTGCCACTCCTAATCCATCACAAACATAAGTTTGGTTTTACTGACTGATTTATCCGCCAGTGCCGCAAATGCCTCTTTATACTCCTTCAGGCTGTAAGTCTTTGTAATCAACTTTTCAAATGGAAAGCCATGTTCACTCATAAGCCTTGCAACTTCTTTCCAGTCATTATTCTTTTCACTGTAATCCGAGTTCCATGTTCCACGGATCTGAAGCTGCCGTCTGAGTATTTTCCAATACACATCTTTTGGCAGCCTGAAATCACTTTTTGGGTTGCCAACCGCTACGACCACTCCCGCATTTTTGGTGGATAAAACCGCCTTTTCCATCGCTTCGTTAGTTCCTACTGCCTCAAATACGACGTCCATACGTTCTCCCGCCGTTTTCTCTGTGACTTTTTCTTCAAGCCTCTGTATGTCTATTGTTTCAAATCCAAAGCTTTCCGCCTTTTCCATACTTTCCCTTCTCCTGCCACAGATATATACTTCTGCTCCTTTCAGTTTTGAAAACGCCCCGATCAGAACCCCTATGGTTCCTGTGCCGATCACTGCAACTTTATCTCCCTTCTTAACTCCACCGATGTTGACTGAATGGAGGGCAACCGCTGCCGGTTCCATCAAGGCTCCCACTTTATAATCTATAGAATCGTCCAATATGACAAGATTCCAGATGGGAACTGCCAGATATTCCGCAAATCCACCGTCATTTCTTGATCCAAAATATTTATAATCTGAACACATGGGATACTGCTCACTCTTGCATGCAGAGCATTTTCCGCATGGAAGCAGAGGGAATACGCTCGCCTTTTTCCCCATATAAGAATCTTCCACTCCCTCTCCCACCTCGATGATCTCACCGGAAAATTCATGTCCGGGAATTGTCGGGAAATGGTATGTCCCTGTTTTCATAACACGGTCCTCATCACTGGAGCAGATGCCACATGCACGAATTTTAAGGAGCACTTCTCCCCTCTTTGGGGACGGTGTTTCCACTTCTTCATAGACCAGGTTATTGATCCCGTGTAAATTCAATGCTTTCATATAACTTCTTTTTCCTTTCTCTCATTTACGATCATCTCTGCACGCCGAAGATCTTCAACAGAAGTGATTTTAAAATTTAAGGGATCCCCTTCTATCAGATAAATTGGTTTATTATTAAATGTACAGAACTGCGATGTTCCCGTCAGACGTTTTTTCTGGTCATCCGAAAGTTTGTTCCTCAGCTCTATAAAGTATTCAAGCCTGAAAGTATCGGGAGCCTGTCCGTGAAATATTGTTGCCCTGTCCGGGATCTCGTCCACTCGCTTCCCGTCATTTGAGCAAAGCATTGTATCTACTGCCGGAAGCCCTGCTACTGTTGCGCCAAATTCCACCGCTCCACTGACACTATCCTCAAGAATTTTTCTGGTCACAAATGGCCGGACTGCATCGTGAAAAATAATCACATCACTTTTTTCCGTTTCATAACTCTCCAAAATACAATCTACAACATTATTAATCGTATCAATCCGTTCATTCCCTCCTTCTACAATTACCATCTTGCCCTGTTGCGCCTCATCAAAATACTTTTCAAGCAGCTCTTTCATATATGATATATACGGTCCGGAAACAGCAATATAAATTTTATCAATTTTTTCTACATCAAGCATTGCTTCAATTGTATAGATAATAATAGGTTTTCCAGCGATTTCTATATATTGTTTTGGAATATCCGCTCCCATCCGCTTCCCGACTCCACTGGCAAGAACAACGCCATAAACCATCTTTCTTTACCTCCCAAGCTGTAAAATGTATTGTGCCATCTCCTGGGTACAATTTTCTCTCTTTTCTACATATTTCCTGGCAAAGGCACATACACCTGTTAAATCATACTCCTTTTGCTCTATTTTTGCAACAATCGTATCCGCTTTCTGTGACTGCTCCCCCGGAAATTCTCTGTCTATATCAATTAGAAATCCCCTGTCCTTCTCATATATGTCCCAATCAGGAATATATCGGAAAAGAGGTTTGCCCGCCAAGGCAGCTTCGAAAACAAAAGCGGAGTAATCTGTGACGACATAATCTGCAATGCTGAGCATTTCATCAGCCGAAAATTCTGTATCAAATAATGCGTCCGAGCCTGAAACCTTTGCCTCAACCAGAGGATGCAGCTTAACAACCAGATTATACCTTTCGTAATCAACCCGCTTCACAAAACTGTAAATATAATCTGTCTTCTCTTCTTTCTTACGAAACGTCGGCGCATATAAAATGGTTTCTTTTTCTCTTAGGAAAGGATAACGTCTGTATATCTTCTGCCGAGACCACTGTATATAATCCTGCCCTGTGATCAGATCCGTTCTTGGGAGCGGCATAACCTGCATGATGGATTCCCTGCATCGGTATGCCGGGGCAAGCAAAGGTTTACAGGCTTCGCTGCTCACAAAAATAACATCATAATTCTGATGCATCCGCATAGCGGAAGCAATCTCAGGGGCAGTCCCTTCCTTTTTTCCGACCGTACAGTACCCAAACTGCTTCATCGCCCCCATCGCATGCCACATCTGCACGATTTTCAGCAGCTTCCGGTGTCTCAGTATGCTTGCCACAATACAATACCCGTCCAACACGACAACCTTTGAAGTAGCAAACAGGTGCATCTGTTCTGTCACCATATACCAGAGGTAGCGTCCACGTCCTCCCCAATCTGGTGGAATCATTCTGCAGGAAACAATGACTTCAATATCTGGATTCTGTTTTTTTAATTCTTTCTGGAGCATCCGGATATCCTTTGAAGCCGTTTCATTCTGCCTGCTTACAATTAATATTCTGTTTTTTACAGGACAGATTTTATGGAAAACATATATGAAGTTTAATAACACTCTTCCTATACTGATTAAAAGTACCATATGTCTCAAAGCCTCTTTACCCGCTTATGATTCTTTCAGATCATTACAGAGATACTGCCAAAGCCGCTCAGTTGACTTTCCGTCGCAATACTTCAAATATTTTCTGCGGAAGTTATCCTGGGAGGAATAATCATAGTGCTCCATATCCTGCAATTTTTTTGCAAATTCCTCTTCATTTGATACAACCGGTCCCGGACATATTTCTTCATAGTATTCAAAAGCCGGGGATTTTTCACAATATTTCTCAGCATCATACCCATAAGAGAAAATCGGCTTTTGCATTACTGCACTCTCAAAATATACATCTCGGTAATCTCCTATGATTACATCTGCCACGCTCATCTGTTCTCTGGCTGTCATAATATTTGTCAAATCACAGGAAAAACCTTTGATATTTGTTTCATACAGGGCGTGGAGCTTCCTTACTTCTTTTCTCTGGTGTATAATCACAACATATTCATCGCCTATAAGCTTCTGGAGTGTCTCCATATCCATCATATCAAGAAATTTTATTTTTTCATTTCTGTATTTTATCGACGGAAGGTATGCGATAACCTTTTTTCCCCTCGCTTCCGGAAACTCTGAAAACAGCTTCTCCAATGCCCATCTTTTATATTCTTTATCGAAAAATACATCTGTAGAACAGCACCCATCAATATATTCTATATCATTTCTTGTGATATTATAGATCCTTCTATAGTAACTATCCAGAAATTCTGACGGTCTTTGCACAACTCTTACGTCATTTTGCCAGATCATTTTGTTATATCTGTCCTGCGCCTTCACATAGTAGTTCCGGCAATAACCTATCTTTAAATATGGATATGCAGAATAGCCGAGCACAATAAGCTTTGATTCCTGTCTGAATAAAAACTGCCCGAAAATTCTTACACGCTGTGCAATAATAATCCATCTTGCGGATGCCAGTTCCTGGGCAACCGGGGCAACCTTTTCCGGCGTCAGCCCGTTCACGGAAAGCGCCTTATATATAATCCTCTTATTCTTCTGGGAATCCATAAGCCCCATCAGCCTGATAAACTCCGGCTGTCTGACATTTCTTTCTTCTGTCACAAAAACAACCTTATCCTCAACCTCTGTCGTTTCACATGCGCGGTTATATGTGCTGACGAATTTTGCATGCAGACGTTTTACACTTTCATACTGCTTTTCAAAATTCTTCTTCCGTTCATACTCAGCTTCCGTCAGCTTGCGCCCCTTGTTAAAGTCATCTGTTTCATCAAACTGATATAAATCCATAAGCAGGTCTTTTGCCTTATGATCTGCATCCATCCTGGCAAATGACATATTCATATTGCTGGTAAACTGGGTTCTTAGAGCTCCATCCCTGATTTCTTCTATCTGCTCATAAGAAACATTTGGCGCATATTCTCTCTTTTTGCCAAACACCTCCACAGAATCATATAATTTAGAAAGCACGCTTACAATCACCGGATATTTTTCATTTTTCACATGTGCTTCCAGCACAAAGTCAAAAAGTTCTCTCTCCAGTGTTTCAATATCACAAAATTCTATAGCTGCAAATTTTTCGGTAAACAGGAGAAGATCCCTCTCCATCGCATGGAATAACTCTATGTCGCAGGAAATCGGAATAATCTCAGGTTCATAAGACCCGTTTACCTTATGATATTTTTCAACACTTTTATATGGTATATTGGCAAAGATTGCTTCCACAAATAGAAGACTGCTGTCATTTGTCGTAAAATTATACCTTATGTTATCTCCTTCTGAAGGAAGAACCGTCCGTGCATAATAGAAAGGCACCTTATCGTGCCGTCCGCTCGCCTCATGCCAGAGTCTTGTAAAGCACTCTTGTGTATACCCTCTCCCCCAAAATTCCACAACAGCAAATTTCTCCGATGGATTTATTTCCTGGCCGAGATAGCCGCATACGCTTTTTCTCTGCTCTTTTGCCTTTCTAAGAAGCAAATCCCGATATTTCGGCGAATTTCTGAACATCTCCACAAGATCAGCCATTCTGGACTTCTGACGGATTTCCTCATCTGTAATATCCTTCAGCATTGGGAATAAATCAACAAACTCGGTTTCAGTCAGTTCCATGGCTTTCAAAAGCTTCTCTTTGGATGTAATCTTTACAAAGTTTCCATATCCGCCCCAAAATCCCACATCTATATCATCAATATATGACGGAATCCTCCAAGCCCTTCTTGATCCGTAAATATACTTTGTTCTAATTGGAAGATTTTTTACTTCAATAATTTTATCCGCTATGCGCTGAAGCTGGTACCCATCGCGGGACAGAAAATAAAGCGTCTCATATCCTCGCTTTATGGCATCCCGTAAAACCCAGCTGATATACGGCACAAAGCACAACGAAACGAAAGAGAATGTAAACTCATCCTTCTCGTATGGAAACGCATTGCGGAACCGTGCTATCATCGCCGCACACATTGTCCCGTCATATGAATTTATGGACTCTGCCAGATCCTCCTCATACTGACTGAACTCAAGAGGTTCCACCTTTCTCGTAAGTATCCCCAGCCTGCCTGGCATTTTGACATCCGAATGAAGGTTGTCTCCACTGTGAATCCATTTCCCAAATCCATATGTGGGTTCAAAACTCCTGTATACCTCTTTGAAGAGGTTAAGACCAGACTTCTGGACTCCATATTCACTCGATAAGTACAACGGAATTTCCGCCAGCACGGGGTCTGCTTTATATAGCATTTTTTGAATCATTTCCTTTGGCAGATACATATCGCTGATCAGGATGACGTTCTCCCCTGCATCCTTTAATTCTTTGAGCCTGGAAATATTTTCAGTGATAGGAATAACATTATCTAATTCTGCTTCTGTCTCCCATTTTTTCAAAAGCTCCGTCTGTTCTGTGCTCAAATTATATACTTCTGCCATCCTCTCAAAGATCATATCAAACGAAATCTCAATACACTCCGTATTCCTTTCATTCGTCGTCTTGCGGTAGTATTCTCTCGCATTCGACTCTGCCTGACGCCGGATCTCTGTATATGACTGAGAAAACAGCATCGGAAACTCTGATGACATTTCTTTTATCTTATATTCGACATATTGAAAGATACCGGACGGTTTAAGCACTTTTCGCGTAAATAGTGTATCGAATATATCGAAGCTGTATAAAGTAGGAAGTTCCCTTTGGTCTATTTCAAATTCAAGTGTCTGATTCACAATTTTTTCAAAGGTATCTTCTCCGGCATACTCCCAGTACATTTTCAGTATCCTGTCCACATCATCTGTGTCCGCCTGTTCAAAAGTGCCAATAGCATCAAGCAATTCCCGAAAATCAAAGCATTTCTTTCCTGTTGTCACCTCATCAAAATCATATATTATATTCTCTTTATATTCTTCAAAATCATAAACATAGCGGATGATATGCCTCACGCCAGCCGCTAACAGATCATTAATAATAGAGGAATAATCTACAATTGCAAGGCTGATCTGATCGATGATCTCATAAAAATCATGCTTATTATCCCAGAAATACAGATATGGGCAATCTCCATATTTCTCTTTGGCAAGCAGAAATGAATATTCGTTCTCAATCTTTGGATGCATTTTAAAGATTAATAAAATATTATTTTTTCTGCAGCATTCAATCAACCCGTCCATATCCGCAATCGCTTTGCTGAAGACTTCCTCAGAATCTCTCCATGTAGGTGCATATACGGCTAATCTTGTATTCTCATCTACTCCTCGTTCCTTTCTGACGTCATGGTCAAAAGTATGAACCTTTCTATACATTTTTTGGTATAGACATCTCGGATAACCTGCTCTGATAATTTTATCTTCATCAATGTAGCACTGCTTTTTAAAATTTTCCTCCATTAATGGGGATGGTGCTAAAAACAACTGCTGGTTCCTGTAAACCCTGTTATTTGAAATATATTTTTTGGCTATATCCGTAAACAACATTCCATCCGGGACACAATGCTCTACCGGTTTTGCGCCTACGCCATGAAAAAGATTTAAATATTTTGCGGACTCCAATCCTGACGGGATGACATTTTTGACATACTCCGCTACCAATACACCTGTTTTGGATTTTATCCACTCTGCTTCCGATGAGCCTTCCATATATGCTTCATACCCAAGACCGCGAATAAATTCCGTCATTTCATGGCTCATGGTCAGCCAGTATGCCTTTATATCTTTCCGATAGTTATTAATATATACAAACAGGTATTTCGGATTTCCCTGGAAACTGTCTGATTTTTCACCAGAAGTAAATGCCCATACATGATTTCTGTCCTGATCAACACTCATCTTCTGTTTGGATATAACATTGTCAATCGGGTTTTTTCTGTCATTTGTTATCCGGTCAATAACCTTTTTAGCAAACAGTTTTAGTTTTTTATTTTCTACCATATATCCTCCATTATGCTCGTACCAAATACAATTAACAAAGATGTAATGTTATTAAACTGCATGTAACATTATATATGAATCAATTATTGATTGCAATACTTCTGATCCCCCAATTCTCTCTTTCATATAAAGCATCCCCATAGTCCTTGTGAACCTGGGGATTGTACTTAAAAATATTTAAAATAACTCTAATTCTTCTCTGATTCTATATTAATCCCATCTCTGATTACATATTGCGGAGAAGCATTAATACTTATATAAATTCTTCCGATATACTCACCCAGCATACCGATCAGAATCATGATAATTCCACCGATAAACAGAATAACGGACATCGTTGACGCGTACCCTGCCGCCATATCTGGATGCAGTAGTTTCCCAATTATAATACATACAATAAACACAAATGCCAGAAAAGCAATTCCTAATCCCAATAATGTTGCAATCCGCAGTGGTACGACAGAAAATGCAGTAAATCCATTCATCCACAGCGAAATCAGCTTTTTCAGAGTATAACCTGATTTTCCTGAATTTCTCTCCTGGTGGGAGATTTCCACATTGGCAATCTTCTTCGTTGTTCTTGCCACCAGTCCCCATATGTACGGGTATGGATTTCTATATCTGACAAGCTCATCACAGATAAATCTTCTCATTACAAAATAGCTCGTGAAATGGATTCCTTTGGGTTTCCCGATAATTTTTTCAGACATCTGATTGTTAAGCCATGTTCCGAATTTACGAAAAAGATTATCCTTACGTTCCGGATAATAAGCATAAACAACATCGTAATCCTCTTCCGCTTTATTAATCAGCTTAAACACTTCACTCACCGGAGTCTGTCCATCATCGTCGAGCGTAACGATATAGTCACCTGACACCAGACGGTACCCTGCCATTAACGCTGAATGTTGCCCGAAATTTTTTGAAAATGAGACAGCTTTTATCTTTTTGCTGTTTTCGGCAAGAGTCCGAATCTTCTCCCAGACATTATCCGGGGAACAGTCGTTTACTAATATCACTTCAAACTCCCAACCACTGTCCCTCATAACCTCATCTATGCCATCCACGACAAAATTTATGGTATCTTCTGAACCATAGCATGGTATTACAAATGAAATCTTTTTCATTACAATTACTCCTATTGATCATTATACAGACATTGTACCGGTTAAGTTCCTTGTCAGAGTTTATTTCCATACATTTTATCAAAATAGTTTCTGTACTCGCCTGATAAAATATTTTCCCACCATTCTCTGTTATCCAGGTACCACTGTATTGTCTGGCTGATTCCTGTATCAAAATTATATTTTGGTTTCCAGCCGAGTTCTTTTTCAATTTTAGATGGGTCTATTGCATATCTTCTGTCATGCCCTTTTCGATCTTCCACGTAACTGATCAGTGATTCCGGTTTATTCAGATATTTCAGGATCGTCCTGACAACCTCAAGATTGGTCCGTTCATTGTGTCCGCCCACATTATAGACTTCCCCTTCTTTTCCTCTTCTCACAATCAAATCTATCGCAGCACAGTGATCGTATACATGGAGCCAGTCTCTTACATTTTCTCCTGTTCCATAGACAGGAAGAGGTTTTTCCTCCAACGCTCTTGAGATCATAAGCGGAATCAGTTTTTCCGGGAAATGATAGGGTCCATAATTATTGGAACATCTGCTTATTGTAACCGGAAGCCCATATGTTCTGTGATAGGCAAGCACGAACAGGTCGGCCGAAGCTTTTGAAGCACTGTACGGACTTGATGTATGCAGCGGAGTGGTTTCAGTAAAAAAGAGATCCTTTCTGTCAAGGGGAAGATCTCCATATACCTCATCTGTAGACACCTGATGGTATCTCTTGATTCCAAACTGGTTGCAAGCGTCCAACAGCGCGGCCGTTCCCATTACATTCGTTCTCACAAAAATTTCCGGATCAGATATGCTCCGGTCTACATGCGACTCTGCGGCAAAATTGACAACAACATCAAATTTTTCTTTTTCAAATAAATGAAAAACAAATTCACGGTCCGCAATATCCCCACGGACAAAACTATAATTTGGTTTTCCTTCCACCGGTCTGCATGTTTCAAGATTTCCCGCATAGGTCAGCAGATCAAGATTGACAATCTGATCTTCTGGATATTTATTTACCATATAATGGACAAAGTTTCCGCCTATAAACCCTGCCCCGCCTGTAACAAGTATTTTCATCTTTCTCTTCCCTTTCTATAAATTACAGCCTGTCATTTTCTTTTAACCACTCTGCTGTCCTTCTAAGTGCATCAGCCAGGTCATGCCTGCATTCAAATCCTGTATCACGGTATAAAGCCTCCAGGTCCACTTTACCGTAGTCCGCAATAACATTATCCTCATATGTGCCAAACTGCAGGTGCGCATGTGAATCCATTACTTTCTTCATCGTTTCAATATTCTCACGGAAGGTCGGTATTGTACGATGTCCTATATAGTACTCCTTATAAGCTTTTCCATATTCACCAGCCGCAGCAAGACCTCTGACTGTATCATCTATATACACCCAATCATTGGGTGTATCGCCATCAATAAGTGAAATATGATCTTCCGAATGAAATCTTTTCAGTAAAGTATTAACGGCTTTATCCGAATAATCTCCCACGCCGAAAGTATTCGCGAGCAACACTGTATCAGAGGAAATCCCTTCTTTTTCCAATACTGTCATAGATAACTTGGCTGCATACATTTTAGACAGACCGTAAATATCAGAATTAACCTCCTGTTCCATGCCTTTCACCATTTTATAATGGGAAATTGAGCCACAGAAAACAAATTTCCCGGCTTTGATCTCAATCACCTTTCTCAACAGTTTCTCCGTCATGATAACATTGGAAATCTGCATATCAAAATCGTTTAAATCCGGACCGCCAAGTTTCCCTGCCCAGCCAAGATGATACACAAGATCTGTCCCTTTAAGCTCGTCTGTATCCAGCATATCAAAGCTGTCTCGTTTTACGATAATTGGAATAAAACTGCCTTCTTTCTTCAGTCCCTGCATACCTTCTTCAAAAAGATCGGCTCCATAAACCTTATATCCTTTTTGCAGGAAGTATCTGGAGAGACTTCTTCCTATAAAGCCTCCCGCTCCGGTAATCAGTACTCTTTTCATTTTTCCTCCTGATTGGCAAGCCTGAATGCATTTTCCACAAGGGCGCTCTGCTCCAAAATCTGCCCGTAGGTTTTTTCCCTGATATCATTATCCAATACACATCGACTGAAATGCATCAGGGATTTTTTAAATGTATCATCCGGGGCAATCTCAATTTTTTCAGTCTCATGATTGTGCTCAACTTCTATCGTGCACTGCAGGTTATCCGGGGCACTGAAGATCCTCCCGGTACGGAGAGTTCCTGAACTACCCCATATCTCCAGAGAACATCTGTACTCATTGTCCATACCAAATGAAACCTGTGCCACATTTGTGTGATTTGACAGTTGTACAGAACCATAGAGATCAATATTCTGGTAGTTATAAAATAATCTGGCGGCGTCTATATGCGCTCCCATTCCCATCAATAAATTTGTAAGCTTTAAAGTATATCCTCCACAGTCAAGCAGGGCTCCTCCACCGAGTTCTTTGTTATATCGGAAATCATTTTCCGGGCGTTTCGGAAATCCAAAATCCGCCCTGATCAGCCGTATATCCCCCAGTCCTTTATCCGACATAATTCCCTTGATTTTCTCTATCTGTGAATGATACACAAACATGTAATTCTCATGGAGGGCAAGCTGATTTGCCCTGGCAGTCTCTATGAGCTGTTTCGTATCTTTCACACAGGTTGTAGAAGGCTTCTCAACAAAAACATGTTTGCCGTGTTCCAGCGCACTCTTTGCCCACTGATAATGCAGTGCAGGAGGAAGCGGAAGATAGACTGCGTCAATCCGGTCATCCGCAATAAGCGATGCATAACTGTTATATATCGTGCCGCCATATTCCTCGATAAATGCACCCGCTTTCTGCAGTTCTTTTTCTTTTATGTCATCACTCAACTTCCCTGTCCACTCGGCTTCGTTCGCCACAGCAATGCCCCTAAACTCAAAAAGATCCGGAAGTTTGTCCAATGCAGGCATAAAACGCCGATGGGCAATCTCGGAAGGGCAGATGACACCTATTCTTATTTTTTCCATAAATTAAACCTCCAATACTGACATCAAATTTCTCAACTGTATGTTCAAACAGTTATTGATCAAATTCAAGTGGTTCAAAGCAGCATAAGACATCCAGTAATATCCTTTTTCCTTTCTTTCCATCCATGAATTTGGAACTTCCAAAACTATATTTCTGTTTTCCTCATGATAGAAACGTCCACCCTCTTCCGATAGGACAGAATCAAATTTGATAAACTCTCTCTTTCGGACACACTCAAAAAATTTTCTTTCAAACCAGCCTGTCTCCGTAGTATCCCCGGCTTCTTTCTGCACAGCAGGTCCTATTTCCACCAAATCAAAACAACCGATCTCCGGCCTTAACCTGACAAGAAATTTCATCATCCCGTTTTCAATTGTGGATACCAACCCAAAAACGGCAGACCCATTTGCCTTGAAAAGCGGCTGATCCCACCTTTTCACCTCTCTGCCCTCTATCTCGATATCACAATAGATCACTTCATACGGATATTTATTCTTGCAAAAAATCCCACTGTCCGTCATCTCCCAGCCGTCCAACTCCTGAAGGCTGACAATTGTTCTATTATCACTGCTGAACATTTTGTAATCATTAACTGCTGAATAAACTTGTACTATTTCATTTTGATATTCTTTATTACAGACAGAGTTTCGGAAAAAATTATTTGATATTTTCAGCCTTTCATCACTAATATACGGAAGACAAGACAGCACTGTCCTTGTATCCATATTGACAAGATTTTTATATTTCATCAATTCCCTTATCTGAGACAGGCTCATCCATTTAAATCGAGGCTTTACTTCAATATCCCCCTCAATTTCGATGATGATATTCCGATTTCTTTTTTTATAGAAGCGAGAAGACTGTTCCGACTGTATCTGGTCAGCCAAAACCCGGTATTTATATGCATCAAGAAAATATTCAAGATAATCCGGCTGCCTTCCGCCATGCAGGCGCATAAAATTACTCCTGGTTGCCTGTATGGTAGGCGATATCTGAACACAATTTATATTCCCCGGCTCGATTTTTGCCTGCATCAGATAATATCTTTCTCCATCTATCTCTTTGCAGATAATCCCGAGGTATCCGATCTCATCCTGGATCAGAATCGGCTGCTGAAATTCTTCGCCGTCAATTATCCCTTTGATTCCGGCGATTTGGAAAAAAGAATTATTCGCATTGTGGATCGTGCCTGTCTTCCCATCATAAAACCAGGAATTACTGCTGCTGAGCTTACTTCTTTTGATGGAAACTTCTGTTTCTTCGTTTAATTGATAAATCCAATCTAATATTTCCTGTACTCCATCCATTTCTCTTAATAAAACTGTACTCCGTCCAATATTTTTTTCAGATGATGTCCGTATGGAGAATTTCCATGCTTGTCAACAGCTTTTCCCAGTTCTTCCTTCGTAATCCATTTGCTGTTATATGCAATCTCTTCCGGTACGGAGATCATGATACCCTGACGCTTCTCCACCGTTTTTACAAACTCTCCCGCGTCATAGAGCGCTTCAATTGTCCCGGTATCCATCCAGGCAAACCCGCGTCCTAAAAGCTCAACATCCAAATCTCCCTGTTCAAGATAGAGCCGGTTCAAGTCTGTAATTTCCAGTTCGCCTCTCTCACTGGGTTTGACCTTTTTTGCAAAATCAACAACCCTGGAATCATAAAAATATAAGCCGGTAACCGCATAATTTGACTTTGGAGCTTCCGGTTTCTCCTCCAAAGACAGTACGCGGCAATTTTCGTCAAATTCAACTACCCCAAACCTTTCAGGATCGTCAACCATATATCCGAATATTGTTGCCCGGTCAGTTTTTGCTGCCGCTTTCAAAAGCCTTTTGACCAGGCCGTTTCCATAAAAGATATTATCCCCCAGGATCATGGCGCAGCTGTCGTCCCCGATAAACTCCTCTCCCAGAATAAATGCCTGAGCCAGCCCATCCGGTGACGGCTGAACTTTATACGATAACGATACCCCGAACTGGCTGCCATCCCCCAGCAGCTTCTCAAAATTAGGCAGGTCATGGGGGGTAGATATGATCAATATTTCCCTGATTCCCGCAAGCATTAATGTTGATAACGGATAATAAATCATCGGTTTGTTAAATATGGGGAGCAGCTGTTTGCTGGTAACCGTTGTCAACGGATATAATCTTGTTCCGCTGCCTCCTGCCAAAATAATCCCTTTCATGGTTTCTGTTTCCTTTCTTTTTTACTTCTTCCTGCTTTTCCCCCGGGAAAACCGCCACCGTTCTTATTCCACCAAATCACTCCTGTAAAACCGGCTGCGCCTATTAAAGTCAATATTACCACAGGTACACCATATTGCATATGATAGCGCAGTTCAATTTCATGGCTCCCTTCCTTAAGCTCAATTCCCATCATAAAGCCGTTTATCTTTTCGATTTCTGCCCTTTCTCCATCGACCCATGCCGACCAGCCGCTCCCATATGGGATAGAGAGGCACAAAAGCTTGTCTGAACTTACTTTGATCGTTCCTGTAATAGAATTTGTGCCAAATTCCACATCTTCCATATGTTCACTGCCAAGATTCTCCGCATAATCAGTATAACGGTCCATTGGCTGGGCAACGATTCTCATATTACCCAAATCATATTCACCTTTCTTCGTAAAGGTTAAGGTAACTGTATTTCTTTCTTCTTCTGAGTATCCCAGATTCACCAGGAAATCTTTGTATCCTGAGTATAATTCTGATTCCGGCGTAAAAACCCCCATGGATTTCGTGATATCCTCACATTGAACACTAATATGATACCTGCCGCTGTCTGTAGAAAACCGGTACTTTTCTTCCATCTCCTCTTTTTCTTCATCTGACAAGCTGTCCCAATACTCCTCGTCACCCTTGTAAGATGCAAGCGTATTCTTTCCTTCAACTGATGCGTCTTCACATATAAAATATAGTTCCGCATCCGATACCGCATCAAAGGATATCTCCAACGTTCCGCTTTCTTCTGCCAATGTATAAATTCCGTTTTCGTATGTCCCGCCGTCTACATTAGATATATCATAGGAAACTTCATAACTTGTAGAAGCAGGATCTCCCTCCGAAAGACCTTCGACTGCCTGTTCCACCAGGGCGCTCTGCATCAACGCTTCCTGCCTTTCCTCCACACTCATTCGTTCAAAATCCTCTTTGAGAATATAGGAATCATATGTGTATCCAAAAGGAATAAAATATTCATTCAGCACAGCATCCCATGTCTTCTCATCTTTCAGCTGGGGCAGGGTGCTCCCTGATAAATCATAATATCCCACTTCATTTCGTTCCTGCCGTACTACATCGTCAAATCCATATGGCAGATACTGCTTTTCTCCATCACTGACAAGATAATATTTGACATTCAAAAGTGCATCCAGAAATGTCCTGGAGTCCAGTCCCGAAAGCATAATCTCTGTATATCTTCCCGAATAATATAAATCATTATATAAAAATTCCGTTATGGAAGAGTCAATTGTACTCATGAATACAGAAGTTCCCTTTGTTTTCGGCAAAAAAGTAGTATTATACGGTTCTTCCGCATACCTTGCTTTCTGGTCAAAACGATAGTATGCTTCTCCATCTTCTAAATCCGCTATAACTTTACTCGATATATTTTTGGTTAGAGCATTATATGCTTTTCCTCTGCTCACAAACTGCTTGGAAAAAGCAATTGATTCGTTTGGCGAATAACGGTAATATGCATTAACAAACAAAGAAAAAATAACACTTAAAACCAAAAAGCTCTGAATATATTTTGTCCTTCCAAGGATAAAAATTATGATTGTAAAAATAATCATAAAACATATGGGAATACATTTCCCCTCCGACAGCTCAACAGGATTCTTCAGAGAGACAAGTAAAAAACAAAGTTCCAGAACAATAACCGCTGTCTTCTGTCTAATATTAAGCTGTATAATCTTAGGAACCATAAAAGCGGTTGCAAGCGATACAAAAAAGGACAATCCCCATATGAATCGGTTTGTCACATACGAAAAACCATTCATAAAATGTCCAAAAAACGGTACGCAGACCATGACCAGCAAAATAATGATTCCTGCTTTCAAAGCTCTGTATTCTTTCTGCATAAACAGAACAATACATGACAGAAGCCCTATATAAGAATAAGACAGTACAGTCCAATAGCTTGTCCCTCCGGAGGCTATGAGCGTTGAAAACAAATCCCAATAATACTTCTGATTATATAATATTGGAACAGATGTTTCTACGCCGACCCTGGAAGAACTTAAAACCAGCATGATACTTGGAAAAAGAGTAAAAGCTGCCAGGCACAGTCCCAAAAGATAATAGCCAATGAATTTTAAAAGCCATACTGCTGTCTCTTTCAGAGACAATTTTCCGAAAATCATAAAAAAACGGAAAACCGCGTAAAGAAACATAAAGACAGACAGCATATACAAAAAATAAAAATTACTCAATCCCGAAACAAAAACCGACAAAATAAAAACATATGGCTTCTGCTTCTTAAAAATCTTCTCAATGCCAACCAAAATAAAGGGAAAATAAATCATACCATTTATGAAATAAGGATGCTTAATTCCCCCATATAAAACAAAGCCGCAGAATACATATACCAGAACAGCCACCATGCTCCCATTCTGGTCTATCTTCATATATCTGCAATAAAACAGGAAAGCAATGCCACACAGATACATTCTGAATAAAATGAGCAGAGCATACCCATATTCCGCATACCGGGACGGGAAAACAGCTGATAACAGGGTCAGAGGATCTCCCAGAATATACCAGTTCAAAGAAGATATAATATCGCTCCCATATCCTATACTCGCATCCCATAACGGGATTTCAAACCGATGCAGTATAAATATATTATATAAGATTCTTCTGAGATACCGTCCATAGTAAACAAAGGAATTATAATGCTGAGATAACCCATCGCCGCCATCACCGAACCAGATAAAAGAGCGGCCGTTCAAATAAAAGAAACTAAATACAAGACAGCAGGTAATAAAAAATAAGACTGTATAAAAAAAATAATACGTCAAAATTTCTTTTTTTTCATGGCCTATATATTTTTTCAGCATATGTCAAACGCTCTTACCTTTCTACAGAAATCCATGTTTTTTCATTTTAAGCACATAGCGTTATTATATACGAAGAGAGGGGATTTGTCAAAATCCCCTCTGCTTACTCTTCGCTTTTCTTTTATCAGTATTATGAAGCTTTCAGGTTGTCAATCATCTTAGCCAGATCCAAACCATAACCTTTCGCTGTTGCCCATCCAGCTCCTTTGGGATTCTCATTTGTCCCAAGAATCTCTACATATAATGCACTTCCTCTTGTCACCAGGTTGAATCTCGGATCGACACAAGTGTTTTTCAAACCTGCCGTAGATCCATATGCCTTCAGATGCTGTACCTGTGCACGGATTCCGGTGCGGACATCTGGGAAAGATGCTCCTGCCGCCCCGTTATCTGTTGCTCCCAGACCGGCAAAATTGTACTGTTCTATCTTCACCTGACCGCCAAACTGCAAATACCCTGTCTCTTTCATAATCTGAGCCCAGACAACTTCTGCTTTGATCCCTTCAGCCGCAGCTTCCTCATATACGATCTTAGCAAAGTCATCGATTGTTGCTGCCCCGCCTTTCGTCATTACTGCCGTCGGGTATGCCTTATTGCTCTTTTTATAATATCTGGCCATCTGGTCAACGGTTACTGTTGAACTTCCTGCAATCTTATAGAATACACTGCCGTAATTGCTGACGGCAACCAGAGCACCGTTAGAGCCATAATACTCATGATCAACAAACCCGTTCATTGTGACGGCACCAGTTGTCTTATCCAGATAATATGTTTTACCGTTTATCTGCGTTTTTCCGCTCCGAACCATCCGTCCATTGGAATCATAATAAACCGTTTTGCTGCCAAGATTTACAAAACCTTTTGCCCGCGCACCAGTTGTCTTGTCTAAATAATACCAATACCCGTTTATTTTTATTTCACCGGAACGAAGCATCTTTCCACTCGCATCATAATAGACTACCTTCGTTCCGAGATTCACAAACCCGCTGGCCCTGGCTCCTGTCACAGCATCAAAATAATACCAGCTGTTCGATATCTTTCTCTCTTCGCCGCGGACCATTGCTCCGTTCGTATCGTAATAGACAACTTTATTGCCAAGATCATAAAATCCTTTTGCAACTGCTCCTGTTACTTTATCCAGATAATACCAGTTGCCATTTATTTTCTTCTCACCACTGCGGACCATAACCCCATTGGAATCATAATAAACCGTTTTACTGCCTAAGTTGAGGAACCCGGTTGCCCTGGCTCCTGTCGTCTTATCCAGATAATACCAGTTGCCGTTTATTTTTTTCTCTCCAGAACGGACCATTGCTCCGTTCGTATCGTAATAAACAACTTTGCTTCCAAGATTCACAAACCCGGTTGCCCGCGCACCAGTTGTCTTGTCAAAATAATACCAGTTATTGCCTACTTTCCGTTCTTCACCACGGACCATTTTCCCTTCCGAGTCATAGTAAACCGTTTTACTGCCAAGATTCACAAACCCGGTCGACCGCGCTCCTGTCGTCGGATTAAAATAATACCATTCTCCGTCAATCTTTCTCTCCGCACCGCGAACCATCTGCCCATTGGAATCATAGTAAACAACCTTGCTGCCAAGATTTACAAAACCGGTCTGCATCACGCCATTGCTGGCAAAGTAATACCATGCCCCACTGATCTTTTTCTCGCCGGTAACCATCTTGCCGCCTTCATAGTAGTACTTCTTTCCGTTGACAGTCTTCCATTCGCCCTTGCTCAGGCCCAGATAATTTGCGATACCGGTTGCATCCGCAACGCCAAGCTTCTTAAGGTCAGCATCCGAATCCAGGAATGTCCTGTCACCGCTGTTCGTCAGGAAAGCATGCTCCACGATAATTCCCGGGATCCCGGCTTCTTTCGCATAAATCTGTACGGAAAAATAATCAGACAGGGACCCGTCCTCATATCTTTCATTTTCTGTCGTATCCTTACTGTAAATCTCATTTGGCCTGAGGCTCAACCCGACCTTCTGCAGTTCGTCCAGAATTGCCTGGGCAAGCTCGCGCCCCTCCTGTGCCACAGACGGCTTCCAGTTATTATTCGGGACAATGACCTCCGCGCCTTTAGCCGATGATGATGTTGAAGAGTTCAGATGGATACTGACATAGATGTCCGCCCCGGCTTTCACAGCCGCCTGGACTCTGTCACCGATATCTCCTCCCGAACTTTTGTTATCAGGATATGGGCATGCTGCAGACGTCCTTGTCATATATACGGTCACTCCGGAATATGTCTCAAGCTCCGCCTTACAGTACTGTGCAATCTTCAGTGTCAGCTCATGCTCCTTTAAGCCGCCGTAAGATGCACCCGTATGTTTAGAATCATGCCCTGGGTCAAGCGCAACCACGATATCTCCCGAGCTGTTCTTCGCAAGTGTATCGATCGCCTCTCCCAGTGCCGCTATGGACTCCACGTTTACTGTCGTCGTTCTGGAAGCCGTGCGTGCCTTGACACTTGCCGTGTCTGCAGACGCCACTGTGTCCGAAGTTTCTGTCTCCTCTTCCGCTTCCTGGAGTGCATCGACGATCTGTTCCGTCGACTCCTCGATATGCTCCGGGTCTATCTCCGCGATTGTCGCCTCTACCGCATCGCTTGTATCTGCATCAGCGGCTTCCTCGGCAGCCGCCTCTTCATCCAGAGGCTGAAGTTCCTCGATGCCGCTGTACTCTTCATTCACACCGAAATTCGCTTCCACGTCATAGTCCGAGAACAGCAGGTTCTCCTCCCCGTCTGCACTCTGCAGGCTCATGGAAACAACTTCATATGTACCGGTTGCACTCTCATCATCAAAATCATGCTCAAAAAGGTAAACCCCTTCTACACCAAGGGACAGATCCCATACAGCCTCTTCACCATCCTGGTTTTTCACCGTCAACGCCGCACTGTCAGCCGTTTCTGTCCCATCGCCGATGGAGACGACAATCCGCTCTGTCCCGGGTGTCTCCAAATAAGGGCTTTCCACGAAAACAAAATTGATCTGGCTCTTCTCACTGCCGTCTTTTGTAACTTCCTGTTCCGTCTCCTGCTGGGGCTGGACAGCTTCTTCGGTATTCTGGATGTCTGCCGGCCCCTCTGTGTCTGTACCGTCTGTCTGTGCAGCGTTCTGGTCATCTGCCGATGAAGCATTCCCGGAACCGGTTTCGTCATCCTGGTCCGTTCCCGCGGACCCGTCCACCCCTGTTGTCTGATCCTCCGTTTGGGAGTCCTCCCCGGAATCCTGTGTCTCTCCGCCACTCTGGGCATCCTGGCCCGAACTCTGGACTGCTTCCTCTGCATAAACCAGGTTCTGCGGAATGCTTCCTGCCAGCATACATCCAAACATCAGGACAGCTGTCAGCCGCAGTAGTTTCTTCTTCATTGTTATGTAGACCTCCTATTCCCTAAATATCTATTTCCCCGGTATACCCGTCAAAATTTGCACCATGTGATGTCTCAAAGACGCCGCCTTCTTCTGTCAGTCTGATCCTGTCACATCCGTACGCCTCCAGATAGGTATTAACCAGACATCCGATAATCTCAGTCTCACCGGCTGTGCCAAAGCTTCTGACGCGTTCTCCTAATGCGGAGTTGAAATCAAGGTCAATGGTTTTCTCCTCCTCATTGACTTTAAAACTGAGAAGTTTGCAGTCTTCTGTCAGGATCTCTCTCTCCTGGAGAGCTTTCCAGATATCATTTTCATTCTCGATCTCAACTTCATCGCTTACCAGCTCCGCCGTTTCAGCGTCGATATAATACACCTTGACCATTCTCTTTTCTGTCTGGCCGTCCTCCTGTGTGCCGGTATCAACACTTGAAGTTTCATCCCCTGTCTCAGGTTCTTCTCCCTCAGCGTCGGTCTCTTCCCCGCTGACTTCCTCTGACTGTCCCGTCACTTTTTCTGCGCCCTGATTTGCTTCCTGCCCCTCTGTAGACGAGGCCGCCGGACCGCTGCATCCTGCTATCATCAAAAGGACAAGCAGAAAAACAGAAAGCGCTCTAAATTTCTTCATATAACACCCTCCTTACTATTATTTTTTCTTATGAACTCCCCTAGTTTCACAGATATTATAATATCAATTTTTTTGTCATTTTTCAACACCCTTTTTTTGGAATCCCTACAATATGCCAATAAAAAATGAAAGGATAATGCGTGTTTTTCCATTATCCTCTCATTTATCTTTCACTTTTAGTTCAGGCTTTCCGCATCTGTCAGGATATCGCCTTCTTCCACTACATTGACAAGATCGATGATCTCTTCGACATTTTCGTAGTCCGGAATCGTGACATACAGCGGGTCTGTCGCCGAATAACAATATTCCCTGGATGCATATCCTGTTGCCGCCACAGACTGGATGCTCCATTTGGGATTTTTGCTAAGCTGGTACTTAATCAGGGCGTTGATCTGAGACTGGGAGATATTTGTTTCCACACCCTCGCTCACTTCATCCATGATACCGTTTGCCTTCAGCAGCATAGTCGGTGAAATCGCCTTCTTCAGCATTGCCGTGATCACAGCCTGTTGGTTTTTCCCCCGCTGGTTATCTCCGTCTTCCAGGTTCTTCCTCTCCCTGCTAAATGCCAGGGCTTCTTTTCCATCGAAATGATTATATCCCTGCTCTACATCCATTACTACTCCCGAGTTTTTGCTCGTAGTAAAGTCATATTCCGAGTAGACATCCACTCCGCCAAGGGCGTCTACAATATCGATCATGGATGTAAAATTCAGCCGCACATAATAATTAATATCTGTCTCATAGAGTTCTCCCAGGGTTTCCATCGATGCGTCAATCCCGTAAATACCGGCATGCGTCAGCTTATCCGACATCCCCTGCGAGACGCCCGGTATCTCCACATAATAATCACGCGGCGTTGTTACCAGCAGTATCTGATAAGTGGTCGGGTTCACCACGGCTATAATATTGACATCACTGCGGCTCGACTGGGATATATCCCCATACACGTCAATTCCGCTTATGTAAACCGTAAACGGTTCCTTTGTTATATTAGAGGCGGTTCCAAAGTCGAGTTCTACCCGTATGTCATGGCGGTAAATGATCTTCACACTCTGACTGTAATTGTCAAACACTTCTTCCAGGTTTTCCGTATAAGCCTCGTTATAAACAATTGCATCCACCTCTCCGTCATGGAGCCTCTCCGCCTGATCCTGGATAGAATCACATTCTGTCATCTCAATGGTATCAGTCCCAAGCACATTCTCAATGTCGAGAACCGCTGCCTGCATATTGTCTGCCCCCAGGACAAACTGGACCCCAAAGTTATAGTCCGCTGCATCCTCAAGTGATTCAGCCGGGTCATCTGCCAGAACTGCCACGACCATCTTGTCTACCTTAAAGCTTCCGCTTGCAATCTGGCTGATCATGTCGTTTGTCCTTGCGATATAATACGTCCCCGTCAGAAGTATCGCCATTACAATCAGGCTGTATCCCTTCCCGATCGCGCTCTTCTTCTTTCTCGCCACCTGTGTATTCAATGTGATGGTCCACAGGAAAAACAGCGTCACCGCCACCAGCACAAGATATCTGGCAGGAAGCATATCCAGCAGCACTACAACCGCCATGAAGGCAAGGCTCAGAATTGTCTGGAATATCAGGCAGAACCTGCCGAAGCGATTGCGCCTGGAACGGTCAGAATATCGATTATCATTTTTCTTCTTTTTCCCGGTCCCCGGGGTCGGTCTGCGTTTCTTTGCCATCCTAAAATTCCTTTATCTCTTTGTATGCAGCGAAAGAACCGGCACTTCCGTGCGGCTTCTGCGCCGATAAACTGCCCGGCTATTTATCGCCAAACAGCCGTTTAGGATAAATTCCTTCCCTGACCAGCCTGTTTACGGCGTTGACCACTGTCTCTCTGTCTTCCTTATAGGTTACGCCGAACCACTGATCCTGTGACTTCAGAACTTTTACACTCAGCACCTTTTCCTGCAAAAGCTGGCCAATCAGGGTAGGCAGAAGATATTCTGCTTTCCTGTCGTCCCTTGCAGTGTTCTCAAGGAATGTATCAAACCCGGACTCCAGGATATGAAAAAACTCCGGAGCCAACCCCCACATATTCATGGATACCGGAGAATCCTTATCAATAATAAGATCTCCATCTTTGCTTCTCACCAGAGCCTGGTCCCCTATTTTTTCTATATTATGGGTCTCTACGATCTCCGTGAGCATCCCGTTCTCGTCCACGCGGCATACCCCGCGGGTGACTCCGCCATTATCGCTTAGTGTATTTTTCAGAACAAATCCTACCATACAAATTTCTATTGTATCAGTATCCTTCTTTTCTGTCAAATACCTGTAGGCTTCCCTGTAGGCCTCCTTCCCATAATAGTCGTCAGCGTTGATAACTAAAAACGGAGTGTCAACCACATCCTTGCAGCAGAGAATTGCCTGCCCCGTTCCCCAAGGTTTTGTGCGGTCCTTAAATTTTCCTGCATATTTTGCAGGAATATCTTCAATCTCCTGATACGCATAGGAAACATCCACATACTGCTCAATCCGGCTGCCGATCACCTCACGGAAATCTTTTTCCAGATCTTTTCTGATCACAAAGACAACCTTGTCAAAACCTGCCTCTACTGCATCATAGATCGAATAATCCATGATGATCTCTCCATTTGGCCCCACCGGCGCCAACTGCTTGATTCCCCCACCGAAACGGCTGCCGATACCGGCTGCCATGATTACTAATGTAGCTCTGCCCACAGCTTTTCCTCCTTATCCCCCTATTCACCTAACCCGTCCCTGACAAGCTGGATCATTTCTTCCAAGGCCTTTTCTTCATCATCGCCCTCACAGACAATCTCTATTTCATCGCTGCTTTTGATACATGCTCCCAATACGCTCAGGACGCTTTTTGCATTTGCTGTTACATCTTCATGCCTGCCCTTTTTGTGCACTGTAATTTTGCTCTGAAACTTCATCGCTGTCTTACAGAATAACCCTGCGGGTCTTAGATGAAGACCCGTCGGATTCTTGATTACGACTTTATCACTGACCATTCTGTTCCTCCTGTTCCTGTCCCTGATCTCCCTGATCCGATGACTGTTCTGACGTGTCCGCCTGCTTTTCTGAAAGAGTAAGCTCTACCGTTACATCATCCAACAGGGTAATGCCCTCCGGCACATCCACAATGACCGGGACATTGTATGTCCCCGCTTTCGTGTAGGATTCCAGATTTACCGAGACAGCATTGCTGATATCCAATACATCCAGAAGCTCCTGTTCCCCGCTGAACTGAAGGCTGACCTCCGCATCCGGCTGATAGGAAACCTGCAGATCAGAGGAAAGATTACTGATCTTGATGGAACTTACCAGCAGGTTAATTGTCCGTGTATCTTCCTGCTCAATCATAACAGTGACTCTTATATTTCCAGACGACTCTTCCACAAGGTTTACATCTTCCGGGAGGTATGGCGTAATATCGATTGTTTTTTCAAAAGTTTCCGTGACTCCCTCCAGGTCGATCTCCGAACCGGGAATCACGATTTCCTCCACATCAGACAACGCCTCCGAGGTCCCGTATATCTGGATGCTTTCAGGCTCACTGCTGCATCCTGTATATTTATAACCGGATTCCGGCATTCCTGACGTTTCAAACCTTACAGGGACGCTCTTGAGCTCCATAACTTCCACATGGACTGTAATACCGTCCTCGCCCAGGTTATTGCTCAGCTGGGATGTCCCAAGCTGATTCCCGTTCTGGTCATACAGAACCAGCTCGCCCGGCTCATCTGTATCCCTGGAAATGCCTGATATGTCAATACGTGCCACTGCCCTGTCGATCTGCTCAATCACCGACTCAGGTCCTGTAATCGTGACATTTTCGGGACTCACCGTCATATCACCGAGCAAATATCCGTCACGCTGCGTTCCCGTTGTGCTGACAGTAAGCGCCAGGACTTTTCTTCCTGTCTTTTCAATCTTGATCTGAAGATTTCTCGGCACTGCTTCCGCACTCTGGTAATCCGTTTCCTCCCGCAGGCTGGGAAGCGATATCTCGACCGGAACCAGTCCTGTATCGGTATCCATCGCTTTAATATCCGCTGTTGCGACAATATCATCAGGTTCAATGTCCTGCAGGACAGAACGCCTTGCCGAAATGACAGCGCTTACATTCTCCTCATCCAGAACCTGATATACATTGCCGTCCTGCGATATAATGTCATCATTCACAAAAGTGACCGGTATATCTGAAAAGGTATTTGTAACGACCGGATCATCTACATTTACTACAATAAGCCAGAGAAACACTGCAAAAAAAACAGCTATGATCTTCAGCCCCAGATTTCTTGTAAGCTTATATTTTCTCATGATCTGCGCCATCCTTTCCGTATAGAAAACTTCCTTGTCTCAGAATTTCTATACTGAATCTGGCTCAGCCGCTCTCTGAGTTCATCCCGGTTTATTCCCCTGGTAAGCTCGCCCCCTGACGCCACTGAGACAAGCCCTGTCTCTTCCGATACAACGATGACAAGGGCGTCACATACCTCGCTCATACCCAGCGCCGCCCTATGCCTGGTACCGAGGTCTTTACTGATCGTCATATTATCTGAAAGCGGCAGATAACACGTCGCCGAAGTAATTCTGTCCCCTCTGATAATGACCGCTCCGTCATGCAAAGGTGTATTATGCTCAAAAATATTGATCAGGACCTGCGCAGACACTTTACAGTCCAGCTCTATTCCGGTCATCTCGTATTCGTTGAGCTGAATCGCCTGCTCCACAACGATCAGGGCTCCCGTACAGACCTTTCCCATATCGAAGCTGGCTTTCACAATGCTGTCCACCGTCTCATCAGAAAACCTCTGATTTGCCTTATTCCTGTCGAACGGGTTAATGTTGCTCAGAATATTCTTTTCCCCCAGCTTCTCCAGAGCACGGCGCAGCTCCGGCTGGAAAACCACAACGGCCGCAATCGCCAGAACATTGATGGATTCTTTCGCCAGAAACAGGATCGTATTCATCTGGAATATCCATGCCAGAAGGATAAACAGTCCCAGCATGATGATTCCTCTAAGAAGCATCCACGCCTTTGTATTTTTGATCCACAGCATGATTTCATATACGATCACCGTAATAATCAGGATCTCCACGATGTCGATGATCTGTATCTGAGGAATGTAAGTGTTATTTGTATAGTTGTTCAGAAATGTCTTTATCCAATCTGTCATACTGCGTGCCACCGCCTTATTTCTCCGCACAAAAGAATCAATTTATTCGTGTTCCTCACTGTTCCGGTCAAGTCCCAGTTCTTTGCTCAGGCTCCGCGTTAGGAGGATCTCATCGGTCGTCCTGTCCAAAGAAGAATCCTGCTTCTCACTCCTGCTTTTGCCTCTCTCTTCTTTTGCCCTATCCGGAGACTGCAGGGAATCTTCCTCCTGCACATGCCGCTCCGTAATACGTTTTACCCTCTTTTCAGGGACAGGTACTCCGATCTTCGGAACAGCCTTCACATAATAATAGTATTCGTCATCTTCAAACTGTATATGCTCGGTCCTGGAATAGTCCACGGCAAAGAAGAGGAGTTCCAATATCAGACCTGCAGCCAGACCTGCTACTGAGCTGAGTATCATGACTACATAGGAAAGATGCAGACCCAGTACTATATTACCGGCAGCAGCTATGACAAAGCAGGCTGATACCCCCGCTGCCGAAGCTATCTTCCACGCATGGTCAACCGAACGGTTCTTAACCGTGTTTACAATCAGGATCCCAATCACTGCCGCCATCGCCATCAGCCACATTTCCTTATTTGCCAGGACCTGCCTGGTAAAGCTCATGACACCCTCTACCATTCCCTCTGCATCAGCGCTTTGCAGCGCTGTAGAGGACGCCTTCACAAAATATACCATATAAAATGCAATAATCCCACATACTGCCGGCACAATCCACACAACCGTCCCCATAAGCCCGAACACAACCGGCACGACAAAGGGAATCTTTAAACCAAACGCAAGTGCCGACACAAGGACAAGCCAAGCCTTACCCGGTGAAAACCTGAAATAGAATATGTACATCAGCAAAAAAATTGCACCGGAAACAACTGCAATCGGCATAGAAAGGGCATAAAAATGCACCAGAATAAGTACTGTGGCCGCAATTACCATTACAATCATCGGGAAAAAAGCACAGATCACAGACAGTCCTACTGTGCTGAGAATAGAAGACGCTATTTTCATAAAACCTACATTAGAGTTGATCAGTCCAAATAAAAGCAGTCCCATCAGAAGCTGTAGTATTTTTAAAATATATGCCGAATAGGCGGCATATATCTTTTTCAGTCTTTCTCGCAGAACAAGTAATGTACTCATAATCAGTCTTTCTCCTTTTTACACATCTTTTCCAGACGGGACAGATCCCTGTAATATTTTTTTACTCTCTGCTTCGCGCGTCCGTGCTTTTTCTTATAAAAGCTGCCTGATCCGACCCCATATAAGATAAGAAGCACGAGATAAAACCCAAGGGCAAGCGCAACGAGGAGGATCAGCTTGACAACTGTGATCCCCTCCAGGATGGTATCCGCATTGCAGAGAAAGAAAAGCCCCATTGCAATAAGATAGCCGACAGTCACCCATATCAGCGTAATCCATGTGTGAAAACTGGAATAGTCTTTCTTATAATAAGAGCTGATCTTTAGATCCTCATCGGCATATTCTTTTTCATAAACAGCAATTTTCGTCATAAGACGTATCTTATTTCTATCCAACATAACTGCAACCGTTCGCCTTTCCTTCCTGTCGGCATACACCGCCAGCTTATTCCATATTGAGTCCAAAAGGCCATGCGTTCCATGCAGACATGAAAAGCACGACTTCCCTCAACGCCATTATTTTTTAGTATATCATATACTCAGATACCTTGTCCAATGCTTATAGTCAAAAAGTAGACATTTTGAACCCCTGCTTTTTTCAGGATTCCTGCCGCACTTTCCATCGTGCTTCCCGTCGTATATATATCGTCTGTCAAAAGGATATTCTCCGGGGCAGTCCACTTCCGCGAAACAGCAAATGCTCCCCGCAGATTCAGCCTTCTTTCACTTCTGTCAAGTTCCTTCAGCGGCGTTGTCTTTTTTATTCTGAACAGGACATCCGCCCTGTATGGGATTCCTGTATACATAGATAAACCCCTGGCTATCAGTTCCGCCTGATTATATCCTCTTCTCTTCCTTCTGGAAGGATGGAGCGGGATCGGTATAATCTCGCCGATCCCCCACCGCTTTATTATCTCCCCATGCCATTTTGCCATCTCCGCAGCAAATATTTCCCCATATCTCCTCTTATTCTTATATTTAAATCTGTAGACAGCTCCCGGAACCAATCCTGTGTGCAGCCATACGCTCCTGCCCTGTCTGATTCGGGATTTTGTCCCCCTGCAGTCAGGACAGTATTCTTCGCCCTCACTTCCCACCGGTTTCCCGCAGTGCATACAACAGGGTTCCTTTACATATACAATCTTCCCTCTGCACTTCGGGCAGATCCCTTCATAGCATATCTGTTGGCAGAACGGGCAGGTGGGCGGATACAGAAGATTTAAAACTCCCGTATACGCTCCGCCAGGCTTGTATATCGTTCCTGTTCGCTCTTGTTTTCTATCATGTTCTGAAATGTCACATCACTCCCTACAATTGTAAGGCATTTCTTTGCCCTTGTCACTGCAGTATACAGAAGATTTCTGTTATAGAGAAGCCTTGGTCCGGACAAAAGTGGAATGATGACAGCCGGATATTCGCTTCCCTGCGATTTATGAACCGTTATGGCATATGCATGTTCCAGTTCTTCCGTCATATCAAATCCGTATTTCACTTTCCTGCCTTCGTCAAATTCTACCTCTAGGGTTTCTGTATACGGGTTAATCTCTGTTATGACCCCCATATCCCCATTGAACACTCCCATCCCTCTATCCACTGTAAGTCCGAATTTCGTGCTCACTTCCCACTCAAGCTGGTAATTGTTCCTGATCTGCATTACTTTATCGCCCGTGCGGAAAAGCCGTCCGCCCGCCTCGCACTCTGTTTTTTCCGGGCTGGACGGATTCAGATATCTCTGCAGGATCCCGTTCAAACGCTCCACACCCAGAAGCCCCTTTCTTGTCGGAGTCATCACCTGAATCTCGTTCGGGCTTGCATGCACATATCCGGGAAGTTTCTTCTGAATAAGGGTAATCATCACACTTATAATCACATCCGCATCCTGTCTTTTCAGGAAAAAGAAATCGCGGCTCTTATTATCCAGGACGACAGGCTCGCCCTGGTTGATCTTATGCGCGTTCACCACAATATCACTCTCCCCTGCCTGGCGGAAAATTTTCGTCAGCCTCACAACAGGAAAACGTTGGGAGCGTATGATATCCTTCAGCACACTTCCCGGTCCGACAGAGGGGAGCTGGTCCACATCTCCTACAAGTATCAGCCTCGTTCCCGGGACAACGGCAAGGAGAAGAGAATTCATAAGCGGCAGGTCTACCATGGACATCTCATCGATTATAATGACGTCCGCCTCCAGCGGATTCTCACGGTTTCTCATAAACCCGCCTACATTCCCTTCCTCTTCCGGGTTCCCGCTCACCTCCAGCAGCCGGTGTATTGTCTGCGCCTCATATCCTGTCGCCTCTGTCATCCTTTTTGCCGCCCGTCCCGTAGGCGCCGCCAGAAGGATACTCATTCCTTCACTTTCAAAAAAGCGGATCATCGTATTGATAGTTGTGGTCTTCCCTGTCCCGGGTCCCCCGGTAAGCACCATCAGGCCATGTTTGATCGTTTCTATCACGGCGCGGTGCTGCATAGGATCCAGCTCGATCTTTTCCCGTCTTTCAACGGCCTTGAGCCTCTTTTCCATAAGATCCTCCGGCATATCACAGTCAATATCCAGATCATGGAGCATCCTGGCGGTATTCAGTTCAAGATAGTAGTAATGCGCGGGATAGATCCGTATCTCCCCGCCGCACTCTTTCATAACCGTCTTGCGTTCTATACACAGATCCATGACATATTTCTCAATGTCCGTGATTTCCACCTGCAGCAGATCCCCTGCCCGCTTTAGCAGAAGATCCTGCGGAAGGTAAATATGCCCCTCGCCCACAGCCTGCTGCAGGGCATAAAACAATCCGCTCCTGATACGGTAATCAGAGTCTGTATGTATCCCGATCCTGGCTGCGATCTCATCAGCCGTCTTAAAGCCGATCCCCTCAATATTGTCCGCAAGATCATACGGATTTTCTTCAAGGACTTTATAAATCTTCATGCCGTAATGCTGATATATTTTTGCCGCAAGCCTCGTAGAAATCCCATATTTCTGGAGAAAAATCATGGCTTTGCGCATATCCTTCTTCTCTTCGACCTGCTCTGCGATCTCCCTGGCTTTGCGCTCACTTATGCCTTTGATCTCTGCAAGCCTCTCCGGCTCCTCGTCAATAATGCGGAAGGTATCCTCCTGAAATCGCCTGACTATCCTGGCTGCCAGAGCTGCCCCGATGCCTTTTACTGCCCCGGATCCCAGATACCGCTCGATCGAGACTAAGTCCTCAGGTTCTTTCACCTTATAGGAAGAAACTTTAAACTGGTTTCCATATACACTGTGGGTCACATATTCCCCTTCCATCTCCAGCAGTTCGCCTTCACTGATAAAATTGAAGTTCCCCACACAGGTCACTTCCCCATCGTCATTTTCTAGCTGAAATACCGTGTATCCATTTTCCCCGTTGCGGAAAACGATATGGTCGACATACCCTGAAACTATCTCCACGTTCTTCTCCTTCTCTCACACATTCTTCCCTGCCTGTCAGGACAACAGAAAAGGGGTGCCTCTCATGCGCACACCCCTGAACAACAACTTAAAATATCATCGCATCACTAGAAGTCTTTTCTTCCGCTCATAAATTCCACGAACTGGCCTGTGCCAATCGCAACGACTTTCATCGGATCTTCCGCTGTCATCGTGTTAATCCCCGTCTTCTCCTCTATCAGTTCTTCCAGACCGCGCAGCATGGCACCTCCTCCGGTCAGGACGATCCCCCGGTCAAGTATATCCGCCGAGAGTTCCGGCGGAGTCTGCTCCAGCACGGATATGACGGCCTCCACTATCTGGCTGGTCGCCTCTCTTAATGCCTCCTCCGTCTCGGAAGACGTCACGGTGACAGTCTTGGGCAGTCCTGTGACAAGATTCCGCCCGCGCACTTCCATCGTCTCCTCCTCGACAAGCGGATAAGTTGTACCAATCTTGATCTTAATGTCCTCTGCCGTCCTTTCCCCAATCAAAAGATTGTGTTTTTTCCGCATATACCGGACAATAGCCTCATCAAAGTCATCCCCTGCTACTTTGATCGAGGTATTCACCACAGTACCGCCGAGGGAGATTACAGCGATATCCGCCGTTCCGCCTCCTATATCAACAATCATATTGCCGCATGGCTTCGCAATATCGATTCCCGCTCCAATGGCAGCCGCAACCGGCTCCTCAATCAGATGGACTTCCCTCGCGCCGGCAGCAAAGGTGGCTTCCTCTACAGCCTTTTTCTCGACTTCCGTCACCCCGCTCGGAACACAAATGCTGATACGCGGCTTTTTAAATGTGCGTTTTCCAAGGGCTTTCTGCACAAAATATTTTATCATTTTCTCCGTCACAGTGTAGTCTGAGATCACGCCCTGCCTCAGAGGACGGACAGCCACGATATTGCCCGGCGTCCTCCCAAGCATAAGCCGCGCTTCTTCTCCAATCGCCTTGATAACATTTGTATCCCGGTCAAACGCCACGACTGACGGTTCTTTTAGTACAACTCCCTTCCCCTTCACATATACCAGAACACTCGCAGTTCCCAAATCTATACCAAGATCTACAGACATATTGATTCTCCCTTCCAAACTCTTTATACTCTTTCCCTTAAGTCTGTCGGCAGACAAACATCTTTCTCCTCTGTGCGCTGGCTATCCGACTCTTCCCGGCATAACGTCCCCCAGATGCCGGAAAACATGTATCTGACTCCCTTGCGGGTTTCCTCCATAATCAGACAAAAACAGACTCCCCCTGCCTGTCCGTCTGCATCACTAGTATAATAAACTTTTCCAAAAATGGAAACCCCTTTTTTATTATTTATTTTTTCTTTAGGATTGCATCAATATACTTCCCGGTGTACGATTTTTCATTCTCAGCCACTTCTTCCGGCGTGCCGCAGGCGACAATCGTTCCGCCTTTATCCCCGCCCTCAGGACCGATGTCGATGATATAATCCGCCGTCTTGATCACGTCAAGATTGTGTTCGATCACGATCACGGTATTCCCGTCTCCCGCAAGGCGGCGCAGAATATCCGTCAGCTTATGGACGTCCGCAAAGTGCAGCCCTGTAGTCGGTTCGTCCAGGATATATACCGTTTTCCCGGTGCTGCGCTTGCTCAGTTCTGCGGCGAGCTTGATCCTCTGCGCCTCGCCCCCTGACAGCTCAGTGGACGGCTGCCCCAGGCGGATATAGGAAAGCCCCACGTCATTCAACGTCTCCATTTTGCGCCGGATGCTCGGAATATGCGCAAAAAATTCAAACGCTTCCTCCACAGTCATATTCAGTACGTCATAAATTGTCTTTCCCTTGTACCTGACTTCCAGTGTTTCCCGGTTGTACCGTTTTCCTCCGCATACCTCGCATGGCACGTATACATCGGGGAGGAAGTGCATCTCTATCTTCAGGATTCCGTCTCCGGCACATGCTTCGCAGCGCCCTCCCTTTACATTAAAGCTAAACCTGCCCTTTTTATAACCTCTTGCTTTTGCATCCGGCGTTGCTGCAAACAGTTCCCGGATCAAGTCAAACACCCCTGTATATGTTGCCGGATTCGATCTCGGAGTTCTTCCGATCGGCGACTGGTCGATATCAATCACCTTATCCACCTGCTCCAGTCCCAGAATCTTTTTGTGCTTTCCCGGAATTGTGCGGGCACGATTCAGGTCCCTTGCCAGCCGTTTGTAAATAATCTCATTTACCAGTGAACTTTTTCCCGATCCCGAAACCCCCGTCACACATGTCATGACACCGAGCGGAATTTCCACGTCAATATTTTTCAGGTTATTTTCCTGCGCGCCAATCACCTTCAGAAACCCGGTCGGCTTCCTTCGCTCGTCCGGCACGGGAATCCTGATCCTGCCGCTTAAATAGGCGCCTGTAATGGACTTTTCACTTTTCATGATCTCCTGGGCATTCCCGCATGCAACGATCTCTCCCCCGTGTTCTCCTGCCCCTGGCCCTACATCTACAATATAGTCGGCCGCAAACATCGTATCTTCATCGTGTTCCACAACGATCAGAGTATTCCCGAGGTCCCGGAGATGTTTCAGTGTCGCCAGCAGTTTGTCATTGTCCCTCTGGTGGAGCCCGATGCTCGGTTCATCCAGAATGTACGCAACCCCCACCAGCCCGGAACCGATCTGGGTGGCAAGACGTATCCGCTGCGCCTCCCCGCCTGAAAGAGTGGCAGTTGCACGGGCAAGGGTAAGATAATCAAGTCCCACATCCATAAGGAACTGGATTCTTGCCCTGATCTCTTTTAAAATCTGCCCCCCGATCAGCCTCTGGGTTTCTGTCAGGTCTAATTCCTGCAAAAATTTCTGCAACCTGTCGACAGACAGAGCCGTCACCTCTGCGATGTTCCTGTCACCGACCGTAACCGCAAGGGCGCCGGGTTTCAGGCGCTGTCCCTTACATGCAGAGCATGGCGTAATATTCATAAATGTCTCGTATTCGGCTTTTACCGTTTCAGACCCCGTCTCCCGATACCGCCTCTCCACATTTTTGATCAGACCCTCAAACGCGACATCATAAACTCCCTCGCCGCGCTGCCCCTTATAAAACACTTTCACGCTTTTTCCATTGGTGCCATAGATAATGACATCGTGGATCTTTTTGGGATATTTTTCAAACGGCGTATCCAGGTCAAATTTATACTCTTTACACAACGCGTCCAGAATGGCATGGGTAAAGCTGGACTTGTCTGTGCACGACTGCCATCCCATGACAGCGATAGCGCCCTCATTGATCGTAAGCGACGGATCCGGAATCATAAGGCCTTCGTCAAACTCCATCTTATAACCGAGCCCAAAGCACTCCGGACACGCCCCGAACGGATTGTTAAAGGAAAAGCTCCTCGGCTCTATCTCCTCAATGCTGATCCCGCAGTCCGGACAGGAAAAACTCTGGCTGAAACTCATCGCCTCCCCGCCAATGATATCTACAATCAGAAGTCCCTCTGCAAGATGGAGGACATTCTCTATAGAATCGGTCAGCCTTTTCTCAATTCCCGGCTTCACAACCAGCCGGTCGACAATTATTTCAATATTATGCTTAATGTTCTTATCCAGCGTGATCTCCTCTGAAAGCTCGTATATATTGCCGTCCACACGCACACGGACATAACCGCTTTTCTTTGCCCTGTCAAAAAGCTTCACATGCGTCCCTTTCCGTCCCCTTACTACTGGGGCGAGAAGCTGGATCTTTGTCCTCTCCGGCAGAGCCATGACCTGGTCCACCATCTGGTCCACCGTCTGCTTGGAGATCTCGCGGCCGCACTTCGGGCAGTGGGGAATCCCCGCCCGCGCGTAGAGGAGGCGGAAATAATCATATATCTCCGTCACAGTTCCAACCGTTGACCTCGGATTGTGGTTGGTTGATTTCTGGTCAATCGAAATGGCCGGGGACAATCCTTCTATGCTCTCCACATCCGGCTTTTCCATCTGCCCGAGAAACTGCCTTGCGTACGAGGACAGAGACTCCATATACCGCCTCTGTCCTTCTGCATAAATCGTGTCAAACGCAAGGGATGATTTCCCCGAACCACTTAATCCCGTCAGCACAACAAGCTCGTTTCTCGGAATATCGACATCTATGTTCTTCAGGTTGTTCTCGTTTGCCCCGCGTATTCTGATATACTGACGGGCATCCATCTTTTTTCCCATTGTGTATCCTTCCTTCTATATATTAAACCAGAATCAATCCATTTCTCCCAGCATCTTTTTCAGGTCAATGAGCCTGTCACGCAACTCTGCCGCCGCCTCGAAATTCAGTTCCGCCGCTGACTTCTTCATCTGCTTTGTCAGATCTGAAATCAGTTTCTCCAGCTCTTTTCGGCTCATTGATTCCGGGTCTTTCTCCATGCGCAGCTCTTCCGCTGCCACTTTTTTCGAGATACTGATCAGGTCCCGGACAGATTTCTGGATTGTCTGAGGCGTGATCCCGTGTTCCTTATTGTATTTCATCTGGATTTCACGGCGCCGCTTCGTCTCGTCAATCGCCATCTGCATGGACTCTGTCACTGTATCCGCGTACATAATGACGTGTCCTTCTGAATTTCGGGCAGCCCGTCCGATCGTCTGGATCAGGGATGTCTCCGAGCGCAGGAAACCTTCCTTGTCCGCATCCAGAATCGCGACAAGCGTGATCTCCGGGATATCCAGACCTTCTCTGAGGAGGTTGATTCCCACAAGCACGTCGAAGACATCCAGGCGCATATCCCGGATAATCTCCGTTCTCTCCAGAGTATCAACATCGGAGTGGAGATATTTCACACGGATCCCCACTTCCCGCATATAATCCGTAAGATCCTCCGCCATCCGCTTGGTCAGCGTTGTGACGAGAACCTTGTTCTTCTTCTCTACCTCTCTGTTAATCTCTCCGACCAGGTCATCGATCTGTCCTTCCACAGGGCGAACGGATACTTCGGGATCCAAAAGCCCGGTCGGACGGATCACCTGCTCTGCCCGCAGGAGCTCATGCTCCTCCTCATAAGGCCCCGGCGTCGCCGACACAAACATAACCTGATTTATCTTACTCTCAAATTCCTCAAAATTCAAGGGGCGGTTATCCTTCGCAGATGGGAGCCTGAACCCGTAGTCGACCAGCGTCGTCTTTCTGGACTGGTCGCCATGATACATTCCGCCGATCTGCGGGATCGTCTTATGGGACTCGTCGATCATCATGATAAAATCATCGGGAAAATAATCTATCAGCGTATACGGCGGCTGCCCGGGAGCCAGTCCTGCCAGATGCCGGGAATAATTCTCGATCCCGGAGCAGAAACCGGTCTCTTTTAGCATCTCAATGTCAAAGTTCGTCCGTTCTGCGATCCGCTGCGCCTCCAGAAGCTTGTCCTGGCGCTTGAACTCCTTCACCCGCTCGTCCAGTTCTTCCTCGATATCCTGGACGGCCCTTCGGATGTTCTCCCTGTCGACCACGTAGTGGGATGCCGGGAAAATCGCCACATGCTTTAATTCATCCTTAATCTCCCCTGTCAGAATATCAATCTCTGTGATGCGGTCCACCTCATCTCCGAAAAACTCAACCCGCACTGCCGTATCACTCTCGTATGCCGGGATGATCTCCAGCACATCGCCCCTCACCCGGAACGTCCCGCGGTGGAAATCCATATCATTGCGATCGTACTGGATCTCAATCAGCTTCGCCATGACCTCGTCCCGGTCCTTTATCATCCCGGGCCGAAGGGAAATCACCATGTTCTGGTAATCCACCGGATTTCCCAGGCCATAGATACAGGAGACACTGGCAACGATGATCACATCCCGCCGCTCCGTCAGCGCCATAGTCGCAGAGAGCCGCAGCTTATCGATCTCATCGTTGATGGAGGAATCCTTGGCAATGTAGGTGTCCGAGGAAGGGACGTAGGCTTCCGGCTGGTAGTAGTCGTAGTAGGACACAAAATATTCCACTGCGTTATCAGGGAACATCTCCTTGAATTCTCCATACAACTGAGCGGCCAGTGTTTTATTATGGGCAATGACCAGTGTGGGCTTCTGCAGCTGCTCGATCACGTTGGCCATCGTAAACGTCTTTCCAGAACCCGTAACCCCCAGTAAAGTCTGGCATTGATTGCCTTCCTTGAACCCTTTTACAAGCGCCTCGATTGCCTGCGGCTGATCGCCTGTGGGCTGATACGGGGCCTTTAAAACGAATTTATCCATAGCAAAATCTTCTCCTTAGCTTTGCCCATCTTTTCAGGGCATGATGGTATACCCGGAGGGTGCTCCTTTGTGACTTTTGATACGTTCAAGATCAGCCACCCTCAGAAAAATCATTCGTAACGAAAATCTCAAAATGTATCCTTTAGGAAAACTTTTTTGAGGACAAAATAACACGAAGTAACACCAACAGGCAGAGCGCCTCGAAAAACCTTCGGTTCTCCTCGGTCGCTTCGCTCGTCAGATATATGAAATACCGACTGTTCATGCAATCATGGCAGTCTGCCTTGCATATATCTGTCTCTGCCCTTTTCGGACATTATAGCAAAGATAATGATAAAAGTATATAGGATGAAAAGCAAAAAAGTACAAATGTTCGAGTGTACATCTGTACTTTTTTATAATTTCTTCCTTATATTGTTGTCATGCCGCCATTAAATATTCCTCGGCTGCCTCGTCTATTTCCTTCAGATCGGTGTAATCATAGTATTTTTCTTCCCGGCTTTTTGGAAGGACTTCTTCCATGAATGGTCCAGTAGCATATCCGGTGTTTTCAAGGATTGCAGCACCCACTTTTCTTTTCATCTGTCAAAGATGGGATTATGCTGTATTCTTTTGCCAACTATAGTATCAAAGGATGATCTGAATACGATACTTTTCCAACCAGTAATTGACCTGAAGCATGTAAGCCAACATCTGAGGTCCTGCCATGAGCTGCCCATACCACGGGCGTCCATAATCAGACGGGGTATCTAGAAACCGCCTCAGCTTCTCTGCATCAATAAGGCCGCAGATCGGAGCAGCGGGATCATTCATAACCTCAAGCAGCATTTTTCCAAGCCGCTTCTCGTATTCCGGATGATAGGTCTTCGGATAAGGACTTTTCCTGCGGAAGAGTATTTCGTCCGGAAGTTTTCCTTTTCCGGCATTACGCAGCAGCCCTTTCACGAGTCCATTCGGACACTTCATCTCCCAGGGCACATTCCACACATACTCTATAATACGATGATCTGCCAGAGGAACCCTGGCCTCCAGTCCTGAATACATGCTCGTGCGGTCCATCCGGTCAAGAAGTGTTGCCATGAACCACTTTAGATTCAGATAGGCAATTTCTCTGCGCCTCCGTTCTTCCGAAGTATCTTCGCTGCATACCGGAGTCTCCCGCACTGTTTTTTCATACGCTGCTGATGCATATTCTTCCATTGGCACTTCCCGGATCAGCTCTTCCTTAAGCAGCGCCCGGCGTGCCGCCATATCATTCGACCAGGGGAAAGCTGCTGTCTCGAATGCTTCTTTCTTGTGGAACCACGGATAGCCTCCGAATATCTCATCTGCACATTCCCCTGTCAGCGTGACCTTATTATATCCCACCACTTTTGAACAAAAGTACAGCATGGAGGATTCTACATCCGCCATACATGGAAGATCTCTCGCATCCACCGCCCGGAAAAGATTCTCGATCAAATCCGCATTGCCACATTCCAGATAACGGTGATTTGTTCCACAGTATGCCGCCATTTTTTCTACCCACGGCCTATCCTGGCTGGGCTGGAATGAATTTGCCCTAAAATACTTCTGATTTTCTGCAAAATCAAAAGAAAATGTATTGAGGGTCTTCCCCTGCTTTTTCAACTCCGAAGCACAGATTGCTGTGACAAGGCTGCTGTCCACCCCGCCTGACAGGAATGTACTGATCGGGATATCCGAGAGCATCTGCTTTTTCACAGAATCCTCGACAAGCCATGCTGTCTTCTCCACTGTTTTCTCAAAGGAGTCCCCATGTGGGCGGCTCTCCAGCTTCCAATAACAAATATCCTTCACTGAGTTTTCCCGGCAGACAAGATAATGTCCGGGGAGCACCTCCGATATTCCCCGGAAAACTCCTTTTCCATATGTTTTCGCCGGGCCAAGGGCAAAGATTTCGCATAACCCTTCCCTGTCGATAACCGGACGAACTCCGGGAAAAGCGAATATTCCTTTTAGTTCAGAGGCAAACACCAGCGTATCTTCCTGCCGGGTATAGAACAGAGGCTTTACACCGACCCGATCCCGGAACAGATACAGCGTTTCTTCCAGAGCATCCCACAATGCAATGGCAAAAATCCCGTTCAACTTCCTCACATACTCTTCACCATGCAGCAGATATCCCTGAAGGATTACTTCTGTATCGCTGTCAGATTTGAACACCGCTCCTTCCCGCTCCAGCTCTTTTCTAAGCTGCGGCATATTGTAGATTTCCCCGTTAAAAGAGACCGTGCAGGTTCTGCCTGCCACGCTTCTCGTCATCGGCTGCCTGCCCCTGTTCAAATCGATGATAGAAAGCCTCACGTGTGCAAGTCCACAGTGACCGTTAAGGCAGACTCCTTCTTCATCCGGTCCACGGCGCTTCTGTGCGCGGTTCATACCTTCCAGAACCTTCTGCCACCGCTCGCCTTCCTGCGTATAGCTGTGTCTGCTGCTGTAAAATCCCGCAATTCCGCACATATTTTCTTCTCCTTTTTCAAAACATGCTCCGATTTTCTACGATGGCAATTTCATCCTGAATCCCCCTGATCGCACTGCCACACCGGCATCTCCGGCCTTCCCTTTCAGGTGCTTTTCAGTTTACTGGATTACCGGCTGATACTGCCTTTCCTCCAGTGCTGCCTCTGCAGCCGGAATCAGCATCTTCGTCCTTGCAGTCATAGAATTTGGTTTTTTCTCCGGGTCATCCTGCCCGAAGGGGACAAAAAAGATATGCTTTACGTTAAGCAGAATCCCGATATTTTTCATGTTCATCCCCAGGGCATCGTTTGTAGATATAGAAATCAGCAGAGGTTTTTCATTCCGCAAATGTGCCTTTGCCGCCATAAGGGCCGGAGAATCCGTAATGCCGTTAGCCAGTTTTGCAGCAGTATTACCGGTACACGGAAGGATAATCAGCAGGTCCAAAAGACTCTTTGGTCCGATCGGCTCTGCCTGGCTGATCGTAAGCAGCGGGCGGGACCCGGTAATTTCTTCTGCTTCCTTCATAAAATCTTCCGGGCTGCCGAAACGGCTGTCTATCGTCTGGGAGGCATTGGAAAAAATCGTCACGATCTCTGCCCCCTCTTCTTTCAGTTTCTTAAGCTGTACAAATGCCTTCTCATAAGTACAGAACGATCCTGTAAGCGCTACGCCAATCTTTTTTCCTTTCAGTTTCATAAACGACTCCTTCTATCCGGGACAGATTCAGCGCAGCCTGATCTGGTTCTCTATAAAATCAGCAAGAATCTCAGCGGAAGAAGCAGGCGCATATCTGCCGGGAAGGCCGGGAAGCAGGACGACATTTACGGACAAATCCTCTGCAGCTCTGTAATCCACACCGCCTGGCGCCGACGCAATATCAAGGATCCATGTGTTTTTTCCCACATGCCGGAGCCTCTCTTCTGACAGGATCCTCTCAGGCACTGTATTAAAAATAAAATCAACATCTCCTGCCGCATCCGTCAGCTCAGTTTCAGGCACAATGCCGTCCGCCAGCACATATGCATCTGCAGCCCTTGTCTTGTCTTTTTCAGATACAAGCACCCTGCAAAGGAGAGCCTTCAAAAGTCGTGTCAGTACGCTTCCACACCTGCCGTAACCAAGAACCAGGCACCGGCTCTTCGTCAGGTTGACGGGGCTTCTTGTGATTGCTTCAGCAACCATCCCCTCTGCAGCGGCAACGGCATTTCTTGCAGCCACAAGCTCATCCTGCATCACGTCATATGCCCTGATTCCCTTTTCCTGTGCATATCTTCTTACCTCACCTGGGATATTCCCTGCAAAAAAATATACATTCTCTGGCAGCTTACCAAAGAGCGTTTCTATATTCATATCCAGGACCTCATAAGTTCCCGTAATCTTCCCCGACCGAATAAAGGGCACAGGACCTACAGCAGCACCCACCTCTTGCAAAGCTTCTTTCAATGATGCCGCCTCCCGTATTCTTTCATCATGTAATCTTTCACAGAGTCCATATACAGAGACCTCATATCCTTTCTTCGCAAAGATACGTGCCAGGTACGCCTGCCTCTTATCACCACCGATCACAGCGATCTTATAAGAATCTGCTCTCAATCTGTCATTTTCCTTTTTTTCTTCATTGTATGCATTTAAAAAAATCAGGTGAATCCAGGTACAACTTCAATAATTTTCGGACCATTGCCAAAAACTCCTGTCACCAGCATCTCTATATTCTCCATGATTACTGTTGATTTTACTTTCACTTTGCTATATCCTTTTCACTGTAGAGATACTATAGTTTGAATTTAGATACCCCACAGGGCCCGAATCATTATCGCCAAGAAGGAGACTGAGATGGATTATAAAATTTTAATTGCAGACGATGATGCAGAGCTGGTTAAGATGTTGCGGGCTTTCTTTGAACTTAGAAACTACATGGTACTTACAGCATCCGATGGGGCAGAAACGCTGAAAATGGTTGAAATGAAGCCGGATATTATTTTGCTGGATATTAATATGCCCAGGATTGACGGCATTGAAGTATGCCGGCGGATCCGTGATAAAATATCCTGTCCGATTCTGTTCCTGACTGCCAGAGCCGATGAGCAGGATCGTGTAAACGGCCTTATGTCGGGCGGCGATGACTACATTCTGAAACCATTCAGCCTTAAAGAGCTGGAAGCCAGAATTATCGCACACCTAAAAAGAGAAGAACGCCATCAGAAAAAATCCTCATATCGCTTTCAGGGCGATCTGTCTATTGACTATTCTTCCAAAACCGTTCAAGTCAGTGGAAAGGATATTGAACTGACAAAACTTGAATATGGAATTATAGAATTTCTTTCGATGAATCCGGGGACTGTCTATGAAAAAGAACGGATTTATGAGAAAGTCTGCGGATACGACGGAGATGGGGACAGCCGGGTAATCACAGAACTCATCCGGCGCATTCGGAAAAAACTACAGAAGCATACAGATACGGAATATATTGAAACAGTCTGGGGGATGGGATACCGATGGGCAAGATAAGGGATAAGGTCAGAAATCTTTCTGTCAGAAAGACGATTCTGTTGTATTTAATTCTAAGCCTGCTTATAAGTTTTCTTTTATCAGCCTATGTTGCATGGGCAGCCTCTGAAATCCAGGAACAGATCTGGTGGAAATATACGGATGAAGATACCTATTTTGCGGCAGTTGAAATGGAAAATGAAGGCTATATGGCGCAGATTCCCCGCCCGGAAAGTTACGAAATGAGCCGCATCGATCATGGCATATCTGAAGTCTGTGATTTCCTGCAGACCTATTCCGTATTGGTATTCTCTGTTGTCGGCAGTTGTCTCTCCGTATTTCTTTTTTATAGAAATAAACTGAAAAAACCCATTGAGGAATTGGAGATGGCCTCACAGAGAATTGCGGACAATGATCTGGATTTTCGGATCACTTACGAAAACAGGGATGAGATGGGACATCTGTGCCATGAATTTGACCGTATGCGTGGGCAGTTGGAAGAAAATAACCGAAAGCTTTGGCGTATGATTGAAGATGAGCGGGAACTGCGCTCTGCAGTCGCCCATGATATTCGCTCACCGCTTTCTGTTCTGAAAGGTTATCAAGAAATGTTGATCGACTATTTACCAGATGGAACGATTGATAGGGAAAAGGCTGTGGAAATGCTGCAGGAAGGCATAAAGCAAATACGCCGCATGGATGTCTTTATTGATTCCATGCAAAAAATGAACAGTCTGGAACACCGGACACTGAAAGCGGAACAGATTTCTCACGCACAGCTTGAAAAAGACATCCAAAGAGAGTTGAATATTCTGGGGAAAGAAAAAAGGATCCATTTGTCGGTGTGTAAAACAGACGAAATATTCTGCGGGGATCAAGAAGTGATTATGGAGGTTTTGGAGAATTTATTATCCAACGCAATCCGATATTCCAGGGAGCAGATTGATATAAAAGTATCTCTGACTTCCGAACTGCTGACGATTTCCGTACAGGATGACGGAAATGGATTTCAGGAGGATGCTGAAAAAATAACTAGGGCTTTTCATCAAAAAAACATCAAAGACAGCCTGACACACACCGGAATGGGTATGTATCTTGCCCGGTTATACTGTGAGAAGCATGGCGGGAAACTGTTGTTAGAAAATGAGAAATTAGGCGGGGCCATTGTCACCGCTGTATTTCACCGGATCGCATAAGTGATCCGGTTTTTTTCTGCCATTGTCTTTTTGTTGTGATTTAGCATTTACAATAAGAGCAACAAAAAGAAAGAGGTGACGCTTATGAAAGCAATTATACGGCGGGAAATCCTAAATTATCTGAAAAGACCACTGTTCTGGATTGCCCTTGTAGTTGTGATATTTGGTGTCTTTCAGCAGTTGAAGCCATATCTGAATATCCATTACATCACATCAGAAGATGAACTGAAAAATGACTATCCAGAGACCGTTTATAAAGGCGAAGCTTTTGAAGGGTATATTCCTGTAACCACAGAAGAACACAGGACGTTATGGGAAAAGATTATTCAAGAAAGTCTGATTGCCGATTTTGGCATGAATAATGAGGAGGCTTCAGGTGTCATTCAAGAAATGAGTGGGATGGAGATAAAAGAAGCTTGTCACTATTTAGAAGAGCAGTACGGTTATCATAGTGCTGATTTTACCTGGGAAGATACTGCTTACCGTAAAGGCACAATGGATGAAATCAATGCTTATATTAAGGAAGAACTGGAAGAACATCCATTTTCCTGGTACTTTTCCAGAAAATTTGCAGATTTTGCAGGGCTGTTTATGGGTTTTACAGCAACGATTCTGCTTGCCGTTCTCTTTATGCAGGACATGAGAAAGAATACCTATGAATTGTTGCATACAAAACCCATCAGTGCTACACAGTATGTCATCGGAAAAGTTGCAGGAGGCTTCCTGATCAGTCTCATAATCCTCGCAATATTAAATCTGGTATTCTGGGCAGCCTGCATGATCTGTACCAGCGGTAACGACTTTGAGATACGACTGACTGACTTTCTCCTGGCAACCTGCCAGTATATTTTGCCGAATATGCTGATGATTGTATGTGTATATACTATCGTAGCCCTTTTGTTTAAAAATCCGCTTCCTGCGGTTCCCCTTTTATTCCTGTATATGATTTACTCCAATATGGGAAGCCAAAATGCGGAAGGTGTTTACGGATACTACGGGCGGCCGCTGGCGATTATGGTTCGTTTTCCAGGGATGTTTTTTGATGTGACTCCGCCGCCGATGGCAATGGTAAACCAGATCTGTCTGCTGATTGCTTCTGCAGGAATCATTCTCATTGGAATACAGCTTTGGAGGAGGCGAAGAATATGATAATGACAGAAAGAAAGATCAGTCTCCCGGCATATAAGCTTGCATATGCTTTCAGCTTTATTGTGATATTAAGTCTGATCCGTGGTATCATTTTTTCTTATGAAATTGGTGTTGCAATGGAAGCGCCCATGGCCATACTTGCTATGGTTTTCTGTGCGGACACATATACACAGGAAATTACCTCCAAGCGATCAGAGATACACCGTTTATGTCCCATGAAAAGACGTCTTTCTTCCATTGGGATGCGGATGGTGGTACAAGAGATTGCCCTTTTTACATTGAGCGCTATTGGTTACGGTATGTTTTATGTCTTTCAACATCCGCAGTCCCTTTATAAAGCTGGACAAAGCACAGAATCAGAACTTCAGATGTTTTTCATATTTTTAGTGGCAATGGTGGTAACTCTGTGGTTTTGGGGCATCCTGTCAAATCTTCTGGC